>JALNZC010000039.1 GCA_023229525.1 Bacteroidales bacterium
TTCCTCCCGCAATTGTGCCTAATGCTGCAGCATTACCAAGCTTCAATGTTCCTGCACTGATCGTTGTTAAACCAGTGTAAGTATTTGCACCACTAAGAGTCCACGTACCGGCATCTGCTTTGATAAGCGTGCCTGTTGTTGTACCTATAATACTTGTAATACTCCCGGTACCGGTACCACCCAATATTAACCCAAAGGTTGCTCCGCTTATAGTACCGACATTGGTTATATTAATAGTTCCTGCGTTGGCTTCTATACTGCTGGCACTGCCAAGGGTTAGTAATCCACTGTAAGTTGCTGCAGTTGCTGAACTGTTTGTCAACGCTCCTCCGCTTGAAATGCCGGAGCCATTTAAAGTAAGGGGTTCTGCTGTTGATAACGTGATCCCGCCCAAATCAAGTACAGCGCCGTTGGTAACGGAAGTTCCTCCCGCAATTGTGCCTAAAGCTGCAGCATTACCAAGCTTCAATGTTCCTGCACTGATCGTTGTTAAACCAGTGTAAGTATTTGCACCCGATAAAGTCCATGTTCCGGCATCTTCTTTGGTAAGCGTACCTGTTGTTGTACCAAGTATACTTGTGAGTATTCCACCTTGTGCGCCACCCAATGTTAACCCAAAACCTGAGCCTGTTATTGTTCCTGCATTGCTTATGGCAATCGTACCTGTTCCACCTTCAATACTGCTTGCACTGCCAAGGGTTAGTAATCCACTGTAAGTTGCTGCAGCTCCTGAATTCATCAAGGCTCCTGAGCTGGTAATCCCGGTTCCGTTTAGCGTAAGTGGTTCGGCAGTTGCCAGTGTAAAACCGGCTAAATCTAAAACAGCACCACTGGTAATGGAAGTCGCACCCGTTACTGTGCCAAGGGGACTGTTTGGTGAAGTTCCTGCTGCTCCAAGCTTTAATGTTCCTGCACTGATGGTTGTTAAACCTGTGTAAGTATTGTTTCCCGAAATGGTTAATGTCCCGGTGCCAGTTTTAGTCAAAGCGATAGCTGTTGCAGTGCCATTTACTATGGTACCGGAAAAGGTAGTACTTGTATTATTACCTCCTGCGGTAAGTGTTAAGTTACCTGTTACTGAACTTGTAACAGTACCTGTCCCGGCAAGTGATCCTGCTGTTTCGTTAAACCCTGCCAGGTCAAATGTACCGTTAACAGTAAGGGCACTGGTATTAGCTATTCTATCTGATCCTCCAAGTTTTAGTGTCCCTGCACTTATTGTAGTAGCGCCCGTGTATGTGTTTACTCCCGATAGCGTCCACGTTCCGGCATCTTCTTTGGTAAGCGCGCCTGTTCCGGTTCCAAGTATGCTTGTGAGTGTTCCACCAGCAGCACCTCCAAGGGTAAGACCAAAACCTGCACCCGAGATTGTTCCTGCATTGCTTATGACAATTGTACCTGTTCCACCTTCAATACTGCTCGCACTGCCAAGGGTTAGTAATCCACTGTAAGTCGCAGCAACTCCTGAATTCATCAAGGCTCCTCCGCTTGAAATGCCGGTTCCGTTTAGCGTTAGTGGCTCTGCAGTTGCCAGTGTGAAACCCGCTAAATCCAAAGCAGCTCCGCTGGTTACTGAAGTCGCACCCGTTACTGTGCCAAGTGGACCGTTTGGTGAAGTTCCGGCTGCTCCAAGCTTTAACGTGCCTGCACTTATAGTTGTTAAACCTGTGTAAGTATTGTTTCCCGAAATGGTTAATGTCCCGGTGCCAGTTTTAGTCAAAGCGATAGCTGTTGCAGTGCCATTCACTATGGTACCGGAAAAGGTAGTACTTGTATTATTACCTCCTGCGGTAAGTGTTAAGTTGCCTGTTACTGAACTTGTAACAGTACCTGTCCCGGCAAGTGATCCTGCTGTTTCGTTAAATCCTGCCAGGTCAAATGTACCGTTAACGGTAAGGGCACTGGTGTTAGCTATTCTATCTGATCCTCCAAGCTTTAGTGTTCCGGCACTGATCGTTGTAGCACCCGTGTATGTGTTTACTCCCGATAGCGTCCACGTTCCGGCATCTGCTTTGGTAAGCGTACCTGTTCCGGTTCCAATAATGCTTGTAATACTCCCGGTACCGGTTCCACCCAATGTTAACCCAAAGGTTGCTCCGCTTATAGTACCGATATTGGTTATATTAATAGTTCCTGCGTTGGCTTCTATACTGCTCGCACTGCCAAGGGTTAGTAATCCACTGTAACTTGCTGCAGTTGCTGAACTGTTTGTCAACGCTCCTCCGCTTGAAATACCGGTACCGTTAAGCGTTAGTGGCTCTGCAGTTGCCAGTGTAAAACCGGCTAAATCTAAAGCAGCGCCGCTGGTAACGGAAGTCCTACCAGCTATCGTACCAAGGGGACCGTTTGGTGAAGTTCCTGTTGCTCCAAGTTTTAACGTACCTGCACTAATTATCGTTTGTCCAACATAGGAATTCAACCCGGATAGTATCAATATTCCAGTCCCTGCTTTAGTCAGACTGGTACCTGCTCCGCTTATAACACCGGATATAGTCAGGGTTCCGGTAACTGAAAAAGTAGGACTGGCAGACACTGCTAAAGGGCATGATATAGTCGCTGTACCTGCTGCTACACTAACGATACCACTATTATCACTAATTGTCAATGTACCTGTTCCCGAAATTGAAGTTCCGTTAGCCATGGATTTTATTTGCGTACATGCTCCGGCAGCAGATAGTACAGGATAGTTTGTTAGACCTGCCGGGATAATAACATTGTCACCATTAATACCGCTGACAGGAACAACATTTCTACTCCAATTAGCTGCCGTATGCCAATTAGTACTACTAGATCCATCCCATGTATTGTCTATAGAAGCTGCCTTTGCTACATAAATAGAATTAAGTATTATGAATACTAGTCCAATAATCACGTAATGACTGAATTGTAATATTTTTTTCATAGTCGTAATTTTTCATTACTGTCCGGTTGTTTATTTTTGATGACACTGTAACTAATTAATATACAATACTTAAATTATTTTACAAAAGGAGCGCCAGCAAACACAGTTTTGTTTGAAAAACGAAAAGAAGGCTGCAAACGACAGCAATGTTGTGCAGCCTAGCAGAAACATTACGTACATTAAAGGTCTCATATTTTCACTTTTTTACAAAATAATCCTTAATCATTTTTTAGAATGCATCAATTAGATAATCAATATTTTATATTTTTGGATCGTCAACAACAATTGAAGATCAGTCGAAGCTTATTATTCCTTTGCCAGGATATGAAAGGAAATTCAGGTTTGCGGGATTAACAAACACTTCTTCATTGAATTGTAAAAGGTTTTATTTAATTGTAAAATCCGTTTCCGATGGATTTATTGTCGTTCTGGTAAAACGATCCTACATTAGGTTGTTCTGTTTTGCCATTCGTACCTGGTACAGTTTATTACAGCCATAGGCTGCACCCATCGCTAACAATATACCCAAGCCTCCATCTATGGGAGCTCCTGCCGGAGCCTGATTGCCATTTGAACCATGCCCGCCGGGTGGCGGTGGAGGATTATCGGCAAAAGTCTGCTTAGCCAGTACGGTTGCCAATACGAAAAGGCCTGTTGTTAATACTAATTTGGAAAATCGTCTCATGTGCTTTATGTATTAATTAATTATTAATCAATTAGGATTATTTTTTGCGAATACGTTTACTTAGGGGTATCATATGTTAACCGGAGTAAAGAAGTAAAACCAAGGACCTTATTCAATCAAAATTCAAATAAATGATAAGCGACGTCAGATATTTACTTTTCCAAATACATTAACATGTAATAGAATTTACGAAAATAGGATATTTAATTGGCATAATTAAGTAATTTTTTGATTTTTTATTAACCATATCGTAACTATTTAAATTACTTTCTTATACTATTCACAATATCAGTACATTAAAAAATATAAATCCAGCAACTCTTTTTTCATTTGTATATAACTTTACTATAATATTATGCTTTAATCACCTCATCCCCCGGCCTCTTCTCATTGGGGAGTACAGGGGTTGAGTTCCTCAGCAATGGAGCTTACTACAACACCGGACAGGTTTGTTACGGATACAATGGCTTTAAAATACTACGAAAGCGTTCTTTTTACATTGGGTTGGTTATATAAAATTTCTGGTGGCAAAAATAAAGGGCTCGATAGAGCCCTGGTAGTGTAAAGCGGTAGATAATCAAATAAATACTATAAGAAAGTTCCAATTTCATGAATTCTAAAAAACTCACAAAACATAACATATACAAAATCAATAATTTGTCTGTTTTCAATTTTTTATCAGGCTCTTATCAATTATCCTTCATGCTCTGTCCATGCTTTCATCAGTTAAGCTTCAGATAAGCGTCAGATAAGCGTCAGATAAGCGTTTAGCTTCATTAAGCATTTAATATTTCTGATATCAGATAAAACAACTGATTTTATTAACGAAAAATCGGAGATTAGGGTTAATGTTTAACCAGGTTTAACCAGGACAATTGGTATGAACCCCGGGCAAGCCCTGTACCCGAATTGCGCCCCAAGGGGCGGGGAATTTACATTGAGGACCTCAACACCTGCACCCATCCTCCTCAAGGAAGAGGGGGATGCGGTGATTAAACCAAAAAGGCTGTATTGAAAGCAGGGCTTATTCCCGGTATTCTTCATGCAGAAATCCCGGAGGATGTGATTCAGAAGGAAGAATTTATCAAAATTGTATTTGTATGTGATAAGACCAGGAGGTGATTGAGATTTATAACCGCGGTAACCACCATGCCTTGCAATAATCCAGTATGCCTAAGAGAGGGTCCTCTGAGGAAAAGGATTTCTTAGTTTCCGTAAGGCGTCCTAATTCTTGATTATCTTAACCACTTTGGCCTCATCACTGCGGATGACACGCAGAATATAGACGCCTGCAGGTTTCATGTCAAGGGTATAATCACGTTTCCGCTGCCCGGAAAAACTTTCTTTTACAACATTTTCACCCCGGATACTATAAATCTCAATATAGACTTGATCAGGATTATCCGTCTCGGAAAATTCTAGGGTGAACTTACCCGGGGTTGGGTTTGGATAAACAATGAAGAAAGGTTGCCGGTAAATCATTCGTTCAGGAGGCATTTCATTGCGTCTTGCTTCAGATTCCATGGCGTGGACCGCCGGAGGAACGTTTCCTGAATTACACCATGGCCCTGAAGAGGCGATATAACCATGCAAATATCCTCCGGGAAACACCCTGGATTCTGGTTTGCAAACAATAGAATTACCTGCAATAAGTGTCACATTGCCACCATCTGACACCTCAAATATAGTTCCTCCACCTGCCAGTGTGATCGTATTGGTGGCATCAAAACAATCGGTTTCACCGGTTTTCACGGTGAGGTTTTGCAGGAAAATATCCTCAAGGACATCCGGTCCGTCAGCATATAAAACGGTAGAAACGTTTTCATCACGTAACCAGGTCATTCCGCCATCCAGGCTTATTTCGAAAAAGACATCAAAAAAACTTTCAACCCTAACTCCTTCGGGAATGGGTTCAATTTTCATAAACCCTGAAGAAATGCTGTCTGGAGACTCCCGGAGCATAACTCCTGGCGGCAAATTCCCCCCTGTTAAATTCATATGCAGGATCTCCGTGTCATAGTATTCACTGCCTGAAGAATCCAGTTCATGATAATACAGGACAGTCATATCACAATTTAAGGAAAAATTCTGGAAAGCATTACCAGTATCCAGAGATATGTCCATGATGGCATTGCATGAAAAATTCACTATCATCATATTACCCAAGGGCGGAGCAGGAGTATCATTGGAATACCCTGACACAACCAGGTTCTTGGTTTGAGTTTGACGGTGGTTAAATTCCGATTTTACTTCCGGTATGAATTTATGAACTTTTCCACCAGGAATCTTTGGATCTTGTTGCTTAAACTTTTTATCAGGACATTCAATCAGGAAAAGGATACTCCCGCTCTCCCCATCTGCATTGGACAGGGCGCCTTCCCAATTTTTCTTTTTCTTGTCATAAACGGTGTTTTCATCCACACATCCTCCGGGATTTTTATTTTGATCCTTATCGTGGCTGATGACCAGGTGGTACCGGTCATCCCCAAGGGGTGTTCCACCGGTTACAACCACACAATGCCCTTTTCCACCTTGACCTTTCCAATCAATCATCATTTCCACATCCTGGCCTGCCGCTATTTCATCCAGTACATCAGCGATCTGGTATCCCTTTGCCTGATGTGTCGTAATCGGAATCTTGTTATCCCTGCAATACTTTTTCTTCGTGTAGTAGATGTTGTTTTTTTCCGTACCGAAATTGGTGGTGGTATGGAGAGCATTACCCAAGGCGCTGATCTCCATATTGGCAGGATCGATCCCTAAATCATTTTCACCGTTCAACCATTGCATCGAGTTTGAAATCCCGGTCGGCACACAAAAATTCTTAGGGCTCTCCTGGTTCGGGAAGTTCTTATGCTTCCGGGGTGGACCTACAGGCACCCCACCTTTTAAATTGAATGCAGGGCCGGGGCCTCCCCCACCGGGAGAGTTGCCGGTGAAGCCTGTAAATATATTCACCGTATCAGGACTTACAGGAGATATCTGATTGGCTGCAGGTTTTTCCGCGAAGTCTGATGTCAATGAATACCCATAATAAAGATTAGTCACTGCGATACCGGAAACGCCAATCGGGAACCAGAATCGCTGGGTTTGTACTTCACCTTCATTCCGGATAGTCAGCACAGGCATATTCTGGATTACCCAGGAGGTGTCGACGGTAAGATTGAAAAACAAGGTATTGGCATTTCCTGTAAAGGTCAGATCCGCCGCTCCCCATTCGGAGTTATAGGTCGGGGTTCCGTCATAAAGAAAGTTTAATTGGTAGAACGAAAGGGATTGTGATTGAACACGGACTACTCCGAAAAAAAATAATACGATGACCCATGGCAACATTGCCAATGCCAACCTCATCTGTGGTTTCCTGGAATTCATATACGTTCGTTTAAACAGTGTACCTCAAAGATTTACGAGCTGATCAATTAAATGAGGACGAACGCTTAGGGGTATTTTATTCCTGAGAATTGGGTATTAAGGTTGACACTGTATGGGTTATGATGTAAATATACACATTATTTACATGAATGTCAAATATTATGATGATTTCCGTAAAGGATATAAAGGTTACATTTGTATATACTAACAGCGCATGTATATGACAAAAGAAA
Organism: Bacteroidales bacterium; assembly: GCA_023229525.1. Taxonomy (GTDB): domain Bacteria; phylum Bacteroidota; class Bacteroidia; order Bacteroidales; family FEN-979; genus CAIVAT01. The sequence goes on from JALNZC010000039.1 coordinate 7,193, forward strand.
CAGCCATAAAACTATTCAATCAAAAGCAAGTGCGTTGTCATTGGGACAGCGACCAGGAAAAATGGTATTTCTCCATTGTTGATGTCCTCGAAGTACTTACAGAGAGTATTGACCCGCATGCATACTGGCGGAAATTAAAAGAAAGGTTAAAAAATGAAGGAAATGAAACCGTGACGAATTGTCACGGTTTGAAAATGATTGCTGCTGATGGAAAAATGAGATTGAAGGGGATAAATAAGTTGATATAATCAGGCTTGGCCTCATTGTCCCGGATAGCCGGAATTCCGTTGAAAGACTTTACCACAGTGGTAAATACCGATCTCTATGGAGCTTTTGTGAAAGTGGTTGAAGGCTCCAAAAGGGAAGGAGAAAGCGCTACAATTTTAGGAAAACTTATCCGGGAACTGGAGATTTCCGGTGCCGGCGCTTCGGAAGTCTTTGCCAAACTGGGGAACAATATCGCCATGCTCCAACAGAAAGTGGACCTTTTTAATCTCTGATATTCATGTGTTCACAATAAATTTATAACTTTGGAGAATCCAAATCAACCCAATTACATACCATAAACTTCTGATTATGAAAAAAAATTTACTGTTGTTCGTTTTCTTTTGGTTGACGGTATTTGCTTTTGCCGGCGATCTGCTCAAATTCGATGTTAAAGATCCTTCCGCGGTTAAGAAATATCTCAACTCCGTAAATCTGCGTATTAATTATTCCTGTAATGAATTCCTGATTGCAACAGCAGATGCACAGATCCCGGCAGATGGTAAACTTTTACAGAAAAATGCCTGGAAAACTGGCGAAAACTATTTTATCCTCTGGACAAACCAGGCAAACAAAGCCGATTATCTTTCCAGGATCGGGCAGTATATTGAAATCCTTGATCAGACAGACCACTACCTCATCGTTCAGGTCAGTAATGATAATGTAACCCGATTATTCCCTTCGGTACACGGTGGGGTGGTCAGGATTAATAATTCTGCCATTACTCTCCCCGACCAGGGATTCAAGAACCCACAACCCCGCCGTGAAATTGATCCTTTTATAACTGAACTCATGGCCCAGGTACATATCATCAATATCCAGAATTCCGTTCAGCATTTGCAGGATTATGGAACCCGGAATTGCTTAACACCGCAGTCCATTGAAGCACAGAACTGGATCAAATCCCAATTCGAATCCTTCGGGTTACCTGTTACCCTGCAAACCTTTACGGTAAACGGTCAGCCCTCAAGCGCCAATGTCATCGCTACCCTGACCGGGACCAAATTTCCTGATCAATATGTTGTCCTTGGAGGACATTATGATTCCTATTCATATAGTGGAAATGCACCCGGGGCCGACGACAATGCCACCGGCACGAGCTCGGTAATCGAAATCGCCCGCATCATGAGTCAATACACTTTTGACCGTACGATCATTTTTATTGCTTTTTCAGGAGAGGAATACGGACTTTATGGCAGCGCTGCATACGCTACCATGGCCCAGAACCAGGGAATGAATATCCTGGGTTATTTCAATACCGACATGTGTGGGTATCTTTATGCCGGTGAAGCCATCCATACCGACATGATCGCTCCGGCTTCGGCTGAACCTCTGGTTCAGTTTTACAAAGATGTCGTTTCACTTTATATGCCCGATTTTACTGTTGATGATGGCCAGCTTTCAGGAGGCGACAGCGACCATACTTCTTTTAACAACCATGGTTTCATGGGTATTTTTCCATTTGAAGACAGCCAGCATTACAGCCCATATATCCATACTTCCGACGACCTGATCGGCCCCAGCGTAAACAGTTTCCCGATGGTTGGTACCTTTACCCAGGCCACTATCGCTTCGGTTGCCACCATGGCCAATATACTTTCGGCTCCACAGCATCTTGTAGGAATCCCGGGCGACAGTAAAATTATCCTCTCATGGGATACCCTGATCGGAATGAATTACTTCAGGATATACAGGAATGCAGAAGTTGCTCCTTATGACAGTACAACCGGATATACATATACCGATAGCCTTGTTACAAACGGCACCCCCTATTCATATTACGTAACCGGAATCGATTCCGCGACAAATCGCGAGACACCCAAGTCCAATACAGTCACCCTCAAACCCATGATCCCCATGGTCTTGCCATTTACTGATAATTTTGAATCAGGAGCGCCATACTGGCAATTTGAAGATACCTGGGGTCTGTCCACTACCGCTTCCCACTCTCCTACCCATTCCATATCCGAGAGCCCTCAAGGTCAATATGGAGACAATAAGGATATTTCCGCTTACCTGGGACCATTCAGCTTAGCTAATTGTTCAGATGCCTCCGTTTCCTTCTGGACGAAATATGATCTCGAAAATAACTATGATTATATGTACCTGATGATTTCTACTGATAATCAAAGCTGGACCCAGCTGACTCAGTATACAGGAGCACAATCCCAATGGTTATTGAAAACCTATACCCTGACAAATTATGTGGGTAGTCCGCATGTGTGGTTACGGTATCGTTTTACCAGCGATGTTAATACGGTCAAGGACGGAATGTATATTGATGATTTTACTGTTTCTGTCACTACAACCGGATATACCCTCAACGGTGCGGTATTATACCCCAATACTGCCCAGACACCTCTACCGGGAGTGGTTATAAAACTGAAGAACGCATCGGGAGCAGTCATTGGAACGACAACGACCGGCGCTACAGGAAATTATTCATTCACCAATGTAGTCAACGGTAATTACACCCTTGAAGCAAGTACCGGAAAACCGTGGGGAGGGGTAACCGCTACCGATGTCCTTCTGTACAAAAAACACATCATTGGGGTGGAACAATTGAACGGAATATACCTGGCTGCAGGAGATGTTAACGCGTCCGGCACCCTTACCGCCATAGATGTTCTGTTAATGCGGAAAAGAATAGCCGCAATCATTTTCTCATTCCCGGCCGGTGACTGGTTATTTAATAGCGTTCCTTTTACCGTTAATGGGAGTGATCTGACCCAGGATTTTTACGGCATTGTTTATGGCGATGCCAATGGATCTTATGTACCTTCAGTAAAATAGTTTTAAAATCAAGTAATATCACTTTTGGCCCCCTTTCCTGAAGGATAGGGGGCCAAGAGGGTAAGTTCCAATAATAAATTTATACAATGCCGATGAAGACATCATACATCATTAGTTTCATTATTCTGTTTGGTCTTGGAATATCTCTTAGGTCTCAGAATGTGACGATCAATCAACCTGATACGGCGCATTATCCCTATTGGATTGAAATGATGCAGGACCCTAGTATTAACTTCTTTAAGGTACAATCGGCATTCAATAAGTATTGGGAAAACAGACCAATCACCAGGGGCTGTGGATGGAAACCCTTTAAACGTTGGGAATACATGATGCAAAGCCGTGTTTCTCCGACGGGCGAACGCCCATCGGAATCACGTACGGTCAATGCTTACCGGGAATTTTATTCAAACCCTGCAAATTCACCCCGATCCATCTATGGAAACTGGACCAATCTGGGACCTTTCACCATCCCACTGGGAGAACGTGGTTATAAAGGTTTAGGCCGGATCAATGCCATCGCGTTTCATCCCACAGACCCCAATACAATTTATATAGGCGCCCCTTCGGGGGGATTGTGGGTCACCCACGACGGAGGGCTAACCTGGGCCAGCAATACCGACAATCTTCCTACTGCCGGTGTTTCGGCCATTATGTTGGACTATAACAATCCAGAGATTATCTATATGGGTACCGGTGACCGGGATGCCGGAGATGCTGCAGGTTTAGGAGTGATGAAAAGCTTCGATGGAGGACTTACCTGGTCATCATCAAACAACGGAATGGGCGACGTGACTGTAGGCCGGTTAATTATTCATCCGGGGAACCAGGATATGTTGCTGGCCGCGACAACAGGAGGTATTTTCAAAACGACCGATGGTGGATTGAACTGGACAAATAAAATGTCCGGGAATTTTAAAGACATTGTTTTCAAAACAAATGATCCCTCGGTAATTTATGCATCCGCCAGCGGTAAATTTTACCGTTCAATGGATACGGGTGAAAGCTGGAACCAAATCACCGCCGGGCTGACCATAGGCGTCCGTGGTGTAATCGGTGTTACTCCGGCAAACCAGGATGTGGTTTATTTCCTTTTATCCAATAATAGCAATGAATTCCAGGGTCTTTACAAATCGACAAACAATGGGATCAGCTTTATTGAAAAATCCCATTCACCCAATATCATGGATTGGTCATGCGATGGTAGCGGTACCGGAGGACAGGCCTGGTACGACCTGGAAATTGCAGTCGATCCGACCAACGAAAACATCATCTATTCGGGCGGAGTTGACACATGGAAATCAACCAACAGTGGTGTCAACTGGACCATAAACTCTCATTGGTATGGAGGTTGCAACAGACCTTCCGTTCATGCTGATCAGCATGTTTTCGAATATTCCCCGCTGAACGGGAAATTGTACATCGGGAACGACGGTGGAATATACTGGACCGACAATGGCGGAAATGCCTGGAACGAGATTACCGATGGATTAGCCATCAGCCAAACTTACAAACTTGGCCAAAGCGCAACAGTTGATGACCTTGTGATCAATGGATATCAGGATAACGGATCGTCAGTATATGAAGGGTCAACATGGACTGTTGCCAATGGTGGCGACGGGATGGAATGTGCCGTGGATCCTGTCGACTTTCATTATCGTTATTCTACCTTGTATTATGGGGATATTTTTCGGCATTATAACAATACCGGACAGGGAAAAATTGCCGGTCTCAATACGAATGGCATTACGGAAAGCGGTGGATGGGTTACCCCTTTTCTGATTGATGAAAATGATCCGAAAACCATGTTTATCGGTTATAAAAATGTATGGCGCAGTAATAATATCAAAGCCCCAAATGTCAATAATGTGACATGGACGGAAATTTCCAATGGCCTTACCGGCGATAACCTGAATGTTTTGGAACAATCACCTAAAAACACCAATATTTTATATGTTGCCGGAGGGAATAAACTATACCGGACCGACAACTGTAAATCAGATGCGCCGGTATGGATAAACCTGTCGAGCAAATTACCGGTGAGTTCCACGATCACAGATATCGAGGCTCATCCATACAATGAGGATATCGTTTATATTACGTTTGATAACCGGGTTTATATGTCCTGGGATAAAGGAAACAGCTGGAATGACTGGACCGGGTTACTTCCCGATGTTCACATCAGTTGCATAGTATACAACAAGCACAGTTTATATGGCACGTACATCGGCACTGACATGGGTGTTTTTTATCGGGATTATGCTTACTGTGGCTGGAATTCATTCAGTAACGGATTACCTGTCAACGCCAAGGTGACCGAACTCGAGATTTTTTATGATGATGCCAATCCGGCCAACGACCGAATCAAAGCATCGACCTACGGTCGAGGTTTATGGGAATCGGAAATGTTTTTCAGCAGGCCCATGACAAATTTTGCAGCAGATCAGACACAAATTCCTGTGGGATGCAGTGTAAATTTCACCGACCTTTCCACCGGAGTTCCTTTTACCCGGGAATGGACATTCCAGGGCGGAAATCCGTCAACCTCAAATCAACGGAATCCGACCGGTATAACCTACGAAACACCAGGCAAATACGATGTTCAACTGATTGTGACCAATACCGATGGATCCGATACACTGCTTCTGTCAAAATATATCCAGGTCAGCGCAACATTAATCCCGATCGCTGATTTTGAAGCGGATAAAAAAGCTTTTTGCTCCTTCGACCAACCTACCGTAAAATTTACCGATAAAACAACTTACTGCCCAAATGCCTGGAACTGGTCATTTGTTCCGGCAACTGTCTCTTTCATGAACGGGACAAACGCCGGATCACAGAATCCCGATGTGAAATTTAACGAACCTGGAAATTATACGGTGACCCTCATAGCGTCAAATTCGAATGGGTCAGATACGATTGCCCGAACCGGTTTTATTAATGTTGGCGGTACCCCGCTTCCTTTTAACGAAGATTTTGAGCATGGATTTAGCAACAATAACTGGGATATCGTCAACCCGGATGAAACCGTTACATGGAACATCGCATCGGTTGGAGGCACATCTCCGGGAGATAAAGCAGCATGGATGAATTTTTATAATTATATCACGGCCGGTAAACGGGATCAGATGATAACCCCGGTACTCGATTTCTCAGGAACCGATCAGGTTTCCATGACCTTTCAGCATGCCTATGCCAGACGATTTAACTCGTCCCGTGATTCCCTGATTATCTATATTACCGCCGATTGCGGAAATAGCTGGACACGGATCTTCCAGGCAAGTGAAAACGGATCAGGGAATTTTGCAACCCATCCCCTGATGACCGATGAATTTTTTCCCACAGTCACAGATGATTGGTGCGGAGGGAGTTTCGGAAGCGGCTGTTATACGCTTGATTTATCGCCATGGGCAGGAAATAAAAATATCAGGCTCAAATTTGAAAGCTATAATTACTATGGGAATGACTTGTATATTGACAATATCCATATTGCTTCAGATACGACACTTGGCAGGACAATCAGCGGTAAAATTGGCTATCCGAAATCGACGCCGTTACCGCTGAGTAATATCCATCTTAATCTTAAAGATATTAACGGGACCATTGTGGCCAGTTCCACAACCAACGAAAGTGGTAATTATGGTTTTAGTGGCATCGCCGATGGAAGTTATATCCTTACTCCGGCAACCTCCAAGTCGTGGGGAGGGGTAAGCGCTGCAGATGTACTGTTGTTTAAAAAACACATTGCCAATATCAGCCCTTTATCGGGGATATTTCTTGCTTCCGGAGATGTCAATGGATCAGGCACGCTGACTGCAAGCGATGTACTTATGATCAAGAAACGGATTGCTTTTATTGTCAATTCATTTGATGCCGGAGATTGGTTATTTAATAATTCACCGATCAACGTAAGCGGCGCTAATGTTATATCGAATTTTGACGGATTATGCTATGGAGATGCCAATGCTTCTTACACTCCGCCTACTAATATACCCTATGTTGAAAATCCGGTAAAAACCACATCGGGATCAATTGTCTTATTGCCTTCCAAATCATTAAATGGGCAGACGGATATTTCAGTGTACGCAACCGATCTCATGAATATGGGTTCATTCCAGTTTACGATCCGGTTTGATCCGGCAATACTGACCTTTGCAGGAATAAGCAACTGGTTTCCGGGTATTCAGGATGTCACTATCGGCCAACCTGAAAAGGGGAAAATCACTTTTGTATGGGCTGCGGAGACCTCCGGTATTTCCATCCTGAATGATCGCTTTTTTGACCTGCATTTTCTGCATTCAGGTTTTGATATAACTAACATTTCCATTGGTGATCAACCCACTTCCATGGAATTTGCGACCTGGGATGGGGATATTTTTAAACCCGCTGTCACCAACGTTACCATCGATAAGGCGACTGGAATTCGGGGGAGAGAATCCAGCAATTTAACCATATACCCGAACCCAGGTCAGGGTTTAATCAACCTGGAATATCGTACAGCGGTTTCTGAAACCATAGATCTTATGGTAATCAATGGACAGGGGAAGAAAGTATTTGAAGAGAACAACATTCCTGTTCAGGGGGAATTATTCCGGAAACTGGATTTAAAGAATCTGCCGAAAGGTCCATATTTACTAAAAATCCAATCCGGGAAAACCCTTCATACCAAAGTTTTAATTCTTCAGGATTGATTGTGTGCGATCTTTCATAATCTTTATAACCAGCTTTATAACCAGAAAAAAGAGTAAAAATCAACTGAATTATAAACGTGACTGTAGACGATAAGAATATTTTTCCTGTGTATCATGAGATCCTGGCCAGGGAAGAAAAAGAAGATTTGTTGAAACAAAGGGCCAGTGTGATCTGGTTCACCGGGCTTTCAGGCGCCGGTAAGACAACACTTGCCAAGCGCCTTGAAGAAGAACTTTTTAGCCGGGGATACCTTACCCAGATTCTCGACGGTGATAACATCCGTACAGGAATCAACAACAATCTGGGCTTTTCTCCTGAGGACCGGTATGAAAATATCCGTCGCATTTCAGAGATTTCGAAATTATTTCTTCACTGCGGAATTATCACGATAAACTGCTTCATCAGTCCGACAGAAGAGATCCGCGAAATGGCGCGCAGCATCATCGGTGAAGATGACTTTATTGAAATTTTTATTAATGCTCCGCTGAATATTTGCGAGGAACGGGATGTAAAAGGGCTCTATTCACGGGCACGTCGAGGTGAGATAAAAGAATTTACCGGTATTTCCGCTCCATTTGAGATTCCTGAGAAATGCAATCTTGAAGTACGGACGGATATTCTGTCAATTGAAGAATCCGTAAAAAAAATCCTTGAGTTGGTATTGCCGAAAATTGAACAGGAGTGATGGTCAATTTTGGATAATGATTTTTTGTAACGTTTTTACCTGGTCGTCTATGACGAGAACACAGAAATAAATTCCATTTGGATAACCTGTGATATCCATTGCTATTTCTCCCTCTTGTTCACTTAATGCCAACTTCACCAATTCTTCTCCCAGTATATTTTTTAATAAAATGGTTCCCTGACGGCCTGTTAACATGTTATAGGAACAATGGAGCGTTGTTTTTACAGGATTTGGAAATACTTCAAATGTTATCGCGTTCGGTCTGTTTTCTTCCACACCAGTGGCGGTGGAAGTGTAGATCACTTCAAAATAGGTAGTATCATTTAAATTGGTACCATTAAAAAACACATATCTGATTCTCGAATCGCCGATCTGGCCGGCGGCTTTATAAGGACCGTCAAATCCATTATAAGTCTGATTTGGTCCGATAATATAAGGTACTTTCGATACCATCGTATTCGGAAAATAACATCCTTCCCAGCAAAACCAGTTTTGAGTACCCGGTACAATACTGAGGTAGACCTTTTTTGCCCAAGTTGTGCAATTCACGGATGATACATTTTTTACGAGAAGTGGAAAACTGTAATCATTATTTGTCATTTTCATACTTTTATGAAGAACGCCTCCGTTCAGTACCCTGACAGGCGTACCTTCAATGTTTTCGTACATTTCATAACTGCTTTGTGCAAAGAGCTGGAAGGAACTGAAAGCTAAAGCAAAGAATGAAAAGATGATTGGTTTTTTCATGATTTCAAAGTATTACAATTTTTTGAGATATTTTTTCATTCCGTGTCAGCAGAATCAGGTAATAAACACCAGGAGATATCCCGCTGGTGTTAAACCAGAAGGATTGCTCCCCCGGAACTATCGACTGGTCAATAATACTCCTGACCTCCTGTCCGAAAATATTAGACAAAGATAACCGGGCATTTCCACTTTTGTTTACCTGAATCTGAATCGTCATGATCCCCTGCGAGGGGTTGGGAAAAACGTTGAGTACAGTGCTCGTTTTTTGCAATATTTCATTAACCCCGATTGGTCGTGTAACGGACTGAACAATTGCTTGCTGGATTTCAGAATGACAGAGTGTATCACCTTTTTTATCTACATAAATAACGATATTGCAATTTCCGGCCGCCCATCCCGTAGAATCGAGTTTAAAACTATAATTTTTCGAGATCGAATTGTCTCTGGCCCAGAGTCCACTAATCAATCCTTCTCCATCCACACCCAAAACAATTTTCCGTAATACATTATAATGGGGAATATGTTTAAACGGGTATGGATCGCCACCCGGGCATCCGGGATCATGTTGCTGGGGCCCCATTACATGATTTTCGGTAATAGCCAGGTTGATCCGGAAAATCCCTTGCAAAGCATCTGCCAAGGAAGTAGCTTTAACGCCAAGATTGATGATCCGTGTTTCAGGGGAATAGGTTTTGGATGTCACCTCCAGTTTTACCGGTGACATCGGACTTGAAGTATACCGGGCATCAACCGTATCAGCAATGGTATTCATGCTTTGTTCATCAAGTTTACGGTTTACTTTGACTCCTGTACCATCAAATCCCAGGGCAAATATTAGTCCATCCAACTCGGGTAAATAAAACGCAGAACTAGGACCCTGCATCCCAAGGATAATGGTATTGGGATGCCGCACCATTATTATGGTATTAAGCACTGAATCCATACAGGCGCAATGGGAACAACCTGTGGCTGTAATATCATCGATCAGGATATTCCGTGGATTTTGTCCATATCCTGTAAAACATAACAGGATAAAGAGGAATAAAAGGTAAAGTAGACGTTTTCTCATAGGACTTTGTTTATTGTTTGGAAAGTCAAATATAAACAGAGAAAATGAGAATGTCAATAGGGAGCAGGGATTTTGAACAATATTTGTTTATGGTGTTTCCATTGGTTTTAGAATAACCATCTTTGCGGCGTGATAGATTTCTTTTGTATCAGCGTCCAGGATAAATGCAAGGATACTGCAATGTTTAGGAATCATTTTTGGCTGATCACTGAATTTATATATAAAAGATTTACTCAAATTAAAATTTGTTGAAACATTGGTTCCAATGGGTTCACCCCAGGAGCCGTTCAAAGAACCCCGCAGGACATCCATAAACCTGAAATGTTTGATGATTGGTATAGAATCTCCGGGTTTGGCGTTTAATTGGCCGCTAAAAATACTATCTTCCAGGAGGCAGACACAAAGGTTGATTTTCCCGGTTACGTTCTGGAGGAACCTGACACCAATGGCAGATGTCAATGTTTTAGTATTCAAATCGTACTTATTGTTGATGGAAATTATCGCCAGTTTTGGGAGAGCGACCGATGCTCCGATAGCCCCTGCCCATTCGCCCGGAAGAATCGATGTTTTTGTTTTATAGGGCAAACGGTTGACCATTCCCTTTGGGTTTTGATCTATATTGAACGGTTTATAAGTAAACCAATCGGTCCCGGCTTGACAAATAAAATTATCCTTCAGGAAACGGCCGTAATTTGGATCAGTGGAATCAGGTTCTGCAAAATCACCGGCGTGAACCGAAATCACAAATACCTGGCCTTTGTACAACTCCTGCAGTTCCTGGGCCATTCGTGAAGCAGGGGCACAATTGATACACAGATGGCCGGTATAATCCTCAAGCACAGCAGTCCGCATGTTGGTATCGACATAAACAGATTTGATTGTATAATAAGGCTCCGCCACTTTTGTACATGATTGAAAAAGAAAATCTGTGAACAACCCAAGCAGCGCAATTTTCACGAGAATTTTCATATTTTAATGAATTAACTTAATTTCTTACTCCTAGAAACTACTGGTCACCGTCAAAGTGACTCCATTTGTAGCCGGTACATACCGGCATACTCCGCCAACGCAAATTATCCCTTCCCTCTGACGGCCCCACGAAAGGGCAACCCGGGTTGTATTATAAGTATAACCAGCGCTTAACAGATAATAATGAAGTTGCTGACCTGCGTTAGGATTACCATAATTCCATTGGTCCTGCACGGAAATGAACCAGGCCGGCGCTACCGTGTATTCCACCAGTGCGGCAGCCCAGTTCCCTTTGTCCTGTTTGGTCCATAATCCCTGGATTTCCCAGCGAAGGCTGTTTTTCTTTGTAATGTTCCATGTTACGTCGGCAACTCCGATTTGTGAATAGAAAGTACCATAATCGTTGACATGCCCTACAATTACATCTTTATTGTAAGTTTGATAGAGCCACGTAAAAATGCCCTTCCATTTTTTACCAAATTTCTTGGTTATTTCCACATTGGCATCCTGGTAATATACTTCTTTATCAATACTAAAAAACGAGGTTTTATATCCAAGGGTTCCCAATTCCCCGATCGGGGTTGTATCGTTCAACGCCTGTTGATTGATGGAATTGACCTGAGAGAAATTGACGGCAATGGTCATCCCGTTTTTGCCACCCAGTGTGGAATTTTTAGGGATATGAAAAGTTACGGTTCCTGCTATTCCGGCTTCGCCATTTGGTTGTGTGGAATATGGATACATACTGGCCAGTGCATAAGTATGTTCCTTTGTGATAGATGGGAGGTAATTGATATTGACCATATTATTGGCCACCATCCGGTCAGTTTTGTAACTCATGTTATCAATCCATTTCGACATCAAAGAAATCCCAAGACCCTTTCGGGAATAAGAGAGGCTCGTAAAGAGGCCATTGCCATCTTTGTAAATATAGTTGTTAAGGGCAGCAGGGTCATTGATTTTGTGGGCATATTCTGCAAACCAGTTAAATCCTCCAATGTTAAGATTAAACCGGCCTCCGTAATTGGCCACATTTGCCGGCATTTTCAACACATAAAGTTTTCCTTTATTGGCAATGTCCTTAGTATTCCCTTGTTGAAAATTGCTCACAAAAGAACCGCCAAATGTTAGTTTTATTTTTGAATCATTCATGGAGGGGAACATGTCGTTGAGGTAAAAATCTGCATCAAATCCCTTTACGATTCCACGGTTATAATCCTTATAAGGTTCCCAATAATAGCGCTGAACACCATATACCCCTTTCAGTGTAATCCCTTTATAAGGAGTTAGCTTAACACGAAAACCGCGAATTGAGTTGTCATATCCCAAAGTCCACTCCTGATAGGTCCTTAACATCATTCCATTGCCAAATTGTTCATAAAAATTACCAGCAGTAACATCAATAAAATCGTTTTTATAGTTCACATAGAAATAAGGGACACCCACTCCGTTAAGGGGAATATCGTAACCGATCAGAGGGGGTAAATATGCTTCAAACCGTAGGCCAGCCGTAAAATTTCCGAGTGAATAGTTGACCTCGGTAAAGCCATTCATTCGGATAAGTTTGCCATCCAATGTAGAGTCGGAGATCCCCATTTTGGTATCGGAAAGATAATATGCGGCATCCACTTGCATGCTTCCGTGTACCTCGCTCCCTTTAAGGATATCCTGTGCCCGGAGAAAGATCGGAAGGCAATGCATGAAAAAAAACAGAACTGAAAAAATGTATATATTCTTTTTCAAGATTGTAAATTTTGATTGGTTAATAATGAAAAAGTCATTCAGGCTATTTGATATCTTCTCCCCTGTTCAGTTTCCTGACGAGATCAATCAGGTTCAATTCGTCGCCTTCAGCGAAGGATGTATGCTGCCACACAACTTCACCCTTGCCATTTAACAGAAAGGTATGCGGGATCGGGCCAACATTCATAGCACGTTTAAAATCACTGTTTGGATCGAGCAGAATCGTAAAATCCCAGCCTTTCCCATAAATCAATGGAGCAACAAGAGCCGTAGAACGGGCATCATCAATAGAAATAGCATATAATTTTACCCCTGTTTCTTTTACCCAATCATCATAAACATCAGATATCGCCGACAACTCCCTTATGCATGGTTTACACCAGGTCGCCCAAAAACTAATAATGATTGGCTTTCCATCGTTCGTGATATTCGAAGAATTGAAAGTGATTCCTTTTATATCTTTCAGTGTTACCGATGGTAATTTCTTATACTTAAAAATGTTATCCTGAGTGAAAGCAGTGAGGGTCATGAAACAAATGATAAAAATCAATGATAATTTTTTCATGGATTGGTTTTTCCAACAAAAATATAAACTTCTAAGATAATTTACCCACATCGGGGCAATTATAATTCCTTTAAAATTACAATTTCCTATTATCTTAATGTATATGATTATAGAAATTCTTCATTCAGATAAATCCTTTAAAAAATTGCCTTCTCGGGTAAACTTGATGCCAATAGGGTAGCGAATGAAGCGGCAAAATTCTATGCTTTACCGAACAACCGGAAAAGCCCGGTAATTATCGATTTTGCAGAAGTCAGTTTCTTGTCTTCTTTGGGTATAAGGATGTTACTGACCGCTTCTATAGATCTAAAACGAAAAGGGTATTCCCTGAAAATCGAGAAACCTACCGTTGAGGTCGAAAAAGTCCTCCTTACGGCAGGTCTCGAAGAGCTTTTAAAATAATAACAGGCGTGATGTCTCTTATCTCAGATCCGCATTTAAATTTACCGGCTTCTCCGCTTTTTGGATGATCGGGATTATTCCCGCCATTTCACCGAGTACATTAACGAGATCAGATCCGGTTGGCACAACAATTTTTGAATTTTCTTTCAGGGCCGTTTCCATGGCTTGGATTTTGCGTAGTATCTGGGCATTCCCGATAAAGTATTTTTCTGCGGCTTCATTGACAAGTGCAATAGCCTGGGCATCTCCCTCCGCTTTCAGAATGGCAGCCTGTTTTATCCCTTCGGCACGACGGATCTCCGCCCGTTTTTCCCCGTCGGCCCTGGTTTCAGCAGCGGTTGCAAAGTCGACGGCGGCAATTTTCTCATTTTCAGCTTTTACAATTTTATTCATCGTTTCCTGGACATCTTTCGGCGGATCGATCTCTTTCAATTCGGTTCTGATAATCTGAATACCCCAGCTCTTTGTTTCATCAAGCAATGTCCCATGAAGTTCCTTGTTGATTTTACCCCGTTCACTGTTTGCAGATTTTAATGTCATCGTACCGATAATATTCCTGAGGGTTGTCCTGGCCAGATTGACAATCTGATATTCGATACTATTTACATTGTACTGCGAATTTTTGACGCTGTCAGCATCAGAATTAATTTTAAAATAGACCTGTGCATCCACTTTGGCATTCAGGTTGTCGTTGGTGATGATCTCCTGGGGTTCGGCATTGATCATTTTCTCTGTAATGTTAACCATGTACATTTTTTCGATAGCTGGAATAATCCAATGGAAACCGGGCATCGCAAACCGGTTGAATTTTCCAAATCGTTCAATGAGTCCGCGATGGGTGGGGCGAATAATCCGGATTCCCGAGAAAAAAAAGAGGACGATCACTCCGATGATTAATGAAAGGGCAACTTCGTTCATGATGTCAAAATTTAAAGGGTTAAGGTTCTATATTTTTACAAAACTATGAAAATAACCGCGAGAAACAACTTTCAAACCCAAAAAATAAATTCATTTTTTTCATACCTTCGCATTAAAATAAAAATCATGGATTATGAACCGTAAAACCTTTTCATTATTTGTATTCGTCGTTTTTCTTTTCCTTGTCAATACAGGATATGGCGATGGAAAGAAACCAGTAAAAATGAGCGCTGAAGATTCACTGGTGAAAACAAAAATCAATGAATTTGTCATGGTCAGGCTTAAAACCGATATTACAAAATTAACCGATAAAGAGAGGAAAATGATACCACTGCTTATCGAAGTTGGAAAAATCATGGACGATCTATACTGGAAGCAGGTTATTGGTGACAAGAAAAAATTCATGGATAGTATTTCCAGTCCATTTGTTAAACGGTTCGCCGACATCAATTATGGCCCATGGGAGAGGCTGAACGGTAATCAACCCTTTATTAAAGGTTATGGAACAAAACCTGCCGGCGTCAATTTTTATCCAAAGGACATGTCAAAAACTGAATTTGAAAAATGGCAGAATAAGGATAAAATGAGTCAATATACCATCATCCGGAGAAAAAGTGATAAAACCCTGACCAATATCTGGTATCATGAAGCCTTTAAGGAAGAACTTGCAAAGGCAGCTAATTTGTTGAACCTTGCGGCGTCACTCGCCGAAGAACCCGGATTGCAAAAATATCTTCAGCTCAGGGCAAAAGCTTTAGTAACCGATGATTATTTTATGAGTGACATGGCTTGGATGGAGATGAAAGATAATACCATCGACTTTGTGGTAGGTCCGATTGAAAATTATGAGGATGAGCTTTTTGGCTACAAAACAGCCTATGAATCCGCATTACTGGTCAAAGATAAAGAGTGGAGCCAAAAACTTGCAAAATTTGCCAAATTCCTGCCGGAACTTCAAGAGCAATTACCTGTTGCTGCAGCGTATAGAAATGAAAAACCAGGCGCCGATTCCGATCTGAACGCTTATGATATAATCTATGTATCGGGACACTCAAATGCCGGTAGTAAAACCATTGCCATCAACCTCCCCAACGATGAAAAGGTCCAGCTTGCGAAAGGGAGCAGACGGCTGCAACTTAAAAATGCCATGCGTGCCAAGTTTGACTATATCCTTCTGCCTATTGCACGTTTGTTGATCGATTCAGCACAACAAAAGAACATTAAATTCGATGCTTTCTTTTCCAATGTTATGTTCCATGAGGTAGCGCATGGATTGGGGATTAAAAATACCATCAATGGAAAAGGAACAGTCAGGGATGCCCTTAAAGAAAAATATTCCTCATTTGAGGAAGCAAAAGCCGATATACTCGGGTTGTATATGGTCACCAAACTGATCGATAAAGGGGAAATCAAGGATGTCACCAAAGAAGATTGTTTTGTCACTTATATGGCAGGGTTGATCCGTTCGGTCCGGTTTGGAGCTGCAAGCGCACATGGAAAAGCCAACATGATGTGCTTTAACTACTTTGCTGATAAAGGAGCGTTTGAACGTGCAGCAAACGGTTCCTACAAGGTAAATTTCAATAAAATAGCTTCAGCCATGAATGACTGGTCCGCCCAGGTATTGACATTTGAAGGAAATGGAGATTATCAGGGTGCCTCAACATACATGGATACCAATGGAACGATCCGTGAGGATCTTCAAAAAGACATTGCCCGGTTGAAAACTGCCAGAATTCCTGTAGATATTATATATTCCCAGGGGTTAAGTTTTCTCGGATTAACAAAATAATCGTTTCTTTTCCTTTTACTCTCCGGCGGTTTTGATAACTGACCGGTAAATTCAATTCTTATGGGCACACCTGAAATTTCGAACCCTGGTCATCTCATGGAAATGATCAATGGGTTTCGTACAAGCCGTATTATTCTAACCGCATACGAGCTCGGACTCTTTAATTTCCTGAAAGGAAAGTCTGTTTCTTCCGGTGAAGTTGCACGGTTATTAGGCACTCATCCAAGGGCGACGGATCGTTTGATGAATGCGCTCGTTGCTCTTGGGTTATTGAAAAAATCCGAAAATTTATTTTTCAACACGGGGTTTTCTGAAAGGTATCTGGTATCCGGTTCTCCTGATTTTTTGGGTGGGATTTCTCATTCGGTTCACCTCTGGAATACATGGAACACGCTTACTCCTGCTGTTGCCGCGGGGACTTCGGTGGTAATGGGTGATTCCATTTTCGACCGTTCAGAAGAATGGCGTGAATCCTTTATTGCAGCTATGCATCAAAGGGGCATCCATCAGGCAATGGAAGTGGCTGCTGCTCTTTCTTTACCATCACAGGGAAAAATCCTGGATGTAGGGGGAGGTTCCGGTGTTTTTGCTTTTTCCTTTATTCATTTCAGACCGGAACTCCATGCGGTTGTTTTTGATCTTCCGAACATTGTGCCTTTTACCCATCAATATATAAAGAAAGCCGGACTCGAAAATTTTGTTTCTACCCTGGCCGGTGATTACCTTGTGGATGATTTTGGCCGCGACTACCAACTGATCTTTATGTCGGCCATAATACACATCAATTCCCCTGAAGAAAACGAACGGTTAATCCAGCGAGGGGTGAATGCGCTCAGTACAGGTGGTCAGCTTGTCATTCTTGATCATGTGATGAACGATGATCGGACAGAACCTGCAGCCGGAGCCATTTTTGCGATTAATATGTTGGTTGGAACCGATCATGGAGATACTTACACTGAAAAGGAAATCAGCTTCTGGATGGAAAAGGCCGGTCTTTCCGAGGTCCGGATTCAAACAACACCTTCCGGGATCCAGTTGATGACGGGTATAAAGAAATAATTTCCCTAAATCATTGCTTTGATAAAGCAGTTAATTGTTGTATGTTTGTTAAATAATAACATGCAAATAAAAGCACTATGGCCGAAACTTTACAGGAAAAAGCCGATGAGGTCCTAAGCAGGGCCATTCTGGCCGCAGCTGAATTTCAGCAGTTCAACCAGGAACAAACCGACCGGGTGGTTGAAGCAGTCTATAAAGCCGGTTTGAACGCCCGGATAATACTTGCAAAGATGGCTGTTGAAGAGACCGGGATCGGTATCTGGCAGCACAAAGTATGGAAAAATGTTATAGCTACGCAACTCGTTTATGAGAGCATAATAAATGAGAAGACTGTGGGCGTTATTTCCAATGATTCTGTCACGGGTATCACAGAGATTGCACAACCTCTGGGTCCGATTTTTGCAGTTACCCCGGTAACCAATCCCACGTCAACTGCAATGTACAAAATCCTGATCTGTCTTAAGACCCGGAACCCGATTATTATCAGTGCCCATCGCGGCGCTGCAAAATGCACAGCCGAAGCAGCCCGTATCTGTTATGAAGCTGCCCTGGAAGCCGGAGCTCCTGAGGATTGCATCCAGGTGATTTCTGCAGGGTCACGGGATTTTACCCAAACCGTTATGGCACACCCCAAAGTGGCGCTTATCCTAGCCACAGGCGGTACAGGCCTGGTCAGGGCAGCATACAGTTCGGGAAATCCTGCCATTGGTGTCGGACCCGGGAATGTCCCGGTATTTATTGATGAAAGCGCCGATATACCTTTCGCAGTTTCAAGCATCATCTCTTCCAAAACGTTTGATAATGGGACAATCTGTGCAAGCGAACAATCCATCATCGTGGAGGAAAAAATTGAACTACAGGTCCGGGAGGAGTTTGCACGGCAGCACTGTTACTTCCTTCCCCCGGATGAGATTAAAAAAGTGGAAAAGGTTGCTGTTGTTGAAGAAACCATGTCGATGAGTCCGTTTATTGTCGGACAATCGGTTGAGACAATCGCGAATAAGGCCGGGATTACTGTTCCGGAGGGTACAAGAATTCTGATGGCAAAACTGGACGGGGTTGGTAAAAATTATCCTCTTTCGCATGAGGTACTCGCTCCCATCCTTGCTTTCTATGTTGCGAAAAATTACAATCAGGCAATCCACCTTTGCATTGATCTGAACTACCTTGGCGGGATCGGTCACAGCGCCGGAATTTATGCCAACGACGAGAAAAGAATACTGGAATTCTCACAAGTGATAAATGCAGGCAGAATTGTAGTAAATACACCTACTTCTCAGGGTGCAGTAGGCGGAACCTATAACCTCCTCGTACCATCACTTACCCTGGGTTGCGGAACCGGAGGGAAAAATATCACAACTGAAAATATCACCGCCAAAAACCTGATTAATATCCAAAGGGTCTGCCGCAGAAAAATGAATGATAAGTACATGTCAGTCAACCAGGATATGTATCTTGACGAAAATTCAACCGAATCCATGTTACAGTTTGAATATCATAAAAATCATTAAATATCCAGAACTATGGTAACGATTGATATTAGCAATACTGAAAAAACGATGAACTGCTCTTTCACCGGCCGGCTCGATACCAATGCCAGCATACAGGTCGGGGAAGAAATAACAAATAAAATGGCCGCCATTAAAGGAAAAACCGATGCTCTATTCCCGATCGATATAAAAATAGTTTTTAACCTGAAGGATATCAATTTTATTTCATCTTCCTTTATCAGGATCTGTATGGGGACAGCAAAACAGGTTCCTCCAGGCAACTTCTGTATCACAAACTGCGATCCTTTTATAAAAAAAACCTTTAAGATTGCAGGATTGGATGGTTTATTGAATGTTTCCTGATGACAGTCAATAGTTTTATGTCCGTGGATCTTTTTTCAACGGCATCTTAGCCATTTTCTCCACTTCAAGACTCGGGAAACCGAATTCTTCCACTATTTTTCCCAGGATAAGGTAAACTCCATCACCACGGAAGGGATAGTTGTCGACGGCTTTGGGAAAATGAACAGTGTCGAAAAACCGACCAAAGACATCGATAAAAGTGCCAAAGTGCATCCATTCCCCTCGCACGGTTCTCACATATTTAATGGTGACCAGCAGTCCAAGCATACGTACTTTTTTCCCCACAAACCGGATCATATCGTCCGTCATAATTTCACCCCGGAAGGAAGTTTCAAGCAAGTCGAACCAGGTATGCGTGACAGGCCATCCCAGGAGTTCGATTTCGTCATACACATCTTCGATCCGGGTTTGCCAGAGTGCAGGAAGTTCATACTTTTTCGGAGGAACAGAGAAGAGCGAGGGATCAAAAGAAGCCGTGGGAAAAACGAAGGACGAGGGACGAAGGACGAAGGACGAGGGACGAAGGACGAGGGACGAGGGACGGGGGATGTGAGACGTGGAATTATCTGGTTCCGGGTTTTGACTGCTGGCTGGCAATTGGCGACTGTTGAAGGCCGACGGCCGGTTAGCGGCTACCGGTTGGTTTTTCCCAAGCAACATGTGTGCTTCCCACAACATCGTTGCTTTGGGTTTACCAGTAAACCGGAAAGCGCCGATCCGGATCAGAATGATGAGCTGATCAAGGGTGATGGGAACCCGCCGGATAAAATCTTCAAGACTGGTATAGGGTATTTCTTCACCGTTTGCAGCCGGCAAACAAGAAACATTATTCATCCCCCATCCCTCGTCCCTCGTCCTTCGTCCTTCGTCCTTCGTCCCTCGTCTTTCGTCCCTCGTCTCTCGTCTCCCGTCCTTCGTCCCTCGTCCTTCGTCCCTCGTCCCTCGTCCTTCGTCTCTCGTCCTTCGTCCTTCGTCCTTCGTCCCTCGTCTTTCGTCCCTCGTCCCTCGTCCTTCGTCCCTCGTCTCTCGTCCTTCGAATATCGCCTTCCCCACTCCTGCCTCCAGTTTATTCACGTGGACAAAGCCGATATAAATATCCTTTCCGCGGATACAGGTCTTGTATTCGCTGCGGTTAACACAGGGAAGATGAATTTTCGCGCCCCAGTTACAGGCTTCATTGAAATAAACCCAGCCCGGATAGAAGCCGCCAAAGTTGTTAATAACACCCACCATGAATTCCAGCGGGAAATGGGCTTTGAGAAAGAGGCTCTGGTAACTTTCCACCGCGTAGGAAGCAGAATGTGCCTTGGAAAACGAATAGCCGGCAAACGACTCGATCTGGCGCCAGACCTCCCTGATGGTCTCTTCGGGATAACCAAAACTCCGGCAATTCTCAAAAAACTTGTCGACAATCCGTTGCAGTTCCTTTTTTGATCGGTATTTGCCGCTCATGGCCCGGCGGAGTACATCCGCTTCAGCCAGATCGAGGCCGGCAAAATGGTGGCATATTTTCAGCACATCTTCCTGGTAAACCATAACGCCAAAGGTTTCCTTAAGCTGTTCTTCCATGATTGGATGCAGGTACCTGAACTTTCCCGGATTATGAAAACGGTAGATATACTCCTTCATCATACCCGATCGTGCCACGCCCGGCCGGATGATTGAACTGGCCGCCACCAGGCTGCGATAGTTGTCGCAGTGAAGCTTTTTCAGGAGGCCGCGCATCGCCGGACTTTCCACGTAAAAGCAACCGATGGTTTTTCCATTGCGTTGGAGTTCCTTTACCTTTTCATCCTTTTTAAATTCCTGTAACCGGTGGACATCTACGTTGATGTGGCGGTTTTTCCTGATGATCTCAGCAGTTTCATAAATATGCCCGATGCCACGCTGACTGAGAATATCGAGCTTTTCAAAACCGACATCTTCGGCCACATACATATCCCACTGTGTAGTGGGAAACCCCTTGGGGGGCAAATCCAGCGCGGTATAGCAGGTGATGGGTTCCTCGGAAATCAGCACTCCTCCAGCATGGATACTGCGGATGTTGGGGAAATCGGCTATCTTCTGTCCCAATAAGCTGATCTTCCGGATGATCGCATTCTGATGAATAGCATCGTCGGGGTGTTTCAGAAAGGCATCCATCTCTTGCTTTGGAATGCCATGTACTTTTCCTAACTCACGGTAAATGGACTTATCCTTAAACGTCGACATGGCGCCAAGCAGGGCGGTGTGTTCACGGCCATGGCGTTTAAAAATATAGTCGAGAACGGTGTCGCGTTCTTTCCATGAATAATCAATATCGAAATCGGGAGGTGAGGTGCGTTTTGGATTGATAAACCGTTCGAAGTAGAGGTCAAGGTCGATCGGGTCCACATCGGTGATCTTAAGGCAATAGGCTACGATGCTGTTGGCGCCACTTCCCCGACCAACATGGTAAAATCTCCTCGACATGGAATAACGGATGATATCCCAGGCAATAAGAAAATAGGCCGCAAATCCCATCTTACAGATAATGTCGAGTTCATGTCTTATGTGGCTGAAGGCTTCCGCATTGTTTTTACCATAACGATATTCCAACCCGTCCATGGCTAATTTCTCAAGCAGGATATGGTCATCGTAAAGATCGCCGGTGAAGGTCTTTTTATTTTTACAGGATTGAAAATCAAAGTCGATACTGCAATTATCGAGGATCTTTTCGGTATTCCGGATGATTTCAGGAAATTCACTGAAAGGCCCCAGCAGATTATCCGGGGACTGCATCATTTCATCGGGTGCCGCAACCTGATGCGGTTGCAGACGGCTAAGCAAAATATTGTTGTCCACCGCCCTGAAATTTCTATGTAATTCAAAAGTTTCCGCATCAAGGAGCGTTACAGGAGCCATGATCACCATATTTGGTATAAGTTCGCGGTTGCGTGAAAGAACCATACGGTTTATTTCGGAGGGCCGGATGCCAATGAACTCATGAGACGGATGCAGGATGCAGGATGCTGGATACTGGATGCTGGATACTGGATGCTGGATGCTGGATACTGGATGTTGGATGGCGGATACTGGATGCTGGATGGCAGACGAAAAGGGATAGATAACAAAGACATTTTCAAACTCCGGTGCCTGGTCGGGTAATGGTTGGTTTTGCAGGTTGTGCCGGCTTAGAAACTCGTTCAGTTCGCGGAAACCTTCGTTATTTTTAGCCAATCCGACATACAATAATTCATCTTCCCGTCTGAATTCGATACCTGCGATGGGTTTGATCCCATTTTCCTTTGCTATTTTCACAAAGTCCATGATACCGGTGGAGTTGTTGATATCGGTCAGCGCCAGAGCCGGGACATGGTTCTTCACAGCCTCTTCAACCAGGCGCTCTACAGACATGGTTCCGTAGCGAAGTGAGTAATAGGAATGGCAGTTCAGATACATGGTGTTACTTTATCAAAGATGCACTGCAGTGCGTTTTTACCGGAGCTTCCACATTTTTAAGAGCAACGGCACGTCGTACCGCTTTGACCCCATACTTCCGGCGTATCCTGTCGAGTACCTGGTACAGGTTGATCATCCCGGTGCTATCCTCGAACATATTGAGTTGCGGATTGCCGGAGATCAGGCTGCTGAAACGTACGCCAATGAGGCGGATCAGCATCCGGCGCTGATAGAGCCGGTCGAACAGGTCTTTTACCACCGGGATGAGCTGATGATCGAATGCGGTGTACGGAACATGTTGCTGCAGCGTATGGGTATCGAAATTCGAGTAGCGGATCTTTACCGTCACACAAGAGGTAAGTTTCTGCTGATCGCGAAGCTCAAAAGCGATTTTTTCAACCATCTTTACCAGAATTTCCTTCATGCGTATAATGTCGATGCTATCCTGATCGAAAGTGGTTTCGGTGCTGACCGACTTGCTCTCGGAGTACGGCCGCACAGGTGTGGAATCGATGCCGTTGGCCTTTTCCCAGAGCATAATGCCGTTCTTACCCATTACCCGTTCCATCATCTCCACCGGTATCCGGCTTAACGTTTCGATGGTAGTAACTCCCATGGAACGTAGCAAAGGATAGGTCTTTTCCCCTATTCCCGGAATTTTGCGAATGGAAAGTGGAGACAGGAATGGTTTTACAACATTCCTCGGTACCTGCAACTCCCCATTGGGCTTGGCTTCTCCCGTAGCGATCTTCGAAACGGTTTTGTTTATCGACAAACCCAACGAGATAGGCAACCCGGTATTCTTAATAATTGTCTGCCGCAGTTCATGAGCCCATTGCTGTGAACCGAAAAAACGATCCATCCCGGTGATATCGATATAATGCTCATCAATCGAGGCCTTTTCATATACCGGCGCCTTTTCGGCGATGATCTCCGTAACCGTATGCGAATATTCCGAATAGCGTTCCATATCACCCCGTATCAGGATTGCATCCCGGCAAAGTATCCGTGCCATCTTCATGGGCATAGCCGAACTCACCCCGAATTGCCGGGCTTCGTAACTGCAACTGGCTACCACCCCCCGATCGGAAGTGCCCCCAATGATCACCGGTTTGCCAACCAGTTCGGGACGGATCAGGCGCTCAACCGAAACGAAAAAGGTATCCAGATCCAGATGCACAATATCGCGGTTCAGGGTTATCATATGAAATGGTTAAATAGCGAGGTAGCGAGGTAGCGAAATAGCGAGGTAGCGAGGTAGCGAAATAGCGAGGTAGCGAGGTAGCGAGGTAGCGAAATAGCGAGGTAGCGAGGTAGTGAAATAGCGAGGTAGCGAGGTGGCGAAATATTGGCATACTTTTTCTCATTTTCCTATTAATAAAAACAACAAAATTGTCAGGTATTCTGAAAGTCGCAACCGCATGTGTTGCAGGGCTTTTGACATCTGGGTTTCCACTGTTTTAATGGAGATTTTCAGCTTATCTGCAATTTGTTGATATTTCAAATTATCCTGGCGGCTGAGCAGGAATATTTCCCGGCATTTTTCCGGAAGCTCTCCGATAGACAAAGCAATTCTCTTTTCCAGTTCAGCCTCCATTAATCTGTCGGGTTCCCTATACTCACTTTCTGCGTTAAAACCTTCGAGTGAGAGCAGATCGGTACTGAATTTTCTATGATCACGCAAATAATTGAGGCATTTATTCCTTACTGTAGTAGACAAGTATGGCCGGACAGATTTTTCCGGATCGATGGATTCACGTTTTTCCCATAAGGAGACAAAGGCATCCTGAACAATTTCGCGGGCAATACTGAAATCTTTTACATAACCTGTTGCAAAGTGACAAAGGCCAGTAAAATGGTGCCTGAAAAGGAATTCAAAACTACGTTCATCCAATTGTCGGGGAATATTCAACTAATCTTTAACAACGAAAACCGGGCAGTAAAATTACACTAAACTTTCATATGCGGGATGCGGATCCAGGATACAAGATACAGGATGCAGGATGTGGGATCCAGGATCCAGGATACAAGATGCAGGAAGCAGGATGCCAGATGTGGGATCCAGGATACTGGATGCTGGATGCGGGATGCGGGATACAAGATGCAGAATGCGGGATTTGGGATTCTCCCCTCTCCTTGAGGAGAGGGGTCAGGGGGTGAGGCGGATTCTCCTATCCGATTCAAGTATAAAGAAATCTTTTTATTTTTTGGGTAGCGGTTTTTTGAAAGGGATCGGGATAAGCGATTACGACCTGGACCTGCTGGTACTTATTGACGCGGGCATTCACATATTCCTGCAACTCCAGGCGCAACTCCTCGATTTTATGTTCTACATGATTGGTCACTTCATTCTTCAGATGCTGATAACGCTGTGCGATCTCTTCCTGGTTGAAATGGACAAGGGCAATGAGTTTCCCTTTTTTCTCCAACACAAGCGATTCCACTACATGACGGAAGTTATTGATCACTGATTCGATATCCTCCGGGTAAACATTTTCGCCGTTGGAGCGTACGATCATGGTTTTCACCCGGCCTTTTATGAATAGGTTACCATCGTCATCGAATACTCCCAGGTCGCCGGTTTTCAGCCAGCCGTCGGGGGTAATGATTTCCCGGGTAAGTTGAGGTTCTTTATAATATCCCATCATGATATTCGGTCCTTTTGCCCAGATCTCGCCTTCGCCGGTGCGTTTATCAGAATGATGTATCTTCAGTTCAACCCCTTCACACGCCGGTCCGGTCGACTGAAGCCGGGGGTGCTGCGGATTGAAACCAGCCAGCAAGGGGGCACATTCGGTAAGTCCATAACCGACAGCATAAGGGAAACCCGCTTCGATCATAAATCTTTCCACAGTTTTATCCAACTTTGCACCACCTACCCCGAAAAAACGCAGTTCTCCGCCAAAGGTAACCATCAGTTTTTTTCCCGCAATCCGGTGTAAAATTTTTCGGACCGGAGGAATTTTAAACATCAACCGTGTTACTGGATTTCCCGTTAAAGCAGGCAATATTTTCGTCCGGTAGATCTTTTCGATGATCAGGGGAACAGTCAGTATGGTCGTCGGTCTTATCTCAAGTAATGCCGGTAACAGAACCGAAGGAGTCGGTGGTTTGCGCAGGTAGTAAACACAAGCTCCACGGTACATGGGCAGGATGAGGCCCAGTGTGTTTTCATACGTATGTGAAAGGGGCAGAATGGATAAAAACCGGTCCGTTTCTTCAATATGCTGGATCTTGTGACCGTTGATGGCGGTAAAGCAAATGTTCCGGTGCGTAAGCATTACTCCTTTGGGGTTTCCCGTTGTGCCGGAAGTATAGATGATTGCAGCCAGATCGTTTTCATCCACAATGTAATGCACTTGTGGTTTTGCATCAGGATTGTATACAGGGGAAAGTGGTTCTGTGTCAACGATGGAAAAATCTTCAATTTTCAGCACTGCCCATTTGGTTGTTGATTTTATTCCGTCGAGTTTGGGCAATAGATTTTCGGAAATAAAAATGGCTTTGGATTCCGAGTGGTTAAGCAGTGTTTCTATTTCGCCCGGAAGGAATTCGGGCAGGAGGGGAACTGCTACGGCTCCCATGAAGGTGATGGCAAAATAGGCAATAGCCCAATTTGGTTGGTTTGTACCCAGGATGGCGATTTTGTCGCCGGGCAGGATACCGAGTTGTTCAAGAAAAGCGATCAGGGCCTGTATCTGTTCACTTGTTTCTGAATAGGTAAAGGGTTTTTCACCCACAATGGCCAGGGCATTGCGATGGCTAAACTGACTCAAGGTAAAAGCGAAAAATGCCGGAAATGTCAAATGGGGATTCTGTGTCATGGTCGCCTCTCTGAAAGTTCTTCTTCAAGGGCTAACACAGTAAATGCGTTGAAGCTAAACTTTTCGGATTTTATTTTGGGTGCAAAGATACGATAAAATGATTTCCATAATTTGAAAAAAACTTACCCCCGGCTAAGATATAGGGCCGGGGGTAATATGTTAATTATTTCTGATTACTTTAACTGTACCTGACTGCCCATCTTTGATAACCCTCACAATATAAATTCCTACCGGTTGATCTGCCAAAGAATATTCCTTCTTCACATTCCCTAAAACTTCATCTTTGACAATTAACGATCCCATCATGGAGTATACCAATACAACCTGGCGGATGAATTCGTCTGCAACTGTTGTTTCAAGTGTAAATCTATCGTTTGTGGGATTTGGATAGACCTTGAAAAAGTCAGATTCGCTTATCGGGCCCGGTATACTTTCCGTTATTTCCGCTGGTGCGTTTACGATAGCTGGTGCATGAGCTCCGCAATAGGTACCGGTTGTTGTGATATAGCTATGAAGGTATCCTCCATTCAATATGGTTGTTCCAGGTAAAAACCTGATATTTTGACCGGCGATCATGGTGACACTTCCTCCTGGGTCCACAATATAAGAGGTGTTATTTCCAGCTACGGTAATCGTCTGAGTAGCGCTGTAACAATTTGTCTGGCCATTCACAATAGTGATATTTGTCAGGTCCACTGTAACCGGCACCAACGGATTCACGATAATGTTAAGATTTGGTGAAGGGTTTCCATTCCCACAAGAATTCGTACCTATAACGCTCAATGACCCTGATAACGCGTTGGCTGCAAAACTTACAGTTATGGTATTTGTGTTAGCACCGGCTGTGATAGTCGCACCTGTGGGCAGGGTCCAATTGTATCCGGTGGCATCTGTAATTGCCGGGATGCTATATACAACTCCTGTCTGACCCTGTTGTACTGTTGTTGGTCCGGAAATGGTTCCTGCTGCCGATGGTAATGGATTTACGGTTACAACGACGCTATTGCTGTTGGTACAACCGGTTGCTGTAACGGATTCTACCACATTATACGTTGTGGTCACTAAGGGAGAAACGTTTGGATTTGCAGTCGTGGAGGTAAATCCAGCTGGAATAGAAGTCCAGTTGTAAGTGCTTCCTGAAACGGCCGCTGCACCGATCTGGGTGTTTGTGTTCAGACAGATTGCCCGATCGATTCCGGCGACAGCTGCCGGTAATGGGTTAACAATAACTGTCCGTACTGTTTGTATTGACGGACCATTACATCCGTTAGCAGTTACCTGTATATTCACATTCCCCGCAAATCCATTTGCCCAGGTCATTACACCTGTGATCGCATTGATCGTTCCTGCCAAAGCATTGCTCACAGACCAATTGAAGCCAGTATTGTTTGTTGCCGTTGTGGCATAGGTTGTCGTTGTTGTTCCATTGGTCAGCTGACAAGTTGGCTCTGTGCCTGCGGAAATGGTTATCGTTGTTGGCGTTCCGATAGTCGGGGTGACATTAACTGTACGAATCACCTGTGCCGACGGGCCGTTACATCCATTAGCCGTTACCTGGATATCCACAGCACCGGAAAATCCACTTGCCCAGGTCATCACACCTGTCGTTGCATTGATCGTTCCTGCAAGGGCATTGCTCACCGACCAGTTAAATCCTGTATTGTTTGTTGCTGTTGTGGCATAGGTTGTTGTCGTTGTACCATTGGTTAATTGACAAGTCGGTTCTATGCCGGCTGATACCGTGATTGCCGTTGGCGTTCCGACAGTCGGGGTGACATTAACTGTACGGATCACCTGTGCCGACGGGCCGTTACATCCATTAGCCATTACCTGGATATCCACAGCACCGGAAAATCCATTTGTCCAGGTCATTACACCTGTCGTTGCATTGATCGTTCCTGCCAAAGCATTGCTTATCGACCAATTGAAACCGGTATTGTTGGTGGCAGTGCTGGCATAGGTTGTGGTTGTGGTTCCATTGGTCAACTGACACGTCGGTTCTATGCCGGCTGATACCGACGTGTCAGTCGGAGTTCCGACGGTTGGAGTAATATTAACGGTACGGATAACCTGTGCCGACGGACCATTACATCCGTTGGCCGTGACCTGGATATCAACACTTCCCGAAAATCCACTGGTCCAAGTCATAACACCTGTGGTCGCATTGATCGTTCCGGCAAGGGTATTGCTGACTGACCAATTTAAGCTAGTACTGTTTGAAGCAGTTGTGGCATAGGTTGTCGTTGTTGTTCCATTGGTCAGCTGACATGTTGGTTCAGCACCGGCAGAGATCGTGATTGCTGTTGGCGTTCCAACTGTCGGGGTAATATTCACAGTACGGATCACCTGTGCCGACGGGCCATTACATCCGTTGGCCGTTACTTGAATATCTACACTACCCGAGAATCCATTTGCCCAGGTCATCACACCGGTAGTTGCATTGATCGTTCCTGCCAGGGCGTTGCTCACCGACCAATTGAAACCAGTACTGTTAGTGGCAGTGGTGGCATACGTTGTCGTTGTTGTCCCATTAGTCAACTGGCATGCTGGTTCTGTGCCGGCAGAAACGGTTATGGCTGTCGGCGTTCCAACGGTTGGTGTTATATTAACGGTACGGATCACCTGTGCTGACGGGCCGTTACATCCATTGGCGGTTACCTGGATATCCACGCTACCCGAGAATCCATTTGCCCAGGTCATCACACCGGTAGTTGCATTGATCGTTCCTGCCAAGGCGTTGCTCACCGACCAATTGAAACCAGTACTGTTAGTGGCAGTTGTGGCATAGGTTGTGGTCGTGGTTCCATTAGTCAACTGACAAGTTGGTTCTGTTCCTGCTGAAACTGTGATGGCTGTTGGCGTTCCAACGGTCGGGGTAATATTCACAGTACGGATAACCTGTGCAGATGGGCCATTGCATCCGTTGGCCGTTACTTGAATATCTACACTACCCGAGAATCCATTTGCCCAGGTCATCACACCTGTGGTCGCATTGATCGTTCCGGCCAAGGCATTGCTGACTGACCAGTTAAATCCGGTATTGTTCGTTGCTGTCGTGGCATAGGTTGTGGTTGTGGTTCCATTGGTCAGCTGACATGTCGGTTCAGCACCGGCAGAGATCGTGATTGCCGTTGGCATTCCAACTGTCGGAGTAATATTCACAGTACGGATCACTTGTGCAGATGGACCATTACATCCATTAGCCGTTACCTGGATATCCACACTGCCTGAGAATCCGTTTGCCCAAGTCATCACACCCGTTGTGGCATTGATCGTTCCTGCCAGGGCGTTGCTGGCCGACCAGTTAAATCCGGTATTGTTTGTTGCAGTGGTGGCATACGTTGTCGTTGTTGTCCCAATAGTCAACTGGCAT
>JALNZC010000040.1 GCA_023229525.1 Bacteroidales bacterium
AAACTACTACGTGGTGTTTGCAGAATAATTTGGAGCAAAGAAAAATCAATTGGAGCTTCACAAAGTATAAAGCTGATCGAAAAATGTCTAAATATTACGTTTCATAATTAAATTGTCGTTACACTAGTCGTGATTTAAAAATTTGAAAATTTAAAAATGAAAAAATTAAATTTCTTTCTCCATTTCGCTACCTCGCTACCTCGCCACCTCGCTATTTTCTAAAGATGTATAACTCCAACGCCGAAAATATAATCATCGTCCAGGATCTGGTAAAAAAGTTCGGTTCTTTTGTTGCCAATGATCACTTGTGTTTCGAGGTGAAAAAAGGCGAAATCTTCGGGTTTCTGGGCGCCAACGGCGCGGGAAAAACGACGGCCATCCGGATTTTATGTGGCCTCTCCTATCCGACTTCCGGCAAACTGAATATCGGTGGTTTTGATATTTACAGGGAACGGGAGAAAATCAAAAAGAACATCGGTTACATGAGCCAGAAGTTCTCTTTGTATGATGACCTTACAGTGTTTGAAAACATACGGTTCTATGCAGGGATTTATGGCCTCAGCAAGAAGGTGATTGAAGAAAGGGCTTCGGAACTCATGAAAAAACTGTACATGCAGGAGGCCAGGGATAAGCTGATCCGTGATATCCCTCTTGGCTGGAAACAGAAACTTGCCTTCTCCGTTGCCATCATCCACAACCCTAAGATCGTGTTTCTGGATGAACCGACCGGTGGTGTTGATCCTGTGACCAGGCGCCAGTTCTGGGATATGATCTTTGAAGCTTCCCGTGAAGGGATTACCGTATTTGTTACAACACATTATATGGATGAAGCAGAATACTGTGACCGGGTTTCCATTATGGTCGACGGAAAAATTGCAGCCCTGGATACCCCCGAAAACCTTAAAAAACATTACAGCGCTGGTTCCATGAATGAGGTGTTTCTACAAATCGCAAGAGTCAAATCAGATTAATCAGATTAATCAGATCATTATGTCGTTGGTAAAAAAATTAAAACCCTCCGTCAGCAAACATAACCTGTTATTCATTGCCGGTCTAGCCTGGACCACAGCCGGTGGTATATTGATGTGGAGGGGTCTTGATTATGAGATCAGACATTCAACGCATCTCGTATTGAATATCCTGGCAGGAATTATAATCGGTGTCCCGTTTTATATCGTTTTATTCGCAAAAATCTCAGGGAAACATATCAAGCGGATTTGGGGCATGAATATTCCTTATCCCTGTGCGTTCTCGTTTTTTAATCTCCGATCTTACATCATGATGATGCTGATGATCACCACAGGTATTTTGCTCAGAAGATTCGACGTGATTAATCGCGAATACCTCTTTACTTTTTATATCGCTATGGCATTGCCCCTTCTGATCTCTGCTTCCCGGTTCTATTATTCATGGGCGACCAAAAAAGAAATTGAATGAAACGCTTTCTGGGTTTTGTCGTAAAGGAATTTTATCACATCTTCAGAGATTACCGTACCCTGTTGATCCTTTTCGGCATGCCCGCCATTCAACTTCTTCTTTTTGGTTATGTTATAACAAATGAGATCAAGGATGCCAGAATCGCAATCCTCGACGAGTCGAAAGATGAGGTTACCCGCAGGATCAGTGAAAAAGTACTTTCTTCCGGTTATTTCATTCTGGATAAAAATCTGAAATCCTACAAGGAAATTGAACAGGTTTTCAGGAAAGGAAATGTAAAACTGGTGCTGATTTTCGGGGCGGGTTTCTCCAAAAATCTTGACAAAACCGGGAATGCAAAGGTTCAGATCATCGGTGATGCATCTGACCCCAATACAGCCAATATACTTGTCAATTATATGCAGGGAATTTTGTCAAACTATCTTATTTCTTTGAATGCCGAAAAGATACCCATGCAGGTAACTCCGGAAGTACGGATGATGTACAACAGCCAGATGAAAGGAGTGTACATGTTTGTACCTGGCCTGATGGCCATGCTGCTGATGCTGATCTCCGCTTTGATGACGTCCCTTTCCATCACAAAAGAAAAGGAACTCGGCACTATGGAACTCCTGCTGGTTTCACCTTTGAAACCGGTACAGATCATTATCGGGAAGGTGTTCCCATATGTATTCCTTGCCTTTACGGATGCCTGCATCATCATTTTTCTTGGAAATACAGTATTCGGTGTACCGGTTGTAGGAAGTGTTTCCCTGCTCCTTCTCGAAAGCCTCCTGTTCATATGTATGGCCCTATCCCTGGGAATTCTGATATCTACCATAACCAGCAGCCAACAGATCGCCATGATGATCTCTCTGGTCGCTCTTATGCTCCCGACAATTTTGCTCAGCGGGTTTATTTTTCCGGTCGAGAATATGCCCCTGATCCTGCAATGGCTTTGCCATATCATGCCTCCAAAATACTTTATCACGATTATAAAAAGTATCATGCTTCAGGGAAACGGGTTTCGCTATATAGCCTTTGAAACAGGTATCCTGGCCGGATTTACGGTGTTGTTCATTTTGTTAAGTATTAAAAAATTCAAGGTCAGGCTCTCCTGATAATATACGAATATGAGAACCATATTTTTCATAATACAGAAAGAATTCCTTCAGGTTTTCCGGAACAAGGGGATGCTTCCTATCATATTCGTTGTACCTATCGTTCAGCTACTTATTCTCGTCAATGCAGCAACATTCGAAATGAAAGGCATCAAGGTTTCGGTGGTTGATCTTGACCTTAGTACTTCTTCCAGAAAGCTTATCAGCAAATATGAAGGGTCGCCTTTTTATAAAATTGTACAAACTACCTTTTCCTATGACGAAGCTGCAGATCTAATGCAGAAGGGCAAGGTGGATGTCATCATAAGGATTCCCAATGGATTCGAAAGACAGCTTGTAAAGGAAAACCAGAGCAAGGTTCAGTTTGTGATCAATGCCATTAACCAGGCGGTAGCCGGCTTAAGTAGCGGATATTGCAATTCCATCCTCATCGATTTCAACCGTGAATTATTGCAGGACTGGCTTAGTCCATCTCAGATGGCAGGGTTAAAATACATTCGGACAGATTATAGTTACTGGTATAACCCCAAGTTGAATTATAAAACCTATATGGTACCCGGTATTCTTGTGCTCCTGGTTACCATTATCGGCTTATTGCTGTCGGGGATGAACATTGTCCGTGAGAAGGAAATAGGTACCATTGAGCAGATCAATGTCACCCCCATACGTAAAATTCAGTTTATTGCAGGAAAGCTCACTCCTTTCTGGATTATTGCCCTTTTTGAGCTGGCATTTGGCCTTACCATTGGCAAGTTATTCTTTGATATTCCTTTGGTCGGGAACCTCTGGCTTATATTTCTGTCGGGTGGCGTATATCTTTTTGTAATTTTGTCGATCGGATTGCTGGTGTCCACCATCACAAACACCCAGCAACAGTCCATGCTGGTTTCGTTCTTTTTCATGGTGGTATTTATACTCATGAGTGGGTTATTCACTTCGATCGAAAGTATGCCCGGCTGGGCCCAGGAGATCGACAGGTTAAACCCCCTGATGTATTTCATCAAGATCATGCGGATGGTGCTTTTGAAAGGATCTACATTTGCTGATATCAGTCCGCATTTCTATTCACTGGTCATTTTTGCAATTGTAATGGTCAGTCTGGCTGTTTGGAGGTACCGGAAAGTATCATAACTTATTTTGACAAAAATAAACAACTTCATTCGCAGATTCAGGACCATCCTTATGGGTTTGGCAGTTATTGCCATAGCATTTTATATTACCCATAAAATCTATTACCATGAAGAAGAGAAAAAGGATGCTATCAGGCGAATTCGCGAACGTGGTTATCTTCTTGCACTTACCGATCGTAACACGCTGAACTACTTCATATACAGGGGAAAGCCCGAGGGTTTTCAGCTTGACCTGCTTGAATCTTTTGCCGATTACTTAGGAGTGCCGCTGAAAATTATCGCTTCAGAAGACATTTCAAAGTTGTATTATTATCTGGACTATAATGTGGGGGATGTGATCGCCCTGAATTTGCCTGTCTCCAATGAAGGCAGGAAACGGGTTCATTATACCGACATTTTCGGGGAAACCAGACTGATCCTGCTCCAGCGAAAGGATCATACACCAAAATTCATTACATCTCTTGATGATTTTTCAAGAGATGATTCTGTTCATGCAAGGAGAAACGAGTTCATGTCGCCCTATTACCGCTCCTTCCTTAAGCAGACAGCCAAACGTGTTACTATCATTGAAGTCCCCGATATCTCCCAGGAGGGCCTGATCAGGGAAGTCGCCGAAGGGAGAATCCAATACCTGCTTTGCCCCGAAAACACGGCCAGGGTATATAAACAGTATTACCAGAATCTGGATGCTTCGATCGTAGTCTTTCCGCTTTATGCCTTTGCCTGGGGTGTGAATCATAATTCCGATACCTTGTTGATGAAACTTGATGACTGGCTGTCAGAATCAAAAAAATCGGGTGAATATAGGAAAACCTATCTTGAGTACTTCGCCAACCAGAAGATAGTAACCAATATGCGAAGCGATTATGTTTCCCTGAGGGGTGACAAGATCTCTCCATTTGATAAAGAGATCAGGGAGCTTAGCCTGAAAATTCATTGGGATTGGCGTCTTCTTGCTTCACTGGTTTATGAGGAATCGAATTTTCGGGTTGGCCAGGTTTCTTCCAGGAATGCCTATGGACTTATGCAGTTGATACCTGAAACAGCAACGAAAATGGGCATGGACAGCATTTCCTCACCTGTCCAGCAGCTGGCTGCCGGTGTACGTTATATCAAACATCTTGATGAACAACTCCCGGTGGAGATCACCAACCCAAAAGACCGCATCAAATTTATCCTTGCAGCATATAACGTGGGTATTGGACGTGTTTTGCTGGCCCGCCAGAAAGCTGAAAAATACGGTAAAGACCCAAACCGGTGGGACGACAACGTGCAGTATTATCTGCTCAGACGTTCAAAAAAGGATCCTTATGCAAAAAATGATACCGTTGGCGAATATCCTTCAGATTATACAATGGAAGGATTTGTCGACGATATCATCAACCGTTATTATCATTATAAAAACAATATCCCTCAATAGATTTGTTTCCTGATCAACCTTATAGTTGATCTCTCAGGAAAAATCCGCAGATTTCCCGGATTGATTCTTCTACTGGCCGGAATTTGAAATCCAGCGCCCGGCAAAGTTTTTCACTGGAATAGTTATAAACCTGTGTGGTTGTAATCGCCATTTCTCGGGTCACTTCAGGTTTCGAACCGGTGAAAAAACTACGAAGAGCTTCGACTCGCCATGCGAGGGATGTCATGGGCATGGGGACATTAATGGTTGGTGCAGGTTTGTTCAGGTATTTGGCGATCAGGGTGAAAAAATCCTGGTACGATACATTCCCGGAGGAACAGATGAAGCGCTGCCCAAAAATATTCCGATCCATCAACCTGATCATGACCATTGAAATATCGCGGGCATCCACATATCCGTTCACACCCCGTGTATAGTAATTCAACCCTTTCCATACGAGGCGGAACAGACCGGAGTTATCGTTCCAGAATCCCGGGCCTAAAATGACAGAAGGATTGATGATTACTGCCCGGAGCCCTTCTTCCATTCCGCGCCAGATCTCCCGCTCGGCGCCATATTTACTGATGCTGTAAACCGAGTTTTTTCTGGAGGGAACCCAGTAGGTTTCTTCTGTTGTAAGGCCCTTGTTTTCAGCCCTTCCCAATGTGGCCACGGAGCTAACATAGCAAAATTTATCAACCCTTTGTGCTATGGCGAGGTTCACAAGATTGGCAGTACCTTCGATGTTGACCTTGAGCATTGCCTTGTGATCTTTAGGATAAAACGAGACGAGCGCTCCCGCGTGATAGATTTCGGTGACCCCATCGAGTGCGTCTTCCATAGCGCCAAAATCCAGAAGGTCTGCCTCCACCCATTGGATCTTTGAGGCCATTTCTGCGGAATCGGAGGCATAATAGGAAAACACCCTGGCAACCATGTCAATGTCGCTGGTTTCACGTTTGATGGCACGAACGGGTTTACCCGACTTAACGAGGTCGAGGAGCAAATGGGACCCGAGAAGTCCAGTACCACCGGTAACGAGGATCATAACGATTATTTTTTATCCGGTAAAGGTAAATGAATCAGCTTTCTTTTTTTAAGATTTTATGGGCTTTGTGCCTGCGGCTGCTTTTCTTTGAAAACTCGTGGGATAAAACACTGATGTTACCATCAACCTCAAGTATGGCCAGATCCACTTCTTTTTCCGAAGTAACCCCGTGCTCGCGGACTGCCTCAAGAACCTCATCTTTCGTAATCTTGGCAAGCTTCAGATGTGATTCCAGAATTTTTCCGTGATAGACAAGCATTACAGGCTCCCCTTGCACTGCTTTACTGAATCCCGGAAAACGGAACTGCAGAAATTTCATAATATAATTTACAATAAACAGGGCAAGCGCTGCCAACAAACCACCAAACAGACTGTTATCGCCAAGCACCATTGCGTTCTGAACCGCATTGCTGATGAGCAGAATAAATACAAGGTCGAAAACAGACAGCTGGGCAAGTTCCTTTTTACCGAACAAACGAACTGCCAGGATAAGGAAAACGTAAACAGCGATGGAGCTTAATATGATCTGCAGATAATGATTCCCGAAGATGTTCATAATGTTAAATATTTTGATAGCAAATATTGTAAAAATTTTATTCGTACTGTCATAAAAATGAGTCAGAAAAACTGATTGTAACCCTTCCAGTAAGAAAGATGTCCTGCTATTCCTTTGTTAAAATCTCAAACCGGGTTTTCAGCGTTTCCCCGTTTTGGTCGACCAGGGTCAATAGATGAATTCCACGACCAGGCGAAACAGCCATTTGATGGACCAACATGGTCGTTCCCAAATATTTATCATCCAAGTGCCAATAAACAACTGCATTCGGATTACGATGGGCCAGTTTTAAAACGGCGCTGCCCGGTTTTCCGTCCAGCTCGACCGGCACATATATCTTACTGTTATTTTTCGGATAGATGATCTCCATATTTTTTCGGTCGGTAGTGGCAAGGCAATCGAAACGGAAGGGAGGCAATGTTTTATAAAACGGGTTTTTGTTCCGGAAATACCATTCCTGAACCGGTGGCAGTACAAACCAGGAAACATGTTGCATGTTGTCGGGGGCTTCGCAACCGGAATGGACCTGCCACCGGCCGGTTTTATCGAGATGGACCATTTGATGAAAAGGACATGAAACGGTTTTCATACCGCTTTTCGGTATCCATACGGTATCGGTGAATTCGCAAATGGAAGATGCCCGATAGCCACTGTAGCGGCAAACCGGCACTTGTACCATTGCCTGGTATGGTGTTGCAAACCAGGTAGTAGGTGGCAAGGCCTTAAAGATATCGAAAAGGATGGGAGCTGCCACACCTATTCCGGTCAGTCCCGGCCGACCTTCCCCGGATGCATTTCCCACCCATACCATTACTACGTATTCAGGTGTAATCCCGACCGACCAGGCATCCCGGTTGCCGAAGCTGGTTCCGGTTTTCCAGGCAATTTTATGCGAAGAAGAGTAACTTTGCCATTGCAATTCCTCGTCGGGACGTGCCACTTCAACCATGGCTTCGAATGTGAGCCAGATGGAAGCTGCATCGAACCAGGAACTCCGGTCACGAGGGTGTACAGTTTTTGCGTTTTCGAGTTCCGTCAGCAAAGGGGGATGGAAATCACTTTTGGAATATCCGGTTATTTTTTCGGAAAAATGGTTCAATGTCCTTGCCATGGAAGCATAGATACCGGCGAGGTCCCAAAGCGTAGCTTCCGCTCCGCCCAGGATGAGCGCTAATCCATAATGATCTGCCGGTTTAACAAGGGTGGTCATCCCGATCTTCCGGAGCAATGCATAAAACTGTGCATATCCATAAGTCTGAAGCATTTTCACTGCCGGTATATTCAATGAGCGGGAAAGGGCGCGTTTGGCAGGAACAGCGCCATCGTAAGCAAGATTATAATTCTCAGGAATAAAACCTCCGATCTGCATGGGAATGTCGGGAACAAGGGTGTTGGGTAAAAGCAATCCATCGTTGAGCATGGCGGCATAAAGAAATGGTTTCAGAATGCTACCGGTGCTGCGAACCGAAGTTATAATATCGACGTTGTTACCATGTTCTGCTATATTGGTATGAGGCAAATTGCCGCTATATCCCAGCACATTTCCGCTATTGACATCGAGCACCATAGCAGCAGCATTGTGAATTTCATTGGCTTTAAGCTGGTCACTGTGAAGATCAAGAATGGTATTTATCCTTTCCTGGAGTTTTAAATCAAGGGTGGTACGGATCCTTTCACCCCGTTTCCCTTCTTTTATCATGCGGTCAAGTAAATGTGGGGACAGTTGTGGTAACGGGAAAGGTTTTTCAGGAAGTTTTTCACTTTTAGCCAGTGCACAAGTTGTAGAATCGATCACCATGTTTTTTTTCAGTAGGTCAAGTAAACGATCGCGTTTTGCCAGCAAATAATTCGGATTCCTTCCGGGGTAGATTAGTCCGGGACTGTTGGGTAACACGGCAAGGGTAGCCGTTTCGGCCCATGAAAGCTGTTCTGCGCTCACGCCAAAATAACGCCAGGCTGCTGCTTCCAGCCCCACCACATTGCCACCAAAGGGGGCATGCGATGCATAGAATCTCAGAATATTTGCCTTGCTGTTTCCAAGTTCGAGTCTGAAAGCAAGCAAAACTTCGCGGATCTTTTCCAGGTAGGTGCGTTCCTTGTTTTTCCGGGTGAGCCGGATCACCTGCATGGTAATGGTACTCCCTCCGCTTACGATCCGGTGATGTCTGAAATTGAGATACGCGGCCCTTATCAGCGACACCGGATTGAATCCAGGATGATACCGGAAATATTGATCCTCATATTGAAGAATGGCCTGTTTGAATTTCTCCGGAATCTGTTCGCTTTCAGGAAACCGCCATTGCTGATCATCCGAAATCTTTGCACCCAGCAACTGCCCGTTCCGGTCAAGCAAAACAGTCGATGTAGGATCACTAAAAAGAGGACGGGGGAGCCACTGCCAGAAAAAGAAAACCAGGAGCAGGAAAACCACGACCATCCCATAAAGCAAATGCTTTCGCTGCAGTGCATGGCAGTTTCCCAAACGATAAATAAAGGCAGGGAATCTGATCATAATGACGATGGCACCACTTCGATCCAACCGCCCGGAACCCGGGCGTTGATGGTATTATCATACATAGCTTCGCAGGAGACTGCCGGTAAATAAAATTTACCGAGATACGTGGCCATAAGCATGACCCGGAATGTCTTTGATTGTGAAGCATCCAGTTCAAAATGGGTATACACCCGGTCGTCACGGACATCCTGATAATTAAAGGCTGAGGCCGTTGTTTTTGTTTGTGCCAGGTCACTGTTGCGTGCATTGATCACTTCCCATCCCGACGGGAGTACCAACGTCAGGGCCAGTTGCTGGTAATTGCCCCGCAACCCCGGATTGGTAATGGTCACTTCCGCAATAAAATTAGTTCCCTGCATTAATTTCTGGTGTTTGATGATCTCCCCTTTGACAGATTTATAGACCACGGTCATTTTCAGATTATTGGAAGCTGCAGTCGTCCCGTCATACCCGGGAATCCCGCTAATGATTACCCGTGCATATAATATATTTTTCCCTTTATTTACGACTTGAACAGTACCATTTTTCACTGGATTGACCTCGATGGAACGGGAAGCAACCAGATCGGCTGTACTGATTTCTTTGGGTTCTTCCATATTTATCCGGTAAGTTGCCGTGATCCCGGTTCCGGAACTTTTCCCGGTGTATTTTATTATTGCCATCAAAGCAAAAGCGGTGGAGTGGGTACTGTACCAATCGTCATTACATAATGCATTGGAAATCTCCCTTACAAGCAACGCGGCTTTTGTTTTCATGTTTAGCAGACATAGCGCCTCAACGATCATGGCTTTATCGCGAAGATCGGAGCCATAAGTTCCTGAAAGTTCGTGATAAGGTTTAACCCCCATTGTCGCCCGGTTAATCAGTTGCAAGGCAGCTTCGTTTTTCC
Source organism: Bacteroidales bacterium (assembly GCA_023229525.1). Lineage (GTDB taxonomy): Bacteria > Bacteroidota > Bacteroidia > Bacteroidales > FEN-979 > CAIVAT01. Next base: position 10,075 of record JALNZC010000040.1, read on the forward strand.
CGGCGACCTGGTAAGCTGCAGCCAGTTGCCATTGTGCCGCTACCGAAAGGTCTTTCTTCTCAAGCAGACGATTCATTGATCCCAGTTCAGGCGACCTGGAAAGGGCCAGGGTAAACAAACGATAAGCCTGGACAAGATCATCGTTGAAATAGCCGGCGTTGTAATTCCAGGAAATTGCTTTTTGCCGTTGAAATTCCTTCCAGGAGGATAAAAAATTGACCGGAAGCATATATCCTTTTTGTTCGGCTTCGATCATGAAATGGCCAGCATAGCAAGTACTCCAATCATCCGCAAATTCTCCTCCCGGCCAGTAAGCCAATCCTCCGTTGGACAACTGGAATGATTTCATACGCTGAATGGCCGACTTAATATTTTGTCCGGCCTCTTTTTTCCTGGTATCCGAAAGATCCATGATATCTGCCAGGAAAAGCTGAGGAAACACTGCAGAGACGGTCTGCTCCAGACAGCCATAGGGGTATTTCATCAGAAATCCCAACCGCTGTTCCAGATTCAGGGGTGGTATGGACGAAATTTCCAAAGTGCCAGTGTTGGTCCCCGGAATTCCGGCTGGTGTATAGGTAGCCGTCCACGTACTTCCGGGTTGAATCGCTTTTTCCACTACGTTGGTTATCCGGGTATTGGGATTCCGGACTTCAATTTCAATTTCATGGTCGGCCATTTCCTTGCCGCTATACACTACGATCCGGACCTTACCTATTCCGGTCGCTTCCTTAACATTCAGATCAAAGGTGACCAGCTGGTCGCCCGTTTCGTTGAATAAAAGTTGGTGCATAGCCGAACCGTTAATACTGAACATACTATTTACCTCCAGTTCCACCTTTACCTTTTTAATGGTCCGTTCCAGTGCAAAGACGCTGACCGGTAGTTTGAGGGTTTCACCGGGGCCGACCACTCTCGGTAGCGTTCCCAGAACCATTAGTGATTTTTTCACGGCTGCCGTTTTTTCATCTTTCCCGTATGCACCATTTTTGCCGGCAACTACCATCACCCTTACCGAACCGATATATTTGGGCATAATAAACGTGTGGCTACGGGTTTGCCCGCTTTTCAATTCAAAGGGACCAAAATACCTGACCATCGGTACAAAACGGTTGGCTTTCAGCATGCCCTTGACCTCTCCTTCCTGGTCTCCGCCAATGCTTAAAATCCGTTGAAGCTCACCGCTATATGCGCCAATCACCTGATCGTAAAGATCCCAGGTCTTAACACCAAGCGCTTCACGGGCATAAAAGACGTTCCACGGATCAGGTGTTTTGAACCGGGTAAGGTCAAGTAGACCTTCATCGACAATAGCGAGGGTATAGGTCATTGGTTTGCCGTTGCGTTCCTTCACACTAATGGTCGCCTTTTTTCCGGGGGTTAATTCTTTTTGGAGGATGATTACCGGATTGAGATGTGTTCCCGGATTTTCTACCGGTACCGGAATGATGCCATATAAACGGATCGGGAGATCGTTTTTGGTTTGGGCGTGGGGTTGAATCAGGGTTACATATACATAGCTATTGGGCGCCATCGCTTCGGTAGCCTTGAACGAAAAATCAACCTTGCCTTTGGAAGTAGGCATCCAGAATGATTTTAATACTTTTGATCCTGTCTCGATCGTTACCAATGCCCTTCCATCGGGAGCAGCCGGTAAAGTAAGTTTTACGTTATCGCCTACTTTATACAGGGGTTTATCGGTGGTAAGTGTAAGCATGGCTGCTGCCTGTTTTTCGCCTCCCGGCAGACGGAAATAACCAGGCCAGTCGACATAAACCACTTTCCCTGAAGCGTGCCCCGAAGATTTATCTGTGACTTTGATCAGGTACCTTCCCCAGTCATCATAATTTACTTCAAACAGATAGGTTGCTTTTCCGTTCACGCTTCGCAGGATGGCCGAATCCACAGGTTTTATATAAGCCGTAGAAATAAAATCGGCCGAACCTTCTTCGGAATCGTCCCACCACCAGCGCCATTCGAGTTTGTACACCTCTACTTTCAACGTATTGGAAGGAATCAGTTTCCCATGAGCATCTACATTGACCAGATCTATCGGATATGTTTTATCGGTGTTCAATACGAGGTCACCACCTGTTTTTACGGGAACCCGTATACCGGCATACGACACAAAGGGATAATAAGGAAGGGAAAACCGGTCGATACTAAAATCACCGCCATCTTCGAAGACTATGGTTTCGAAGCTGGCTTTCAGGGCTCCCGGAGCTACATGTGTGACATGAATTCTTGGGACGATTTGGGTACGACCGGAAGCGTCAAGTCGTCCATCGAAAATCGTTATATTTTCGGCAGAAAAACCGGCTGTGGGATTTTCGAAAACAAACCCGGGATAATTTGTAAAAGCCACCACCGATTTTGTTAGCGTCATGGTCACTTTAGCTTTCAGGTTCCGTGCAGTGGCGCCGGTAAGCCAGGTGGCTTCCAGTATGGCCGGGGGAATGTTATCTTTCAGAAGGCGATCCGTCTTGAAATCGAAATTAATCTTTAGCCGGTTAGGTTTGATTGTTTCGATTTTCAGGGTCTTCCGGAACTCCGCTCCTCCCACATTGACTTTGGCAAGCCAGTTTCCAGTCGGCGCATCCGGTGAGGTGGAGGTGCTAAAATTGTAAAAACCGTTCAGCGAAGAGGTCCTGACCGTCCGGGTCATCAATTGTCCGGTGGGACTGAACAGAGAAAAACTGACAGGATGGCGTTCGGGAAGCTGATGCGATTTATCTTCGAGAATAAAAGTAAGAAAGAGGGAATCGCCGGGACGCCATACTCCGCGTTCGCCGTATAAGTAACCTTTGATGCCGTTCTGAACCGGTTCTCCGCTCACGTCAAACATACTTAGCGACAGCGCCGCACCAGCGGTTAATTTAAGATATCCCGTTTGATTATTGCTTTTGGCAACCAGGATGAAAGGTTGTTTTTTCATGGGAACGGTGACCATCCCTTCGCCATCTGTAGTCCCCTGGCAAAGACTTTGAAGCTGGAAGTTGAAGAATTCTACGGATACTCCTGCAAGGGGTTTCGAAGAAACTATATCGGTTACAAATACCTGAAATTCATCGTCATTTCCGGCTTTGGCAATGATTCCCAGGTCTGATGCCAATACATTACGACTGATGGTCTTATTGAAATAATAGGAAGGCTTGCAGGGATCGTCGCGTTCTTTCCATTGATAATTCCGCCAACCCCCGTTACTGAAATCATCATCATAATAATTGCTGTAATAATTCCAATCCTTATTACTCTCCTTTTCGGGATCTTCGAAAGTCACCATTTCCCCGGTGGTCCTGTTCAAGGAATCAGGGTCGCTACACAGATAGGTGGAGTATTCTTTCTTAAAGCCAAGGATAACAGAATATATTGCACCCGGTTCTGTTTTAATCAGACTGGACAGATCGATAGAATAACGGTTCCACCGGCCGTAATCGACCACACCTTTCAACGGCATTGTTTTTTCCAAAACGATCCGTCCAACCCTTGCCAGTTCGTTATTACCGGTTAATTCATTGACCTGGAGAAACTGGAGGATGTTTTTTTCGAATATTCTGACCACTTTGATATCTACCATGTTCAGGTTCACCGCTTCGAAGGGGAGCAACATCCCGCTGGAACTGGGAAGGATCACACCTTCGCCAACAAACCGTACATTGGGCTTGGTATTTTCGATTTGTATGTCAATGATAACCCGTTTACCCAGTTCTTTCTGTTGAATATTTTTTATTGCGGGTTCAAAGGTCAGCCTGACATTTTTATCCTGCATCTCCGGGAGATAAATCCACAGCAGATTGTCGTCAATAGCATAGCGTAAATCCTGAAATTTCCCGATGCGGAAGAGACCATCCAGGTTCTGGTCGGCCTTCAACGGATCGGAAAATTGAACCAGCAAACATTGTTGTCCGGCAGGGAAACTCCGGGCGAGAATCATTTTGAAATCGTCCAGGGCCGGAATTTCGGTCTTCAAGCTCCCGTTGGTCTTTGAATCGACGGGCGTTCCATCCCATTCAAGCCTGACATCACCTGGTGTCATACCCCTCCGGATAGAGTCGACCTGAAAAAGATGGGAACGGTTTTTTTTGTCGTGCGACCAGTTAACCGGCAGTTCTCTTCCATCCTGCGTGGCTTTCAACACCTTTTCCACCTGCTGATCGTCAGCCACATCGGCCATTTGAAGTATTCCGGTTAGAAACTCCCTGGAAAGGTCGGTATGGGAATAGGCTTTATGGTTTTCTACCGAAACCGTCATTTCCTGTTGCATGGTCTGAATCTGAAAAACAAATGTTTTCATAGAATCGGGGACGGTAATGAGTTTGGATAGAAAAAATTCGACGGTATACACCTGATCCTGCGGCATCTTTTCGTCAGGATGAAATTCAATGGTACGTCTGTCGGTCCAATATGTTTTTCCTTTGATGGCAGGTTTAAACCTGAAATAGGTTTCTGCCACCGGCATGTTTAATGAGACTGTATCGGCAAAATCGTCCACCAGCCGTATTTTGACGACAGATTGCGTGGATATTATTCCTGAAGTAAAAGCCTGGATATATTCACGGAATGCCGGGTTGACCCGGAGTAAGGAACTTTTTTTCCGGCATCCGGAGAATAGCATGAGCAGTATTCCGGCTGAAATTGCCAGAATGAAAAGAAACCGGTTGAAATGAATCTTTTTCATATCTTTCTGTTATTTCTAACAATATTATGAAAAAAACTGAAGATGTTGTGATATTCGGATATCCGGTTAAAAAACATATCTTTGAATTAGCGTTGAATCCCTGCGATGAAAGATAAAATCTACCATCTTGACCTTACCTTAAACGGCGTCCCGGTACCTTTTATCATCCGTACCATGGAAGAGGTTGCCGAACTTCAAAAGGGCATTAACGATTTACCTCACCGGCACAACTACTATTCGGTGATCTGGTCATTTACTGCAACCGGACGGCATATCATCGACTTCAGAGAATATCCGATCTTTCCGCAATATATCTTTTTTATCAGTCCAAGGCAGGTACACCAAGTGATCACCGATGGAAATCCTTCGGGAATGGTTATCCTTTTCACTCCTGAATTTCTGCAACAAAACAGCATCCGCGAAGATTTTATTTCCGGATTGAGACTTTTCCGCGACAGTGACGAAACGCCACCCATGATCCTGAATGATGCTGTGGAAAATACATTAAGGGAGTTCGCCCAACGGATGAAAGCAGCATCGGATTCGCAAAATGAAATGAAATATGAAACCATCGGCGCCTACCTGAAGCTATTTCTGATTGAATGCAACAACCAATGTACCCTTCACCCCGACACAAATCCTCAGAATCTGGAAGTGGGACGGTCGCTTATCCCGCGATTCAAAGAACTTGTTGAAAAACATTTCCGGGAGTGGCACCAGGTACAGGATTATGCAAGGGTTTTAAACATTTCGCCCAATTATCTCAATGAAGTCATCAAGTTGAATATCCGGACTTCTGCCAAGGATTATATTCTGCACCGGCTAATCCTTGAAGCCAAACGGATGGTCATCTTCACCCAACAGAGCGGTAAAGAGATCGGGTTTGAACTTGGATTTGAAGATCCCTCCCATTTCAGCAGGTTTTTCAAAAGCCACACCCGGCAATCGCTTGTCGAATTCAAGGAAACACACATTTCCTGATCCTGATCCTGAATTTTTACCATTAATACCATGATTTATCCATTTTCACGGGGATAGCGCGGTTGTAACTTTGCATCATCAAACTTTAATTGAATTTTTCATGGAAACAACAGCAAAAACAAAATGGGTCATCGATCCGATGCATAGCGAAATACATTTCAAGGTAAAACACCTGGTAATATCAACCGTAACCGGAAGTTTTGACAAGTTCGAAGGGTTTATATCCACCCTTGATGATGATTTCAACAACGCATTGGTTGAATTTTCAGCGGACATCAACAGCATCAACACTAACCAGCCCGATCGCGACAATCATTTAAAATCATCTGATTTCTTTGATGCTGCAAACCATCCCAAACTGACTTTCCGGTCGACATCCTTTAAAAATACAGGCGGTTCCGGTTATATGATGGCTGGCGATCTGACCATCAAGGGAAGCACAAAACCGGTTGAACTGAGTGTCGATTTTGGCGGGATTGCCAAAGATCCCTATGGTAACGTCAAGGCCGGTTTTGAATTGACCGGAAAAGTCAACCGCAAGGATTTTGGACTTTCCTGGAACGCGATTACCGAAGCCGGTGGCGTGGTGGTAGGAGATGAAGTAAAATTACAAATGAACATAGAACTGGCACGACAATAATATGAAAACGGTATTTCACAAAGCCTCTTCGCGCGGTCATGCCCATTACGGCTGGCTCGACACACATTATACTTTCAGTTTCGCCGATTATTATGATCCCGGAAGGATTCATTTCGGAATGCTGAGGGTGTTGAACGATGATCAAATCGAAGGTGGTGGCGGTTTTGGACGCCATCCCCACGATAATATGGAAATCGTTACTATCGTCCTTGAAGGGGAACTTGAACATAAAGACAGCATGGGTCACACCCTGGTAATCCACCCCAACGAGGTCCAGGTAATGTCGGCAGGAACCGGGATATTTCACTCTGAATATAATAAAAATTCTGATATTCCGGTCAAGCTCTTTCAGATATGGGTATTTCCCGATAAAAAAAACCTGACACCCCGCTATGATCAAATGATATTTGATCCGGCTGAAAGAGTAAACCGTTGGCAGACGCTGGTTTCACCTGCCGGCACCGGCAAGCTTTGGTTGAATCAGCGAGCCTGGTTTTCAAGAATCGACCTGGATGAATCGTCATCTGCTCAATATACATTGAATAATCCGGCTCACGGGGTATATGTTTTCGTTATCGAGGGAGCGGTGGAAGCCGCCGGAATAAAACTTGAAAAGAGAGACGGATTAGCCGTTTCCGAAACCGGTTCCATTGCCTTTACGGCGATGAAAAAATCGGAAATCCTTGTCATTGAAATTCCAATGACAGTCAAGGATGAATAAAACTTAAATGAGTTGGTGTTGTTAAAATTGTGTTAATCTGATGGGGTTGGTTTTGAAAATTGCCGGATAATCAGCATCTTTGCATCAAAATCAATCCTTTCATTATGATAAACAGACATTTACCCCTCTACATTATTTTTCTTTTTTTGATTGCAGCCTGCAATCAGGACGCTAAAAATGAAACTTCCGGAACCAAGACAGATACAGCGCGGATTACTGTACTGACTTTTGAGAAACAGGCCGATACCCTGACAAACAAACCGGTGATTATCGAAGGTACCGTATTGCACACCTGTAAACATAGTGGTAAACGGATGTTCCTCGTGGATGGCACCGACAGTATCCGGGTCGAGATCACCGCCGGAGAGAAGATCGCCAAATTTGACGAGTCCCTGATCGGAAGCCGGGTCAAAGTTATCGGGACCCTGATGGAAGAACGCATCGATACACGATATCTCAACGAATGGGAAGCTGAGGTAAAGGAACCGGAGACAAATCATGAAGTGGGCGTCCATACTGGTGCTAAGGGACATGAAGATCAGGGTGCCCAGGAAAAACTGGACCAGATCAACGCCTTACGTGCCGACTTGAAAAACAGCGGAAAAGATCATCTCTCCTTTTATTCCATCGAAGCCATTAGCTTCTCGGTCCTTAAATAACGATGCAAACCAAGACACTACGCCGGTGGAATAATATCCTTCATCGCGATATCGGTTATTTATGTTTCGGGATGACGATCATTTATGCCATCTCGGGTATAGTATTGAATCATTTTAAATCCGGTGACTTTCTTCACCCGGATTACAGCAAATCTTACAGTGAACATACTATTGCCCTTCCCAAAGACAATAAAGTCGATCAAACCTATGTGTTTTCAGTTCTGGATCAGCTCAGTGACCGGGGGCATTATAAAAGTTACATCACAGGCGAAGGCTATCTCCAGATCTTCCTTAACAATGGATTCATCTATGTTGACCTGACAAATGGCCAGGCACAGATGGAGAAAAAAGTAACCCGTTACCTGATCAAGGAATTTAACCTGCTTCACTATAATAACCTGAAAAGGGTATACACCTGGTTTTCTGACCTCTATGCTGTGGGACTGATCATCCTTGCCATCACTGGTTTATTCGTCCTGCGCGGAAAAAACGGGTTCATCGGTCGTGGAGCCTGGCTTACGGCTGTTGGAATCTTACTCCCAGCGCTGTTTCTTTTATTCTACATGTAGCTGTTACCTACCTTCAAAGGATGATCCCGCCGCAGAACAGTGAGTTATCCCCGAGAATTATTCTTATTCGCCACAAGCTGTGGGGAACTAACCCCTACGGAGATCAGACCCCAATCTCCCGGCCCTCATTCTGAGGCGATTTATTATTTTTTCTGACATTTTTTCCGGAATGAGTCTAAATAAAATATAGTACGATTTTTGTCGTTATTAATCTGAACTCAATCACTCAATCACTATAATGATCAGGTTATCTTAAATTTTTAAACAGACTCATAATCATTCAATAAATCATTTAAATCCAAACAAAATGTATATTATAACAGCAGCAACAGGTAATATCGGCAAGGCGCTGGCCACTGGATTACTTGCCAAAGGAAAAAAAGTCAGGGTGATCGGACGCAGCGCCGATAAGCTTAAAGAACTCGCAGAAAAAGGCGCTGAACCCTTTGTTGGCGATGTGAAAGATGCAGCCTTTATCAAAGACGCATTTAAATATGGGACCGCGGTTTTCTGTCTTATACCTCCCAACCCCCTTTCAGCAGATTTCAGGGCAGAACAGGATTTGATCGCTCGTAATTATCGTGATGCCGTTAAGTCAAATCATATCCGGTATGCTGTGCTTCTCAGCAGCATCGGCGCACATCTCCGTAACGGAGCGGGTGTGGTCGACGGACTTGGCGCTATGGAAGAGTTTTTCAAAGGATTGAAAGAGGTGAATGTACTCAACTTGCGTCCGAGTTATTTTCTCGAAAATCTCTATGGTCAGATCGGCACGATCAAGGCAATGGGCATCATGGGATCATCGGTCAAAGGTGATATTTCTCTCCCTATTGTGGCCACCAGGGATATTGCCGCAATAGCAACCAAACGTCTTCTTGAATTGGCATTCAGGGGGAATACCATTGAATATGTGCTTGGTTCCCGTGATATATCCTATGATGAAATTGCCTCAATTGTCGGTAAAGCCATCGGCAAGCCAGATCTCCGGTATGTCCAGTTTTCTTACGAAGATGCTAAAAATGCAATGGTCCAGTCAGGCTTCGTCTCGGAAAATGTCGCTGAACTTTTCAATGGCCTGTCCAAAGGAATGAATAATGGAACGGCGTTGAATGCCCATCACCGTACGGCAGAAAACACCACACTGACATCTATCGAGGAGTTCGCCCAATGGTTTGCAAATGCTTATAGTCAGGCATAACCACATCAACCGGTAATATCTTTGACAACTTTTCTTTTACGCAGGAGAGGATCAAAGCTATTTTAGCTATATTTTTGATTCCCGATCACCTCACCCCCTTCTCTCTTTCCTAGAGGAGCAGCGGGGGGTAGGTGTTGAAATCGATAAACATTGTAGTTATATGAAGAAAGTATTACCGGCACTTTTGGTTTTATTATTGCCGCAAGCGTTTTTTGCGCAGCAGATATCGCTGACTCAGTATGTAAATCCTTTCATCGGCACCCAGGAAATGGGGCACACCTTCCCGGGAGCTTGTCTTCCCTTCGGCTTTGTTCAGCTTAGCCCCGATACGGATACCATTCCGTATGAAAAAGAGGGAAAATACAATCCTGAAGTTTATCGTTATTGTGCCGGTTATCAATATCTTGATAACACCATTGTGGGATTCAGCCATACTCATTTTAACGGGACTGGTCATTCCGATCTTGGCGATTTTTTACTGATGCCAACTGTTGGGAAATTACAACTTAATCCGGGCACTGCAGAACATCCCGAAACCGGTTACCGGTCTCGGTTCCGTAAAGAGACCGAACAGGCTTCCCCCGGCTATTACCGTGTCCACCTGGATGATCCGGATGTGGAAGCTGAGCTGACAGCAACAACACGGTGTGGCTTCCATCAATATACTTTCCCGAAAAGCGATAGTGTACATTTTGTTCTCGACATGGTCCATGGTATCTATAATTACGATGGGAAAGTGCTGTGGGCATATGTTCGGGTTGTGAACGACACACTGGTAACCGGATATCGCATGACCAGCGGATGGGCCAGGAACCGTTATATTTATTTTGCCATGGTTTTTTCGAAACCAATTACCAGTTATGGTTACATAAATGCCGACCGTCCTGTTTACCGCGGTTTCTGGCGAAAGTTCAACATATACGATAATTTCCCTGAAATGGCGGGAAAAAAGATCAGGGCTCATTTTGATTTTACAACCTCATCCGGTGAAAAAATCAAAGTGAAAATAGGACTTTCGGCAGTGAGTATGAAAGGTGCACTGAAAAACCTGGAAACGGAAATCCCGTATTGGGACTTCGAAAAAACACGTGCCGAAGCAAATACAATCTGGGAAAATGAGTTGAATAAGATCAGGATCGATGGAACTGACGATCAAAAAATCAACTTTTATACGGCGTTTTATCATGCGTTGCAATCACCCATGATTTACATGGATGTTGATGGCCGGTACCGCGGTATTGATCAGGAAATCCATCAGGCTGTAGGATTCACCAACTATACTACCTTTTCCCTCTGGGACACTTACCGTGCACTTCATCCGTTGTTGACGCTGTTGTACCCTCAACGAACTTCCGATATGGTGAATTCGATGCTGGCCCATTTCGACCAGAGTGCTGAGAAAATGCTACCCGTTTGGTCACACCATGGAAACGAAAACTGGTGCATGATCGGGTACCACAGTGTAGCTGTCATAGCCGATGCATGGGTGAAAGGGATCCGGGGGTACGATGGTGGAAAGGCCTTCAGGGCCTGTGTATCTACTGCCACCAATAGATATTACGATGGCATTGGCGATTATATGAAGCTCGGATTTGTTCCTGAGGATAAATTGGGAAATTCGGCTTCCATCACGTTGGAATATGCTTATGATGATTTTACCATTGCGCAGTTTGCCAAAGCGCTTGAACGTTCGGACGAAACATCAGGGATCGAAAAAATGGCGGCAACGGAACAGATCCCGGTATTCACTCAACGCGCCGGGAACTTCAGAAACCTCTTTGATAAATCCACCGGTTTTATTCGTGCTAAAAATTCTGACGGATCGTGGAAAATGCCTTTCGATCCGCTCAGTACGCATGGACAGGGTTTCATTGAAGGAAATTCATGGAATTATTCATTTTTTGTTCCGCAGAATGTTCCCGGCTTGATCAGTCTGATGGGCGGAGATAAACCCTTTATTCGCCGGCTGGATTCGTTGTTTACCATGCGTCTCGACGATACGTATTTTGCCGAAACTGAAGATGTAACCCGGGAGGGTTTGATCGGAAATTATGTCCATGGAAATGAACCCAGCCATCATGTCGCTTATCTTTATAACTGGACAAGTCAACCCTGGAAAACGCAGGAACGGATTCATCTGATTGTGAATGCCATGTACCACAATAAGCCCAATGGGCTCTGTGGTAACGACGACTGCGGACAAATGAGTGCATGGTATATTTTCAGCGTGCTTGGTTTTTACCCGGTCTGTCCCGGAACCACCGGATATGCTATCGGCAGCCCGTGCGTTTCTTCAGCAACCCTTTCATTGCCCGATGGAAAGTCACTCATCATCAAGGCCATAGATTTAAATGATCATAACATTTATATCAAATCGACGACCCTCAATGGAAAACCCCTTGATAAACCTTTTATTGATCATGCAGACCTGATTTCGGGTGGAGAGCTGATCTTTCATATGGGGGCAAGGCCGAAGATAAAGTAGGATTGACGATAATTACACTTCAGGCATAGAAAAAATAATCATAACTTTGCACAAAGGATCCTGATTTTTTCTCATTGTGGATTTCCTGAAGAGGAGTATTAACCTTAACCTCATTGATTATGAAACAATTATTCGCTATAACTTTCATGTTATTGTTTACCTCTGGCCTGTTTGCCCAGGAAGAAAAACATGTAGTTTTTCTGAAGGATAAAGACAACAACCCATATTCCCTTTCCGACCCTCTTGCATTTCTCACCCAACGGTCAATTGATCGACGCACTAACTATAGTATACCACTCGACATAAAGGATCTTCCTGTAACACCTTCCTATGTTTCACAAATTGCGGCTACCGGGGCCACAGTGGTTTATTCCCTGAAATGGTTCAACGCCGTAGTGGTAAACACTAATAATCCAACGATACTGGCCGCTATTGCAGCGCTTCCGTTCGTTGATCATGTGGACCAGGTTCTGCCCAAAAACCCTGTTCAGGTAAACGGAGAATCGGGTGTAAAACAGATGGATGGGATTCCTCCTTACACTTTAACATTACCTGTCTCCATTGTTGAAAATAAATCGACCGGCGTTATCAATTATGGCGATGCCTATAACCAGACACATATGATCTCCGTTGATGGCCTGCATAACCTCGGTTATACAGGTCAGGGTATGATGATTGCCATATTGGATGCAGGATTTTATCATGTGGACCAAATTCCGGCTTTTGACAGCCTCTGGCTCAACAATCGAATCCTTGGAACCCGTGATTTCAATATCCCCGGAAATAATGTATTTGGCGATGACATGCACAGTCATGGCACCAGTGTCCTTTCCACAATGGGTGCCAATCTCCCGGGACAGATGGTGGGAACAGCCCCTGATGCTTCTTTTTGGCTCGTCCGGACCGAGGTAGGAGATTATGAAGCGCTGATTGAAGAATATAACTGGGCCGGTGGCGCTGAATTTGCCGATAGCCTTGGCGTTGATGTCATCAATTCATCGCTGGGGTATACCACATTCGATAACCCTGTTTACAATCATACCTATGCCGATATGGATGGCAATACCACCCCTATAACCCGGGCAGCCGATCTTGCTACAAGCCGCGGTATGATTGTAGTCAACAGTGCCGGAAACGAAGGAGGGTCTCCATGGCAATATATTGGAGCCCCGGCTGATGGGGATAGTGTATTTTCCATTGGAGCTGTTGATGCATACGGGTTTTATGCTTATTTCAGTTCAACGGGACCGACCTATGATGGCCGGATTAAGCCTGATGTCACTGCACAGGGTGAAGAGACAACTGTAATTGCCGGATGGGGTGGCGTGGTTCAGGGAAGCGGAACTTCTTTCTCTTCTCCTATCATGGCCGGCGCTATGGCCTGTTTATGGCAATCATCGCCGGGATTTTCCGCACAGCAACTCCGTGAAGCGGTTAGATATACCGCTTCGCATGCTGCTTCACCCGACAACCAATACGGATGGGGAATTCCCAACATGGTGAATGCCAGAATAATTCTTTCAGCCCCTTCTTCATCACCCGGAACTCAACAAACCTACACCCTTTTTCCGGTACCTTTTTATAGTTCTCCATGGCTTAAAAGTAACCTGAAAAAACCGGAGGCTGCGACGATTGAGATTATTTCTATTTCCGGACAGTTGATGAGCACACGCAATCTCAACATAAACAGTTCAACAACCATGGAACTGAATGATTTTAATGCAATGCCATCCGGTCTTTATCTCGTTCGCATTATCAGTTCTTCCGAGCAACAGGTACTCAGAGCCGTGAAATTATAATAATTCTGCACAGATAAAGTTACACTCATTATCTAATCTACCGGAACAAAACCGGTTGTGGAGATCGTATATCTTATTCAGAAAAATATTTTTCCTGAAAAGCTTGACTTTACATTTTAAATATAGTATTATTGCAAAATCATTTTGATATCATAATAATATTATAAAAAGAAAAGTAATGGAAAAAGAAAAAGTTACTTCAGCATCATCAGGTTATATCTGTATCTTGGTATTCCTGTTTTTTTTGACCTTGGGTATTTGTGGGCTTGTATTCTATAATCAGCACGTAGCCGTCATCATCATCTCTTTGTTGTTTTTTGTATTGGCCATATTCACTGCAATCGGGTTAGCAGTGATTAATCCCAACGAATCGCTGGTACTGATCCTTTTCGGCGAATACAAAGGAACATTGAAAGACAATGGATTTTTCTGGGTTAATCCTTTTTATGTCCGGAAGAAAATTTCACTCCGGGCCCGCAATCTTAATCGTGAACCGATCAAGGTTAACGATAAACTCGGGAATCCTATCATGATCGGGATTGTGCTTGTCTGGAAAGTGGAAAACACCTATAAAGCTGCCTTTGAAGTGGACGATTTTGCCCATTTTGTCGATGTTCAGAGTGAAGCAGCAACCCGGAAACTGGCCGGCCATTATGCATATGATAATTTCGATGATGAACAACAGGAGATAACATTGCGTGCCGGGGGTGAAGAGGTCCACCAGGCGCTGGAAAGAGAACTTTCGGAACGGTTGGCCATGGCCGGTATCAAGGTGCTTGAAGCCAGGATCAGTTATCTGGCTTATGCTTCAGAAATTGCTGGTGCTATGTTGCGCCGTCAGCAGGCAACTGCTGTTGTGGCTGCCAGAACCAAGATCGTGGAGGGCGCCGTGAGCATGGTGGAACTGGCGCTCGATCAACTCAGTAAAAAGCATGTGGTTGATCTGGATGAGGATAAGAAAGCCACTATGATCAGCAATCTGATGGTGGTACTGTGTTCCGACAAGGATACCACCCCTGTAGTAAATACCGGAACCCTGCATCAATAGATTTATGGCCAATAAAAAAGTTTTTTTGCTCCGGTTGGATCCGGCTGTTTACGAAGCACTCGAGAAATGGGCTGCCGATGAATTCCGTTCTGTCAATGGCCAGGTGGAATGGATCATTGACTCCAAACTGAAAGAAAACAAACGTACTCCGATGAAAAAAATGAATACACCTCACCCTCCGGCCTCCTCTCCTGAAGGTGAAGAGGTGAAATCAATTAAACCATGATTCTTTTCAGAAAAAACAGACCAGAAGCCGACCGTCCGGTGATCCGTCCTGAAATGGCGCCGGCCGACTGGTTACTTGAAACGCTTGCCTTAATTGGTATTTTAAGCTTTGTTGGAGTTGTGGTCTATTACTTTCCCAGGCTTCCTGAAATCATTCCAAGTCATTTTAACGGGATTGGAAACCCTGATGGCTATGAGTCCAAGATGTCAATCTGGGCGCTGACCGGGGTCGCTTTATTTATTTATACCCTGCTGACCATCATTAACCTCTTCCCTTTCAAATTCAATTTCCCGGTAAAAATCACACCCGGAAATGCTTTGCGGCATTACACGATGGCCATGAGGTTGATACGTTATCTGAAAGTCATACTTATCTGGATATTTTTCTATAATGGCTTGGTCATTATCCGCATTTCCCAAAAATCGGCATCGGGGCTGGGATTCTGGTCTTTACCGATTTTCTTGGGATTGGTTTTTGTACCCGTTATTATCTATTTCATTTTTGCCAGGAAGAGTAGCTAAAAACTACCTGGACAGGAGATTTTTCAAGGTAACATTATCTGTTCCACCAACATAATGGAACATTCTTCTTGACAATGGTAATTTTTTTGTATCTTTCCCCTATCATTTCAAATGCGATGATTTATGATACGGGTTGTCATCATTGATGATGAAGATCATATCCGTGATTCGCTTACAAAACTGCTGGCAAGATATTGTCCGCAGGTCACGGTTGCAGGCACTGCTGATGGCATAGCAAGCGGGAAAAAAGTCATCAGAGAACTTCATCCCGATCTGGTTTTACTCGATATACAGATGAATGACGGCACCGGTTTCGACCTGCTGCAATCCGTTTCCCCAATTGACTTCAAGGTCATTTTCATCACGGCATATGATCAATATGCTTTGCAGGCATTCCGTTTCAGCGCGGTGGATTATCTCCTGAAACCTGTAAATCCAGAATATCTTGTCGTCGCTATTGAACGTGCAAATCAATTGATCACGGATCATTTCAACATGCAGATGAATGCACTGTATGAGAATCTAAGAACAGTTGCCAGGCAGGATAAGAAAATTATTTTAAAAACAACAGAACAGATCCATTTGCTCGATCTGAAAAGCATTGTCAGCTGCGAGTCCGACAGCTGTTATACAACTGTACATACGATGGAAGGTGTCCATATTATGGTGGCAAAAACCCTGAAAGAGTTTGAGGAGATGCTTACAGGGTGCGGGTTTTACCGGGTCCATAAATCCCATCTGATCAACCTGGCACACATAAAACGGTTTGATAAACAAGATGGCGGATACATCGTGCTGACCAATAATCTGAAAATTCCTGTGGCATCGCGAAAACGTGAGGAGATGATGGAACTGCTGGAGCGGATGGCAGAATGAGAAGAAGGGACCGTTCGCTTTTTGCAATTTAATCAGTTTAAGGATATATCTGAAATGAAAAAAATTCTGATCCTGTCTCTTTTTTTCACCCTCCTTTCCCCTGTTTTATCACAGAACTTCAAGAGTGCATCACAACACACAATTGACAGCCTTATAAAATTATTGCCGTATTCGGGATTAAAGGAGCAAATTTTTATTCTGAATACCCTTGCTTCATACTATGCCCCATTAGATTTTGATTCAAGCATTATGTATGCCAGTCAGGCAATCCGTTTGGCAACAATACATACAAATTCATTTGATATCGGGCGGGTAAGGGTCAATATCGGAAATGCTTATTATCATAAAATGGACTTTAAGAACGCCCTTGTGTCATATTTATCTGCGCAATCAATTTTGGAAAAGGGTCCTTATCTCAAGGAATTGGGGGAATTGTGCCTTATGCTCGGTCACATCAATTTCTTTATCATGCGGGGTGAGAAAGCCATCTCATATTACCGCAAGGCGCTGGTGTATTTTCAGGCAGCCAATGCCGAAACCTCTTTATCTGCGGTATACGATGCCATGGGGCTTACAATGAATTTTTTAAATTGTGGACCCATTGATAGCGCATTAATTTATGGTTATAAACAGCTGAATTACTCACGAAAGTATCATAACCATTATCTGGAAGCCAGGGCTTTATCGGATATAGGAATGTTTTATAGCATGGAGGACAAGTCTGTTCTGAAGAAACAAAAGGCGCTTGCTTATTGCGATTCAGCATTGAAACTGGCTACTAAATTGGATTCTGTTGGTCTTATTTCGATTATTAACTTGAACCTTGGGGGTTATTATGACCGAAGTTCGCCACTTTTCGAATTTACGGGCAATCTGGTTCTTTCACGAACTCTTTATGAGAAAGCATACTCCGCTGCACGGAAAATCGGAAGTATTTATTTGCAGGCAATAATCCTGAATTATCTCGCCGAGATCGATATTGAAGAAGGTAAATACCATCAAGCCAAAATTAACCTGGACCTGAGTGGATCTTTATTGAATGTGTTTTTTCAAACTGAGTGGAAAAAAACACCGGTTGATGTTGGCAATTCAGTTGGTAAAATATTTGAATACTTTCTTGCACAACGGGAACAAACTGCCATGTATTATGCCAGGTTTAAACTGGCAATGGCAAGAGGAGAATACAGAAAAGCGGTTGAGTATTTTCAATATTATTACCAGTCAAGAGATACTATGAATGCAGGTCAACAGGGCCGTCAATTTGAATTACTTATAGCAGAGGATGAAACGGAAAAGCAGGCACAAAAGATCCGGACGCTGGCACAGGACAATGAATTTAACCAATTGAAACTTTCCCGGACGCGTTTTATTTTTATCGTAACCGGAGGCGGGATTATACTCGTCAGTATTATCCTGTTGCTCTTTTTCCAGCGAAGGAGATTAAAGGCTGAGCAACGATCGGTTACGATGGAACAACGGTTGCTCAGGGCACAGATGAATCCCCATTTTATCTTCAATTCCCTCGCCAGCATTCAGAATTTTGTGATCAATGAAAATTCCGATCAGGCAAGTATTTATCTTTCCCGATTCTCACAACTTATCAGGAATATCCTCGACAATTCATCTGAAGAATATGTTTCACTTGAAAAAGAGATCAGTACCATTGAAAATTACCTGGAGCTGCAGAAAGTAAGATATGCCGGGAAATTTGAATACAATATATCCGTTGATGAAATGATTGATAAAGAGAAAATACTAATTCCCCCGATGCTGGCCCAACCCTTCATTGAAAATGCGATCGAACATGGAATGAAACACAAAGAAACGGCAGGTCATATCGATATCCGGTTTCTTCTCCGGAATGAGATGATCCAATTTGAAGTCAGGGATGACGGCGTCGGAAGAGAGAAAGCGTTTGAGATCGAATCAAAACAAAGGACACGCCATCGGTCTATGGCCACATCCCTTTCCCGTGACCGTCTTAATACCCTGAATAAAAAGCTGAAAAAGAAAATCCGGTTAGAGATCTCTGACCTGAAAGATGCTGCCGGTCAGGGCTGCGGAACCAGGGTGGAGTTTGGGATACCTGTGGTTCCAAATTAGCCAATCCGTGACAGGAATGAATATGAAAACGGAAATATTATTTTTTATCGTGTTTACGTTAACTATAACCTGCTGCTTCCGGAATGATTCTCCTTCCCCATTGAAATTCACGGCTTATGAACATAATCCCGTTTTGGGTCCTGGAAAGCCAGGTTCCTGGGATGACCTGATTGTTTTTTTACCCTGTGTAATCAGGCATAATGTTACATTCTACCTTTTTTATTCAGGGATGAGTAAGAACGGAAAGACATCCATCGGCCTGGCAATTTCACCCGACGGGTATCATTTTACAAGGTTCGGGGGAAATCCTGTTTTTATCCCTGATGATAAAGGGTTTGATGCTTTCAGTGTTGCGCAGGCATTAGTGCTGAAGGGAGATTCAGGCTGGGTTATGTATTACAACAGCACGGAAACAGCAGAATGGGGTCCGGGGCCTTTCATCGGAAGGGCAACTGCCACAGACCTCACAGGTCCGTGGAAAAGGATAAAAACCCCTGTACTGACCCACGGCGGTATGGGTGAATGGGATGCTGATTTTGTGATCCCCAGTTCAATAGTGAAATTGCACAATGGCAGCTGGCTCATGTATTATTCCGGTGGAGCCCAATTTACCATTCTGGGTGATTATTTTACAGGTTTGGCTTTTTCAAAGGATGGAATAACCTGGCAAAAATACAATGACCCGGCAACAAAAGAACATCCTTTTGCAGAAAGCGACCCGGTAATCAAGGGGGAGCCTGGCGATTGGGATGGAATGGTTGTGTGGAGCGGACCTGTTCTAAAAATACCCACTGGTTTTGAAATGTATTACCTGGGCGGGACAAGGCCCATTGAAAATCCCAATATACGTCAGATCGGACACATCGGATATGCCACAAGCCATGATGGAATTCATTGGGAAAAATACCCGGAAAATCCTGTATTTGGAGTTCAGAAAGATCCTTTTGTTTTAAGTGTACCTGAAGGTGAAGCAACGATAGAATGTCCATCAATGGTTTTCCAGGATTCCATCTGTTTCATGTATTATGACTATGGCCCTACCAGGTTCAATATAGGCATGGCTACCGCTCCCGTTCCCTTAACCCACCTCCACGCTCACTAAACAGTTCCCTGCGTTTTCTTAATGGCGCCATTTCCGCTTTCCGGAGATGGTACTTTTGATTCAAATATTTCCGGTTCCCAATTCCTGCGAACTGTGAACCGGAAATTTCCAACTCCCAACCTGGTATGCTCCGCACCATCATCATCGACGACGAAGCCCACATCCGTGATACACTCACCAGGCTACTTTCAAAACATTGTCGTCAGGTCAAAGTAGTAGGCGAAGCCTCCGGGGTGGCAGAGGGAATCAGGGTAATTCAAACCCTGTATCCGGATCTTCTATTACTCGATATCAACCTGAATGACGGGACGGGATTTGATCTGATCCATTCTCTTAATGTCATCGATTTTAAAATAATTTTTATTTCGGCCTGTGATAAAAGGAAAATCCAGGCTTTTCAATTAAGCAACATGGAATATCTTTTAAAACCCATTCACCCGGAAGACCTCAAAGCGGCAGTGAGACGTGTGGAGGAAACTGACCAGGAAGATCTGGTTATACAACTGAAAGCCTTGGAGGCAAATGTATGAAGGCAAAATATGAATCCCCTTAATAAACAATCCCATGAAAAAAATTCTACTTATTTCAACATTTCTGATTTGCAATGTTGTGTTTTCATCCGGTCAGTCGGTTAACAATCCTTCGACCGGAAAACCGACCAGAGATAATATTCCTGATCACATCCGTAACACCAAGGCCTTTAAGCGGGCCGAATGGTTCTTTAATCAAAGGGCATTTCCTTACGACACCATCCCGGCAGTAAAATATTCACAGGAAATGAGCCGGGAAATAAATAAAGCTAAAACCAAATCATCAAAAGAGATCAGCGACCTGAACTGGTCATCAATAGGACCTTCAGGCATCCAGACCCCGTTTGAAAACTGGGGGGTCATTGGCGGGAGAGTGAGGGCAGTTGCGGTTCATCCCACTGATCCGCTAACCATTTATATTGGGGCGGCCTGCGGAGGAATATGGAAAACCACCGACGGAGGTTCAAACTGGCAGGATACCGGTCAAGGACTTGAGACGCTTTCTTTCGGGGCCATTGCCATTGATCCTAATAATCCGGATGTTGTTTATGCCGGTTCGGGTGAATGCAATTTATTAGAAGATTTTTATACCTTCTCCGGAAAAGGATTATACAAATCAACCGATGGGGGCGCGACTTGGGTATTGATTACGGCTGGCTTCGGATCGCAAACCCATTTCAGCGACCTTGCCGTCAGCCCTTATAATTCAAATATAGTGGTGGCATCTTTGGGTGGTGGAAATGTGTATTCAGGCGTGTCATTGCCCAATGAAGGGGTATGGAAAAGCTTTGATGGAGGCATCACATGGAGCAAGATTCTGGATGTGCAGGATGCATCAGATATTGCCTTTCACCCGTCCAATCCCAATATCATGTATGCCGCTGCCGGGGGTTATTTCAGCCCGCTCGCAGGTTTTTATATATCCAATGACCAGGGAACCACCTGGGTGCCAAGTAACACGGGGTTGCAACTCCCGCCATCTGGCGGGCGAATGCAGTTTGACATTGCCAGGTCTCAACCCAATGTCCTGTATGCCGTTATCTATGATCTGAATTTCAATCCCGGGAATGCAATTACCAGGGCATTTAAATCCATTAACGGCGGAAACAACTGGTCCCAGATCTCCGCAGGAACGAACCTGGGAGGTTATTACTCTGGCTACGGATGGGTGGACCAGGGTTGGTATGACCTGTGTATCGCCGTGGATCCTCTTAATCCGAACCATGTACTCATCGGGAATGTGGAATTGCACAGAACAACCAATGGTTCAACTTTTACGCCTGTCAGGCCATTTGGACCCAGTGCGAGTGGTAGTCTTGTCCATGTAGATTATCACAAACTGGTTTATGCTCCTTCCAACCCCAATTATCTGTATATAGGCTGCGATGGCGGAATATACAAATCTACCGATAAGGGCTATACAGCGAGCTCGCAGAACCTGGGACTGGAGACACTACAGTTTTACAGAATTGCATCTCACCCCAACAATTCCGGAATTATCATCGGAGGTATGCAGGATAACGGTTCAGCACGCACCATCAACGGCGGTGCAAGCTGGAACTGGATAACCGGCAGCGACGGGATGGTGTGCCTGTTCAATCCCAACCCGGATACCGTTTACACCTCATCTCAATATGGTCAGTTGTACCGGAGCATTAACGGGGGGAATTCATTTTCAACGATGTTCAATGTGAATGGAGGCTGGATCACCCCGTTTTTGATGCACCCTGTCAATCACAAGGTATTGTATTCGGCCAACAGAAAAATCATGAAATCACTCAATGCCGGTGCGTCATTCCAGGCAATATCAGGGTCAACAAACGTTTCCCCTGCAAATATCACCACCCTGGCCCAAAGTCGGGTGAATCCGGCGAATATGATCTTCGGAACAGGAATGGATCATCCCCGCGACAGTGTGTTCATGGTAAAAATCTCAATCAATGAAGGCTTAACCTGGAACGATGTAACCGCAAACATCCCAGGTGAATCCCGGTGGATTTCGAGGGTACTGACCGACCCGTGGGATGCCAATACGATGTATGTACTCCGGACAGGATTTTCTCCGGGCAATAAGGTTTGGAAAACCATTGATCTTGGCCAGAACTGGACAAACATTTCAGGGGACTTACCCGACCTGCCCTGCAACGATCTTTTTGTAGACCCGGAAAACACCAGCCACTTATATGTTGCAAATGATATCGGGGTTTATCGTTCAACCAATGGGGGCCTGAACTGGATTTATGCAAGCGAAGGAACACCCTTTGTCCCAGCCATTGACTTTGACTATGTGAACATAAACTCAACCCGGTACCTGAGGGTTGGAACGCATGGCCGTTCCATTTATGAAACCACCTTGCCGCATTACTGCCTGCCCGAAGGGATCAATTTTTCCACGCAAGTCGAAATTGATAATTTTCAGACTAATTATCCCGGTTGTACCCATATAGAAGGGAACGTTACAATCATGGGTGCGGATATAGCTAATCTTAACGGATTAAATGCCATAACTTCCATTGGCGGTAATCTTGATATGACTATTGGGAGCGACCTCCTGACAAGCCTTTCCGGTCTTGATAACCTTAATTCAGTCGGGGGAAGCCTTACCATTGCCAACACCTACGGTTTAACAAATTTATCAGGATTGAACTCCCTTACTGCCGTCGGAGGAAACCTGATTATCGGTTACCATGATAATTACTTTATCCATGGTAATTTTGCGCTGACCAGTCTGACCGGATTGAGCTCCCTGACTTCCATCGGGGGTATTCTGAATATTGAAGCGAACGAACATTTGACCAGTTTATCCGGGATTGACAATATAGCGTCTGGTTCAATTACTGATTTATTTATCAGAGATAACTGGTCATTATCTACCTGTGAAGCGCAAAGCATCTGCGACTATCTCGTGAATCCAGGAGGAACAATTGAAATTTATGCAAACGCCCCCGGATGTAACAGCCCCGAAGAAGTACAAACTGCTTGCGAAACACACTGTTTGCCCGAAGGGATCACTTTTACAACACAAAACCAGGTTGACAGTTTCCAGGTCAATCATCCAGGATGCACGGAAATCGAGGGGGACGTCATGATAGGCGTAGAATGGGGCGTCACGGATATCACCAATCTTAACGGATTAAATATGCTAACATCCACCACGGGTTCTCTTTCCATGATAGGCAATCCCTTTAACAGTTTAACGGGGTTGGAGAATCTGAATTACATTGGGGGCAATCTTAAAATTGGTGCTTTTTATTGGTCTTGTCATGGGAATGATCTATTGGTTGATTTAACCGGGTTGAACGGTTTGGATTCAATCGGGGGAGATTTGGATATAGACTGTAACCATGGATTGACAAGTCTTTCCGGGTTGGAAAGTTTAACTTTGATTGGTGGAAATCTTAAAATTGGAAATGCGGTTTATCTTGGGCATGGAGGGAATCCTTCCCTGACCAGTTTATCCGGATTAAGTAGCCTGAGAACCGTTGAAAGCAGCATATTGATCAGTCGTAACGACGCCCTAACCAGTTTAACAGGACTGGAGGGTCTGACTTACCTTCCCGGATATATTGAGATTTGTTACAGTCCAGGTTTAATCAACCTTACGGGTCTGAATAATTTGAGTTATATCGGGGGGCTTGATTTGTATGAAAATTACTTTCTTGTGAGTTTATCGGGCCTAGATCACCTCGATTCCATCGGGGGCAACCTTTATATCGGATTATGTTATGAGGTAGCCACTCAACCCCACTATGGCAACGAAGCTTTGGCCAGTCTAAATGGATTGGAAAATCTAACCAGTATTGGCGGGACACTTAACATTGGCCAAAATCCCTCCTTGACGAGTCTTGCAGGTTTGGATAATATTGCGGCCGGTTCCATCGCCAATATTGAGATCTGCAGTGACACTTCCTTATCAATGTGCGACGTTCAAAGTATCTGTGATTATCTGTCAAGCCCCAGCGGAGAAGTATATATTCAAAGAAACGCCCCCGGCTGTAACAGCCCTGAAGAAGTACAAACTGCTTGCGAGACACACTGTTTGCCCGAAGGGATCACTTTTACCACACAAAATCAGATTGACAGTTTCCAGGTCAATTATCCGGGGTGTTATGAAATAGAAGGGAATGTTATAATTGGCAATGGATTGGTGGGCTCTAACATTAATAATCTTAATGGATTAAACGTATTGACTTCCATTGGAGGAACCCTTTCAATTTTTTACAATTTATCCCTCACCAGTTTAAACGGTTTAGAGGCGCTGACCTCTATCGGGGGAGGACTGAATATAAGTGACAATGATTCACTTATAAATTTAGTGGGACTAAATAGTCTATCCTTTATTGGAGGGAATCTTACGATATCAACTTTCTCATTTTCGGGAAATTGCCGTGTTACACTGACAAGTTTGACCGGACTGGAAAGCCTTAGTTTCATCGGGGGAGACCTTAACATAAGTTGCCAGGTTTTGTCAGATTTGACCGGGCTTAATGGTCTTACTGTAATAGGGGGCAATTTAATTATATACAATTGTAGTTTGGGCAGTTTTAATGGGCTTGAGAACCTCGTTTCCCTTGCAGGCGACCTAAATATTGTTGCCACCGGTATTAACAGTTTTACAGGATTGAACAATCTTACTTCTATTGGAGGCGACTTTCAACTGGGACCTTATTATGGATCGGGGTGGGAACCTGAGTTTGATCCGGGTAATTCGGGATTCACAAATCTTGCCGGCCTTGAAAATTTAACTTCCATAGGAGGTAATCTTGGAATTGCTAAAAATTCACTGACTGATTTAACCGGGCTCGATAATGTTACATCCATCGGAGGCAACCTGTATATCTGGATTAATGAGATGCTGACAAGTTTAACAGGATTAGACAGTATTGTGCCTGAATCAATCGACAGTTTATTTATCAGCAGCAACCCTGTTTTATCCGGTTGTGAAGTACGAAGCATCTGTAATTACTTGGCTGATCCGAATGGATACAACTATATCCAGGACAATGCCTCCGGCTGTAACAGCCCTGAAGAAGTGCTGGCAGCTTGTGCGGTTTCTGTGGAAGATATTGATTTAGCAGATCAATATTCGCTCTTTCCCAATCCTACCGGGAACTCAGTAACGATTTCATCCAAAAACAGTGAAAACATTTCGGAGTTTGTTATTTACTTACAAACCGGGCAAAAAGTCATTCGGGGGAAACCGGTAAATAACATCCTGGATATTTCAAAACTTCAACCGGGAATGTATATCGTTGAACTGGTATCCGGGCAATGGAAAATCAGGAAAATTTTAATCGTTGAATAACAACTGCCTTGGCGAAAACGATTTTCGGGTTGGGAAGATGGTGAAATATAAGTCAGCAGTCGGCAGGTAATTAAAACAAATGGGAACTGCTAATTGGAGACTGCAGATTGGAAACTGGAAGTCAATTACTTCGCTACGCCCCAATAAGCATTTCATTCCGTAAATACTCCTTCATTGAAAGAATAATGCGGTTAAGTTCATCCGGTGAAAAGAAAGATGAATAGCATCTGTTAAAAACCTCAATTTTTAAATCAATCTCAGAGATTCCGGGATATTCCTGGCGGATTGAACATTCCAAGACTTTCCTTCCAAATGCGTTCAACTCATTACCAATCCGAAACCGTTCTGATTCTGATTTTAAAAGAAAGATTTCCAGTTGTTTATTTGCAATTTCTCCTGGAGTATCCGTCATGAATCTTAAAGTAGTCGAAAGGTTTTCAATTTCAATTTTTCACACCAGGTCGTAATATACGCTCTGTCAATTTCTGGCAACCTTAATAACATTTTGACATCCTGGATCTGTTTATCGCTCTGCAATTGCTGAATCCATTCAATTTTGGAGATGATGAGATCTTCAGCAGAAACCATCCATACAGAAATATCTTCAATAAACTTCAGGGTCTTTCTTGAAAACTCAAGTCGCCGGTATTCAGTCTCCTTTCTGATAATAAAATCAATCTTTAACCCTGATCGATGATCTATTACATTGAACATGCCTTTCCTGCTAATCTCCTTCTTTACTGTATCTTCATTCACGTAATATCCCGTTGTGAATATTTCCAAAAAATCATTAAGATTTGCCTGGTCAAGATCAATTACAATATCAATATCCATAGTCATTCTCGGAATGCAATATACATTAAGGGCAAGACTACCTGAGATCATATATCCAATACCCTTCTGGTCCAGTAAATGAGTTACCGTTTTTAGAAGTTCCTTTATCATAAATCAAAAGTAAGTAAGAAAAATGAGATTCAGAGAAAATTCAAGATATCTTTACCTATCCATTTCATTTAACGCAATGAGCGTCTTGAAACAATCCTTACGGCGGATACCTGATTGGGCATATTTGCTTGTGATCCTGGCTATCTTCGTAAATACAGTCTATATGTTTTTGTCTCTGTTTTATAACCGGATCATCCAACTTACTTTCATTAATCCAAATCCGATTGAGATTTCCCAGGGTATTTGCAGCATGATCATGATATGTTGTTTCCTGATCGCTATATTTCGTTATAGGATATGGGACACAGAAATTTTCATCCGAAAAGCATTACTCTATTTAGGAGCTACCTTGATGATCACTCTTACGTACCTTCTTCTGATTTATTTCACGGATCAATTTATACACAGCCAGACCAATTTTTCCCGCTTTCTGATATTAGCCCTAACGATATTCATCTTTTTAGTCATGCGCGATCTCCTGCAGCGTGTGATTGATCGTATTTTCCATAGGGAATCCTACGATTCTGCATCTGTCGTTTCAGATTTCGAAGAAAAACTGGCTGGAATTTACAGGCTTGATGAGCTAAAATCAAGGATTGTGCAGGGATTAGATGAGATTTTCCATTTCAAGTCATTTGTTCCGAACCTGAAAAAAGAGAACCTGAACTATGAACAGTCTATTATTCTTGGTTCTGATCATGCGATAATTGATGAAGATTTTGCAATCAATCCGGAACTGGAAAGTAAACTTATGGTTGTTATCGTTTATAATACTTCTTTCCTGTATTCCGCACTTTTGAGAAACACCCTCTGAAAACCTTGATTTTATTGAGATGAATTTTGAAAATGGGTGTT
>JALNZC010000041.1 GCA_023229525.1 Bacteroidales bacterium
TCATATTCAGTCCCGTAAAACGTACCAGGACAAATGCAAATATCCATGCATTCAGAATGGCCACAAAGAACGACGGTAGCGACATTCCCAGGACAGAAAAAACAATGGAAAGGCGGTCGAAAATGCTGTTTTTCCAGACGGCACAAGCGATCCCGATAGCGATACCGGCGATGACGGCAAAAGTCATGGCCACCAGTGCAAGGATGGAGGTATTGATAAACCCCTCAACCAGGATTTCGGAGACATTCCGCTTCGATTGATAGGAACGGCGCAGATACGGCGTTTTCAGTACCACGGCGTGATCTTTGCCCAGCGGGACCAGTGTAACCGTTTTGCCATACTTCTCCGGGTTAAGATACCAGTAACTTCCACCATCTTTTGTATTATGATAAGAGAGGGGCGACAAGTCGTTGAGGTAATTGAAAAACTGGAGATATAACGGCTTATCCCTGCCCAGGTCTTTATTAATCGCTTCCACAGAAGCCATGTCAGCCCGCTGCCCAAGCATCATCCGTGCCGGATCACCGGGAAGTACATTGAAAAGAAAAAATACCACCACGATGACCCCGAACAGAACCAGTATCCCGTATGAAAAACGATGGAGAAAATAATTGAACATCAGAAAAGCATGGGGAATTTACGATTTATGATTTACAATTTACGATTACGATTAAGTTCAAAGTTGAAGGTTCGAAGTTCAAAATTCCAGTACCAGCTTCCAGCATCCTAACTTTGAACTCTGAGTTACACTTTTGATTTTTGAGCTTTGATCTTTGAGCTTATTTAATGAGGTACCTCGTTTTCACAACCTCATAATCCGGGAAATCACGCCATCCCCATTTCGCCAGGACCTTGCCGTTTTTGAGAAGGATCATCCCCGGATTGGAACGGACCATGGTTTTGAGTACCACATCGTCGGAATTATAATAGTCAAAAGCCGTTCCGTGCGCCAGCCTGAACTTCCTGATGTCATCACCCACTGAACTCGTGAGACAGATGAAAGAATGACCCTCCTGCGTTACCTTTTTGTAAAACGGGAGAACCCGGTTAAACCCTTCGGTATGGGTTTGTGAAAGATCATAAGCTACCAGGATAAACTGGTAACCGGGATTATTGAGGACGTCAGAAGTATAATCGTTACCCTGCATGTCTTCGACCCGCAACACCAATCCCTGGTTAATGTTCGGATCGACCACACGCTGCCGTTTGAAGATCCATGTGGACAGCCATACTGAATCATTCCAGGGATAATCCGGCGCCCTGAACTCCTTCTCCTTGCCAGTATTTTTGTTTTTGTAAGTTACATAAAACTGAACCGGAAGTGTGGCAGTCTTGTTGACCTGTTTACCAACTTTCCATCCCATAAAATCAATCAAGGGCAAGTGAATATAACAATAAACCGATAATGATGCGAATAACATAGCAACCACGATCAATACCGATAGATCTCCGTATGAGGGAAGGACGCTCTTGTACATCTTTCGCCAGGTAAATATGGGTATTACCAGGCTGATCAACACTAGATTTTTGATAAAGGTTTGAATATTGGTAAGCTTCAGTGCATCGCCAAAACAACCGCAATCGGGGACAATGTTAAATACGGCGTCAAAAAAAGTGAGGATCGTGAAGAAAAACATCATGGGCAGAAGCAGCCACACGGTTTTTCGGAGCCACAGGTTGAAAAGCAGGCTGATGCCGAGGGTAAATTCAAGGATACAAAGCAAAATCGTCAGGTACAAACTGAAATGCGTTGCCCATGACAGGTTAAAGGCATTAAAATAATCATCCATCCGGAAGACGGTTCCCAGCGGATCGATTCCCTTGACAAAACCGGAAAAGATGAAAATCAGTCCGATGAGTATCCGGAAAACATTTCTAAGGATTCTCATATTCCATTTTAATCAACGCAAACACAGCATAGTTGATAATATCGTAATAGTTGGCATCCACTCCTTCGGAAATAAAGGTCTTTCCTTTATTATCCTCGATCTGCTTGATGCGCATCAGTTTCATGAGGATGATATCGGATAGCGAGCTTAACCGCATGTTTCGCCAGGCTTCGCCGTAATCATGGTTCTTTTTGAGCATCAGGTCACGGGCAGCGGTTGCATATTTGTCGTAAAGCTGCGACGCAACATCCATTTCCATCTCAAGGTTCTCCTCGATCCCGAGTTCAAGCTGGATAAGGGCAATGATCGAATAATTCACGATCCCAATAAATTCGGGTTTGATCCCCTCACTGATCTGCTGAACTCCCTTGTCGTCGATACTCCTGATCCGTTGCGCCTTGATGTAGATCTGGTCTGTTATGGAAGGAGTACGCAGAATGCGCCAAGCCGTACCATAATCCTTCATCTTGGCCAGAAAAATTTCGCGGCATTGCCCGATTATCAATCCGAATTGTTGTTCAGTATTGTGGCTGGAACTCATATTTTGACAGGTTCATAATTTTTGTGAGGCTAAAAGTAACAAGAATTTACATTTAGATCGTACATTTGAGCATCGAATTATAAAGAAGTATTCAACAGGAGGCAGGATACAAGCTGCCGGATGCTGGATGCTGGATGTAGGATACAGGATGCTGGATGCAGGATACAGGATACAAGATTCTCCCCTCTCCTCGTGGAGAGGGGTTGGGGGGTGAGGTGAATTCCGCAATCTCTAATGAAACAGATTTTTTGTAACGGACGTGTTCTCGACCTTACCTCACCGGTGGTGATGGGGATCCTGAACGTTACCCCGGATTCATTTTTCGACGGGGGGCGTTACCTGTCGCTGGATGATCAGTTGAAAAGGGCGGAACAGATGATTGCCGACGGAGCTGCCATTATCGACATCGGGGCGGTTTCCACACGGCCGGGATCGAAAGAAGTCAGCCGGGAAGAGGAAATGGAACGGTTGCTTCCGCCGCTGAAGGCCATCCGGCATCACTTCTCCGGTTGTTTTATCTCTGTCGACACCTATCGCGCACCGGTTGCCAAAGTTATGGTTGAAAACGGAGCCGATATCATCAACGACATTTACGGTGGCCGTTTTGATGAAGAGATGCTGCAAACCATTGCCGGGCTCAATGTTCCCTACATCCTGATGCATATGAAGGGGACACCGGAAACCATGCAGAAAAACCCGGAATACTCAGATGTGGTGGCCGAGATAACCTATTTTTTCGAACAGCAACTGGCCCGGTGCCGCGAAGCGGGAGTCAGACAAGTGATCATTGACCCCGGATTCGGGTTCGGAAAAACGGTTGAACATAATTTCTCCTTGCTATCACACCTTGATACCTTTCAATCGCTTGAAGTCCCGATACTTGCAGGACTATCCCGGAAATCGATGATCAATAAAGCGTTGCAGATCAAACCGCAGGAGGCGCTGAACGGGACCACAGTCCTGAATACCGTTGCCCTGCTCAAAGGAGCGGATATCCTCCGGGTCCATGATGTAAAGGAAGCCGTGGAAGCGGTGAAACTGGTCCGATTGATGATGATACCAAATACTCATGAAGGATGAAAACATTATTCTGTTTTTGAGGTATTTATTTTCCTGATGCATCATCTCAAAATAATAATTTATAAACGTATCGGTTATTGAATACTGAAATTCGACCATTTACGTTTTAATAATTTCTGGTGTAAAAAGCGCAGCAAACGGGCAAATGTGTGAATGATGTAAATATTTTCTGCAATTGTGTAACGCATTCTTGTTTAACGGTGCTCAACTTTGCAGCGTGGTAACTTCATCGCAATTAAAATTCTTATAACAATGGAAACAAAAATAAAAATTATCGCTCTTTTTCTTGTGCTCTTTTTAGGTTCTTACATAGCGCCTCAAAAAGCATCTGCACAGGGAGGCTCCGTCAGCTTCCAGGTTTTTTATGACGAATTAAGCCCTTATGGAACCTGGGTTGATAACCCCGATTACGGATATGTCTGGGTACCCGATGTGGATTCCGGGTTCACTCCGTATTCCACCAACGGTTACTGGATATTCACCGATGCGGGATGGACATGGGTTTCAAATTATTCATGGGGATGGGCTCCATTCCATTATGGACGCTGGTATACCGATCCTCTTTACGGCCCCATATGGGTTCCCGATAACGAATGGGCTCCGGCATGGGTGACCTGGAGAAGATCCTCTGATTATTACGGATGGGCCCCGATTGGACCTGGTATCAGTATCAATGTTGCTTATAGCACAGGCTATAATTTACCTAATGATCAGTGGACATTCGTAAGAGACAGGGATTTTGGGAGAAGGAACATCAATAACTACTACATCAATTCCACAAAGAATGTTACGATCATCAATAATTCCACGGTGATAAATAATGTCCAGGTAGATAAATCACGCCATGTGACATACAATGCTGGACCCGACAGAAGAGAAGTAGAAAAACGTGCTGGGAGAACGTTTGTACCGGTTGCTATTAAAGAAAGTAGTAAGCCCGGTCAGAGTCTGAATAAAAGTCAGCTTCAGATATACAGACCACCGGTGCAAAAAAATATCGCCACCGGAACGAAACCTGCACCAGCCAAGGTTGAGAGTATGAAAAATCTAAAAACACCTGCACAGAGAACTGCTGAAACTCATTCTCAAAAAGCAAATCCAGCAATTAAGCAGCAACCTCAACAACAAAAACGTGACGTTCAACCTGCTAAGCAACAACCATCACAGCAACAACAAAAAGCTCAACCGCCAAAACAACAACCACAACAGCAACAACAAAAAGTTCAACCGGTCAAGCAGCAACCTCCAAAACAGCAACAACAACAGGCTCAACCGGCAAAACAACAGTCACAGCAACAACAACGCGACGTTCAACCGACCAAGCAACAGCCGTCTCAGCAACAACATCAGGCTCAACCACCAAAACAACAACCTCCAAAACAGCAACAACAACAGACCCAACCGGCCAAGCAAGAGCCTCCAAAACAGCAACAACATCAGGCTCAACCGGCCAAGCAAGAGCCTCCAAAACAGCAACAACAACAGACTCAACCGGCAAAACAGCAGTCACGGCAACAGCAACGCGACGTTCAACCGGCCAAGCAACAGCCGTCTCAGCAACAACATCAGGCTCAACCGGCAAAACAACAACCTCCAAAACAGCAACAGCAGCAACAGAAACCAAAACCACCCCAACAGACCAATCCACCCAAAAAAACAGAGGGTGAACAACAACCACAGGCTGAGCCAACTAAAAAGGCTGGAGACCAATAGGTTTCCTGGGAATCTTCCCTTCCTACAATCTGACAGCAATACAATCAGGTTAACAAGGATTTATAAAACAAAGAGCCCTCTATCCTAAAATTATCAGGATAGAGGGCTCCTTTCATTATTAATTATTTCTTTTCATCCTTTATTTTTTGTTTCGCTGCTTTTTTGTCTTCTTTGTCATTCTTCTTTTTTTCTGCCGCTTTCACTTTCTCATCCTCTTTCTTCTTTTCTTCTGCTGCCTTTGCCTTTTTATTAAAATAACCCTTTAACAGGAAATTGTGCTTCGCTGCATCCATATTCTCACTAAACCCTTTGCTGCTGCTTTTAATATTCATCATGGTCTGGCTGAAGTCGTTTGCAATGGTTGAATCCTTGATCAACCGGCCCAGTGTTCCGTTGCCGTTGTTAATATTATACATGATCTCTGCAAGCTGTTCTGAGGTTACCTGTAAGTTTGCCATGATCGCATCCAGTTCAACAGGTTCGGAAGATGCAAGTTGTTGTCCGTCTTTTACTACCGGAGCATCCGTGCTTCCCTGCGTAATAAATAATAACTTGTCACCAATAAGTCCCGATGAACCTATGGCCACCCCGCAGTCTGTTTTAATAAACCGCATAACATCTTTTTTGATCAGCATATCTACCTGAACAGTGGAATCGTTAATAATTTTGATTCCGTCAACAGTACCGACTGTAATTCCGGAGAAACGGATGTTATTTCCAACCTGTAATCCGCTTACATTGTAAAAAGTTGAAGACAGTTTAAATACCGGGTCAAATAAATGTTTTTGTTTCCCGATGATGAAAATGGCAATTACAAAAAGTGCCAATCCGCCGGCAATAAACAGCCCTAACCTTACTTTAAATTTTTGTGTGTGCGTATCCATAATTTGAAAATTTACGATTTACGATTTTAGATTTACGATTTAAAGATCACCCCTAATTGTGCAGTGGACATGAAGTAATAATGATTTAGTTAAAGAACGATTTTATAAACGGGTCGGATGAGTTATCAAAGTCTGCAACTTTTCCCTCCTTATAAATTTCCCCTTCCTGCAGCATGATAATCCGGTCAGCTGTACTATGGGCACATTTGATATCATGGGTGATGATCAGAGAAGATGTTTTATACTTTTTCTGAACATCATTAATGAGTGAACTTATCTCATCGGAAGTAACAGGATCAAGTCCGGTAGTAGGTTCGTCATACAGCATGATCATCGGGTCCACAATGATGGTACGCGCAAGGCTTATCCGTTTTCGCATGCCTCCGGAAAGTTGGGAGGGCATTTTATTCAATGCATGGGTCAGACCAACATTTTCCAGTACCTCGTTTACTTTGTCTTCAATTTCTTTTTCACTAAGATTCTTTTTTATCCTTCGCAACGGAAATTCCAGATTCTGTTTCACTGTCATGGAATCATACAATGCGCCGCTCTGAAACAGAAAACCGATTTTCTTTCTCAGCTCTCCCAGACCATCGCTGCTTAATGTACTCAGATTTTCTCCAAGCACATGAATTGTTCCTTCTTCGGGATTTAATAATCCGACAATACATTTTATCAGGACGGATTTTCCTGAGCCGGATTTTCCAAGTACGACCAGGTTTTCGCCATTAATAAGATTTAAAGAAACATTTGTTAAAACTTCCTGTAATCCAAATGATTTCTTAAGATTGATTATTTCGATAACCGGTTCTATCTTCGTCATAATAACCTGATCATTTGCCGTTGTTTGGGTCGATTTCATTTTCAAATTTTCAAATTTCATGATCTAAGCATATCGGTTATTTGTACTGCAATGACATCTACAATGATCACAAGGAGTGAACCCAACACAACCGCAGAATTTGCAGCAACACCCACACTTTCTGTACCGCGCCCGGCATTGTATCCCTTATAGCATCCAACCAACCCGATCACTGCTCCGAAAAAAAATGATTTGATCACCGCAGGTAAAAGATCCATGAACTTAACATGACTGAATGCCTGGGAAAAAAATAAAACAAAGGATACATCGCCCTTGATATTTGCCCCTGCCCAGCTTCCGAATATGCCAAGTGCATCTGCATATAAAACCAATAAAGGGATCATAAGCGTTGCTGCCAGAACTCTTGTGACAACCAAAAACCGTATGGGATTGGTGGAGGATACTTCCATGGCATCAATCTGTTCAGTTACTTTCATTGAACCCAATTCTGCTCCCATACCCGAACCAATTTTGCCCGCACATATGAGCGCTGTTATTACCGGGCCCATTTCCCTGATGAGCGATATGGCCACCATCCCGGGAAGCAGGGTTACCGCTCCGAAATCAACAAGAACCGGACGCGACTGAATCGTAAGCACCAAACCCATTATAGTTCCTGTGATTGATATAAGGGGTAATGATTTATATCCGATCTGGAAACACTGACGAAAAAATTCCTTGAACTCAAAGTCACGCGAAAATGTTTCCCGTATAATGCTTGCTATAAATAAAAAAACATCGGCAATGTCTGTTAAAAAATTGCTTGCCTTTTCTGTTTTTGCGATCGTTTTTTCACTGAGTCTGACGGATTGCTTCGTTGCAAAACCTTTTACCTTAATAACAGGATTAAATTTCTCCATATCATCTATGCCTTTGCTTATCACAAATTTATGGTCATATCCTGGCTAAAGTGTTACATAACTTTTTCAATAAGTTACATGATTCACACATTATTAAATGATTCATGGTATCCGGGGTCCTTCGAAATCATATAATGGCAGAAAACACATTAAGGAAGAAAATGTGTGAATGATGTAATTCTTTTCTGCAATTGTGTAACGCTTGCCGGAATTAAACCATGGACCTTTACATGCAAATAAATACCATTGTCTTTCATGAGAAACATATCCTGTTTTCTAGCTGCACTGATTATTTCCATCAATGCTTTTTGTGATCCTGGCGACTCAACTGTTAAAACTAAAAGAATAAAACGCTATCATGTCAATTATTATGTAACAGGTAGTATAATAGCTGTGGGTATGGTTGGGGATCTGTTTGCAATCCGGCACTTAAAAAACAAGGCATCACTTTCTGACGAAGAATTGCTTTTTGTCAATACCCCGCAGCAGATCAATTTAATAAACTCAATCGACCGGTGGTCACTAAAACAACCGGCTTCGATATCTGACCGCGCCATGTGGAAGAAAGTTTCCGATTATGGGGAGATCGGCATTTTTCTTTTGCCCGCTTTGCTTATCATTGATAAAAACATCCGCAGGGATTGGTATGACATTCTGTTAATGTATGTAGAAGGGCATACCATTACATTTACTTTTTATAACTATAGCCCCCTGGGACCGTTCTTCCAGAACCGTTTACGGCCGGCGGTTTACTATCCTGAATTAGGCTCCGAAGAACAGAAGAACAGCAACAACCGCAATTCATTTTTTAGCGGGCATGTAGGTTCGTGCACCTTCAGTACTTTTTTTATGGCCAAAGTCTTTTGCGACTATCATCCCAACATCGGAGCAGCAAAATATCTTCTTTATCTTGCTGCCTCGATACCCCCTTTGGCAATCGGATATGCGCGAATAAGAGCGTTGGATCATTTTCCTTCGGATATAGCCGTCGGTTTTGGTCTTGGTGCAATTATAGGAATTGTCCTTCCAGAATTGCATAAAAACCGGCACTTTAAAAATATCTCTCTGGGAATGTTTGACGCTCCGGAAGGAACCGGTTTAACGCTCCGCTGGAAATTTGCGGACAAACAGCCTCCGAATTTGAACAAATACAATACAAATTAGGTTTAAGATTAAAATCACCTTGTGGTTATTGCCATAGATACAAAGGTCCGGACCTGTAATCCTGACCAGGGCAAATTGACTCTGCTCAATGTGTGAATGATGTAACTTATTCACAAAGTTGTGTAACATTTATGAGATTCAAGCAGACTACCTTTGTAATAACCTTCTAAAACCTATTATTATGCCACTCATCACAATATTGATCGTATTAATTGTTGTAGGTGTCCTTCTATGGCTGGTAAATACCTATATCCCCATGGATCACAAAATAAAAAACATTCTGAACATTGTCGTTGTTGTTGTTGTAGTCGTATGGCTACTCAAGTTATTCGGAGTTTTCGGTTACCTGATGAATATTCATGTATAAAACCCGGGTTACCGGTGCAAGTTTCCTGTTTCTTTTATTCACAGCAACAACGGTCGGGGCACAATCTGACGCGAATAAGGATAAATTGATTCCCACCACTTTCGACAGTGCCTATATCACTGACTATACCCGTCCTCTGACGGTCCGGTTATTTCTCCTGTTTCAGAATGCCTCATTGCTTATCAATCCCGCATTTGATCAATCCACGATGATCGTATATCGTCCCAATGTCAATCTTCGTATCGGGATTGCAGGGTTCTGGAAATGGTTCGGATTGGGTTTATCGATTGACAATCCTATATATAAAACCAACCGGGATGCTTATGGCAAATCAACAACCCTTGATTTCCGAGTCAATGTATATGGGCGCGCCCTTGCAGCGGAATTGTTTTTTCAGCAATACAAAGGATTTTATATCGGGTCTCCTGAACGGCCGGATGACACACATTATATCATTCCCGACATGCGGACAATTTCAATTGGTATGGCCGGTTATTGGATCTATAATTCGAAACGGTTTTCCATCCGCGCAGCTTTCATCCAGAATGAACGTCAAAAAAAAAGTGCCGGTAGCCTTATAGTCAGGCCTTCTTTTCTCTATTACCGGATCACTTCTGACAATGGAATCATCCCTGCCGGGATCGTTGATGAATTTCACATACCCCTGGCAAATCTTGTTACAAGCGGTAAGTTTTATTCCATCGGTCTCTCCCCCGGATATGTTTATACCCTTGTTTTCCTGAAGGATTTTTATGTTACGGCAGCTGCTTTCACCGGGGTGGCAGCACAGTTTTCGGAATACACCAATGAGGTGAACACCTATTCCGGGTTTGAATTTGCCTTTCAGTTAAGCGGCCGTTTTGCACTGGGATATAATTCGAATAAATGGTTTCTCGGGGCCTCTGTTCAAACAGGGTTCAACGAAATTCCCGACAAGCTCAGCAATGCATTGTTCAGTTATGATGTAGCTCAATTCCGGATATGGGGCGGGACCCGGTTCGACATCTTCCGGAATAGAAAGAAATAACATGTGAATCATGCAACTTTTTGCAAAAATATTATAACGATTCTAAGACAATGAATGGTAATTTTGCTATGGTTGCAATGAGTAAGAATTCAACCACAAAACACATATGATTTCCCGGGTAATTATTTCTGTTCTTCTTTTTATTGGCTTGGCGCTCCAAGGGGAGGCCCAGGAAAAGAAGGATACCCTTACACCTCAAAAAATTGATAGCCTGTCACCTCAGCAAGTTGATACCCTTATTAAAAAAATGGATACCGTGATTATCACGAAGGAACCTCAGAACATTACTCCTGCAAGTTCTTTCGGGCGTGCCTATGCAAGTTCTTACTGGACGGACACGAAGTCGGTTTTTACCAATCCTTTCCACTGGAAGACAGGTCAGATCATTGCAGCAGCAGCAATCACGGCGGGAACAATAAGTTTGATCGTATGGGGAGATAAACCGATACAGCAATTTTTTTATCGCAACGAATCCACCTTTATAAATAAAACTTCTTATTACTTTTTTAGTCCTTTGGGAACTGGTCTTATAAGTATTCCCGCTTTGGGTGTTCTTTATGCCTGCGGGGTGATCTGGAAGAACAAAAAAGCCAAGGAGACGGGTTTAAAAGGGTTGGAGGCCTATGTGCTTACGGTTGTGTTTACCAACGTTATAAAACAGGTTGCGCACCGGCACCGGCCCTACCAGGATGATCCACCCAATCCCCTGGCATGGGACGGGCCATTCAGCTGGGGTGGTGATTACGGGCTTTTCGGGTATAACTCATTTCCTTCGGGTCACTCTTCGTCCATCTTTGCAATCGCAACGGTTATAGGCCTGGAATACTGGGATACGAAATGGGTTCCCGCTGTTTGCTTCGGACTGGCGGGTTTCACGGCGCTATATCGGCTGGCCGTTAATGATCACTGGGCTTCAGATGTTTTATTCGGTTCAGCGTTTGGATTTGCGATCGGCAGTATGGTTTATTTTAATACCAATAAGAAACTGCAAATCATTCCGGTCAGTTCAACCGGAATGGGGGTCACCCTGATCTATCATTTCTAATTATAATATCCCCTCCGCTGCTTATCTTCAAGGAAAAATAACAGGAATATTTTCTGTTCGGTCTGGATTGCATGCACGGCAGGTAAACCACGTTGATACAAGTCATTGTAATAAAGCTGGGCTTCACAGCCAATACTCATATTTTTGTAAAGGCGCACAGTGATTCTTGGCTTTAAAATGTGGATGAAATTATTTCCGTTTTTGCCAATATAAGTACGCATCCAGTAAAAATAATACCTCAACGTTGCAGTCGCATATTTGCCAAGATTGAAGGTGCTTTCAAACTTCGCCTCCAAACCACCGACAAAATTATAATCCCTGACCTGGGTAGTATCAATGACAAACTTTGTGCTGTTTCCCCCAAAAGGCACCAAAGCCAGATGGATACTGGTATAAAGATTGCTCGTCTTGCTCAACGCCAACTTGGAAATTATACCACCGCCGAAAGCAATGGTGCCTAACTCAAATTTATTGTTATCCCAGTAATCATAATATTGATATCCCCCGATGAGGAGCGCTATTTTTCCCAATTGTGCATTCCTGCCGAATAAAATTCCGTAGCCGAGAATGTTATCAAGATATTTTCTTCCAACCCCGAAATTTAAATCCACCCGGAGTTTGAAAAAATCAAAAGGCTTGCGTTTACGCAGTTCAAACGGATTTCCATAATCAAACTGGAGGTTAATCATTCCACTGTATGTCCCCTTTCCAAAAACATCGTAAGGGATTTCATTTATCTTACGCAATCCTGCATATAAGGAAATATTAATGGGTTCCTTCTCATAAACTTCTTTATTTGTTCTTCTGAAAGATTTTCCCTGGATCAACCTGTTAAACCCCCGCATGGGATCAATTAATCCGGCAGCTATTTCACGGAAAACCCGTTGTACTCCTCTTGTGCGGTCATCAAGAATATTCGAACTTAGCCGATATAGTATTTCTCCGAAAAATGTTCCGTTAACCGGGGTATAAATAATATCGTTATAGGACGGACGTGTGTTTTCTCCGAAATATTCCCACAACAGGCTGCCTCCGACTGCAAAACAAAATGATTGATAAAAATTGTAACCGTTGGCACGACCTGCATTATAGGAAAGTGTTCCTGAATAAGGATGACCGATAAAATTGACGCCGAACCGGTCATTATCCCACTCCCACCCATAAACTATGTTATTTTTCCATGATTGGATTCCAATGCGCGCATAATCAGCATTCAAAATATACCTGTCCAGGGCCCATATAAAAGCGTTAGTGCCCACAACTTCAGTGATGGGTATCCAAATAGGATATCTTTTGTTATACGTCGTATCATCCTCAAGCAGATCACCGTACTTGTTTTGTTTTGTGGTGTCAACAAGTGCACTTTTAGCAGGCTCATTGCCGGTTGAATCCGAAAGTTTTTTAACTTTTACCGAATCGATCTTTTCGATTTGCTTTTCCCTGGTTTCCTTACCAGGTACAATTGTATCAGTAGGAGCTACTTTTTTAGGATTCTGAGGGGCCACTTCCTGACCAAACATAAATGTTGAGGATAACAGGAATAAAAGTAAAATGGATACTACTTTCATTTTAAAAACAAATCACCACCAATTCCGTCGACTGTTAAGAAGATCGAGGATGATCAGAATAACACCAATTATGATTAAGGCATGAACTACCGGTGAGGTAAGATGAAATGCAAAAAATCCGAGTAACCAAAGGACAACGAGTATCAGTCCGATGATCAATAACAATCTTGCCATGGTTTTTTAAATTTACAATGTGAATACTGGGTTTAACTTTAGGTATTTAATAAAGAATAAAGGTAGGATCAACCAGTGTAAAAAATATTACACAACTTTGGAAATAAGTTACATCATTCACACATCCGGGTTAAAACTTAACCTTCCTGTAGAAAATCGTTTTGGTAACTTCGGCAGCTACAATATAAGCAGTCACAATCAGCAGTATAAGCACGTAAGTAGTAAAACTGAGCGGAGTAAACCCGAACAGTGTTCCGAGTGGCGTAAAGGGCAGGATGAGTGTTATAACAGCAATAGACAGTGTTGCTATAAGCAGATATTTCCCGGGTCTGCTTTTGAAAAAGGGTTTACGGCTCCTGATAACAAGGACAATCATCGAGGCGGAGATCACGGATTCCAGGAACCACCCGGTCCTGAACTGACTCTCGTTTGCCCGGAGGACGAGCAAAAGCAGTCCAAAGGTCAGGTAATCGAATACGGAACTCACCAGACCGAAGGTTATCATGAACTTTCGGATGGCCTTGATGTCCCATCGCCTGGGATGGTCGACCATTTCGTCATCAACCCTGTCGGTGGCAATGGTCATTTCCGGGAAGTCGGTCATCAGGTTGGTGAGCAGGATCTGCTTGGGGAGCAAGGGAAGAAATGGAATAAAGAGGGATACACCCGCCATGCTGAACATATTCCCGAAATTGGCGCTGGTGGCCATAAACACGTATTTCAGCGTATTGGCAAAGGTTGTTCGTCCTTCTTTCACACCTTCCACAAGTACCCCCAGGTCTTTTTCAAGCAACACGATATCGGCAGCATCCTTGGCAACATCTGCGGCTGTATCCACGGAGATCCCGACGTCGGCAGCATGCAGTGCAGAGGCATCATTGATGCCATCGCCCATATATCCGACAACATTTCCGGCTTTCCGGAAAGCCAGGATGATCCGTTCTTTCTGGTTGGGCTCTATTTCAGCAAATACATCGGTCACCCCCACTTGTCTCAGAAGGGCCCCATCGCTCATCCGGTGAAGTTCAGGGCCAGCGAGGATTTTAAGATCCGAAAGCCCCATCTTCTTGCTCAGGCTGGCCGCTACCAGATGATTATCGCCAGTAATAATTTTTAACGAAACACCCAGTTTCTTCAGACTGGCTATGGTGTCGGTGATATTTGCCTTGGGTGGGTCAAACAGGGTCAGAAATCCCAGAAATGTCATATCCTTTTCATCATTCTTGTTGATGAGCGATTCCGATGGCATATTTTTGTAAGCAATGCCTAAGGTCCGAAAGCCCTGGTCGCTGAATTCCACAAAGCGTTTCTGAATCTGATCCTGTATGGAAGTAATTTCAACAATTGTTCCTTCATTGGTTTCAGCTTTTGAACAGACTTCAAGGATGTTCGCAAGTGCCCCTTTGGTTACCATCAGGTGGTCATCGTCATGGATAACTGAGATACTCAGCCGCTTCCGGAGAAAATCATACGGGATTTCGTCCTTTTTCAGGTATCCGGCAAGATCAATTGTGCGATATTTTTTTATGGCTTCATCGATGGGGTTTGTAAAACCGGTTTCGTAAAAGGCATTGAGATATGCGCACAGAAAAACTTTATCGCTCGGATCTCCATTCACATTGAGCGCTGATTCCACCTGAACGGTTCCCTCCGTGAGTGTACCGGTCTTATCGGAGCATATAATATTCATGCTGCCGAAATTTTCGATCGAAGCCAGTCGCTTGACGATCACTTTTTTTTCTGCCATCTTTTTAGCGCCGTGAGCCAGGTTGATGCTGATGATGGCAGGCAATAATTGCGGTGTTAATCCGACGGCAAGCGCCAAGGAGAACAAAAAAGATTCAAGGACCGGCCGGTGTAGAAATACATTAATACCGAATATGATAACAACAAGTACCAGCGTGACTTCTCCGAGAAAATAGCCGAATCTCCGGATGCCATGTTCAAATTCAGTTTCCGGTGCTTTGAGCTTAAGCCGCTCCGACACTTTGCCAAACTCGGTGTTTTTTCCCGTAAAAACAACCAGTACTTTTGCATTTCCGCTTACAATATGGGTACCCATCCATACCGTGTTTGTTCGTCTCGCCAGGGCAGTATCGGCTGCCAATACCGAAACATCTTTTTCAACCGGGAAAGTCTCGCCTGTCAGCATCGCTTCGTCAACAAACAGATCTTTTGATTCAAGAAGGAGGCTGTCACCCGGTACAATGTCACCTGCATTTAGGATAACGATATCACCTGGAACTATATCTTCCACGTGAATTTCCTGTTGCTTTCCGTCGCGAATTACCGCAGCTTTAATCTGTACTATGGCAAGCAATTTCGCTACTGCATTGGATGCACTGTGTTCCTGCCAGAAACCAAGGAGCCCGCTTATAACAACGATGGCAAGAATGATGGATGCGTCGACCAGGTTATGCAAAAACAACGACAACCCTGTTGC
This sequence comes from Bacteroidales bacterium, assembly GCA_023229525.1. GTDB lineage: Bacteria > Bacteroidota > Bacteroidia > Bacteroidales > FEN-979 > CAIVAT01. The sequence continues at coordinate 15,618 of JALNZC010000041.1, forward strand.
AAGTAATAAAATGAGAATGATCGGGCTTTTAAACTGGGCAATAAGGAGGGTGAAGGCATCCGATCGTTTTTGTGGTTTCAGGCGGTTGGCGCCATAACTTGTGAGCCTTTTACTGGCTTCACCAGTGGTAAGACCGCCTTCCGACGCTTTTAGCCCGTTAAGTAATTCTGTAGCTGTAATACTCCAGAATGATTGAGGGTTTTGCTCCATATCCAAAGCGTAAGATCTTTTGGGTTCAATTTTATGGGCGGGAAGAAAAATTCGAGGGTGGTTTTTAAGAGGTCCTACTTTTTAAAGCCTGTAATGTCAACAACCGACAGAAGACATCTCCGGTCATCGCCGGTAACAATGCCTTCCATATAAACATTGATCAGGGGATTATTATCATAACCAAGCATTACTTCACAAGATTCTTTGGCATTAGTGGCCAAAACTTTACTTAAAAATTTGTTAAATACAGGTTGTGATTTTTCGGAAACAAATAGCTTAAAGTTGGCATTTACCAGACTAAAGCGTTTCTCTCCGAGCATTTCGGCGCCCGTGAAGTTGAGGTCGCAGATACTGCCATCGCCATCAAGCGTAAAATAGCCCATGGGGGCAAAATCATATAACATCGTATACTTTTTAAGCGCCGTTTCTGCGGTCTCATTGGCCTGGCGTAACTCCTCGTTCTGCATTTCCAACTCTATCTGGTGTACCTGAAGTTCATGAAGCAGTTTGAGTGCATCGGTTTCAGTCACCGATTTGGCTATTTTTATTTGATTCTTTTTCAGTAGTTCTTCAGCCTTTCTTCGCAACATCTGGTCACCTGTAAGGTCCCCTTTTTCTTTTTTCATAATATTAACATTTTTTAAATGATAAAATCATTCCTGCAGCCATTTTCAGGTTGTTCAGAAGTATAGTTATGGAACATTTAACAATTGACATATCACCATTGGCTACTTTTACATGAATTTTAAAGTTGCCGTCACGCAACTCTTTTATCTGCTTTTTCAGAACATTTTCAATCTTTTTCCGAAGCTTTTCAGGTATAATCGTCTGAATAAAATTTTGATCCTGAACCTCCTCACGTTTTTTCCCAAAAAATGTTTCAGCTTCAGGATTAAACTCCAATATTTTCCCGTCCGTTGATAATTTAATTATTATGTCTGAAGATGAATTCAGGAGTAAACTATTCATCTGTTCGGTTTCATGCAATTTTAATTCTACCTTCTTGAGATCGGATATGTTGATAAATGTGATGACCAGTCCGTCTATTCTGTCATCAATCGTGCGATAGGGCATAATGCGAATTGAAAACCATCGTCCATCTTTCGTTGGAATGGGTTTTTGTATGAATACGAGTGTCTTTAATACCTCAAGTGCATCGGCAGACAATTCGGGGTATAAAAGGTCGGAAACCAGGTCGGTAAAAGGTCGTCCGATATCACTCTTAATCAGTTTGAAAATTTTGGTCGACTGAATAGTAAAACGACGGATATGCAGTTCTTTATCGAGGAACAAAGTGGCAATATCAGTACTGTTGAGCAGGTTTTTCATATCGTTGTTCACCCTCGTAAAATCATCCACTTTCGACTGTAACTCAGCATTCAGGGTTTGAAGTTCTTCATTCAGGCTTTGCATTTCTTCTTTTGAACTTGTAAGTTCTTCATTGGTAGATTGCAATTCCTCGTTTGTAGATTGTAATTCCTCATTTGTTGATTTCAGTTCTTCCTGCGAAGTCTGCATTTCTTCGAGTGTGTCCTGCAACTTTTCACGGGTATACTTCAGCTCTTTCTCAAGCTCCGATTGCCTGATACTGTGTAAAGTCTTCTTTTCTTTTTTCGATGGTAGTTTGATGTCTGCATTTTCAGGAACATCGGTAAAGATGATCATTAACATACCATTCAGAGGCTCCGGTTTCTCAATCCATTGAATTCTGATATCTAAAATTTGTGCCTCGCCATTTGTACCGACTTTAAGGTTGCGCAGATACACCACTTCTTTTTTCATTATCGCTTTACGGAAGGCAACAGGAAATTCGTTGCGCAAGCCTTCGCGCAACATAGCGAAAATATTCATATTGGCTTTACCGACTGCAGGCTCCAGATATTTTCCCGTATGCCCGCTGATGTAAATAATATCTCCATTTTCGTTAACAAGCACCCCTACAGGTGTAAAATGTTGCAACAACAATTGGTCTGCAAGTGTCTGAATATTTACGGTGACTTTGGCAGGTATTTGTTTTTCAATTGTGACCGGTTTGGCCCGGGAAAATGCAGCGGGAAAATCAAATAGTTCAGGCGACAGCGCAGTAACAGCCCGTTTGAAAATCTTCAATTTGATATCCATTGGTGTAAAAAGGTGACTCTGTAGTCCCAGTGTTTCGGAGCTACCCAACAGCATAATTCCATTAGGGTTCATACTATAATAAAACAGTCCAAGTAATTTCTTCTGCAACTCAGGCTCCAGGTATATAAGCAGATTGCGGCACGAAAGTATATCGATCTTGGTAAAAGGAGGATGCATAATGATGTTGTGTTGGGCAAACACCACCGTCTCCCTTATTTCGGTATTGATGAAATAACCTTCATCTGTAGTAAGGAAAAAGCGATTCAGACGATCAGCCGATACATCGGCAGCAATATTGGCAGGGAAAATACCTTTCCTGGCTATCTCAATAGCGTCGGGGTCGACATCGGTAGCAAAGATCTGTAATGAGAAGCCTCCGTGCGAATTTATTTTTTCAAGCGCTTCCTTAAATACTATCGCAAGTGAATATGCCTCTTCTCCAGTAGAACATCCCGGTACCCATGCCCGTAATATTGAACCGGGTTGCAGATTAGAAATAATATTTGGAATAACCGTTTCTTTCAACTTTTCCCATACAGCAGGATCGCGAAAAAAATTAGTTACACCGATCATCAATTCTTTGAAAAGAATATCCACTTCCTTTGGATTTTCCTGCAAAAAGTTAACATATGATGATATCCTTTCAATTTTATGGACGCTCATACGTCTTTCAATGCGACGATATACAGTATTCTTTTTATATAAGGAAAAGTCGTTACCTGTATAGGTTCGAAGCAGAATAATAATCTTCTCCAGTGCGCTTTTATCTTTAATCTCTATATCCAGATCAGATTTGACGAGAGGAATATGTTTAAGGAATTCAAGGAGCCTGGAAGGTAATACGTTAGCCGGAGCCACCATATCAACAACCACGGAATCTATGGCATTGCGGGGCATGCTGTCGAATTTTGCGTTGGCAGGTTCCTGTACCATCACGATTCCGTTCCTTTCTTTTATGGCACGAAGTCCGATACTACCGTCGGATCCCATACCGGAAAGAATGAGACCAATACTACGTTCTTTCTGGTCGTCGGCCAGGGAGCGTAAGAAAAAATCAATTGGCAGGCGCAATCCTCTTGCTTCTTTCGGTTCAAAGAGATGAAGCCGTCCTTTTAATATCGACATGGTCTTGTTTGGCGGAATTACATACACGCAGTCCGGTTTCACAACCAGGCGGTCCTGAACCTGAAAAACTTTCATTTTTGTAATTCGCTGAAGTAACTCCGGCAACATACCTTTTTGTGTAGGATCCAGATGTTGGATAACCACAAACGCCATCCCACTGTTTTCAGGCACATAACTGAGAAACTGTTCCAATGCTTCCAATCCACCGGCTGATGCACCGATCCCGACTATTGGAAACTGACGGGCATCCGGATCAGAAGTCTTTTCTTTTGAATGCACCTTTGATTTAAGATTACCGGTTTTCATGCTAATGATTTATAAGACTGCATATCAATACAAAGATAAAGTTAAATCACAATGGAATTTTACTGCTCATTCTTATACTTTCCCATGGTTAACCTGGCCATCAGGTAACTTACCGTTGACTCTGCTCCCTGGTTGAGGTTCACATGCGTTTCCTCAAGCCCATCGTAACACCCCCCTGTGCATGGATTATAAATAATCTGATGTAAGCGGTTTTTTCCTAAAAACCAGTTGAATGCAGTAACCATCTTCAAGTAGTAGTCTTTGTTCTTAAATACATCGTAAAATTTGCTTAATGTCATGATCGTATAGGCAACGTCGATAGGCTGTTCGCCAAAATGCCCTGCCACCTCTCCCTTTTGAAGCCAGTTTCTGTTGGAAATTACTTCAATCCCGTTTTCATTAAAGGTTTGTGACAAAAGAAAATCAAGCGACGACAGGGCAATATCCTTATAAATTGCATCTTCGGTCAGTAACCAGGCATATAACATGGCCTCAGGCAATATGCTGTTGGCATACGTCAGATAACCTTCAAACCATCCCCATGTTGCATTCGATTCATGCCTGTACATCTGAACCAAACGATCGGCGAATGTTCTCAACAGGATGAGATTTTCGGGAGACTTGATCGCGCTTTGATAGTAATATAACCCTTTTATAGCGAAAGCCATAGCCCGTGTGGAATGCACCGTACTGAAACGAGATAACGATTTTTTAAAAATTGCTGCAGCCTCTGATGTGATATCCGTGGGGAAGAGACCTGTTAATGATATCAGATATCCCAAAGCCCAAATGGCCCGTCCATTTGAATCATCAAGGTTCGTGGCTTTATTTTGATCTATAAAAGTTTTATCCTTATCCACATAATTAAGAAAGTCGCCGCCGGGCTGGATACAATATCTGATAAATCCGAGATATTTACGAATGTCATGGATCCTCTTTTCATCGCCTTCCGATTTGAAGTACATACACATGGCCACCAGGGCCCTTGCATTATCATCGAGGGTATAACCGGAACTGATATCGGGTTGGTTGATTTTTGAAAACTGAATGATACCGGTATGGGTTGTCATTTGCTTCACGTGGTTCAGGCTGATCACCGGCAGGTTATATTGGATATTGATTTTATCGCCGGAAGTCTTTCCGAAAAGCATGGCGTGTGCAACAGCTGAATTTTCCCAGGCGGTGGAAACTATTTTCTGCAAGGTGTTTGAACTGATACTTCTTCTTAAAGGGCCATTGTTGAGTAACCGGATAACGCCTTCGGCTAATTGCTGCGCATTGCAGAAATCGAATATGATCCCTGTATCCTTGGTCAAAACTTCCTTTGCATGGGGAATTGGTGTGGATATGATGGGGCAGGCGCAACTCATGGCATAAACAAAAGTACCGCTTACGGCCTGGTCGGGATCGTTGGTGGTAAACACATAAATATCGGTTAGCTGAAGATATTCCAAAAGATCCGGCAAAGCCAGGAAATTGTTGATAAATATCACATGATCCTGAAGCCCATAATCCCTCACTTTTTGTTCCAAACCTTCACGGTATTTTTCACCTTCACTCTTCACCACTTCAGGATGGGTTTTACCGATCACCAGGAATACCACATCCGGACAAGTTTTTATGATGGCCGGTAATGCTTCCAAAGTGGTTTCAATACTTTTTCCAGAACTGAGCAGACCGAAAGTGGTAAGCACTTTCCTGTCCTTTAATCCATATTTCGTTTTTAAAACCCGTCTGCTTAAATGGGGTACCAGGTGTGTGCCGTGTGCTATCATTGATATTTTTTGCTGTTGTATGCCATAAACTTCCGTTAATATTTCAGCCGAATTATTTGTCATGACCACGATTGACTCGCAGGCAGCTGCGATTAGCTTTACTTTTTTCTTTAACCGGGCATCGGGATGAGGCAGTACGGTATGAAAAACAACAATAACCGGTTTTGAAAGTTTCGATAAAAATTTCAGAAATGGTCGCGGCTGTTTATGAAAAAAGCCAAATTCATGCTGGACAAGGACAATTTTAATGTCGTTATCCTGATTAATCTTAATAGCCAATTTTTCATAATCTTTGGCTACCGATGTTTTAAGAATATATTTTACTTCGTCGGGATAAGGATAAGTTGTACCATTTGATTCCAGCGCACAAACCTTGATGGACAGTGAATTGCTGAATTTATTATTAAGCGCCTTGATCAGATCCTGCGAATAGGTAGCTATACCACATACCCTTGGTGGATAGGAGGTAATGAACAGGATCTCAGCCGGGTTTTCGAATAGCGCTTTATTTATCATCTTTCTCAACATACATTAAAAGTTCGGCCAGTAAATCCGTAAAATTCACCGAGGCACAGGCAATCAGGCTATCTGCAGCGCCATAATAGATAAACAGGGTATTCCCGAATAATGCAGTGCCCGTTGGAAAACAGACATTATTTACCTCCCCAATCCGTTCCCATTCATATTCAGGTGAAAACAAGGCATAAGGCAAACGGGCGAGCTCCTTTGAAGGATCATTTAAATCCAGCAAAGCGGCGCAGGCAGAATATACCCGCCCTTTGCGGGTTTCTTCAACCCCATGATAAATCAATAGCCAGCCGTGCTCTGTTTCAATCGGAGGGCAGCCACTGCCCATGTAATTTGACTCGTGCGCATAAACAGGATCGAGCACAATATGTTCAGGCAGGTTGAGAAAGTAGTTTCCCCAGAATTCTTTGGTAAGGTCCTTTATACTATCTACAAAAACAATTTGAATGCCAGGTCTGATCCGGTGCAGGAAAACCAATTTACCATTGATCTTCCGGGGAAAGAAAATCACGTTTTTATCCCACAACATTATTTTTTTTTCAGGATCTGCCGCCTGATAGTAAAACTTATGATTACGGTAATAATTTTCATTTACTTTCCCGGCCGATTCGGCGAGAAATACAAATTCCGCATAGGTGATGGGAGGAACAATGATCCCCTGCTTTGTAAAATTCTTCAGATCTTTTGAAGTAGCTAGAGCCCCGCGGGCATTGATGCCATCGTACCCGGTATAGGTCAAATAAAACAGGTCATCAATCTTTACAATACGGGCATCTTCAACCCCATGCGATTCATACTCGAATTCAGGGATCATGAACGGCTTATCCCATCGTTCGGAAACTGTCAACGGTCCATCCAGTTTGCAATAGCCTATAGTCGAATAATTTCCTTTTCTCACAGCCCGATAAAACATATGAACATTGTCACCTGCACGTATTATGGCAGGATTAAGAACTCCTTCTCTTTCAAATTCCAGATCGGTCGGTGTTAATATTATACCTGCTTTGTTAACTTCTATCATGTGGATTTATATTTTATCCGCTTCAGGCGGATCGGTTTGATTTTTAATAATGAAGGCATGGTATCGCCCAATAAAAATCCCCAGGGCTTTAAGGTTTCAATGTGATCGAAAATGACTTTCACAATGGCAAGAAGCGGTATGGAAAGAAACATGCCGGGTATGCCCCATAAAGCATTTCCTGCAAGAACCACCATGATGGAGAAAAGTGCGTTGATCTTTACTTTTGAGGCAACTAATTTTGGAACAATATAATTATTGTCTATCAACTGGATGATATAATAGGCTATCAGAACGTAAACCGCATACCAGGCCGTCGATTTGGTAGCCACTGCGATCATCATGGGCAAAGCTACTGCAACAATTCCCCCGATATATGGAATGACGTTGAGCAAAGCGCCAATAATGCCGAGCATGATTGCATAATCGATACCAAGTATAAGTAAGGCAGTGGAATTCAGTGTTGCCACGATGACCGCTTCAATGACCAGCCCGATAAGATAGCGCTGGATAACGGTTTTTGTCTGGGTTACTATTTCATTTACCTGGCTTGGATTACTTTTGGCAAACACCCTGCGGATAAATTCAAGTAATAGGGGCTGGTAAAATAATATCATGAAGATGTAAACGGGAATTAAAAACAAGATCACGACCCCGCCTCCGACATTGACAAGTGTTTGTCCTATGGAAGCGCCGCTGGTATTGATCAATTCACCCTTGGTTTTCAGGAGCCATGCATCTATTTTTTGAGGGTTTATATCAAAATAACCGGATGCCCAGGTGACGGTCTGGTTGAGTAGAACGGTAAACTTATCCACCAGTACCGGCCATGATTCGCTAAACCGGTTTGCCTGCGAAAAGAAAAAGGCGCCAAGCCCGGCAATAACTAAAATGGTAAGTAATAAAGTAATAATAATGGCAATAACCCTGTTCATTTTAAACCGCAGGAAAAAATTTACGACCGGATGTAGCAGGATAGCCAGGATGATTGCGAAAACAAGTGGGACAATAATGCCCCGCGCGATGTACAACATCGATAACAAAACAAAAAAACCAATGAGAACAATGGTTGTTTTCGCGTAAAATGGAAAATTTAATTCTTTAACTATCAAAGCTTTTACCTTTTTCCAGTCCAAAAATCCCTGAAAGCTTTACCCTGTTCCTCCATGTCGTGTTTGAATTTGAGCCTTAAGGATTCCCAGTTTTCTTTTTGTTCTTCATTAAAAGCCTCCAGCCTCTTTCTCATTTCCCTGTTTTGTTGTTCCAGTTCCGCCAGTTTCTGCTCATATCGGGCTCTGTTTTCTTTTTTCTCGTTGTTTATCCTTACCCTGAATGCAGCTATCTTTTTATCATTGTAAGTGATTATTTGTTCATATTCGTTTTTAAACGCCTGAATAGAATCTTTAATCGCCTGATCCAATTCCCTTTGAGCTGCCGCAACCTTTTCGTTTGCAGCCTGTACTTTGTCCTGGGCATCTTTCACTTTTTCGGATGATGACTGGCAACCGGTTATCATTGATCCTGCCATAAATACTGTTATAGCAAGGGTTATCATTGTTTTTTTCATTTTATTTATTTGTTTGTTATTGGTTAAAAATTTCAATTGAGAGATTAAATATTGTATATGAATTTTCTTTATTCGTATCCGCTTTTTATGATGGTCGATATCATTTTAAAACGCTGGTTGGCCTTTACAATGTTCGATGTATGTGCCGGTATAATTATTGACTCCCCTGTTTCCAGTATGTTCGACACTCCATCGATCACAACTTCAGCCGTACCGTCAATGATCTGGACAAACGTGTCGAACGGAATTATTTTTTCACTCATGGCTTCACCTGTATCACATGACACCGCACTGACGTTGCCTGTTGTTTTTTTAAAAATCGTTTTAATAACCACTGAATTCGGGACATATTCAATGATCTCCACAATAATAAATGCCTTTGCTTTTTCAACTTCGGTAATTTCCATGGTTTTCATTCTGAATGCCGGTTTAAAAAACTGAAACAAAGATCAAAGACCGGTTTTTATTCAACCGTTGATAAATTGGGCTTCAAGAGAGAATTAAATTACCCGGCAAAGTTGCACCCGATTGTTGCGAAAACCATTACATAATTCCGGGAATAAGTTACATTATTCACACATTTTCCAATGTACCGAACCGTTTGTGTTTGAGGTTCTTGAAGTGCGAAGGGGTAAGCCCTGTCATCTTTTTAAATTGATTTGACAGATGGGCCACACTGCTGTAATGCAGTTTATAGGCAATTTCGGTGAGGGTGAGATCATCGTAAACGAGTAATTCCTTAACCTTTTCAATTTTATGTGCCAGGTAAAAATTTTCAATGGTGGCCCCTTTGACTTCGGAAAAAAGGTTGGCAAGGTAAGTGTAATTGAAATGGAGCTTTTCGCTCAGGTAATCGGAAAGGTTTATTTTGATTTGTTCATCCGTATAATGGATCAGTTCAATAATAACCGCTTTTATTTTCTCCACAAGGATACTTTTTTTATCATCCATCAGTTCCAGTCCGCTTTTTTTAAGGGCAACACTTAGATGGTCCAGCTGCTCAGTTGAAACGTTATCCTTTACTTCAGCTTCGCCCAGTTCAACTACAGTGTAATGTATCCCGAGTTTTTTCAGCTCTGATTTCACAACCATTTTGCACCGGATACAAACCATATTTCTGATGTAGATCTTCAAGCCCGGCAATATTAAAAACTCATGTTAGGCAAATTTATCAAAATTTTGGTCGATGTCAAGTGGGAAATTAAGTTCATAAGCTAAAAAGTATATAACTTTATGGGGGGATTTCTGCCGGGATGCAGGATCCAGGATGCAGGTTCGCTCCGCTCACGATGCTGGATGAAAGCTCGCTTAGCTCGCGATACTGGATGAATGTTCGCTTCGCTCACGATACAGGATTCAGGATGCTGGATACTGGATTAATAAAAGGATGGTCTGCTTTTTATCCCTGCTCATAGTTATCGGGTCACTTTGAAATAGATCTTTTCGGTGCAACTTTTTCTCAGGGTCGTTTGTCTTTATATTTTAACCTTCAAATTTCCTGACTTATGGCAAGCGCTACAGGAGGTCTCTTCAGCAAGATCAAAGGAATGCTGGCAGACCAGTTCTATTTCCGTCAGATTAAAGGAAAATCATATTTGTCGGTACGTCCAAAGATGCGCAAAAAAAAGATGACCTGGGAAACCATGCCGGAAGTCACACCAACTAATTAATAATTAATAATTATTAATTAAATTGTAATATATTTGGGTGTTGTTAGGAGAGGGGAACCGGAACCGGAACCGGGGTCGGATGAGTTACCGGGAAGTGTAAAATTTACCTACTATGAAAAATCTTTCCTTTTCGATCTGTTTATCGCTCATCTCATTATTTGCTTTTTCGCAATGGACATGGCAAAACCCGCTACCAACCGGTAACTATTTATCTTCTGTTTTCTTTACTGATCCCAATACTGGTTATGCTGTTGGCCTCCATGGAACGATCATTAAAACCATTGATGGTGGAACAACCTGGATTGCTTTATCGAGTGGGACAACCAGATGGTTAACATCCGTTCACTTTACTGATACCAATATTGGGTACACGGTAGGTGCAGATGGAATCGTTTTAAAAACCACCAACGGAGGCTATACCTGGACAGATATATCAGGTGGAAATACGAAAACTCTATTATCAGTTTTTTTTACCGATTCAAGTACAGGATATGCGGTGGGTGGTGATTATGCCTATGGAATCATTATAAAAACCATCGATGGAGGAACAACCTGGACTACTTTGCAGAGCGGAACAACCAATTTTCTATCTTCCGTTTTCTTTACCGATGCCAGTACAGGTTATGCGGTTGGTTATCAGGGAACCATATTAAAAACCAACGATGGAGGTATAACCTGGATAACCCGATCCATCGGAACGACTGAAAGTTTGACTTCTGTTTATTTTCCTGATGATAGCACCGGGTATGCTGCAGGTGGAAGTGGAATCATCTTAAAAACCACCGATGAAGGTAATACGTGGACAACTTTATCAAGCGGAACAACCATGTGGTTAACATCAATTTACTTCACTGATATTAGTACAGGTTTTGCGGCGGGTTATTCTGGAAACATTTTTAAAACTACAGATGGAGGCTTAACCTGGACGGTTTTATCTTCCGGGACAAATAATGAATTATCATCGGTTTACTTTCCCGAAGCCAACACAGGTTATGCGGTGGGAGCTTTTGGAACTACTTTAACAACCATCAATGGAGGTTTAACTTGGATCGTATTATCCAGCGGAACAAAAAATTGTTTATATTCCGTTTATTTTACCGATACAGATACAGGTTATGCGGTGGGTGAAAATGGGACTATTTTAAAAACCGTTCAAGGAGGCTTATCCTGGACTCCGATAGAGAGCAGGACCACCCATGATTTATATTCAGTTTTCTTTACAGACTCCAATACAGGTTATGCGGCAGGTGGTTATTGGAACGAAGGGACCATCCTAAAAACCTATGATGCAGGTACGACCTGGACCCGGATATGGAGCGATACTTCTGTATTTTTATCAGCATACTTCACCGCTCCCAATACAGGTTATGCTGTGGGAGATGAAGGGATTATCCTGAAAACCACAGATGCGGGTATAACCTGGAATGTTAAACCGAGCGGGACGACCCATACTTTAACATCTGTTTGGTTTGCTGATGCAAATACCGGTTATGTTGTTGGCTATAATGGTATCATAATAAAATCCACAGATGCAGGTTCAACATGGACTGCCTTATCAAGCGGAACAGAAGTTTCATTAACATCAGTTTATTTTACCGATGCTTCTACGGGTTTCGCGGTGGGTTTTAATGGGACAATCATTAAAACCATCGATGGAGGGATAACCTGGAGTATTTTACCCAGCGGCACCATCAATAGTTTACATTCAATTTACTTTAGCGATCCCAATATAGGTTTTGCGGTGGGTTATGGCGGGATTATATTAAAAACAGTTAATGGCGGCACGACCTGGACGGTTTCATGGTACGGAGCAGAAACTTTATATGCCATTCATTTCCCTGATCTAAATATAGGATACACGGTTGGTAAATACGGGACCATCTTAAAAACCACCAATGGCGGGGGTGATGATATCGGAGAACCCCTTTTACCAAAATCATTATACACCATTTATCCCAACCCGGCAAACCAGAAGATCACAATCGATAACACCAATTTGCCTGGAGAAACCTTAATATCCATTTTCAATATGAAAGGCGAACAGGTAGGGAAGGCTCAGTTCCGAGATCAATATCAGATGGAGATGGATGTAAGCATGCAGGCAAAAGGAATTTACCTGGTGAAAATACAGACCAGGAAAGGGATAGAGTGTAAAAAGTTGGTTATCCGGTAGCAATAACAGTGATTGCGGGTACTAAAATGATGGCGGGTATTTTTCTACGAAGCAAACACATTTCATCGAACCATGCAAAAAATAAACTTCAAAAATTCTTTATTGAACGGATGGTCTAAATACGGACTTTTCTTTTTTATATGCTTAGGATTATTAAATTTTATTGTATCGTGTAAAAAAACTTCCACTTTACATTATGTTATTTCTGAAGAGTTTAAGGCTTGGGCTGATTTTCAACAAGGAAGCTATTGGATTTATTATAATAAAATAAATCAATCCATTGATAGCACTTATGTAACAGATAATTACTTACAAACTTTATCTAAAGACTCACAAAATGCGAGTGAACAATATCAATATGACCAAATTACAATGGATTTCAATGGGAATGTTTATCAAAAATTTAAAATTGTGTCCTCTGACTAGGTTCGGAACTTTTTGTTAATTCAGGATCAGATGTTAGTGTTGCCATAAGTACATGGGCATTTGAAGACCCAAATCGTTATCACAATTGGTTAATAACAGTTTATCCAACATTCTCATTAAACGGAAATTCATTTACAAATGTCTATCAAACAAGAACAACATATTTTGATTCTCATTCAGATTGGATTGCAATCGATTGTTTTACTGCTCGAAGTGTCGGAGTAATTCAAATTATAAATCAAAAAAATCAACATGATACTATTTGGTCATGGTCCTTAGTTCGTTCTCATGTAATCCAATAGCTAACCTCTAAAAAATTGGATTAATGAAATCAATTGGTATGAACCCCAGGGCAAGCCCTGGACCCGAATTCCGCCCCAAGGGGGCGGGGAATTTACCCTGGGGATGAGGTGATTAAAGAATGAAATTACTGTGCCTGACGATCCACTAACCACAACAATGTTATCGCAAAGTTGCTTTGCATGACGTTACCTTTATTCCGTATAAGGATTAAGCGATAGAAGAAATTTTGAACCGGAAATATTCTTAATGTTAAACTAATTTTTATGAAACGACAATTACTATTTATCAGTTTTTATTTACTTGGAGTTTGTTTAAATTCCGTTAATGGTCAAACGAAGAGATTCGAAATCGGATTTGAAGGTGGACCAGGCGTCACTTATTTTTATGGGAATACTTTCACAATGGATTATCTTAAACCCATTATCGGTGGGTATGTTGGTGTTTTGTTTCAATATCATTTTTCTAAGTTTTTTTCAATTAAGACAGGCTGTTCTTATGAAAGAAAAGGTGCTAATTTCAACTATAAGTCATGGGATTTCAATACAGATTATTTATATCATTTAAATTATATTACCATTCCTGCTTTGATTCAGGCCGAATTTGGGAGAAAAGTTCATTTTTTCATCAATACAGGTCCTTATTTTAGTTATTTGGTAAGCCAAAAATATACTGGAAAAGATTCACCTTCAGGTGCAGGTAATTGGCTGCTAATAAGCACTTCCAGTGAACAGAACCTGATAAATTATGATTTTGGAGTCCAAGCTGAATTGGGTACGAAAATAGCAGTTTCAAAAGAGATAGCTCTTTCGGTAAGTTTAGCTGATCATTTAGGACTATTGAATACAAAAAAACAACTCCTGTTTACCGATACTATGCTTTCTCCTATAAATTCAGATAATACTTCATTTAATAATTCCATTTTTTTCGTATTGGGTCTTTCGTATAGTTTTGGCACATTAAATTAATATATAAACATGCTTCCCACGAAATGCCACCGGCAAAAATACTTACTTTATCATTGCATATCGAATGATATCCCTTTTATGCGACTGCCGGCAGAGCGATATGTGCAAAGCATATAGACGACAAGACAATGAGAATACAAAGAACAATTTTAGGAATATTAATAATTGTAAGTCTTTCAAACTGTAAGAAAGACCAGACAATTGTGCCTCCTGGCGATACAAGCATACATAACTACATCATTGCAGGTGGAGGAACGACATCTTTTCAACGAATTATAGGAGGGCCGAAACTTGACTAATTTTAAACACAACACCATGAAACTATTCAAATTTATTTTAACAACAGTTCTTATTCGAACTGTACTTTCATCGGGAGTTAATGGACAAACTAGTGTCAGCGGGGGAATTTATTCAAACACGACATGGACAAAAGCAAATAGCCCATACATTGTTATTGACACTGTTGTGGTTTATCCAAATGTAACACTAACAATTCAACCTGGAGTTACAATTAAATTTGAAAACGGGAAAAGGTTGGAAATCAGAGCTGCCACACTTCACGCAGTTGGAACCTTAAATGATTCAATTGAGTTTACAAGCAATTCCGCCTTGTCTGGGCCTGGAATTTGGGGAGATGTTTACCTGAGCGGACATGGAGGAGGTATCTATGCGAATATTAATTACTGTAAATTCCAATATGCAAGTAATGCTATTTTCTGTGACAATTTCAACAATAATATCTTTATCAAGAATTCCAGTTTTTATAAAAATGTTACTGGGATGCATGGTGGTCAATGGCTTATGATGGATTCCTGCAATTTTATAGATAATATCAATGGTTTGAAATCAATAAACAGTATTACTGCCAATTATTGCAATATTTCTAACAACGAATTTGGATTATTGTATTGTTCATCCATTACAGCAAGAAATTGTCTTATTATTTCTAATCAAATAGGTTTATACAATACCAACGGGTCGACTATTAAAAACAGTATCATTAGTTCAAATCAAATTGGAATGCTTAATATAGGAGGAATCGAAATTGACAGTTGTATTATACGAAATAATCACACAGGAATTTTAGACAGCCTATATGGTTATAACACGATTATAAACAGCAGTATTGATTCCAATTCTTTTGCAGGCATAATTTTTAATAACATACAACATTCATCTGTAGTAAATTGTCAAATTCGAAGTAACGGTGAAGGAATAATTGAAAATGGAGGAACCTCACCAAATATATTTACAAGGAATATTATTGAAGGTAATTTTATTGGGATTAGATTGGCGACAAAAAAAGATAATTTTTATTGTAATAAAATTTGCAACAACTCTTCATATGATTTAAAATATTTAGCGACCTCAAATGCCAATATTCCAAATAATTATTGGTGCACTTCAGACTCTATATCAACCCAGGCAAAAATATTTGACGGACACGATTCTATAAGTTTGGGGGTTGTAAATTTTATGCCGATTGATACTTCCATGTGTTTTCAGTGCATTTATAGTAAAATTAATTTTACATGGATAAAACCATCCTGTTTAACGTGTATCGACGGAACGGCAACAGCTTATCCAACGAATGGGGTACCACCATACTCATATTACTGGAATACAACTCCAGTTCAAACAACTCAAACTGCGATAGGCCTTTCAAATGGGTATTATAATGTTTGTATTGCCGATTCAACAGGATGCATCGTCTGTGATTCTGTAATACTTTACTCATGGTGGAATGTAAATGAAATAAAAGACAATTTTTTCATCTCTCTTTTTCCAAATCCTGCATCAGATAAATTAAAAGTAGTATTACCGACAAGTATAACTTTAATGAAAGTAGAAATATTTAACCCTCTCGGAAGGCTAGAACATTCTTCAACAACGACAGGGTATAACACAGACATTAACATTTCTTCATTGACAAGGGGTGTTCATTTAATAAAAATTATGGCTGGCGACAAAATTGGGATTCGAAAATTCATAAAAAACTAAAACAACCGTTAATGGACTTGGAACCGCAAAAAAAAACCAGCATTGATCGTGCAACGCGAAGGTTCCCCTTTTCTGCGGATGCAGGTAGGCGTCATGGCCACCTTCAAGTAAAATAAAGGGTTATTAAAATTAATCTTCGGGATCTCTAAACTGACCCATTATGAAAAGATTTAACAATAATCGTTTTCAACATATTTCTGGGGCTGTTTTGTTAATTCTTTGTTTAATAGAAAGTATAACCGCTCTGGGACAACAACCCGTCAACTCGGACACGATTATAAAAAAGAGTATCATTGTTAATGATGGCTTTGAAATAAAATTTCTTGATTGTCCCGGCGCAGGTTATGGTTGGTATTTATCAACTCCTTACGATACAACAGTCCTGTCTATTCGTCAAACATCATCAGAAATAATGGAAGGAAATTATAGCATAGGAGGTCATTATGTTACGACATATTGTTTTAAAGGTTTGAAAAAAAGGAACTTAAGTTTGGTCTATTATTACAAGAGGCCATGGCTCAAGGATAGGTTGTTTAAATGCAAAATCATAATTAAGATAAAATAAAAACAGAGGCGCATAACCGTTTTTGACGTTTGTCCCTCACGCAGTCTTGGAACAGGAAACTTCCACAGACCCGTGAATTCCTGTTTCATTCCTATCCTCCGGGGGATCCACTCACACACTTCAACTTCACTTTATATCTAAGTTCATCACCGCATAACCAATTTACCTCCTCCCTGAGTCACTTTACAAGAAGGGGCGCCTTTCAACCAGGCATAACTTTATCGTACAATTAAATATTTCATTATAAAATTGTTGAAATTTAATTTCCGGTTGTTTTACATGTATTATATTGTTTATAAGCATTTTAATGAATTTACATGAGAAATAAATAATTAATTTCCATTTTTTCCCCAATTCCATGCAACTTCCTTTGACAATACTTTGTCTTTACATATTAACAAGATACAACCGGTTCTTGTTTACGTCTCTCTGCAGAAAGACGATGGTAATTAACTCAATTATTAACTTAATTCTTACAAAAATGGCCAAATTCGGCAACAATTTCCTTACCCATGACCTCAGCGGGAAGCTGGGCGATCTGGTAGTCTTCCGTCAACGTGACGGGAGGACGATCCTGGCTAACAAACCAGGAAAACGCAATCATGAACCATCGGCTGCCCAGGCAGCGCACCAGTTTCGATTTCAGCAAGCGGTGCTATATGCCAAGTCGGTTAAAAACGATCCGGAGATGGAGGCCGAGTATGCCGTCAAAGCAGTTGACGGCCTGACGGTCTATAATGTGGCAATGGCCGACTTTTTCCTTGCACCCCATATCGACGAGATCGATGTGACCCTTTACAACGGCCAGCCCGGCAGCAAGATCAAAGTCCGGGCCGTGGACGATTTCAAGGTTGCGGCGGTAACCGTAAGTATTGAAAATACCGATGGAGTGCAGGTTGAACATGGCGCTGCGGTACGGGAGCCAAACAACCTCGACTGGATCTATACCGTAACCGGTGATCCGGGAGTATCGTCAGGGCAAAAGATCGTGATCTGCGCCAGCGATATGCCTGGTAACCTTGCCAAGTTAGAACGGGAAGTGTAATCCGTGTTTTTTGATGCTTAACCCATTCCCGGTCCCGGGCTTACAACCCTTCTAAATAAAGGTTATAAAGGACCGGGATGGGTTTTTAATTTCCTGCCACAATGTCACATCTCTTTATCACACTTGGGAAACATATAGCTAAGATATAGCTAACCTATAGCTAAGCTTTACCAAAGATTGACAAAATCAAAGGTGATTTATGACAGGGTGGCAGAAAAAAAGGTGATGAATTCAGGGTTTATAGAAAATAATCACTATTTATTTTGTAATATTGACATAAACCAGATATATTTAACACATCCTATTCCATATCCAAATGATCCGTTCTGCAACCATAAAAAACAAAGTATACAAATTCGTTCATAAAGAGGATGTTTCGGTAATTACCAATCTTTATGGGCGTCCTTTTGACAGTACCTGGCTGAATATTGATCCGTATGGGAAAATCCTGGTAAAGGGGAGTAATGGGAATGGTTATGCCTGGGATGGATGCTCCCCAAAATGGAATATACTTGATATTACCTGGGGAACGCCCGATGGGAGGTTAGATTTTGAAACCGAAGAACCGATGACCTATTATGCTTCCATGATTCACGATGCACTATACCAGTATAAAGGAGATGCGGGTATCAGCCGGAAAGAGGCCGATATTATTTTCCGGTTGATCCTGAAAGAAGCCGGGTTCAGATTGTGGTGGATCTATGGCGTCGCCGTACGGCTGGGAGGCGGTATTTATGGCCATTGGAAAACAAAAACATCGATGCCGAGCATCCGGGTTACCGGATGCTCATGGATGCAACGATCAGAGTTAGTGGATCAGAAGTGAGCAATAATGTTACGTATTATGTTGAAAGTTATTATCAAAAAATAAATCCCGAATAACCGCTGTAGAAGTTACCAATACGTTAGTGACAAAACTTAATGAAAAAATACCATATGGAAGCCAACGAACCAAATGAAGAAATTCAGGATTTCACAAAAGGTTATTTAACATTACCATTTGATGAAGATCAGTTTAGGGATTTTATTACTGGATTATTAGGTAAACCTCAAACAATTACTAAGCGTATTTCTGGTGATTTTGAAATACATTTAAAGGACCTGCAGAATTTTCATGATCTTCTAACACAAAGAATTATTCAACAGAATAATGGCAAGTTGGTACAGCTTAAAACTAAAATTTATTATTCTGATGACTCCTCGGTGTTATTAAGCAGCTATGAGGAACTTCTTACCTATAATGAAGTGAAACCGGTAATTTCTGTTGCGGTAAGGATGACTTGGATTTATCTAATTCAATTTGCTGATAAAAGAGTCCCAGAAAAACAGGAAATTGAGTTGATGATAGTATCAACATCACAGAGAAATATAATTGAAGATGAAGATATCCCTTTTGCTTTTTCTGACGATGGGGAGTTTAGAATTTCAATTCAACACACTGCAAGAAGTTGGGGTTCTGACATTGAAGGATTATTAACAAATCAAATAAATTCACTCATTAAACAAAAAAGTAGAATCAAAGAATTTTTACGAAAACATAGTGTAAAAATTGGATTAATAATTGGTTCCCTATTCATGATTGGCGCTCTCATTGGAACTTATATAACATATCAAAATTTTGATAAAACAGAAATTGTAAGAATACAAACATTTTTGCAGAAGCCAACCTTAACCATCGACGATAAAATCGATTTTCTTATTAAATATAGTGCCAGTAATTTAAAGGATTATTTTTCAATTAAAATCATTATTTTTTTTATTTTTTCATTAATTGTCTCGATTGTTCTCGGTGTTTGGGTTGAATCCTTAGCCGATAATAAAATGAGAAGCTATCTGGTACTTACCCGAGAAGCCTTAAAACTTCGAGATAAATTGGAAGACAAACGAAAAAAGAAGACATTGATGTTTTGTTTATCTATCCTGATCAGTATTGCATCAAGCGTAATTGCAAATTATATTTTCATATTTTTCACTAAAACAAACTAAGTTCTGTCACTAACAAAAAGGGCTTAATGCAGTTTTTCACTGCATAAAAGCCCGACGTTGAACCAACCTCAACCGTTTGCTAATAGCGGATTTAAGCCAGGGGGGGGGATTCAATTATTTCTCAGGGGTTGATAAATGGGAAAATAAACGACCGTTGACGGAACGGGTTATAAATTGATAGTAATTTATTGTAACCATACGCGGCTTTATAAATCATTTTAGACCTCCAATTGGTATCACACCGGCTATTATTACGTCAAACAATAAGGTATCCGGCACCGCGGACAATGCCGGTTACGGCAGCTGTTAAATGCTATCCTGGTGCTTCCGCACTTGTCACAGGCATACACGTGTCCGCCCATCGCAGCCGTATGACATGATGCAATGTCCTCCAGAACTTTGCGCTGATGGAAGGTAACCCGGTGAGAAGCCAGGTATTGTTCTCCATACCGGAGAATAATATCAGCCACCACATGTGGGGCGACTTTCAATGTTTGATATAGAGTCTGTCGAGCGGATTGAAGGCAACCTTGGGCATTACTTGTGCAATATGCATATAGGTCATGGTTGTGGTGATCCTGGTATGTCCCATTTGCTCTTTGAGCGTGAACAGATCGAGGCCTTCCTCCAGCAGATGAGTGGCAAAACTATGACGATGTAAACGGCAAATAACAATGCAAGTTTTCGGCAATTAAGAATGCACGATTTCGGCAAATAAGGATGTAAGAAATCGGCAAATAAGAATGCAAGGTCCTTCCTTCGTTAACTTCCCATTTTAAAG
>JALNZC010000042.1 GCA_023229525.1 Bacteroidales bacterium
CTCGCTACCTCGCTACCTTGCTATTTCGCTATTTCGCTACCTCGCTACCTCGCTACCTCGCTACCTCGCTACCTCTATTTCAGGCTCACATTTCCAAACTCACTATGAACCGTGACTTTCCCGGTGGGATTATCAGTTCCACCGATGATACCTTTAAAACTTTTTTCGGTAGGACTGGTTGAACGGAATGAGAATTTGGCTTTATCGGTAGGATAATCCAGATCGCAGAATTTCAAGTCGGCCTCAAGGTTATATTTTGCCTGTTCCCCCAATCCGATGGAAACATTACCATATTTGTTACGGATGTTAACCAGGGTAAAATCCGGTGGCATTTCATGGACTTCGCAACTGCCATATTGGATATCAAGATTCAGACTTTTTTCAATCCGCTGAATTTCAAGATCTGAGAACTTCGATTTACTGTCGACTGCACTGGAATTTTCCATGTTTAGCTTTCCTCCTTCAAAATTGACATTGAGGGCGATAATCTTATTTGCATCCATGTTTGAGAATTTGGAATCCAATCGCAGGCTGCCTGCGTAATCCAACTCCATTTCGGAGTATTTTAGAATCAGCACAGCTCCTTTGACCCAGTTAATATTGGCTTTACTAAACCTGATGTCGAGCATGTTATCGGAATTGGTCAACTTTTTTGCTTCAAGATTTCCGTATCCCAAATTGATTTTCGCTTTTCCTTGTACCTCATTGACAAAAATATCCCCGAATTTATTGGTCAGGTCAAGGTTGATCGTCACTGGCATATTAACCGTATAATCAACTGAAAAGCTTCCATGCCCCCGTGGTCTTCCTTCCTGAATTGATGTGATTGCGGTAATCTGCGCGGGTGAATCGGTAAAATCAACAGAAATCCGTTTAAACATTCGACCGGCTTCTTCCTGATCGGCTGCTGTTACAGTAATGGTAATATCAAACGAGATGGCATTCTTTTCCCAATTGGTGCATAACACCTTTCCAAACCGGTTGCTGATCGTAAGTTGTCCGTCGGAAGTGATGGGAAATTCTTTTTTAATCACTTTCGTAAACTCATCGTGTGCCTTTACACCCTTGATTCCAAGGAGAAGGATGAACATGATGATGAATAATGCTATTTTAACATAGGTTTTCATGATATGAAGTTGTTTTATTTTCCTGCCTGGATTAATTTGTTGATGATATTGTTCATAATACCTTCTTTCATCTGTTGGTTCTGGATCAGTGCGGCGAGAAGGCGTTCATTATTCGGGTTTTCGGCCAGAGATTTTTTTAATTCATCGGTACTGACATCAAGATTTTGAATTTCCCTGATTGCATTTGAATTCAGCATTCTTGCTTCTTCATTGCTGGAAGCCAGTTTTTGGATTTGTCCAAAACGTTCAGCGACCTGGATATCATAATACTGTACCACTTCTTTCACTTCCAGTGGCAATTCGGTTCCTGCATTCCGGTTATTCAGACGATCCCTGATTCCTTTTGTGGCAAGATCGAAAACGAAAACACTAACGGTGATCAGAACGAGGATCAGCGCTGCGATCTTAAGCATCATGAACCGATTTATCCCTGGTTGCAAAACTTCTGGTTGTTGTTGCAAGAGCGTCTCGAATTTTTTGAAATGATCGGGGCTGGGTTCAAAAGTGTCGAACTCCTCCCGGTGGTCTTTAATGAATTTTTCCAGATCTGACATGGTTAATTAAAGCTAAATGCGTTTTTACGTTTTGTTTCCCGGAGCATGCCAATCAATTTTTGCCGTGCCCGTGAAAAACGGGTACGTGACAGTTGGTTGGAAATGTTCAGGATTTGAGATATCTCTTCATGATCATAACCTTCAATCAAAAAGAGCGTAAGTATTACCCGGTATTCATTGGGAAGCTCGGTAATGGCTTGTTTAACTTCATTCACCAGATAATTGATTTCCTCTTCCCTGTTTGGTTCAACAATTTCCGGCAAGTCAATTTGTTCATCTTCAATGGATACAAAATCTTTTGATTTCCGGAGATAATCCAACGACCGGTTGATGACGATTCGTTTCAACCATGATCCGAAGCTTCCTTCCCCTGAATAGCTGTCAATCCGCTGAAAGGCATCGAGAAATGATTCCTGCATGATATCCTCGGCTTCAGCAGTGTCGTTCACAATCCGGAGGCAGGTGTTGTACATGGCTTTATAATAGAGTTTATATATTTTAAATTGGGCATTCCGGTCCCCTTTAATACAGGCATTTATCACATCCTGATGAATATTGACAAATGAACTTTCCAAATTCCCGGATTTTAGCGAAATGACTCTTTGATTTCAGGAATGTTACAAGGCTACAATAAAAATAGATAAAAAAATTAATTTTGCAGCCACTTGAAACATTTCCATATACCGGCAGCCTTCTTTGCAGTAACAGCCATGCTCTTCTGGGGGCTTTCTTTTATATGGAGTTCCCTTTTGTTAAAATATTATCAACCTATTACGATAATTTTTATCCGGTTAGTAATATCCTCCATTTTCCTTTTTACGATCATCCGTTTTTTCTGGCAGGATGAGAAGATAGAAAAAAAGGATTACAAATTGTTCCTTCTTAGTGCATTGTTTAACCCCTTCTTGTATTTTCTCTGCGAGAATTATGGTTTGAAATACAGTACTCCTACTATTGCCTCTGTTATCATAGCTACGATACCGGTTTTTTCACCACTCGTTGCATTCCTGACAATGAAAGAAAAATTAATCCCGATCAATTTTATCGGAATTTTAATTTCGTTTGTTGGAGTAATACTTATGATTGTCAATAAAAACCTTGCCCTGGCTTCTGATATCAGAGGTATTTTATTTTTGTTTGGCGCGGTATTAACTGCATTATTTTATAGCGTAACCCTTCGGAAGTTAACTATGAGGTATTCTGCTCTGATTATTATTGCCTATCAGAATCTGATCGGGATTGTTCTATTTTTACCTTTCTTTGTTTTTTTTGAAGCCGCCTCTTTTATTCAGATTCGGATTAACGGCGAAATTATTTCTTCCATGCTGTTGCTTTCCATATTCTCCTCTTCGGTTTCTTTTGTATTTTTTGCCCATTCGGTGAAATTGCTGGGCATCAGTAAATCCAATATTTTCTCCAACCTTATCCCGGTATTTACTGCAATTTTTTCTTATCTGCTGTTGTCTGAAATTTTTTCGATTCAAAAAATTACCGGTATTGCCCTTGTGATTGGCGGTGTTTATCTTTCGGAACGCTCAAAACGAAGATGACCTGATTCCCTGTTCGTTTTTTACTTCCCTTTATAATATATCAAAATAAAATTCAATCATACCAATAGATTGTTGAATTCGAAAAACGGATGCTTTTCTAAGTTTTGAATTGCAATGCATTCCTATGGGAATATTAAGTAATTTTGTTTTATACTTTGACATTTATTATCGGATGAAATATCCATACCAACAACGATTTTGCAAACCTCGAAAAACGACTTTTAGATATTCCATTCCAGCGTTCAACAAAAAATTAACAAAAAAATAAAATTATCAAATGAAATTCAGACCGGAAAAACTGAAGATAAAAGATCAGCGGATGAAACCGTTCATCGATCCGGACGAAATATGGGAGTACATTAAGACGGCTAAGGCTTCGAAAGAACGTGTGCGGGAGGTTATTGCCAAATCACTTGATAAAAATCGCCTGACGCTTGAAGAAACTGCGGTACTGATCAATGCCAGGGATAAGGAATTGGTTGAAGAAATCAAGCAAGGCGCCCGGAAGTTGAAGGAGAAAGTTTACGGACAACGAATTGTTCTTTTTGCTCCTTTATATGTTGGAAATTTTTGTATTAATAACTGTGCATATTGTGGCTTTAAATCTTCCAACACACAGATTACACGTGTGACACTAGAGAAGGAAGATTTGAAGGCACAGGTGAAAGCGCTGGAGGATACCGGACAGAAACGACTGATATTGGTTTATGGAGAGCATCCAATTTACGATGCTAACTTTATTTCTGATACCGTTCGGACCGTCTATTCGGTTAAAAGCGGTCCCGGGGAAATCCGTCGCGTCAATATCAATGCTGCACCAATGGATATCGATGGATTCCGTACCATTAAAGATGCAAAGATTGGCACCTATCAAATTTTTCAGGAAACCTACCATGAACCGACCTATGCAAAGGTTCACCTGGGTGGAGTGAAAAAAAATTACGAATGGCGGCTTACCGCTCTTGACAGGGCCCAGGAGGCCGGTATCGACGATGTGGGCATCGGCGCATTATTCGGATTGTACGACTGGCGATTTGAAGTGCTGGGATTGGTAAGGCATACCAATCATTTTGAAGCTGTATATAATGTCGGGCCACATACCATCTCATTTCCACGGATTCAATATGCCTCTCAATTGAATATTGATAAATCACATCTTGTCAGTGATATCGATTTTACCAAATTGGTCGCCATTCTCCGACTGGCTGTTCCATATACCGGATTGATACTCACAGCACGTGAACCGTCGTCTATCCGTGATGAAATTCTTCAATTTGGCGTTTCGCAGATCGATGGAGGTACCAATATTGAAATGGGGGGTTATGCAAAACGTAAAAACAACGAAAATCAAAATATTGACCTTGAACAATTCCAGATTAACGATAACCGTAGCCTCAATGAAATAATGGAAGAGCTTATCGGCCATGGATATATTCCTTCATTCTGTACAGCCTGTTACCGGCTTGGAAGGACCGGAGAACATTTCATGGAATTCTCAGTACCGGGATTTATCAAACGTTATTGCCAACCCAATGCTTTGATGACTATGGTTGAGTACCTTGAAGATTATGCTCCTCCGCCCACAAAAGAAAAAGGGTATCGGCTGCTTCAGGAAAAACTCAATGAAATGGAAAACGATGGCTTCAAGGAAAAACTGGTTGAAAAACTGGAGCAATTAAAACAAGGGAAACGGGATCTCTATTTCTAAAAACTATTGACCATGAGAGAAATAAGAATCATCGGACTATTGATCACAGACCGGATAAAGGAAGCCGGTCTTACGCAATTGACCCTGACAAAATATGCCCATGTAATCAAATCGCGGCTGGGATTTCATGAAGTTACTGAAGATGTTTGCAGCCGAATAGGTGTGATGATCCTTCAATTGGCCGGGAATCCCTCTGAATGCGAAAAACTTGAAAAAGAACTGGAACTGATCGGCGGACTTGAACTTCAACGTATGGTATTTTCTCTTTAACGATAAATAATATTTAATGGAAAATAACTCCAATAAGGATATTAAAAAGGAGTTTCAGGAGTATTATTTGCACTCCTCCCTGTCAAACATTCGCATCGGACTGATTTTCACGATATTGTTATTTATTGTGTTTGCGGTACTATCGAGGACTTTTTTTTCTGGTGCTCCCGGACAGGACTTTTTTATCCGGTTCGGAGTTATAATCCCTCTGTTGTTCTTTTCCGTTATTATCACTTACAGTAAAAAATTATCTAAATATCTGAACATATTATATATCATTTTTAATCTTTTGATGTGTTTAGTGATTTTTTGGGTTGGATATGCTTCAAATCCCTCAACACCGGGATATGAATTCTATTATTCCTGGGTTATGCTTGTGGTTATAGGATTATTTACTTTTTTTCGGTTGCGATTTCGCAGTATCATCATTATCGGTGCATTACAGGTATTATCATATATCTTCACCGCAGTCTGGAACGGGACTTTCCAGGCCAGTCCTTATCAGTTTTTCAATAATCTTTTTTTCATTTTATCCATCTACTCTCTTGGTGGGTTAATGTCATATATCCTGCAGAATATTAATTGGAAAAATTTTCTTCATCAGAAAGCATTATCCTCCAACTATAAAAAACTCTTGCTGGAATCAAAAGAACGGGTGACTGCTGAAACCGCCTTACGCAATTCCGAGATACAACTACATGATATCCTGGATTCCATTCCCGACTGGATATACGTTGTGGATGAGAATTTTCGGTTCGTCATGTTAAATTCTTCGCTTAAAGCGGAACATCTCAGACAAGGGTTTTTGGAGGATTGTATTGGGAAAAAAATAACCAAGGTCTACCCTTTTATCTCAAAAAAAACACTTGAAGAACTCGAGATTGTTTTTAAAACCGGCCAGATTCTTATCGGTGAACAAAATTTTGAATTGATCGATAAAAAAATCTATGGTGAAACACGCAAGGTTCCTATATTCAGAGACCATAAGGTAGTTCAGGTTGTGACAATCTTACGTGACCGATCCAGAGAACAAGAAGTAAATGAGTTGAAAATAAAGAATATCGAGCAGAAAGAAATCATGCTGCGCGAGATTCATCACCGCGTGAAAAACAATTTAGCCATCGTAATCAGTCTCCTAACGTTACAACTTCGGAATAACAAAGATCCTGATTTACAGCGAATCATAAAGGATATTGAGATGCGGATTCGCTCTATGGCCCTTATTCATGAACATCTTTACCGCTCCGAGAACCTCGATAGGATTCCATTGGCTTCCTATCTAAACTCCCTTTCTTCCATTATTTTGCAGACTTTTAGCGGACATCATATCCAACTTGTTTCCAGTTTCGACCAAACGGACGTCAGTATTGAAACTGCGCTGCCCTTGGGGTTGATCACAAATGAATTACTTACCAATGCTTTCAAATATGCATTCCCCAACCACGAACTGGGGGTGATTGAAGTCAGTCTGAAGAAAAAAAACGAGGAGGATTACATCTTAACCATAAAAGACAATGGGGTCGGTATGCCTTCGGATTTCACCCTTGATAATGAAAAATCATTGGGAATGTTCATTGTCAAACTGTTGGTTGAACAACTTGATGGAAAAATTGAAATCGTCAACGGGCAGGGCACTGCTTTTATCATTCAATTCCGGAACCTGATGATTGCAAAAAAAATATTAATTTGATTTGATCTATGAAAGAGCGCTGGATCATTGGTATTCAAATAACCGACAGAATTCACGGAGTCTCAGAACTTCAATCCATTCTTACCAAATTCGGATGTTCTATAAAAACCCGTCTTGGCCTCCATGAAGTATATGATGATTATTGTTCAACAAGCGGGCTTATCCTACTGGAACTCACCGGCAACCGGGAGGATTACTTCAAACTTGAGAATGAACTTCTCCGGCTGGAGGGTGTAGTAGTAAAAAAGATGATTTTTACAGAATGATGATTTAAACAAGCGTAATCCGGGTTCCGCCATTATCGATACCAAGCATTGTGGTTTTTGTGATTATCGTATCCTTCCCGGAATGTTCCACAAAATGAATGGCAGCTCTGATCTTGGGTCCCATACTGCCATCTGGGAATTGACCATCATCCAGATATTTTTTTGCTTCGGCAATGGTCATACGGTCCAATGATTTTTCCTGAGAAGTGTTATAATTTATGCAAACTTTAGGGACATCCGTCAGGATAAAAAGTTTATCGGCATTGATCTGTGACGCCAGCAACGCAGATGCAAGGTCTTTATCGATTACTGCATCAATCCCCTGGAGTTTATTCGGTTCCACATAGAATACAGGTATTCCTCCTCCACCAACTGCAATCACTATTTGACCCTGACGGGCAATTTTTTCAATGGTCTTTTTATTGATAATGACCAGCGGACGAGGGGATGCCACAACTTTACGCCATCCCCTGCCCCGCGGATCTTCCCTGAAAACTGAACCTGTTTCTGTCGAAATTTTTTCAGATTCCTCTTGCGTATAATAAGGTCCAACCGGTTTCGTCGGTTTCTGAAAAGCAGGATCATCACGGTTTACCAGTACCTGCGTGGTAATAGTAATGATATCACGTTCCATGTCATGTTGTTCCAGAACATTTTTAAGCTGCTGTTCGATGATGTATCCGATAAAACCCTGTGAATAAGCTACACAAATATCCAGCGGCATCTCGGGGAGACCGAACATTTTATATCCGGCTGAATTAGCCAGCATTATATTTCCAACCTGTGGGCCATTGCCATGGGTAATTACAATATTGTAATCACGTTTTAAAAGTTTAACCAGTGATTCGGCCGTTGCATTGGCATTGGCTTCCTGCTCATCAATGGTCCCTTTTTGATCGCCTCGTAACAATGCATTGCCTCCGAGGGCGACAACGGCAAGTTTTTTCATGATTCTAAAAGATAAGGGGGCAAAAATAGAAATAAAATCCGATCTTTGATCGCCTTTCTGGTCAAATGTACCCACAAAAAAGAGCCTATATATTTGCCTTTTCGGCTATTGTCTGCTGGTCGACCATCGGGTCGGCATTTAAAATCACCTTACGCTATTTAGATCCACTAAGTTTATTGTTTTATTCATCGTTTGTTGCCAGTGGCGTCCTGCTCATGATTCTGATCATTCAAAAGAAACTTTACCTTTTGAGAGCGGTGAACGGACGGGAAATTCTGTTTTCAGCTTTCCTTGGACTTCTGAATCCGTTTTTCTACTATGTGGTTTTACTCAAAGCCTATGATCTGTTGCCAGCACAGGTAGCGGGGACCCTGAACTATATCTGGCCACTTATGCTGGTGTTACTTTCTATACCCCTCTTGAAACAAAAGATCAGCCCCTGGAGTGTTGTGGCTATTTTGATCAGTTTTTTCGGGATCATTGTTATTTCTACCCATGGACAATTTTCCAGTCTGCATTTTTCCCATCCATTGGGGATTGCCCTTGCTTTATTCAGCGCTGTTTTCTGGGCATTGTACTGGATTTTCAATATAAAAGATCAACGGGAAGCAGTCAGTAAATTATTTCTGAATTTTTGTTTTGGCTTTTTTTATACGGCAATTGCGATGTTGACAAGAGGTGAATTTATCCTCCCCGATTTCGCTGGGTTAGCTGGCGCTGTATATATAGGATTTTTCGAAATGGGAATCACTTTCGTACTGTGGTTCAATGCGTTGAAATTTTCATCCACAACGGCCAAAGTATCCAATCTGATTTATTTATCACCTTTTATTTCATTGATTATCATTCACTTTATTGTTGGTGAAACCATTTTTTTTTCAACTGTAATCGGTTTGGTTTTTATTGTTAGTGGGATTATTCTGCAACAATATCTAAAGGAACAGTAAATCCGGGTATTCTTACTTTGACCGGATCAGCATCTGTAAACTTACCGGTATCGATACCGGCCTGTGCGACGGGTTCATCATGCCTGTTCATCAGGGATGCTGAAGCCCAGTAAACAGGGAAATTTGTACCTTTGTCTCATGAATTCCAAATCCGTTGCGTTTCACCATTTTGGTTGCAAGGTTAATTTTGCAGAAGCTTCCACACTATCCCGGCAGTTTCAGGAAAAAGGATTTGAAATTTGTAATTTTCATGATCCCGCAGATATTTATGTTATAAGTTCCTGCATTGTGACTGCTGTCGCAGAAAAAAAATGCAGAGCAGCCATTCGTCAGGCACATAAACAAAACCCCAAGGCTAAAATTGCCGTTATCGGTTGCTTCCCTGAATTAAAACCGGAAGAATTATCGCAGATGGAAGGTGTTGACCTGGTACTTGGCCATACCGAAAAATTTCATTTATTGGAAGAACTGGAAAACCTCAATCATCCTATTGCTTTTGAAAAAAACGAGGATTTCATTCCTTCTTATTCATTCGGTGACCGCACGCGTTCTTTTCTCAAAATCCAGGACGGATGTGATTACTATTGTACTTATTGTACTATTCCGCTTGCCCGCGGCAGAAGTCGCAGCGATACGATCGGAAATATAGTGAACTATGCCCATGAAATAGCAGGTCACGATATTAACGAAATAGTTTTAACAGGAGTTAACATCGGGGACTTCGGGACGACAAATGGAGAATCCTTTCTCGAACTTATCCGGACTCTGGATAAAGTTGCAGGGATTTCACGATTCCGGATATCCTCAATTGAACCTGATCTCCTGAATGATGATATCATTGAATTTGTTTCTGTTTCGGAAAAATTCCTGCCCCATTTTCATATCCCGTTACAATCGGGTTGCAACAAAGTACTGAGAACTATGCATCGTAAATATGGGAGGGAACTTTATGAAAGCAGGATCATGAAGATCAGGTCGCTTATGCCATTTGCCTGCATTGCCGCCGATGTTATTGTTGGCTTCCCTGGCGAAAACGAAGAGGATTTTAAAGAAACGTTGCAATTCATCAGACTCCTAGATATTTCTTACTTGCATGTATTTACGTATTCAAAACGCGACAATACATTGGCCGCCAAAATGGGTGAGATTGTTCATGAAAAGGTCAAAAAGCAACGCAGTGAATTGTTACACGCCCTTTCAAATGAAAAAAAGAAATTATTCTACCTGCAAAATCAGGGTCGCATAGTGAACGTTTTATATGAATCGGATAATTCGGATGGATATATGCACGGTTTTTCAGAAAATTACTTAAAGGTAAAAACATCCTTTAATCCATCGTTGGTAAACAAAATAAAAACTGTAAAACTCGTAAAAATGGATGATGATGGGTGCTGGATTGATGAAACGAATTTGCTATGAATCTCGAAAAATTGACACTTCAGGTTTGTGATTTAGCCCGGGAAGTGGCTATATTTCAACATCAGGAAATTTCAAAATTAAGGACAGCAGATATCCAGCGAAAGGGATTGCACAACTATGTAACCTATGTGGATAAAGAATCGGAACACCGTATTGTTGAAAGACTCTTAAAAATTCTTCCGGGAAGCGGATTTATTGCAGAGGAAAACAAGACGCTTAAACCTTCAGAATTTACCTGGGTGATCGATCCTTTAGACGGAACAACCAACTTTATACATGGTATTCCCCTTTATTGCATCAGTATAGGTCTTATCCACGGTGTGGAGCCCATTCTCGGTGTGGTATATGAAAGCAACCTGGAAGAGTGTTTTTATACCTGGAAATCGTCCCCTTCTTTTCTAAATCAGGAAAAAATACAGGTATCTGATACACCGGTAATTAATGAATCGCTCCTTGCGACCGGATTCCCCTATTATGACTATCATGCCCTTGATGACTACCTGGTCATATTCAAGCATTTACTGCAAAACAGCCGCGGGTTAAGACGTCTGGGATCTGCTGCTGCCGACCTTGCCTGGGTAGCCTGTGGCAGGTTCGATGGTTTTTACGAATATGGTTTGAGTCCCTGGGATGTCACCGCCGGTGGATTACTGGTTAAAAATGCCGGTGGAAAAGTGAGCGATTTTCGTGGAACTGAAAATCATATCTTTGGAAAACAAATCATTGCTACCAACGGCCTGATCTATGGCGAATTTCTGAAACTCTTTGATGCCTGGAAACACGAATCGAATTAATTCGCAAATTATGATGTCCCAGCAAAAGTATTGGATACTCTTATTGCCGGGTGCTGTTAATATCAAGAAAATAAGGATGTTTATCGATTATATGTAGGAAAACACTGTAACTCCGGCTATTTTTGTGCGTCTGTTGATCCGATGAAAAAAGCCCTGTTCATTTCTCTATTCTTCTTTACCTGCCTTTTGACTTTTGCACAACCCGCAAAGAAAACCATTAATGCGGTTCCTGTTTCCAGTTCCCCAAAAATTGATGGCGTGCTTGATGATGCCATATGGCAATCGGCTCCAGTTGCAACCGATTTTGTACAACGCATTCCTTATAACGGGAAACCAGCCATCTTCACCTCATACATTCGGTTTGCATATGATAATTCAGGTTTGTATGTCGGAGCACAAATGTTGGATCCGTACCCCGATAGTATTCCTGCCCAAATGGGACTCCGGGATTCACCATCGCTCAATGCCGACTATTTCATCGTTGTTCTTAGTCCTTTCAATGATGGAATTAATGCTTTCTGTTTCCTTGTCTATGTATCCGATGTTCAGGCTGATTTCAAAATACCCAATAGTGTATCTAGCGAGGGTGATGATTTTACCTGGGATGCTGTGTGGCAAAGCAAGGCAAGGAAAAATGACAAGGGCTGGGTTGTTGAAATGAAAATTCCATATTCGGCGATCCGGTTCCCTAAAAAACCTGTCCAGGAATGGGGACTGAATTGTCAACGGAGTATTCGTCGATTCCGTGAAATCGATACCTGGAACCTGGTCGATTCAAAAGTTTCCGGGTATACAAACCAGTGCGGAGTACTTCAGGGTATCCAGGATATCAAGCCTCCGCTTCGATTATCATTGTCACCTTACCTTTCAAGCTACCTTGAAAACAGTCCGGGGGAAAATGCTTATCAACTTTCCTATAATTATGGGGCAGACTTGAAATATGGGATCAATCAAAGCTTTACCCTCGATATGACCCTTATCCCCGATTTCGGACAGGTAAGGTCAGATGATAAAATTTACAATTTCTCTCCATTCGAGATCCGTTATGATGAACGGCGACAGTTTTTCACTGAAGGTACTGAACTTTTCAACAAAGGAGGAATCTTCTATTCACGTCGCATTGGAAATCAATCTAAGGGATATAACAATGTTTATAGCACTCTCGGAGAAAATGAGAAGGTGACCGAGAACCCTGTCCAGACGAAACTGCTCAATGCTACAAAAATTTCAGGACGTACCACAGGAGGACTTGGAATCGGTGTATTCAATGCCATCTCGGGTAATACATGGGCCACCGTTTTGGATACGATAACAGGTGAAACCCGCCGGTTCCTGACCCAGGGATTTACCAATTATAATATGATCGTCCTGGACCAGAATTTGAAAAACAACTCCTACTTCGATTTGCTCAATACCAATTATTTCATGCCCACTGAAGGCTATACTGCCAATGTCTCGGGAACAACCTTCAAATTCGCCAATAAAAAGTATACGTATGCTTTCACAGGTGATGGCTTTGTGAGCCAGAAGTATTATAGTCATGGCTCCCCCGACTTTGGTTACCGGTACTCGTTGGGATATGGAAAAATTTCCGGGAATTTCCTTTTTTCCTTGCAACAGTTACTCGAAACAGATCGATACGATCCGAATGATATGGGTTTTAATCCTGTTAATAACCGGTTTATCAATTCCCTTTCGATGCAATACAATATTTATGATCCGTTTTGGAAGGTCTTAAACTGGTATAATTACGCACGTATTGATTATAATTGTCTGTACGATGGATTAAAATTCACATCTCTGCTGATTCATGCTGAAAGTAACACAACAACACCAAAATATCTGACCCTGGGCGCTAATACCGACATTCAGCCCATTCCTTCACATGATTATTATGAACCGCGGGTAGATGGCTGGATGTTTGTTTCACCCGCATATGGAAATATGGCTGTATGGATTTCTTCGGATTACCGGAAAAAATTTGCGATCGATCTTACTTTGGTTGGATCCCTGGCTCCTACTTATAAATCTTCCGGATTTGCTTTTTCTGTGGAGCCCCGTTACAGAATATCAGATCGAATCTTCCTTTTGTATCAATTCTACTATGAGAAAATATTAAATGATGTTGGTTATGTCATGGATTCTTCGGATGCAGATAATAACACGGTAATCCTTTTCGGCCGGCGTGACCGGAACATTGTAACCAACGTCATTGAAGCCAATTTCATGGTCACAAGTAACATGAGCATTGACTTACGGGCCCGGCATTATTGGGTCCGGGCGCCTTATTACTCATTCTTTCAGTTGCAACGCGATGGTAGTCTGGCCACTAGTGTATACACCGGCGACCAGGATGTAAACTATAACCTTTTCAACATTGATCTCAGCTATATCTGGAATTTTGCTCCCGGAAGTCAATTATCACTGATGTGGAAAAATGCTATAAATACCTTTGATAACGATGTTGAAAATAATTTTTTTCATGATTTTGGTAATACCTTAAATTCCCCATCTTCCAACAGCTTTTCCATCCGCATCCTGTATTACCTAGATGCACTCTATTTTAAGAAAAAAACGAAAGGTCGCGGTTAATTTCATCAAATCAATTAACCCTGCAAATTGTATTCAGAATCGTTATGAATTGTGGATTTCCGGTG
The DNA here is from genome assembly GCA_023229525.1 of Bacteroidales bacterium. Classification (GTDB taxonomy): domain Bacteria; phylum Bacteroidota; class Bacteroidia; order Bacteroidales; family FEN-979; genus CAIVAT01. The sequence goes on from JALNZC010000042.1 coordinate 13,932, forward strand.
AATCCGCTGTCAGGGTTCAATCCAGATCACTGAATTTCCGGTACCGTATTCATTTTCTTCCCAAAGTTCATTCCCCGGATCCATGATCCATTTGCCATCAACAACGAACTTGTAAACATACTTACCCGGTTTGAGCCTGATGGGGAATTTCCATTTATGATCTATTATGGCCATTCTGTACCCGTCTTGACTCCAACCGTTGAAGCTACCGCTTACCAATACGCTTTTTGCACTGGTAGATTGATCAAGAACAAAGGTATGGTTCGCCTGCACAACCAGTATAGAGTTTCTATTAGTTCCCGACCCTACCGAAAAAGGATTATCAGGATCGGTAATCCATTCTCCATCCACCGTGAATTTATATTCGTAGTTGCCGGGAGCCAGAACATATGGCAATTGCCAGCCACCTGTGGTTTTCATCATCTGTAATTCTTGATTGTTCCAGGCATTAAAGTCTCCGGCCACCATAACCTTTTTTGCGTTTGGATATCCTTTTAGAGAGAACAGCATTGATTCCCCGATCCCAACGACAGAATTAAAGTGACCGGAACCGTCGGGCCGGACGATTTTATTGCCCGGATCGGTTATCCAAACCCCATCGACAATAAATTTATATGCATGTGTCCCTTCACGCAAATACAAGGGTAAAGCCCATCCATATGAGGTTTTGAACATTTTCAGCGTACGTTCATCCCAGTTGTTGAAACTTCCTGTAACAATCACATTTTTAGCGTTTTTGCTTTCTCTCAATATAAACCAATGGTTGTAACAGAAAACAACGGAATTATCTCCAATATATCCCTCACGCCCGTATTGACGGTTGAATGGATCAGAAGTCCAACGGCCATCGACAATATATTTATATAAATATTTACCGGGTTTAAGCCTCAATTGGATTATCCATCCCGAATCACTGCGCTGCATTGGCATTTGTGTGGTACTCCACCGGTTGAATGTACCCGATAAAAAAACCTGTTGGGCATTCTGATGACCAGGTAAATAAAAACGGGCAATACCATTGGCATATTGAAAAACTTTATACTGGGTAAATTTATTGATGCCCCAGGGGGTCGACTCCCGTGTGGTTTCTATCGTATAATTTTCCCAATCGTCATCAACCATGATGATATCCTCTTGAAATGGTGAACTATCCTGTTTGGAAGTCAAAGATTTCGACAATTCAATGATGCGTGAAGTTAAATTCCTTACCGACCATACTGTGCCGTTTATCGTGATTTTAGTTTTACCGGCATAGGCATCAGCCAATACAGTACTATCGAGATTAAAAAGATGTGCCACCTCCTGTTTCTGTTCAGGGGACCACTTGAGATCCAGTTTAAAAATTAACCGGCCCTCTTCTAATCTGCAGGCATCTTTGGGATTTACTTGCCCGTAACAGGTATAAGTAAGGATGACCATTACAAGAGCGAATCCGATGTTGCGATACCCTTTCATTCTCTATTGATTATCTGTTGATTTTGCAAAACAAATGCCCATCTCATTCCGGGCCAGGTTAATGCTTATTTCTCCCTGACTGAAAAAATCAAATCCAAGCATCCCGTCTATGACCCTTCCATAGGATTTCGACATCTTATCAAGACTTGTAATAATTGTTTTCATTGTGGGGAATCGTTTTCCACCCAAATTAAAATCATTCATCAATCCGTACAAAACATCCGATTGTCCGGAGGCAATCCCAACCATATCGGATCTTCGCAAAATGGTTACGGTGCTAAGTACCGTTTTTGACGAATAACTACTCAGCACATTCGATTCAGCGCCGGAATCGAGACAAAAATCAAGTTCCTTTCCACCGATATTCGCCTTCACTAAAAGGATATTGTTATATTCTTCAACTCTTTGTATCAGATCAAACTTCTTCTGATTGAATTTACTAATCCGGTAACCCCTTTTATCGAGTTTATACAAGCGAAGTTCATTGTGATTTAAATCAATTACAATTTCCAAGCTTTTCAATAGACTCAGCCCGAATAATCCGAGTATCTTGACTCCACGACGATCCTCAATATGACCTAAAGAAGTCACGTCGGCCGCAAGGCCTGTGAAATGAAGATCCGCCACATCCAAGGATCTTACTGTAGTGCGACCAAATCCTTCTGCAGATCCGGTTACCCCACCTGCAACCTCTTCATCAACAACGATGTACTTTCTGAAATATGTTTTATTCAGTACCAGTTTTGAGGATCCGGTATCGAAAACAAAATTTCCAACAATATTGTCAATGCGGGCTTCGATCAAAAACAACCTGCCAACCCGTTTCAGTGGGATAGTAATAGATTCAACTCCATCAGGAGAACCAGACAGATTGCCGGGAAAAGCTTTGATGCTTATCGTTTTTATCAATACTGACCGGTCAAAGCCAGGCATATCTTTCGCCGCATAGCCAATCGTCAGGAAAATGAAGAGGTTGAGTAAGACCAGAACCGCTATATATCTCCCATTATTCCAATGAAATGCCAATCTGGATCTTCCAGAATTTTGAATGAAATGAAAAAAAATCAATATTTTGCTTATGATCCCTGTCCTCATCCTGAACATGACAGTATACATGAAATCATTTAAAACCAAAATTAAGAAAAGCGGGGCATTAATGCAAATCTATCCGGTAATTCCTAATGATCAATCCACAAGCATTGATTAATTATTTAGTCAACAATAAAGTAAATAACATCAATTGGGAAGGGAGCGAGTTAAAATTATTTCTAATTTTATCCAAATTTTAATCGGGACAAGATTGATAAAAAATCTATAAATCTTCCTACTGACGAGTGCATGATTATAAAAGTCATTGTGAAAACATAGCACTTGGATTCACCCATATCGCAACCATTATGGATCAACTTGGAATAATTATTTAATCATTGAAAAAATTATCCTTAATTACACCCTACTATGAGTAAAGTTGCATTAATTACAGGAGTAACGGGACAGGATGGAGCCTACCTGTCGGAGTACCTGCTGAAGCTTGGATATATCGTTCATGGTGTTAAACGAAGGTCTTCACTTTTTAATACCGACCGGATTGATCATCTTTATCAGGATCCTTTTATGAGCAACAAGCGTTTCTACCTGCATTATGGTGATATGACCGATTCGACTAACCTGATCAGGATTGTTCAGGAGACCCAACCTGATGAAATTTATAATATCGCCGCTATGTCGCATGTCCAGGTTAGTTTCGACACTGCAGAGTACACGGCTAATGCCGATGCCGTAGGTACACTCCGTTTACTTGAGGCAATCCGGTTATTAAAAATGACACAAAAGACAAAATTTTATCAGGCATCCACAAGCGAACTATATGGAAAGGTACAAGAGATCCCTCAAACGGAAAAAACACCTTTTTACCCACGGTCGCCTTATGCAGTTGCAAAATTATATGGTTACTGGATCGTAGTGAACTTTCGCGAAGCTTACAACATGTTTGCTTGCAACGGTATACTGTTCAATCATGAATCCCCGATCCGGGGTGAAACGTTTGTTACCCGTAAAATAACCCGGGCAGTGGCAAAGATTGCCCTAGGGCTGCAGGAAACCATTCACCTTGGTAACCTGTCGGCCAAACGCGACTGGGGACATGCTAAAGATTATGTTAAGGCAATGCACCTTATCTTACAGCAAGACACCCCCGACGATTTTGTTATCGCCACAGGTATTACCACTGAAGTCCGTGACTTTGTGAAGATGGCATTTAAAGAGTTGGGCATCGTGGTCGACTTTGAAGGGGAAGGTGTGCATGAAACCGGAATCGTGAGGGAGTGTCTGAATCCCGAATTCCAAATAAAACCTGGTAAGGTGGTTGTACATGTGGATCCTCGGTATTTCAGGCCTACTGATGTTGAACTGCTAATAGGCGATGCAACGAAGGCAAGGGAAAAGCTTGGATGGGTTCCTGAACACGACCTACAATCCCTGGTCAAGGATATGGTTGCAGGGGATTTGCTGTTGATGAAAAAGGACAAATACCTGAAGGAAGCTGGTTTTGAAATAAAGAACTATTATGAATAAAACCGATAAAATACTGATTGCCGGTGCTGCCGGAATGGTGGGCAGCGCTATCATGCGAACCCTTTTGGCACAGGATTTTCAAAACATCATCGGCACCTATCATCGGAATGTCCCAGAAAAATTGAAAGGAATCCACTATCGCAGGGTTAATCTTCTTGATCCTGTGGCTTGCAGCACTTTATTTTCAGAAGAAGAACCAGATTATATTTTTTATGCCGCAGCGAAAGTGGGAGGAATCGTTGCGAATAACACATACCGGGCTCAATTTCTTTATGAGAATCTTGTTATTCAGAATAATGTTATTCACACCGCATATCTTTCCCAGGTAAAAAAACTGTTGTTTCTAGGTAGTTCATGTATATATCCAAAAAATGCACCCCAGCCTATCAGAGAAGAATATCTGCTAACTGGCGAACTTGAATATACAAATGAACCTTATGCTGTCGCAAAAATCGCCGGGTTAAAAATGTGCGAAAATTACAATCTGCAGTATGGTACTGATTATATTTCAGTTATGCCCACCAACCTTTATGGGCCGAACGACAATTACGATCTGGAAAACTCCCACGTATTGCCTGCCTTGATCAGGAAATTTCATGAAGCAAAGACCACCGGAGCGCCAAATGTAATCATTTGGGGTACCGGCTCGCCGTTACGGGAGTTTATGCATGTCGACGACCTGGCAGCCGCAGTGGTTTTCCTGATGCAAAAATACTCCGGAAACCAGATTGTTAACATTGGATGGGGAAAGGACATCAGCATCAAAGAGCTCGCCTACCTGATCAGAGAGGTTGTAGGATATGAAGGTACCCTGATTTTTGATCATTCCAGACCTGATGGGACTTCACGAAAACTTCTGGATGTTTCACGACTTACCAAACTGGGATTCACTCCAAGAATCCCTTTGCAGGAAGGAATTACCAAGACTTACGCCGATTTTGTCAAAAAGTATACAGCCTGATTTAAACGGTTCACCTATTTCGCGAGATATTCGTTCATATTTATTACAACATAGCTGTATGTTTCTCTTCCCTTATAAATCAGGAAGGAAATCAATTGAAATTTCAGTTCTTACCTCTTTGGTGTAATGGAAAACACATTCCACCCGTTTTCCCTGACCATCTCCAAGGCGGCCTGATTCTGCATGATGGCACCTCCCCAAAAGTTATGGTCATAAATGTGGGGTGTATTGAACCAGCTATCAATATTCATTTGCAAATTGAATGTCAAGGTCTCTCCATCCCGGAGAGTAAAACCAGATTCTGGTAAACTAACGGTAAAATAGTTTTGAATAAAAGCATAAATGGAATCGGTATTGTAATTGTTCCCATGGTATAATTGTCCAATACCCAAATGGAAATTGAATGGCTGGATAACTTCTGACCTGTCTTTCCATTTACCATTCATCATCATATAATGATAACCGCCACCAAGGACTTGAGGCCAGGCCATGTTTACTTCAGGTGGATTAACAAACATGAAAGATTTATTTTTTGCTTCCGGGATACCAAAGATAAATGTGATGGAATCATAAGAACCGGCTGGGATTTTTTCAGAAAACCGGAGTATTTTAGTCTCCGGAATATCTTCATCGATGTAAAAGATATCTTTCCCTTGCCGGACCATTGTTCGGGCCCTACCTTGGTAATAAAATGTAATATCAGAAATGAAATACTTTACCTCGGTAATGAGGTATTGATTACCGGCAGCGTTTGTATAAATGAGTTTATTTTCGTGAAGAATGGTGCCATCCACATAATGTTGTACGGTGAAGATCACATTCCCTGACGGGATTGTTCCTTCTTCGCTTTTCTTACAGGCACTATTAATGGACAACAGAAAAATTATCAGGATGGGTAGCAACCATTTCATAGTTTCAGAATTTCCTGATCAAATGTACATGACATTTTTTAAATTTCGCACAGACGAAAAAAATCAAGACCAGATTTATAGGAGAAACTTAAATAATAATTTCGATTCGCACATTCACTACATAAAAAACTATCATATATAAAGGAATTTTATGGAATAAACCAAACAACGTCTAAAAATTTACTTATTGTCATAGGCGGTTCTCCGGAATAGGTGTCATGGTACAGCCATACCCGACATTGCACATATGAATGTAAAGCCAGCATATTATGCCCGAAGGGGATTCAAATTGAAACTACCTCTGACTGAAAAATAAGCTGAACAAAAATACAGGGGTTTCTATGAAAAATTAGGTGGGACGATTTTAATTTGAGGAAAATCCCAACTGGATATTATAAATTTTTCAATAATATTCAGATCGGTTCTCAAAACAAAAACTAATTTCCGGGGCTTTTCAGTGCAAGTTAGTGAAGTAAGATTGGAGCGGTAAATGGGGATCGAACCCACGACCCTCAGCTTGGGAAGCTGATGCTCTACCATCTGAGCTACTACCGCAATGTGTGATGCAAATTTAACAATTATTTCTCCCCTTCTCACACTTTTCGTCTATTTCGTTTATGGTAAGATGCATGTCACAGCAGAATGCATCACCACGCTGATGCTCACCGCAAAAATTAATTTTTCTATAAGCAATACGCTGAATGTTAAGTAGATGACGCACAGAGATATTGTCCGTGGTGAAATTTTTACCCCCCGACCCGCAGGCAAGGGTCATCGAAGGCGTGAGCCCATTGTACAACCCACCCAGCGCACCTTGCGACGATGGGGTGTTCACCACTACGCGACCGGCATTAAGTTCCTGTGCAAAATAACGGATTTTGACATCATCGTTTGAGAAAATGCTGACTGTATGTCCAAGACCTCCTTGTTCATTGATACGCCTGCACATGGCAATACCTTCATCAAAGCTTGCAACCTCATAAAAAGCCAGTATAGGTGCCAGAATCTCAAGAGACAAGGGCCATTTGATACCCACGTTTTGCTGCTCCATCTCCGCAATTAATAGGTTTGTCCCCGGTGGAACTGAAATACCGGCCATCCTGGCGATCTCAGTGGCAGCCTTGCCTATTACTTCAGGGTTCATGGTATGCTGAGCAGCGTTGATAGCTAACTTTCCTACCTTTTGTATTTCATCGGGAAGCAGGAAATACGCCCCCTGTCGCACGAATTCGTCCCGAACTTGCTGAGCATTATTACGCGAAACAACTACAGCTTGTTCACTGGCACAAATGGTGCCGTTATCAAAAAGTTTTGAAAGGAGGATCTGGTCAACAGCAAAAGCTACATCGGCACTTTTACCAATATATACCGGAACATTCCCCGGACCAACACCTATAACCGGATTGCCGCTATGATATGCCGCTCTGACAAGGCTCACTGATCCCGTAGCCAGTACCAATGCAATACGTTTATGGCTCATAAAACACAGTACTTGTTCCCGAGATGCGCGGGGTATCCATTGAATGCAATACTCCGGAGCCCCTGCGCTGCGTGCTGCTTCATAACAAATACGTGCCGCTTCAATAGTCGATTTTCTTGCCTTCCCGTGCGGGAAAATAATGATGGGATTGCGCGATTTCATCGCTATGAGAATTTTGAAAAGTGCGGTAGATGTAGGATTAGTGACTGGAGTTATTGCAAAAATGGGACCCATCGGGCGTGCAATTTCAACGATCTGGTTTTCCAGGTACTCCGATATGATCCCGACTGTAGGAATTTTGATAATGTCACGGTAAACAAATCGCGTGGCAATGATGTTCTTAATAACCTTGTCGCGAAGTATCCCTAAACCTGTTTCCTTAAAAGCCATTTCAGCCAGTTTCCAACGGTTTTCAAACGCCGAACGGTATACCGCATGAACTATCCGGTCGGTTACTTCCTGGTTCAGTTTTCCAAATTCATGAGCCGAAAGAAGTGACCGATGCACTGTTTCTTCTACAAAAAAATCAATCTTTTTATCTTCCATCAATAAACCGGTTTAGCCGTTATCTAACCTACCTAATAATTTTATTTAAACGGGCAAGTAGAACAACCCCTTTGAATACATCTACTGTGTCAATATTTTTATCATAAAATAACAGACAACAAGCTATGAATCGCGAGCACTAAGATCCAACCACCGGTCAGACATGAACCCAATTTCAGTGATAATATTTGCAAACCGATGTGAACACTGGATCAACTCATCAGGCTTAAGTTTCCCGGATTGAAGATCAGCCTCAATCCCTGATTTCTCGGCCTCTAACTCTCCGATCTTTTTTTCAAGGGTTTCCAACTCCTGTCTTTCCCTGAATGATAATTTATTGGTATTATCCGGAATTCGCTTTTCTCTTTCAGTTCGTGGCGGTTCCACCCGGCGCTGTAACAATGCCTGCCGTTTCCGATGATCGCTCCAATCTTTGTATTGGGTATAATTACCTGGAAAATCTTTAATGATTCCGTCTCCTTCGAAAACAAACAAATGATCGGCTATTTTATCCAGGAAATAACGATCATGAGTCACCACAAGAACACATCCGCTAAAGGAAGCAAGGTATTCCTCCAGTACATTGAGTGTCAGAATATCAAGATCGTTCGTGGGCTCATCGAGTATCAGAAAATTCGGGCTGCGCATTAAAACCGTGACCAGATACAACCTCCGCTTTTCTCCTCCACTGAGTTTGTAAACAGGTTGATAATGCGAAGGATAAGGAAACATAAAATAATTCAGAAATGCTGCAGAAGAAAGGGTATCCCCATTGCCCAATTTGACCACTTCGGCAATTTCCTTCACCACATCGATCACTTTTGTATCCTCATTGAATATCAATCCCTGCTGCTGATAATAACCATATTGAATTGTTTCGCCTGTCTGGATGTGTCCTTTCTGCGGCCGGAGTTTCCCGGTAATAATATCCAGGAAAGTAGATTTTCCTGAGCCATTTTTCCCAATAATCCCGATCTTTTCGAACCGTTTGAAAGTGTAAGTAAAATTCTTTAAAATCGTTAGGTTACCCCAGCTAAAGGTGATGTCGTTAATCTCGAGGATTTTTTTCCCCATTCGGGCACCTTCGATATTCAGGTTGAGCCGCTCTTCATTCACTTTATTTTCAGCAGTTTCTTTCAGTTCAAAATAGCTGTCGATTCGTGCTTTCGCCTTTGTGGAACGGGCTTTTGGCATCCGGCGCATCCATTCTTGTTCCGTTCGTAACAGATTTTGAGCACGTTCGATTTCTTTATTGCGGATCTCCCTTCTTTCCGCCTGTTTCTCCACGAACCACGAATAATTACCCCTGTAGCGATATATAGCTGAATTTTCCAATTCAAGAATCTCGTCGCAAACCCTTTCCAGAAAATAGCGGTCGTGTGTGACCATCAATAAGGTTATCCTCGCTTTCGAAAGTAATTCCTCAAACCATTCGATCATCTCCACATCAAGATGGTTAGTCGGCTCATCAAGGATCAAAAACTCAGGTTCGGTGATCAATACCTTGGCCAATGCCACCCGCTTACGCTGTCCGCCGGAGAGTTCACGGATTGACTGGTCAAGTGCAGGTAATTTCAGTTGCGTAAGAATCTGTTTGACCCTGGTTTCATATTCCCATCCGTTCACTGTATCCATCTCTGTAATTGCCTGTTGAATATCCTCTTTATTATGACCAGCAATAACGCGCTCGTAATTCAAAATGGTTCTCTGAATATCATTGGAATGAGAATATACTTCTTCAAAGACAGAATTCGACTCATTGAGCTCCGGATCCTGTTTGAGATATTCAAATGAATGCCTGCTAAAATGAGTTACTGTGCCGGCATCACAGGGTTCCAATCCGGCGATAATATTGAGCAAACTGGTCTTACCCGCCCCATTCCTTGCAATCAACGCTATTTTCTGTCCCTGGCTGATGACGAAAGAAATATTTTCGAACAGGTTTTTTTCGCCATACGACCTGGCTAGATTTTCAACTTGAAGAATGGAAGACATAGTCCGTAGAGTGTGGTGCAAAGGTAGGGAAAGTAATGATACAGGATATAGGATACTGGATTCAAGATAAAGGGAATTGGATGCCGGAGGCTGGCTATAGGACGCAGGACTGTGATAAAAAATGATTCATATTTTGCAGATCGAAAACCGGAATTTGAAGATTTTTATCTAAATTTACCAAAAAAAAGGATGCTTGTTCACAGGTATTTTGTTTTTCTTGCTTTTGTAGTTCTTGGTGTTATCCTGATAATTCAGGTCATCAAACTCCGTCGGAAAGGGGAACAATTTCTCGGAAAACCAGCAATCGATAAGTTCAATTTCTTTACCGGGAAAATGACCATCTTTACTTCCTGGGGTTTATTTATCTTTAAGGCCATATCTCCTGATACCGGGTACATAACAGTACCTGCAATCCTTTCATGGATCGCAGTGGGGCTTTTGTGGGCAGGAACCATTATCATGTCTATAGCTTTTATCGATCTGGGGCAGAGTTTAAAAGTCGGTATTCCGATCGTACCAACACGACTAAAAACCGATGGGATATACAGATTCAACCGCAATCCGCTATATCTCGGGGTTTTTCTGATAAGCTTTGGGTCCTGTTTCTATTTTCCTGATCTGATTAACATTACATTTGTGTTTTACGGGATATTTATCCATCATAGAATTGTACTCGGTGAAGAACAATTCCTGTCGGCAAGGTTTGGTCTGGAATGGGAAGAATACCGGAAAAGGACCAGGAGGTATATTTGATATCAATAAATCCTACGATCCAGGTCGTGGCTCAGATCGCTTATGCGCTAAAGAGCACGTGGAAAAAATCCTTGCAGCAGGATGTAATAATTATATTGCAAAACCTATGGATCCGGAAGAACTTAAGGCTATGTATCATAAATATATCTGTACAATAAGTGACTGTTTAATATTCATTTAGCAATTCGATTAACCACCAACCAAATCATAAGTAACTGGATAAAAGCGATAACAAGTTTAGGTAACCTTATTAATTTACACTCAGTCACATAGTCACTCAGCCACTCAGCCACTCAGCCACTCAGCCACTCAATCACTCAGTCATTCAATAAATCTAAAGATCCATTTATTAAATTTATAAGTAAAGTCTAAATCATGATAAATAATTCCCGGCAACCAGGATTCAATTTTGCAGCATGCATGAAAAGCTTTATCTATGCATGGCAGGGACTGGCTGAGATCATTCGTAAGCAGCACAATTTCTGGATACACCTCAGTGTTGCCGGAATCGTAATTGTATTTGGATTAGTTGTCGGCATCGCGGTTCAGGAATGGCTTGCCATCATACTGGTCATCGGATTTGTTTTATCTGCTGAAACAATGAATACGGCCCTAGAATATTTTGTTGATCTGGTTTCCCCTAAATACCATGAACTTGCAGGGAAAGTAAAAGATATCGCCGCTGGTGCCGTTCTGATCGCTGCAATTACGGCAGTCATCATCGGATTGATTGTTTTTATTCCAAAAGTGTTTTAGTGCCGGATGAAAGATGGAAGATGAAGGACGCAAGAAACATTATATTGGATCGTTGATTCTGGATTAATCGTAAATTGTATTGATATTGATTGTAGTTTGACTAATAAAAACCCGCTATATGAAAAAATTGAGTTTGTTCCTTGTGATCGGTCTGTTTGCAGGTGTATATTCCTGTAAGCCCAAAGAAGCAAAAGTTGAAGAAGCACCCCTGATTGAAAGGAAATCAATCGAACTGAAGAGTGATTTGATGACTCCTGAAGTTTTATGGAGCTTCGGACGGTTAAGTGAACCGGAGTTATCACCGGATAAAAAAACCGTATTGTATGGTGCTACATATTACGACCTCGCACAGAACAAAGGGAACCGTGAATTATACACCATTGGTGTGGACGGTCAGGGACTTAAGCGCCTGACTGAGACGAAGTTCAGTGAGTATCAGGCCATGTGGAGTGCCGATGGGAAAAAAATCTTCTTTATGTCGTCAGAGACTGGTACAATGCAACTTTGGGAAATGAATCCAGATGGGAATGGCCGCAAGCAAATTACAAAAGTCGAAAACGGGATCAATGGATATAAGGTTTCACCCGACATGAAGTTACTGCTGTATACTACCGATGTATTTCCTGAAAAACAGTTTCAGGATCTTTACAGTGATCTTCCCAAAGCCAGCGGAAGAATATATAATGATTTGATGTATCGCCATTGGGACACCTGGGTCCAGTCATATAGTCACATATTTGTTGCGGGCCTTACCGAGACGATCAACAAGGGAAAGGATATCCTGTTCAACGAACCTTATGAAAGTCCATTGATGCCATTTGGCGGCATGGAACAAATCAACTGGAGCCCCGATAGTAAAGTGATTGCTTATACATGCCGTAAAAAGAAAGGGGTCGAATATACCAAATCGACCAATTCCGATATTTATCTCTATCAACTGGATAACGGTCAAACAACCAATATCACCGATGGAATGATGGGTTATGATGTCGCCCCGGTTTTTTCTCCCGATGGAAAAAAGATTGCCTGGCAGAGCATGGAGCGTGATGGTTATGAGTCGGATAAAAACCGGTTGTTTGTGTTGGATTTGACCACAAAAGAAAAGACCGATTTTACGAAAAATTTTGATCAGAATGTTGAAGGACTTGTCTGGACAGACGATAACAAATCAATATATTTTATTAGTGACTGGCATGCCACCGACGAGATTTACCGGCTGGATCTGGCTGATGGTAAGATTGCAAGAATAACCTTGGGAATTCACAATTACACCGGTGTAATCCCGGCAGGAGACAAATTGATAACCACCCGGGTATCCATGTCGATGCCTGCAGAAATTTATTCCGTCAATCCTTCTGATGGCCAGGACACCCAGATTACCTTCACCAACAAGGATATCCTCGGCAAGTTATCATTCGGGAATGTGAAACAGCGATGGATAAAAACTACCGATAATAAAGAGATGTTTACCTGGATCATTTATCCGCCCCATTTTGATTCTACGAAAAAATACCCGACATTACTTTATTGTGAGGGTGGCCCGCAAAGTACCGTGAGTCAGTTCTGGTCGTACCGTTGGAATTTTCAGATGATGGCTGCCAATGGATACATTATTGTAGCGCCAAACCGTCGTGGATTACCGGGATTCGGGCAGGAATGGCTGGAACAGATCAGTGGTGATTACGGGGGACAGAACATGAATGATTATCTCAGCGCTATTGATGCGCTTTCAAAAGAACCTTATGTAAACAAAGATAAACTCGGATGCGTCGGCGCTAGTTATGGCGGGTTTTCAGTGTACTGGATGGCCGGAAACCACAAAAAACGTTTCAAGGCATTTATAGCCCACGATGGGATGTTCAATCTGGAGTCCCAATATCTCGAAACGGAAGAAATGTGGTTCGTAAACTGGGATCTTGGCGGTCCGTTCTGGGATAAAAACAATAAAACCGCTCAGCGTTCCTTTGCCAATTCACCTCACCGTTTTGTTCAAAACTGGGATACCCCGATTCTTTGCATTCATGGAGAGTTGGATTACCGTATTGTGGCAACGCAGGGAATGCAGGCATTCAATGCTGCTATCTTGCGGGGTATACCTGCTGAATTGCTTTATTTCCCGGATGAAAACCATTGGGTGTTGAAACCGCAAAATGGTGTTTTATGGCAGCGAACTTTCTTCAACTGGCTGGATAAGTGGTTAAAATAAACCTGGCTTAAGCAGAATCAATGGCTTGAACCCCATGACAATCCCCGGACCCGGGTTCCGCCAGAGCGTATCGGTGAATTTACCTTGAGTACCTCAAAATCTGGGCGTCATCTCTTTAAGGAAATGGGAGCCGGGTGATGAGGGGAATTAAATTTGCGATGCCAGAAGTGCCACGGGGAATATGGTGCAATAGAAAAAATCGAGGAGAAATTATTTTCCGCGTCCCTGGATGATGATCAAGATGGTATAAATTAAAATCTTGAAATCCATGGCGAGCGACATATTTTCGATATAGAGGATGTCGAATTTCAACCGTTCGATCATTTGTTCCAGGTTCTCAGCATAGCCATACTTAACCTGTCCCCATGAAGTTATTCCGGGTTTGACTTTGTGGAGTAACCGGTAATGGGGTGCTTTTTGCGTAATCTGATCAATATAATATTGACGTTCGGGCCGCGGACCTACCAAACTCATATCACCTTTAAGCACAGTATAAAACTGAGGTATTTCATCAATCCGGAACTGTCTTAGAAATTTACCAAAAGGGGTGATTCGGGGGTCATCTTTTGAACTGAGTTGTGGGCCGTTATCCTCTGCATTCCGGTACATGGTCCGGAATTTATGCATCACAAATTGTTTTCCTTTAAGCCCTACCCTTTCCTGTGAATAAAAAACAGGTCCAGGAGAGGTAAGTTTTATGATGATCGCAGTAATAAACATTGCAGGTGATAAGATTATCAGGCAAAAAATTGAGATGGCAATATCCAGGATTCTTTTCATCGACAGCTGCCAGTCAGGCATCAGGTCGGGGTAAATCTGTATAAGTGGGGCATGAAAAATCGAGGTCGTTTTTACCGTGCCCATAAGAATGTCCTGCATGGCAGGAATGATTTTTATAACCACATCAGTATCTTCCAGCTGGGTTATGATTTTCTCAATCGTATGGTTTTCGGAATGTTCAATAGCAATAATAACCTCTTCGATCTGCAATTCCTTGACCAGCCGGTTAAGATTTTTCAATTCACCAAGATGTGGAATATAATCAGCCAGCTTATAGTTTTTATATCCTTCAACATTGATGAAGCCTATAAATTTGTTTCCTGAAGATTTTTCCTGGTTTTCAATTTCACGGTAGATGTCAACGGCATTTCCATTGCTGCCAATTATTACAGTTTTAAATCCAATGATCTTATAATGGATTTTATAGGCTGTCCGTGAAGTGAGTGATAGACGGAAAGAAGCGGTAATAAAAAGATGAAGGATAAACAGGACGAAAAAGAATTCGACATAAGTCCGCTGGTTGATAATTACATCATCCAGAATCAGGGTGAAAAATAAGATCGTAACTCCGATAAAAGTGATTAACAGGGTTTGAGCAAACTCACGCAGCCTGGCTTTCCTGTATATTTTGCGGTAAGTCCCGATAAGGGTATAGAGCAGTAACCAGAAAACAGGGATAGCCAAGACTCCGTAATAGAGTTTTTTGTCAAAGAAAATATCCTGAGGGTGCAGAAACACTAAAGCATCCACCGCATGTTTCCGGTACATGAAAAACAGTGTCCAGGCAATAAGTGCTGCAAGATAATCAGCAACAATATATTTAATAACCTGTAAACGTTTATTCATAATTTGTATTTTCGGTATGGATCTTTAGGCCTGCAAAGGTAAAAAGATCAATTCGTTTTTCGTGTGACTATTTTAAAATTGTCAAACAGGATTAAGGACTCTTTCACATCTGCATCTTTAAAAGTTCCCATATAAACCCTGAAAGATGTCATTCCCTGATAGGCATTCAGAGTTGTTGTCAAGTCAATATATATTTTTTTCCAGTTCCCGTTGGTCCGGTTCAGGGTAAGTATAGGCGTTTGTGTAACACTGATCCCTGAGTATGAAAATACGCCAACAGTCAAAGTGTTCGTGGTGTTGAAATTCATTTCCAGAAATACTGATGAATGGGGAATCGTGTATTCACTGTGCGTTTGGCACTCAAAAAAATCATGAATTGAGTCCATTACCACCATTCCTGAATGATTACCTTCGAATGTGAACGGAGATCCGGCTGGGGTTTTATCAATATAAGCAGTACTGCGACGTGTTGTATCCAATGATATCCCCGCATTTTCAAAATCCTCCATCCATGGGAAAAATGCCGGAACCTGGTAGGTACTCTTTAGAATTCCTAACTTCGATGTACTATCTTCCTTCAACGTAACATTTCTTTGAATTGGAACATAATATTCATAAGCAATACGGGTTGCTGCAATGCCATTTTTCTTGACCCCGGGCCATAATTTCAGAGAATGGGTACCTGACTTCAAAACAGGGAACCTGGCAGGGAGTTCATACGCGCCAAGGAACTCATCGTCAACATAAACCCAAACATCCGTAATATTCTGCGAATTGGTGCCTTGCTTGTTATAGTCAGTTGTAATATAAATTGAATCAATACTAAGATAGGCAGGTATTGATTGATCACCCTTAAATTTCTCGCAGGAGATCATAAAGACTAGTAAAACCACAAGGAAAAACAAGTAGTATAAGAGTTTCCGTTCGGCCATAAAAGGAGTATGCGTTGATAAAATTAAGACCTTATTGAGTAACGAAGCGTTTTTTACGATATTGTTTTTTTAGAATGAAAATTGCGCCCATGAAATGCAAAAAATCAAAGAATATTTCTGGCATTTTGATTGATCTTCTCAATGATCTTATGCGCTACTTCAAGCGCCAGGTATCCATCATTGATGGTCACGGAAGGAACCGTATTATTGATGATTGCGGAATAAAAACTTTCCAGTTCAGCTTTGATTGCATTGGACGGTTTTATCTCGGGCTTGTCAAAGTGAATTTGCCTTGTCCCTTTACCTTGTCCCAATTCCACCACAAAACCTTGCACCGCAGTGTTCTGATCGGCCACACTGATTCTAACTACCTCAAGTTCTTTTTTCAGGAAATCAACCGATATGTATGCATCCCGTTGAAAGAACCTTGATTTTCGCATATTTTTCAACGAAATCCTGCTGGCAGTCAGGTTGGCAACGCAACCATTGTCGAATTCTATTCGTGCATTGGCTATATCGGGTGTATCGCTAAGCACGGCGACTCCGCTTGCGCTGATCTTTCTAATATTGCTTTTTACAACACTCAATATGATATCGATATCATGAATCATTAAATCCAGGATAACCGGCACATCAGTGCCTCTCGGATTAAACTGGGCAAGTCGATGACTTTCAATGAACATGGGACGGTCAAAAGCAGGTTCGGCTGCAAGAAAAGCAGGGTTGAAGCGTTCCACATGGCCCACCTGTACTTTTACATTGGCTTCGCCGGCAATATTAATCAGATCACGTGCTTCCTCCAGACTGGTGACGATAGGTTTCTCAATAAAAACGTGTCTGCATTTCTTTAGTGATTTGGAAGCACACTCGAAATGGGAAATTGTCGGCGTAACGATATCAACAACATCAACAGCATCGATAAGTTTATCAACAGTACCCCAGTTTTTTACACCAAATTCTTCTTCCACATGTCTGACAATGGAAGCATCAGGATCATAAAATCCGACAAGATCATACCCAGGAATTTCTTTGATGCATTTCAGATGTATTTTTCCAAGATGACCCGCTCCTAATACTCCGATCTTTAGCATAGTCTGTTTTTTTGCAAAGTTAGGTTTTTAGTCGGATTGAATTTAGTATTTTCGTGAAAATTTTAACAGCAGATGATCTCATGATTGACCCACATCCGATTGATTCGTACCGCCATCAGGGCCTTAGAAATTTGCTCATTCGTAGCATAAGACAAAAAGGCATTACAGATGAAAGTGTTCTGATGGCCATGGAAAAAGTCCCGCGTCATTTTTTCTTTGATTCGTCTTTCCTTGAATCTGCTTATGAAGATAAACCCTTCCCTATCGGAGCCGGGCAGACCATTTCACAGCCTTACACTGTTGCATTTCAAACTGAATTGCTGCGGATCAGCAAAGGTGAAAAAGTTTTGGAAATCGGCACAGGTTCAGGTTATCAGGCCTGTATACTGACTGAGATGGGTGCCCGGGTTTTTACTATTGAACGGCAAAAAACACTCTTCGACAGGACCAGTAAATTTTTAGTGCAATTGGGGTATACCACAATAAAAACTTTTTACGGAGATGGTTATAAGGGGTTAGAAGCCTTTGCCCCTTACGATAAGATTATCGTTACTGCAGCAGCGCCATATATTCCTGACTTACTACTTGATCAATTGCGGGTTGATGGGATACTGGTAATCCCCGTCGGGGAATTTGACATCCAGATTATGACGACCGTTCGGAAGATTTCACCTGAATCATTCGAAAAAAAGGAACACGGGGCATTTCGCTTTGTCCCAATGCTTGGTGACCGGGCAAAAGAAAAATAATATCATCTGCTTACCCATCGCCGACGTGCTCTCCTGAAAAATGCCCAGGCAAAACCACCCGTCATCAGGATACATCCGGCCCATAACACATTGATATATGGGTTCATGATTGTTTTAATGACAATATAATCTGGGGCATTACCTACAGATGAAATATAGGTATAATAGTCGCGATTGATAAAATGTTTGGTATCGGGATTATAAACGGCTCCCATCCTGGGATGAACATTTACCGATGGGTGCAGAGAGAAGTCAAGGCTATATTTCTCCGATTTCTTTTTGAGAAAATCAACCCTGTAATCCGTCGTATTCCCTGTCTTTCTGCTGCTTGTATATACAACGTAAAACCCATTTAAATATAAGGTATCACCATGCATCAGCATCAGGTTCTCTTCATTGGCCTTTAAATCTCCAAGGTCGAACCGCGAAGTATTAGATGAGATTATTTTGGAATTTGAAAACGTCAGTAACGTGCCTAAAAGAAAAATAGTAAATCCAATATGCGTAAAGATAGCCGATAAGTTCCTTGGTCGTACTGCTCTAAATATCAGGTTATTAATTGAAGAGAGCAAGGCAAAGAAAATGAAAAACAGGAAAACAAGGAAGTTCCATTGGATCACTATACCACTGATCATAAATGGTATACAGATTACAAGTGAGCCGATCAACGGAATGAGCAATTTCCGTAAAAATTTCATGGGATCATTTGAATCATAATTCAAAAACTGGCTGAATGCAATGAAACCGGCAATAAGAAGTGCGTAAATCAATTGCCAACGATTATAAAAACCAATCCGGTCGACCGGAGGAGCAATATTGGTATGAAAAAGGGTGTTGTAAACCGGAATAGAGGTAGTAAAAATAATCTGAAAAGAGGCCAGAACCATAATGATACCGCCGATAAACATCCAGAATTCCCGTGAAAGAAGGGTATCTTTTTTCGGAACATGAAATTTCCTGATACTCATACCAATCATCACAACCATCAGTATTAGAAAAGACAATAAAAACACCAATAATTGAACTGTCATACCATTATCGCCAAAGGAATGGGCGGAGGTATCTGCCAGAACACCGCTCCGGGTCAGGAAACTGGCATAAAGCACAAGCACATAGGATAATGTAACCAGTAAATAAGCGGCAAACAAAGCAAAGTTCTGACGACGGGAAATGATCATGAAATGCAAAGCAGCAAGCAATGTAATCCAAGGAACCAGCGAGGAGTTTTCCACCGGATCCCAGGACCAAAAGCCACCAAAAGTAAGTGATACATAAGCCCATGCGCCTCCTAGTAAAATTCCTGAACTCAGCATCAATAATGCAAGCAGTGTCCATGGGAAAGCACGGGAAATCCAGGTATGGTAATCCTTTTTCAAAAATGAAGCTATTGCATAAGCAAATGGAACCAAAGTGAGTGCGTAACCAAAAAACAGGACGGGAGGGTGAATGGTCATCCAGATATTTTCAAGCAATGGGTTGAGGCCGTTTCCGTCATTCAATTTGCTCAGATAATCGGGAAGTGCGAAAATGGTCCCCTGAACCGTATCCATCGTATCCCGCAATAGGGTGAAAGGACTGGCCCCGATTTTCAAGCCCAAAAATTTGACACCAAGTAACATGGAGGTTACGAAAATCTGAGAAAAAGAAAAAACAATCATTAACGGAGACTCCCAGTTTCGCGAAATCTTGAGCAAGACCAATCCGATCAATGCCTGCCCTAATGCCCATAACAGGAAACTTCCTTCCTGACCAGCCCAGAAACAGGATATAATATATTTGACCGGCAAACTTGTGGAAGAATATTCCCAGACGTAGGCGTATTCAAAATAGTGTTTAAATATCAGATAATAAAGTATAACCGAAACCATAATCAGCGAAAATGCGTGGATTATGTATAGAATCCGTGCTGATTGAAGCCAGACAGGCTGATTTTTCCTTCGGTAAAAGGATAACCAATAAAATAGCGTCGCCAGGATTGCCGCACAAAAACCCAACCATACAAAAAACCTCCCCAGTTCGCCAGGGAAAAGGTGTTCTCCGATATACTGAATCTGCATTTTTTTATCTTTAGGAGCGACAAAATTAAACTTTTCTGTGAAAAGTTAGAAACCAGGTGGCACGCGTCAACACAATATAACCGGAAACTCCTTTATTTGTTGATAACTTGAAGTAATTTTGTTATTAACAAATCAAAGCATTCATTAAACCGGTTTTAAATTCAGTTATATTCGCTTAAATTTCGTACTATGGTCAAAGTTGGTCTTATCGGAGGTACCGGACTGGAAAAGTTGAATATTCTTGAAAAGGTTGATGAACTGAATGTTGAAACCCCATACGGGAATCCGAGTTCTTCATTTTACCATGGCACCAGCGGGAAATTTGAATTATTTATTTTATCCCGTCACGGTCGTGATCACACCATTACTCCCACCAATGTCAACAACCGCGGCAATATCCATGCACTGAAAAAAATGGGCTGTCAGTATATTTTTGCGACTACAGCCTGTGGCAGCCTTCGGGAAGAAATCAAACGGGGCGACCTTGTCATTCCCGACCAGTTCATTGATTTTACCAAATTCCGGATCAATACATTTTTCGACCATTTTGAATCCGGTCAACCAGTTCATACCCCAATGGCAGACCCTTTCTCCGACAACCTACGTAACGTGCTTACGAAAGCCTGCATCGAACTGGGCTTATCCTTTCATTCCAATGGAACAGTAGTCACCATTGAGGGTCCCAGGTTTTCGACCCGTACCGAATCAAAAATGTTCCGATTATTGGGTGCCGATATCATCAATATGAGTATAGCGCCTGAAGCTTGTCTGGCCAATGAGGCAGGGATCCCCTATGCAGTCATCGCACTTTCCACTGATTATGATTCATGGAAACACGATGAAGAACCTGTGACCTGGGAGAACGTGCTGCAGGTCTTCAACGAGAATGTCCGGCACGTAACAAACCTTTTGGTACATATATTACAGACAGACAAAACACTCTGAAAAATAGAAGAAATCAATTTATTATAAACGAGGTCTGTCAAATTTTTTCCGTATCCAGATGGGGTTATAATAATACTTTTGATAAACACAGATCTGAAGAACATAAACAAGTTATTGTGATCAAGAAAAACATCCTGTCTTGTGGATTCAGGTAAAGGTGGCTGCACCGGTTGTAGATGAGTTAAAAATTATCATGTATCATTCGGCTGACTTCTTGAAAATATTTTTCAACTGATTAAAATTCATTGATGTCCAAAATGAAATATAGTTAATAAAATCTAATTTGGCCCTCGCGTGATATTGATCAAGATAATCGCTGGTAACCACGCGTGTAGTCCATTCCACACCAATATTGAGCCGGTTGGCAAATGTATAAAAAACGCCCAGGCCAACCGGAAAAATAGCTGCAACATTATTTCCTGATAGTTTATTGCCATTTACATAGCTGGAACTTGACCAGCTAATGATTCCAATACCTCCGGTTCCATATACATGAACTTTCCGGAAAGGGTTAAATCTGAACATAAGATTGGAAAAATCAATAGTGGCACAAACTACGATATCAGAGAATACACCATTGAAATGACGGTGAGGCTCATTATCACTAACATTCTTTCCATTTAATCCTCCAATAAGGAGTTCACCGCGTAATCCAAATACATTACTTATCTGCCAGGTAGTAAATACTCCTCCGGCAATACTGACATTATGGGAAATAACAGATCCTTTTTTATTCATATCACCGTAATAAAAGTCGGGGCCTAAGTTCACTCCGATTTGCCAATTACCTGCAAATTCATCCCATGATGGGAATACCGTTTCCTGGGCTGTAGCGAGTCCATACGCGACCAGAAAGAAAAAAAGAAAAAATGCTTTCTTTAAAGTAGTCATCCGGTTTGTATTTTTAATCAAAATTAGGTTGAATTGGATGCTCTCAAGAGACGTTCCTCTGTTTTCTATCAACATCTTTATCAACATAATAAAAACAAAACCTCCGGTCATATATAATAACCGGAGGTTTCTGTAATTATTTTTGTTTCAGGGGCTAGTGTCTTGACAAATTAGTATAGAAACATTATCTTTGTGGAATAAAACCACAAAGCCATGACAAGGATGACATTTAAATTAAAATTAAAAGACCGTGAGTTTCTCACCAATTTGACAAAAACCGGTAAT
>JALNZC010000043.1 GCA_023229525.1 Bacteroidales bacterium
CCTTCAACGACCACAATCCCTGCAGGATTTCCTCCATGTGCGTATGAGACGATCGCAATACCTGCCGGGGAAACCAATTTATGATGTACCATGCGCCTTCCAATTAAATCATAAAGAGTCAGGGTGATGTTCTCATCTTTTGGAAAGATCGAATAAAACCTGAGTAATCCGGGTCCGTTGCTATACAGGTAAAATCCGCAATTATTTTGGAAAAGATCTACGACGTCATTTATTATTTTCCCTCTTGACAGATTTATCTCATAGCTTGTAAAATCATACGAAAGGGTATTGAGCATCTGAAAACTTTCATTATCAATATTTTCCAATAAGATAGAATCCAACTTGACAGGAGTACCCATGTTTTTTGCAGTAAGTGTTACTATAACATCCTGTGCACCTGAGAAGATCCCAAATGGAAGAAAAAAAATAAAAAGAATCAACCTTGTGAATATCGTGAATCTCTTTACCATAATCCGCAAATTATCACTTTGTAAGAATCATCCTCTTGGTATCAATCTCAATACCATCAATCATCAGCGTATAAAAATACATTCCAGGTTTAAGCTCATACCCGCGTATTATTATTTCTCCTTTCTGTTGATTCAGATTATTAAATTCTTTGATAAGAGTACCTTGCAAATCAAAGATAAAAATGGAGACTTTATTCGAAGGATTGTTTATTGTGAAACGAATTGTAGTGTTATCTGAAAATGGATTTGGGATATTCTGAAACAAAATTCCAAGGTTCTCGGCAGTTGTTATATTAGGTTTGTTACCCATAAACTTTAAATCCGATAAACTTGTCTTTTCTAAAGCCTCAAAATACCCTTTCAGCAATTTTTTCAAACTGTCGATCTGTTCTTGCTGTTCTTTAATTGCCTCAACCAACAATCCAGTAAGGCTATAATAAGCTACAGCTTTGGTACCATCAGGCATTGTCCTGACCAACTCTGGAACAACCTTCTCAACTTCTCGAGCAATTAATCCGATATATCGACGGCCTCGCTCAGAAATGAGTGAATCTAAAACTTGCTGATCAACATATTGATTTGCAGAATCAAGATGAATTGGATTCGAAATTTCATTATTAGTGTTACCATTTTTATTAAAAATAGAAATCGTATCATTATACTTTTCTTTTCCCTCTTTTATTTCATAATAAATACCCCTTAGTGAAAGAACTTTCGATAAAGCTGAATCAAGATTATATATCCCTTTTCCCACGTTAAAATCAGAATTTATAAATGAACCTTGTGAATATACTTGCCCATTCCCATAAACAAAAAAATTATGAGAGTTGCCATATTGTACAATATAACATTTAGCATATGGATTAAATGCATGTGTAAGGTTCAACCAAACATATGGAGCAAAACCACTTGGTTCAAAAAGCGTATATCCACTTGGATAAACTTGGACCCCCCAGGATGTTGTAAGATTGCCAATACTTACATGATTATTGTTGTGAACTTTGATCTGGGCTTTGGAAACACTAACCCAAACGATAAAAAAAACAAATAATAAAAAAATCCTTAATTTCATAATACATTTATTTTAGTTTTTACTGTTTTTATTGATTATGAATCTATAAACTTTCATATTATCAATTAATTCATTGTACTTTAATTTTCAAGTGAAGAATTAATAAACAAGGCAGGTTGAGTTTTAATTGTGCGTGCCGTAAATTCTGTATTTCCTTCTACAGTAAAACCCTTATCAAGTATAATACTATCTTTAGCCCATACAGTAATATTTTGAAAAGGGGGTATAATAGCAGTATGTCCATTTCCTCCGAGCCTTATTGATTTATGAACGGAGAACATACCTGGGTAGTTCATACTAAAATAAGAAGGCCAGAATTCTAAAATAGAATTATCTTCCCTTAATTTAAATGATTTAATATAATCGATTTCGAATCCAACAGAAAGATTTGAATTTTGATTGACAGTCCAATTGACCGCAAAAGTAAATTGAATCCATTGTGGGATTGCATATATGAAATCCGTGCATGTCCATGGGCTTTCAAGACTATTATACATTGAGGGGGCAGTAGAATACCTAACTGATGTAATCAAATTACCATTAATATAATAGTGTAATTCCTCCGGTAACCACTCAATCGCATAAATAGTTTCAGAGCCACTAATGGGCTGAGTAAAGTCAATATTCCATGAAAGCTTGGATGTACCGCTATATGGAGGAAGGTTGTGATAAAAATTTTGCATCATTTGAATATTGGAAGGTCCTGGTGATAGAATATATTTCTCAAAAACGTCAATTTCATCATATTGAGAAATTTCATTATTATATGAATATAACCAAAAACATGGATTAAGTGCAAGGTCGGTTGGTAAGGAACATTTTACTTCTATATAACCATATTGAAATTTATTTACTGTACCGACATATGCACCAGAGTAATTATAGTTCCTTCCTTCACACAGATAAGATTGACTAAGGTGTTTTGCTTTAAGTTTTAATCTTTCTTGCTCCACTATAACATTATCAACAGATGAACTTGCGAATGATACAACTTCGGTAGGGTTGGCAGAGCAATAATTATTTTTAACAGTCCATTTTGATTGATTAAGCGGATAGCCCAAAAAATCATCGCTAAATGCATCAAACTGTTCCCAGCCTGAAGTTCTTGCTTTAAGATTGGTAGGAAAGTTAATTGGAGGACTATCCTTTTGAAAGAATTCCGGACAATCTTGAGCTTTTAAAATCAAGAAAAAGAAAATGCCTAAAATAAAAAGTAAAGATCTCATATTTTCTAAAATGAAAAAAAAATCAAACAATTAAAACAAATTCTTCTCTCATAACAAATAAGGTTGCCGAATATACATATTTTTTTTGCATTTGTCAAATAATAATGACAAAATATTTGAATGTACGAATCTATACTTAATTGTAAACATGCAAAGTATAAATCCATTTTGCTCAAATTCCATGCCTGTTTAACGACAACCATGGAGGGGATGGATCAGTCCTTTTTCTTACCTTAGCCGAAAAATAAATTTTGATGTCAGTAAAAGAATGGGCTGTTTTAACTTTCTTTTTAATGGTAAACAATTGTATACCATTAATTTCAAATGCTTCTTATGATAAGATGTTACTGGCTTCAAACAGGTATATATTTGTGAACTTTCAGGCTGATACATTATCAACCCAGATTAAACCTCCCAAACCACAAAAAGATTCTACCACCGTCAGCTTCTTTTATAACGATTTTGAAAAACTAGGCAGCCTCAGACTACATCCCAACGATACGGCCATCGCAGGATTTCAAAACTATGACCTGCTGTACAAGAATAACTACTTCTTTGCTACATTGGGTAATATCGGCCAAAACAGCCGGTCGCTGATCCCTCTCCCATGCATGAACCAAAGCGGATTCGATTACGGTATTCATTCCTCCGACCCTTACTTGTATCAGAATGACAGCGTTCACTATTATAGAGTGGTTAAAACATATACGGAACTCACCTATACCCAGGGCGCTAAGAAAGAACAAAATTTTCATGCCATCTTTAGCCGCAACATTTACCGTAGTCTTAACCTGGGATTCGATTTCCACGTAATGAGTGCACCTGGGGCTTATTTCCGTCAAAAAACCAATCACATCAATTTTGTCCTTACCAGCCAGTTTTTTACTAAAAACAAACGCTACGGTGTCATCGCAAACTTCACTATCAACCGCTTGCGAAATTATGAGAATGGGGGGATCAAATACGACAGCCTTTTTGAACAAAATATTTTTACCAACCGGTTGGTTATCCCTGTTAACCTTACATCAGCGCAAAACCGGGTTCGTGAAACGGGATTTTTCATGAAACATTATTTCGACCTTACCCGTCACCCCCGAAACGAAAAAGATACTACCCTCGGTAAGCGCAAACGCTTTGAATTCGGACGGCTCACATACTCTTTCCAGTATTACCGGCAGATCCAAAACTATATTGATGATCAATCCGACAGCGGTTTCTATCCGAAACCCATTTTCGATACTGTTCAAACCATCGACTCCGTGACCGTAACCAAGATCATCAATGATGTGGTATGGTCGAATCCCAGTTTTAATCCGCAAAAGAAACTTCGTGTATTCCGGCTCGAAGCGGGGATTAAACAACAATATGCGGAAGTTTCAATGCGTGAAACAAAAAATTATTTCATTCAATATATCCCTCATGCGGAAATAGACTTTGTCCCATTCCCCTCACTTCGTCTGGAAGCCCGCGGAGATTATGTATTGGGCGATTTCAACGAGGGTGATCTCAGTCTGAGGGTTAAACTCAGTTCCACGCTTGGACGACCCGATAAAAATATCGGGATCATCTCTCTGACCGGCAACTACGTTTTTCAACAAGCCGGGTGGTTTTTTGAACATTATGCCGGGAACAATTTTCAATGGGATACTACCTGGCAAAAACAGGGATTAATCTCAGGTGGTTTTAATTATTCCTGGAAATTCCTGGAAGCCGGATTCAATATCAGCCGCATTAATCATTATGTTTATCTCGATTCCCTTTCCAGGCCAAGACAAAATCAAGGTGAATTCGGACACATCTATGTTTACCTGAACGGGGACATAAATGTTTGGCGTTTTAAGTTCAAACCACAGATGGTTTATCAAACGGTTCAGGGGACAACCCTCATGAGGGTACCCGCTTTCATGGGGAATCTTTCCATTTACTATATCCAACCCCTTTTTCATGGAGCTGCAGTCCTGCAACCCGGGTTCAACTTCTTTTATAACTCCGCCTATTATGCCGATCAATACAATCCTGCAACCCGGTCTTTCTTTTTACAGGACAAGAGGGAAATCGGGAACTACCTTTACATGGACGTTTTTATCGATCTGAAGATTCAACACGCCCGCTTTTTTGCTATGTATTCTCATTTCAATGCAGGCTTTATGGGTCGGGATTATTATATGACACCAAAATATCCCATGCAGGACGCTGCTTTTAAATTCGGTATTGCATGGAGGTTCCATGATTGATCCAAATCAGACATCACGATTTACAATTCCTTTAAAATACTGAACGAAAATATTTCAAACCATGTACTTAGAAGAACAAATAAGAAAAGAAACGGCCATCAGAGTGGCGCAACTTATGCTGACAGCTGCCCGTACCGCTCCCAAAGCCAGAGGAACTGACAATATTGTATTGGCTATTGCCGAGCAATCTGAAATCGTGGAAATTGCAAAAAGAATGGAGGAAATTGGGAATCGGCCAAACGGCCCGGCATTTTTTCTTCGTGATGCCGCAAATATCTTGCAATCCCAGGCATTGGTGCTGATGGGAACCCGGATCAAAGCCCAGGAACTCCAGATTTGCGGAAGATGCGGGTATGAAAATTGTGAGGAGAAAAATAAATTTCCAGATATCCCCTGTACTTTTAATACGGGAGATCTCGGTATTGCCATGGGATCGGCAGTCAGCGTCGCCACCGACCAGCGAATTGATAATCGTATCATGTATACTGTCGGGCAAGCGGTTCTCGAACTTAGACTTTTGGGCGAAGATGTCAGGATCGCTTTCGGTATCCCACTGAGTATAAGTCCAAAAAATCCTTTCTTTGACCGGAAATGAATGTATACGATATGAATGTTCAGAAAGAATCCAGACAAATGAACTACCTTATCCATAAATAAATCAACTGGACAGGCATAAAATCTATGGGATGAACCTCAGGTAAGCCCTGTACCTAAATTCCGCATCAAAGGGTAGGAAATTTACCTAAAAACTTCACCCCGTGTACCTATTCTCCTAAAGGAGTAAACAGAGGGTCGGGCTGATTAAAAATAAAACTGTGGAATATCGTGAATTTGGAAACTCAGGATTAAAGGTTTCACTGCTTGGTTTCGGAGCCGGTCATATCGGCTCCCCTGAAATGAATGAAACAACAGCTGAAAAGCTGCTTAATCAAGTTTTAGATCAGGGTATTAACCTGATTGACACGGCCCGTTCATACGGTGAATCGGAACGCAGGATCGGCCAATACGTGGGTCATCGTCGCCGCGATTTTATCATTTCTACCAAAGTGGGGTATACTTTCGGGGATAAATCCGATTGGAGTTATGAGGCAACCATGGGTACTGTGGATGAAGCATTGAAAAAGCTGAAGTCCGATTATATTGATATCGTTCATTTACATTCCTGTGAAAAACAGTTTCTTGAGCAGGGTGAAGCAATAGTTGCGCTGGAGAAAGCCAAAGAACAGGGAAAAGTTCGCGTCATTGCCTATTCCGGAGAAAATGATGCCCTCTCCTATGCTATTGAATCGAGCCGATTCGGCAGCATTCAATGTTCCGTTAATATTTTTGATCAACGGGTTGTTGAAAACCAACTGCCAAAAGCTTTCAAAAAAGGGATGGGGATCATAGCCAAACGTCCGATTGCCAATGCTGTCTGGCGTTATCCGACCCGTCCCGAGGGCCATAGCCATGCTATCTATTGGGACAGGAAACAGCAAATGAAAATCAACTTACATAGTCTTGACTGGAATGAACTTGCTTTACGCTTTGCAGCTTTTATCCCGGAAGTTTCAACGATCATCGCAGGTACATCTGACATTAATCATCTGAAAAAAAATCTTAACATACTCAAAAAAGGTCCACTTGATCAAGAAATCCTATCCCACATCAGATCTGAATTCTCTCTCTATGGACAGAATTGGGAAGGGCTGATTTAATTGCAGTCTACCCTGCCGAATGGATTTCAAATTCTTAAAATTCTGTTAAATTATTTCAGATTTGAATTTTTCACTTGACTTTGGGTTCACGAATGTTGTATCTTTGTTTTTATTTATTCTAAATTAACATAAATAAATAGAACGATGAAAAAACATTATTTTTATATCCTATCTATAATCAGTCTGTTATTGATGGGATTTTCAGATCCGTCTTTTGCAACCAAATGGCAAGTCAATGTTGCAAATTTTGTGTTCACACCTGCCAGTTTGCCCAATGTTTTAATTGGCGACACCGTACATTTTCAGTGGGTAAGCGGTACCCATACCACGACTTCAACAACCATACCTGCCGGGGCAGCAACATGGGACCATCCGATCACGAGCACGTCTCAGGTTTTTGATTATATTCCGACTGTTCCCGGAAGCTATAACTATAAATGCACCATTCACGCTGCGATGGGCATGGTTGGTTCCTTTACAGTTACTTATCCGACCGGGATTTCAGAACAAAGAAACGCACTGGGTATTGATATCTTCCCAAACCCTGTTCAAAACGTTGCTTTTATCAAGATGATTTCTGATCCGGCCCATGTTACGGGATTAAAGATTTACGATATAACCGGTAAGACAATCATGGTTAAAGATCTTAAAAATCTTTCACAGGATCAACTGTTGACCATTGATTTAAGTACACTTAACAGTGGAATATATTTTGCCCTTTTTACCGATAATGAAAACGGTACAACCGTTAAGAGGATTATTAAAAAGTAACCGGTATCAGATTGACGTTCTCAGTTTTTTTCTCCACTTCCCGGGAAGTTTTTCTTCGTGTTGAGAACAAACCATCTTGCCTGAATACATCCTGGCGATTCCGCTCGCTTCACCCACTTCCGTACCACCGGTAAATCCATCGCGAAGGTTCATTTTCACTACAACTGTAAGGGCAGATCCCGCTGAAAGGATAACCTCACGGATCACTTCACGCAGGAACCGTGCTCGATTTTCGAACGATCCGCCATATTCATCTTTTCGTTTATTGATATACGACGAAATGAACTGACTGATAAAGTAACCATGACCTGCATGTACTTCAACTGCATCAAACCCTGATTCCTTTGCCAGACGGGTTGCCACTCCAAAATCACAAACGATTTCCCAGATCTCATCCCTTGTTGCCGTCCTGGACAAGGTCGGCCCATACAAGTTAAAACCTCCCGTGGGGGCCAGGCATACGCCACCCGATACTGATTTTTTTGCAATTAATCCGCAATGACCGATCTGGATGACAGCAAAACTACCCTCTTTGTGTATTGCTTCCGTCAACAGGCGGAGCCCGGGAACTGCTTCTTTTCTCAGCCAAAGCTGATGATCAAAGGAAAGACCGCTTTTCGAAACCGCTGCATAAGCTACCGTTGTCATCGCCACGCCACCGGCAGCAACCGAGCGATGGTATTGAATCAAATCATCTGAAACACGATGACCCGGACACATTCCTTCAAATGCTGCAGAACGGATGGAACGGTTATGAAGCACGAGATGCCCAAGCTTCGCGGCAGTAAATAAATGATCTGCCATAAAAAGATTTCAGTGAATTGGCTTCTACTATTTAAATTTAGAGAAAAACGAAAAAATGAGCTTTTTTCTAAAAACTACAATGCTGCTTTTTATTTTCTTTTCTGGGTTCCTGATGTTCCCGGTGGCCCAGACAATAAAAGAAAATTCGGTGAAACGCTTTTTCAGTTTATTCCCCGCTGCTTTTTTATCTCTTCATAGGCAGCATTGATCTTCTGGAATTTTTCGGTCGCGGCTTTTTTAATATCCTCGCCAAGGTTTGCAACTTTATCCGGATGATGCTTTTTTGCTATTTCGCGATACGCTTTTTTCACTTCATCATCGGTTGCCAAGGAGCTAATTTCAAGAACATCATAAGCCCATCCGGTACTTTTTACGAACATGGCCTTGATGGAAGTAAAATCTCCTGATGAAATACCCATGTAACCGGAAATGGTTCTGATCATCTCCACTTCATCGGGATGATAGAGTCCGTCGGCTGCTGCAATCCCGAAAAGATAATGCAGGAGTTGTAATTTAAGGGAATAATCGGTGTATTGCCCAACCTGGATTGAGACCTCCTGAACATTGATTTCCTGGTTCAGAATTTCACGTAACATCAGGATCAGCCGATTGCCTTCTTCCTCGCCAAATTGTTGAATAAAGAAACTGCGTACGTATTCAAGCTCGGCTTTCACTATTTTCTGATCTGCCTTCATTACTGCGGCTGAAAGCACCAGCAAACTCATTGCGAAATCTCCACGGGGAGTCCCCCGGTAGGACACATTCCCTACATTCAGCCCGTCGAACATGGACCCGAGCGCTACTCCCAGGATAGCTCCGATCGGGCCACCAAACACCCAGCCCAATCCACCTCCTACCCATTTGGCATAGCCTGATTTTTTACGGGGCTCCTGATACTGTTGACCGCCCTGGCCTGATGAGTTGTTTGAACTGGATTTTCCTTGATCCACCGGGCCTTGACTTTGAGTAAACCCTTGTCCTGATGGCTTTTTACGCATGCTGAAAACAGCATAAAGTACGATCGCTACGACAATGACAACAATAATTTCACCGATGCCCATAATACAAAGTCAAAAGTAAAAAGTCAGAAGTCAATTCTTCAATTTATTGGATCATATCGGACAAAGGAAGTCCGTATTCCTCCGTCATTTTGATCCCTAACGTTTCAAGTTGATCCAGTACCGGATTGTAAATTTCAGGGACTACCGGTACATGTACTCCTTTAACTTTGATCTGTCCGTTCAGGATCAATTCCACACCTATTGCCGCAGGTAATGCCACGGTACGGGCAATAGATGTGTCAGTTGAAAGGGTACCAAAATCCAGCATGCGCGAGCGTATAACCTCTTTTTTTCCATCGGGATAGGCAGCCAGGAAAGTATGCTGCATTACGACCATATCACGTTCAGTTTGTCCAAGAGCCATTTTTTCGATCATCAGATCGGAAACAACTTCAAAAGTCGAATCTTCTTTGCGTCCCATGGATTTGTTTTCAAACAATCCGAGCCATTCAAGGGCTTTAATCGCATGAGTATCCTTTGGGATGTTGAGATATTCCGAAACCGCCTTTTTAATGTCCGGGGAAGCTTTGACACCGATTTGTTTTGCCATTAAACCGGCAAAGGTCATCCCTTCCATACTCATTTTATCATAGGATATCAGCTTTAATCTTTTGATCACATCGATTGCTTCACACCAACCCGGATAGCGGAAGGTCCCTCTGAAAACTGTATTGGCTTCAGGTATCCCATAGATTTCCTGGTAGGCAAGGGAATCACGGTTGGGGTAAACATCCAATATTCCCACCTTTGGAAAATCAACCTTGAAAGGGTTCTTGAACAGATCTTCCGTAGGAATATCCACTACTTTCCCATGTTTCAGGTAACGTCCGTCATTGTTCCCGGCCATGACCACCCCCTTGGGGCTCCAGGAAAATTTGTACTTAAAAGGGTTGTTGGTAGCTTCCGGAGCCGGTAAGGCACCACAAAGGGAATAAAATTCAAGAATGGCTCCTCCATTATCGTGTACATGATGGATAATACGCATCGCCGACATATGGTCGATGCCGGGATCGAGACCCATTTCGTTTGAAATGATGATTCCTGCAGCTTTTGCGTCATTATCCAGGGCCTTCATCTCCGGTTTTACGTAAGAAGTGGTCACCATATTCTTTTTGTGGCTGATGCAATGTTTGGCTACCATTACATGGTGTAAGTACGGAAGAAGGCTTACCGTAAGGTCATGTTCAGCAATCATTTTATCCAGTCTATCCTGGTCATCAACCGTCCAGGCTAAAGCTTTCCCGTGGGGATGACCGCCAATCATTTCTTCTGCTTTTGATTTCGTACGTGTAGCTACCGTTACCTGGATATTTTTGCCCAAAAGATAAGTAACTATCGGTTTTACCACCATTCCTGCTCCGAGGATTAAAACTTTTTTCATTTCAAGAGTTTTTTGTGAGTAATTATAGATATTGTTCAATATATTTGAACTCAGGCGTCAACTGACCCTGATGCAAGATGAGTCCCTTTTTTATGGCCCGCGGTAAATCGATATCATCGAAATGCACCGAAAAATCAGCATCTGAAATCGGTTTAACAAAATTTACAAGGATATCGCCAAATCCATTGGATGAGTCACGTGGGATTTCGGCCGGTAAAATATCGACCGCCATCATCAGCATACCATTACCTTTATGACCGTTTGAAATGGTCTCTGTTTTGGGATCATAAACGTATAAAGGTTCTTCAATTTTTGCAGGTTTCAAATTACATTCAACGGAGCCTCCCACATCACAACTTATATCGCCAATTACAGTCAGTCTGGGCTGGCCTTTGGCGTAAAGTTTTTTCAGATAAGCTTTGGTGACAAGCCTCGGGTAGCGCTCATCCCAATAAATACAGTTGATCAACACGGAGAGATGGGTGATATACTTTTCAAATTTACTCCGGTAATTTTCAGGATTGGCATAATAATCATGGAGATCAAATGGCTCCCCATGAATATGTTCAACGAGATCTTCTTCCTTAAAAATTACTTTATATACCAGATTATCCGGTAATTTTTTTCGTTGGTGCAGGGAAAGAAGTTTTTCAGGAGATATTTCTTTAATGGGTAGGAAACCGCAAATTTCCTGTGCTCCGTGTGAGACATTGCCATAACCGGTAAAACCGATCACGAAGGGACGCAATTCGTGCGGTATCCCGTTTTCGGCGATAAGCTGGCCGATCCCTGAAATATCATCTTTCGCTTCTTTAAGTGAATGGTAATACCGTGCTTGTTTGAGCCTTGTCAAGTTGGTCGGGTAGCCTTCATCTTTCAAACGTAAACCCAATGCCCAGAGTGAGTTTATCATACCTGCCATTCCTGCATAATGTCCGAAAAAGATCAGCCTTTTCCCCTGCTCATCCACTACCCGTTCATAATCAATCAGGTTACATTTCAATTCCATCATGCGTTTGAGCATGGGCATATTGTATTTCTGACCTTTTATCACATGAGCAAAAAATACATAGGTCTTTTCAGGTTCAAAACAGGATATGGGAATTTCCTTAACGCCAAAAATGACGGAGCATTTTTTCAGGTCATCCGATATTTCCGCACCGGCCTGGCTATATTCCTCGTCCTTAAAAACTCGTTTTGCCGAAGACTGGACAACGATATCAAGTTTTTTTTGTTTGATGAGGCGAGCCACATGGGAGGGTGTTAACGGGGCCCGTCGCTCCATTTCGTATTTATCTTCAATCCGGAGTCCAATAAAATTGCTCATGGTAGTTGCGTTAGTTGAGTTGAGTTAAACCGGGCAAAATTAAGAATTTTTCCTACATTTGGAAGCTGTTTGAATTGATTATTAACCATGAAGAAATTCCTGACCGGTATATGGCGGTTATTAAAATATTTTATCCTGATTTTTATTGCTTCGACCTTATTTTTCGTCGTTTTGTACCGGTTTGTCAACCCACCTGTCACCCCGTTGATGGTTATTCGTTTGGCTGAACAGGCTTATAACGGACAAACCATTAAACTCCGGAAAGATTGGGTTTCACTGGATAAAATTGCGCCTGCTATGCCCTTGGCAGCGGTCGCATCGGAGGATAACCGGTTTTTTGAACACAGGGGGTTTGATCTTGATGCGATAGAAAAAGCCCGGGAATACAATGAGAAAAAGCAGGGGAAGAAGATTCATGGTGCCAGTACTATTTCACAACAAACCGCAAAAAATGTTTTTCTCTGGCCTCAGCGATCATGGATCCGGAAAGGACTGGAGGTTTATTTTACAGTGCTAATCGAATTTGTCTGGGGGAAAAAGCGGATCATGGAAATTTATCTGAATGTGATTGAAACCGGTAAAGGGATTTATGGCGTTGAAGCTGCCTCCCAGGCTTATTTCGGCAAACCGGCTTCGAAACTCTCCAGGGGTGAGGCAGCCCTCATCGCTGCCATCCTGCCGAATCCATTAAAATGGAATCCCACCATCCCCACTTCATACCTGTCAGGCCGGCAACAGTGGATCCTCTGGAACATGGGAAATATCGGCAGAATAGACTATTAAATTAACTTAAAATTAATGGGTCAATTATTGTTCGTGGCAAAATTTCTTGTAATTTTGCCGGTTCAAATTTTTTACTAACTAAATTATTGAAAATCATGGCAAATCAAGCTAAATCAAAGAAGTATGTATACTTTTTTGGTGGTAAAAAAGCAGAGGGTAAATCCGAAATGAAAAACCTGCTCGGCGGTAAAGGTGCCAACCTGGCCGAGATGGTCAACATTGGTCTACCTGTACCTGCCGGTTTTACCATCACAACGGAAGTATGTACTTACTACCAGCAGAATGAAAAAAGCTATCCGAAAGAGTTGAAGAAACAAGTAACTGATAGCCTGAAAGCAACAGAAAAAGAGATGGACGCCATCTTTGGCGATAAAAATAACCCCCTCCTCGTTTCAGTTCGTTCCGGAGCCCGTGCTTCGATGCCCGGAATGATGGAAACGGTGCTGAATGTAGGTTTGAACGATATTACCCGTGAAGGGTTGATCAAGAAGACCAAGAACCCCCGTTTTGTTTACGATTCCCAACGCCGGCTCATCCAGATGTACTCAGATGTTGTGATGGAAAAAGCAGCGGGTATTGAACCTAAAGAAGGTATGGGCGTCCGTGTCCAGCTTGAACGGGAACTTCACAAAATGAAGGAAGACAAAGGGTATTTGAACGACACACAACTTACTGTCGAAGATCTGAAGAACCTGATAGATATCTATAAAAAAATTGTAAAAAAAGCCCTTGGTAAACCATTTCCTGAAGATCCGATGGAGCAGCTTTGGGGCGCAATCGGCGCAGTTTTCCAGAGCTGGAACGGAAAACGTGCAATCTCTTATCGCCGTTTCGAGAGCATTCCTGATGAATGGGGAACAGCCGTAAGCGTGCAATCTATGGTTTTTGGTAACATGGGTGATACTTCCGCCACAGGAGTGGCCTTTACACGTAACCCGGCAACCGGTGAAAACTATTTCTATGGTGAATGGTTACCGAATGCCCAGGGCGAAGATGTAGTAGCAGGAATACGTACCCCTAACCCCATCAACGAAATAGGCAAGAATGAACATACCCGGCACCTTGATTCGCTCGAAACTGCCATGCCAAAGGTTTACAAGGACCTACATAAGATTGAACTGGCCCTTGAAAAACATTACCGGAATATGCTCGATATTGAGTTCACTATCCAGAATGGAAAACTGTACATGCTTCAATGTCGCGTTGGGAAACGCAATGGACCTGCCGCCGTTAAGATGGCCATTGAAATGTTCAACGAAAAACTTATCACAAAGGAAGAGGCTGTTTCCCGTGTAGAACCTTCTCAGCTTGATGAATTACTCCATCCGATCCTTGATCCGAAAGCAGAAAAGAACACTAAACCGGTGGCAAAAGGACTTCCCGCCGGCCCTGGTGGAGCAACGGGCCAGATTGTGTTTACATCCGAGGAAGCCGTAGCCTGGACTAAAAATGGTAAAACCGTGATCCTCGTTCGAGAAGAGACCAATCCCGAAGATATCGAAGGGATGCGTTCGGCACAGGCCATTCTTACCGCACGTGGAGGGATGACCTCCCATGCAGCGCTTGTTGCCCGTGGTTGGGGCAAATGTTGCATAGTCGGTGCCGGCAGCCTGAAGATTGAAGCATCCAAAAAGACCATGAAAGCAGGTGATCTCATACTGAAAGAAGGAGATTATATTTCCCTGAATGGCTCGAAAGGATATATCTATGCCGGCCAGATCGCCATGATCAAAGCTGCCGAAGAAAATCCCGATTTTCAGGTCTTCATGAAACTCTGCGATGCTATCCGTACCATGAAAATCCGTACCAATGCCGATACCCCCGAAGATGCTGCCAAAGCACGGGCTTTTGGCGCCGAAGGGATCGGACTCTTCCGTACCGAGCACATGTTCTATGGAAAAAATGCCGATAAACCCCTCTTCATCCTCAGGAAAATGATTACTTCCAAAACCCAGGAAGAGCGCCGGAAAGCATTGAACGAACTATATCCTTATGTCAAGGAAGATATCAAAAAAACCCTTGCTGCCATGGACGGATATCCGGTTACCATCCGTACTCTGGATCCGCCGTTACATGAATTTATTCCGCAGAATGAAGAAGGACGGAAAAAAATTGCCGAAAGTTTAAAGATTGACATGCAGGAGTTCGACCGCCGTGCCGATGCACTTCATGAAACCAACCCGATGATGGGTCACCGGGGGGTTCGTCTGGGTATAACTTACCCGGAAATCACAGAGATGCAGGTACGTGCTATTTTTGAAGCGACGGCTGAATTGCTGAAGGATAAGAAAAAGGTATTCCCTGAAATCATGATCCCGGTCACCTGTACCGATCTTGAATTGAAACATCAATACCTGATCATAGATGAGATCCATACAGAAGTATGCAAGAAATTTAAAATGAAAGAGATCCCGCATATGATCGGGACCATGATCGAAATCCCACGTGCCGCTCTCACAGCCGATAAGATCGCGCAGACTGCCCAGTTCTTTTCTTTCGGCACCAACGATCTTACGCAGATGACCTTCGGTTTCTCCCGTGATGATATCGGCGGATTTGTTCCTGATTATATCGAGAAGAAGATCCTTCCTGTTGATCCGTTCCAGGTGATCGATTTCGCAGGAGTGGGCCAACTGATGCAGATTGCTGTTGAAAAGGGCCGTTCAACCCGGAAAGATCTTAAGATCGGTATTTGCGGTGAACATGGCGGAGAACCTGCTTCCGTTGAATTCTGCCATTCACTGGGATTCAACTACGTAAGCTGTTCCCCTTTCCGCGTTCCCATCGCCCGTCTGGCTGCAGCTCAGGCTGTGATCAAACAGAAAAAAGCGCCTGAGAAAAAAGCGGTGAAAAAGTAACCTTTAGACTACCAGATAATGAAAAGAGCCGGAATTTATTCCCGGCTTTTTTTTATAACTTGCATAAAAAAGTCATCATGAGAGCAAATGCAGGTTTTCTTTTCGCTTTTATACTTTTATTGGGATCCTGTTCACAGAAAACGGGACCGGATATTGTATCTCTCGATTCTGGCTGGAAATTCAGGACCGGTGACAACCTTAGCTGGTCAACTCCTGCTTTTGACGATTCGGGATGGAGTACTATCGATCCAAAGCAAACATGGGAAAAACAGGGATATAAAAAGTATGATGGATTCGGCTGGTACCGGTTTAAAGTGGTGATCCCATCCTTCCTCAGGGAAAAAGCATATATCAAAGACAGTATAATATTCCGGCTGGGAAAAATTGACGACTGTGACCAGGTTTTCCTGAATGGTGCGCTTATCGGGGAAAACGGAATGACCATGAAGGCAAATTCCCTCCCCTCCGCAGATTTCAACAAGATTTGGGGAAAATGGAACCTGGACCGGAAATATGTACTTGCGGCGGATGACCCGCGTGTTCAATGGGATAAGGAGAATGTGATCGCCGTGAGGTGTTTCGACTTCAGCGGGCCCGGCGGTATGTTCAGTCAGCCTTTCGAAATTGCGATGATCGATCTTAAGGATCTGATCCAAATAGATTTTTCCGGATCTGCCTTTGTTTTTGAGGGTGACAGTATCATCCGGAAAGATATCGTGATCAAAAATCTTTCCGACAAAAATGAATTCAAGGGAAATCTTATCATCCGGGCAATCCGTAGCGATAACAGTGCATCTTTATATTTAGAAAAGACCGGGATCGATCTGACCGGTGGATTAACTATTGATAAGCAAATTTCCTTTAATACCAGTTTCAACCGGCCGGTCAGTCTCTTCGTTTCGTTTACGGAGTCGGAATCCGGGAAACAGATTTGTGATACGGTTGAAGTCCCCCGGATCTTAACGCCAAAAGCACCAAAGGAACCCCGTATAACCGGGTCAAAAGTTTTTGGAGTTCGTCCCTGGTCGCCCTTTTTGTTTAAGGTTTCCGCAACCGGAACTGCGCCGCTGAAATATACCGCAATGGATTGTCCACCGGGGTTAAAGATGGATGAGATGACCGGCGTCATTACCGGTGTATTAAAGAAAAAAGGAGAACACCAAGTTAAACTTAAGGTTGAAAATCAATACGGAAAAAGTGAACGTTACTTGAAAATCGTCGTGGGTGACCTGCTTTCACTCACCCCACCGCTTGGATGGAACAGTTGGAACTGCTGGGGGCTGAGTGTGAGCGATGAAAAAGTGCGCCAATCTGCCAATGCCATGAAATCGAGCAGCTTAATCGATCATGGCTGGACCTATATCAACATTGACGATGGCTGGGAAGATACCCGCGACAAGGATGGGAACATCCTGACAAATTCGAAATTCACTGATATGAAAGCACTGTGCGATTATGTCCATTCCCTCGGGTTGAAAATCGGAATTTATTCCTCCCCCGGTCGTAAAACCTGCGGAGGTTATGAAGGAAGTTATGGATTTGAAGAAAAAGATGTCCAGCGTTATGCGCTTTGGGGTATCGATTATCTGAAATATGATTGGTGTTCTTATGGCGATATCGCTCCGAATCCCACTCTCGAGCAGTTGAAACACCCCTATCTCGTAATGAAGCGTGCGCTTCGCCAGGTTAACCGGGATATCCATTACAGTCTCTGCCAGTATGGAATGGGTGAAGTATGGACATGGGGCGCCGATGTTGACGGGAATTCGTGGCGTACCACCGGTGATATAGAAGACACCTGGGAAAGCCTCTCCACCATCGGGTTCAGTCAGAATAATTGTTCTCCTTATTCGGCCCCGGGACGTTGGAATGATGCTGATATGCTCGTGGTCGGCAGGGTCGGTTGGGGTCCTTCCTTACATTACACCCGACTTACACCCGAGGAGCAATACACACATATTACCCTGTGGAGCCTCCTGGCCTCACCCCTGCTCATTGGTTGTGATCTCAAACAACTCGATCCCTTTACATTGAACCTGTTGACCAACGACGAAGTCCTTGCGGTTAACCAGGATCCATTGGGAAAACAAGCAATCCAGGTCAAAAGAACCAATGATTATGAGATATGGGTGAAAGACCTGGAAGACGGGACCAAAGCAGTGGGATTGTTCAATAAGACCCTGAAGCCGCTTTATGTTCCGGTGGATTTAAAAGATCTTTCACTCCAGGGTAAACTCAGGATGAGAGATTTGTGGACACAAACGGATCTGGGTCTGGTGAGCGGCCATTTTGAGATGAAGGCTTTTGCACATGGCGCCAGATTGATCATTCTCGGGCATCAGGATTAACCCGGGCTTTATACAATTCATATGGGTTCTGACGTTTATGTAAACTTTACCTCTATTTGCAGAATTGAAACGGCCATAAAATAATTTTCCGGGAGGAACATGGTACATCTGTTTAAATTATTAGATTTGTACATTAATTAACAAGACCATCATTTCTTGTCTATTTTGATCGGACAATGAGTAGAATCAGGTATCATTTTTACGCGTTGGTAACAACTTTTGAAAACTAAACACGACTATATTAACAGGAAATTAAAGGGAGGTCTGTTTGACATCCGGTTCAGAAAATAACGCGGAATAATCTTCAATGCTTTTATTTGTCAAACGGATAACCTGAAAAAGCAGAATGCCGGTCAGACTAAGTCCCATTATCGCTGATTAAAGTCACTAAAACCTTATAACCATGGCAAAAATTACAAAAGAAGATGCATTGAGATATCATGCAGAAGGTCGTCCCGGGAAGGTCGAAGTAGTTCCGACCAAACCCCACAGAACCCAAAGAGATTTATCGCTTGCCTATTCTCCCGGGGTTGCATTTCCCTGTCTGGAGATTGAAAAAAATAAAGACGATATTTATAAATATACTTCGAAGGGGAACTTGGTAGCTGTTATATCCAATGGCACAGCAGTCCTCGGACTGGGTGATATCGGTGCCGACGCAGGGAAGCCCGTGATGGAAGGAAAAGGATTGCTTTTTAAGATTTTTGCCGATGTGGATGTATTCGATATCGAAGTGGAAACCCATGACATTGAAAAATTCATTGATACGGTTAAAAATATCGCCGTTACCTTCGGTGGGATCAACCTTGAAGATATTAAAGCCCCGGAATGTTTTGAGATTGAAGAAAGGTTAAAAAAGGAGCTTCACATTCCGATCATGCATGATGACCAGCATGGAACTGCCATTATTACAGCAGCCGGTTGGATCAATGCGCTTGAAATTGCCGGAAAGAAAAAGGAAGAGGCAAAGATCGTAGTTAATGGCGCAGGTGCGGCAGCCATTGCCTGTACAAAACTACTGGTTTCCATCGGTGCAAAAAAGGAGAACATCGTCATGCTGGATACCAAAGGGATATTGCGCAAAGACAGGACAGATCTTAACAAGTACAAACAGATCTTTGCCACCGATAGAGATATTCATACCCTTGCTGAAGCAATGGTCGGAGCCGATGTGTTTCTCGGACTTTCAACCAAAAATATTGTTTCCAAGGATATGGTCCGTTCCATGGCGAAAAATCCGATTGTATTTGCCATGGCAAATCCTGATCCTGAAATCACTTATGAAGATGCTATGGATGCACGTCCTGATGTACTTATGGCAACCGGAAGATCAGATTATCCCAACCAGGTGAACAATGTACTCGGCTTCCCATTTATTTTCAGGGGAGCGCTTGACGTGAGGGCTACCTGTATCAATGAGGAGATGAAAATCGCAGCCGTTTATGCTCTTGCAAAACTTGCAAAGGAAGATGTTCCTGATAATGTCAGCGCCGCCTACAATGTAAAGAACCTGATTTTCGGACAGTATTATTTTATCCCTAAACCACTGGATATCCGGTTGATCACTACCGTAGCGCCGGCCGTTGCCAAAGCAGCCATGGATTCCGGAGTTGCACGCCTGCCGATTACCGACTGGGAAGCATACAAAGCAGAGTTGAGCCGTCGTCTCGGTTTGGAAAACCAACTGGTTCGCCGGATTGCCCTGAAAGCAAAAACGGAACCCAAACGGATCGTTTATCCTGAAGGCGCTAACCTTAAGATTTTAAAGGCAGCCAATGAAGTTTCACATGAAGGCATTGCCAAACCAATACTCCTGGGTAATGTTGATCATATCAGGCAGATCATTGCCGAAAATCATCTCGAAATCTGTGATGTTTCCATCATTGATCCCAGAAACCCAAGTGAAGAGGCAAAAAGGATTCAATTTGCGGAAATGATCTGGAAAAAAAGACAAAGAAAAGGGATTACCCATGATGAAGCCTATGAACTTACCGATAACCGGAATTATTTCGGGATCATGATGGTTGAAACCGGGGAAGCAGATGCTATGGTTTCCGGTGTCACCAGTGGATATGGCGAGGTGATGGGACCAGCTTTAAAACTAATCGGACCCAGACCGAATCTTAACCGGATTTCGAGTATGTATATGGTGGTTACAAAAAGAGGTCCGTTCTTCTTTGCCGATACCACTGTAAACCTTGATCCCGATTGGAAAACATTGGCAGAAACCGCCTTACTCACTGCCGAAATGGTTCGCAGATTCAATATTGAACCGGTAATCGCCATGGTATCGTATTCCAATTTCGGTTCCATCAAACCAGCCGAACATACCATGGGACCGGAAAAGGTGAGACAGGCTACCAAATTCCTTCACCAGAACCATCCCGATTTACTGGTCGATGGTGAGATCCAGGCCAATTTCGCATTGAACAGAGAAATGCTGAAATCCTCGTTTCCTTTTGCAAAGATTGCCAATCATGATGTAAATACCTTGATATTCCCGAATTTAAGTTCAGGCAACATCGCTTATAAAATCATGCAGGAAATCGGTGGCGCCGAAGTCATTGGCCCAATTCTGATGGGGATCAACAAACCTATCCATGTCGTCCCAATGGAGTGCAGTGTAAGGGAAATCGTACATATGACTACCATTGCCGTCGTGGATGCCCAGTACGTCAAAACAGCCGGCCAGTAACCCTAAGCATTTTAGTATTTATTAATTATAACAGAGAACTATGAGTCTAAGTATCATTGGAAGATCAATTGCAGAGTCTGTGACGTTAAAACTCAACGAAACAGCTGCCATACTCAGAGCGAAAGGTGAACCTGTGATTCACCTGGGGATTGGTGAACCAAAAAGCAAAGCGCCATTGGATGCCATCATTGGGGCTGCCAGCTTGCTGAATACAGGCGAGATCCGCTATACACCCGCTGATGGGATCCCTGCCCTCAAACAGGCAATTATCCGTTATACCGGCGACATGTATAACCGCATCGTCTCTCCCGCTAATGTTATCGCTTCCGGGGGAGCAAAACAAGCGATCATGGTTGCATTGCAGGCAATTCTTAATCCCCAGGATGAAGTCGTATTTCCGGCTCCTTACTGGGTAAGTTATCCTGAAATGGTCAAACTGTGCGGTGCGATACCCGTCCCCGTGCTGCCTGAAGACGGCACATTCTATCCGACTATGCGTGACATTGAACAGGTATGCAGTTCCTATACAAAGGTAATCATCATCAACAGTCCGAATAATCCTACCGGAGCCATGTATTCGGAACAGTTTATTGCAGAGATCGTTGAATTCTGTGAAAAGCGGAGTATTTACCTGATCATGGACGATATCTATCATCGCCTGATCTTTAATAACAGGAAACCCATCAGCAGTTACAAATTCCTTAAAAGCAGCATCGACGAATCGAAGCTTATCCTCATCAATGGCGTTTCCAAACAATATGCCATGACCGGATTCCGCATCGGCTGGGCCGTAGCCAATAAAAAACTGATCGAGGTAATGACAAACATTCAAAGCCATCAAACTTCGGGGCCTTCAGTTGTATTACAGGCAGCAGCCGTTGGCGCTATCAATGGCATACAGTCCGGTGTGGAAAGCCTGTGTACAACACTTGAAAACAACACCAGGGTGATGATGGAACAACTCAATGCATTTGAAGGTGTCAGAGTGACAAAACCGGATGGAACTTTTTACTGTTTCGTCGATTTCAGCCATTATGATAAAAATTCCAGCAAACTCTCATTTTTCCTTCTCGATAAAGTAAGGGTGATCACAGTTCCCGGTAAAGAATTCGGACTTGACGGGTATCTGAGGTTATCAACCTGTGGTTCTATTAAAGATATAACCCAGGGGATTGAACGCATCAAATGGGCGCTGGATCCGAACTCACCCAACGAACTTTTTATCGGAGACCGCAAATTGGTGAGAGATTGGCTATAAACGAATTTTTGGAATATTTAACAATATAACCTATGTCAAAATATTTGAAATTTGAAACCCCTGCCCAAAAGCAGGCAGCAAATTTAAAAAGTGAATACGGATTACAGAATCACGGTCTGGTGCACCTCGACAGGGTTTACTGGAACCTCCCGGAAGCTGCTTTATATGAAGAAGCGGTATTTCGAAATGAAGGTAAGATCGTGAACGGTGGCCCGATCCTCGTACACACGGGGAAATGGACTGCACGGGCGGCCAACGAAAAATATTTCGTCAAAGAATCTTCTACAGAAGGTAAGATTGACTGGGGGAAAAATAACCGCCCGATGACTCCGGAAAAATTTGATGGTTTGTTCAGCCGTCTGCAGGCTTTTCTCCAGGGCGAAGAGTTGTTTGTTCAGGATGTATTCGTCGGTGCTGACCCCGATTACCAGATGCCAATCCGGATCATCACCGATACCGCATGGCAAAGTCTTTTTGCACGCAATATGTTCATAACCATCAATGCACTGGAGAAATATAAGACCCACATCCCCAATTTTACCGTGATTGCCTCCCCGTCATTTAAACTGGATCCAAGGATTGACGGGAC
The DNA here is from genome assembly GCA_023229525.1 of Bacteroidales bacterium. Classification (GTDB taxonomy): domain Bacteria; phylum Bacteroidota; class Bacteroidia; order Bacteroidales; family FEN-979; genus CAIVAT01. The sequence goes on from JALNZC010000043.1 coordinate 22,575, forward strand.
CAACAGTGAAACAGCCATTGTGATCGATTTTTCGAAACGGCTTGCCATTGTGGCAAATACCGAGTATGGCGGTGAGATAAAAAAGTCGATCTTCACCATCATGAATTTTCTGATGCCGATGCAGGATGTCATGTCGATGCATTGTTCTGCGAATGTGGGGAAAAAAGGAGATGTCGCACTGTTCTTCGGATTAAGCGGTACAGGAAAGACGACTTTATCTGCCGATCCAAACCGGAGCCTGATCGGAGATGATGAGCATGCCTGGAGTGATGACAGCGTTTACAACTATGAAGGAGGCTGTTATGCCAAAGTGATCCGGCTTTCCGCAGAAAACGAACCCGAAATTTACGCTTGTACCCGCAGATTCGGAACCATCCTTGAAAATGTCGTTTTCGATCCTGCTTCACGGAAAATAGACCTGGATGATGACCAGATAACGGAGAATTCCAGGGCATCCTATCCCCTCGAATTTATACCCAACGCCATCCCTGAAAAGATGGTGAGAACCCATCCGAAAAATGTGATATTCCTTACCTGTGATGCCCAGGGAGTACTGCCGCCTATCGCACGGCTGGATATGAACAAGGCCATCTACCATTTTATGAGTGGTTATACCTCCAAGATCGCCGGTACTGAACTTGGGCTTGGCATCGAACCTGAAATTACGTTCAGCGCCTGCTTCGGGGCACCGTTTATGGTTCACCATCCTTATTATTATGCGGATCTCCTGAGAAGGAAAATTGAGAAACATGGTGCCAAAGTATGGCTTGTAAATACCGGATGGGTCGGCGGTAAATTTGGTGTCGGAAAGCGGATCAGTATCCGCCATACAAGAAATATGCTCAATGCGGTTCTTGATGGCGCACTCGATAATGTCAAATACCGGAAAGACAAAATCTTCGACTTTGATATTCCGCTGACATGTCCAAATGTACCCGATGATGTGCTGGATCCTGCCAATGCCTGGGGTAACAAGGATGAATACTGGATGAAATATGATGCCCTGGCCTCAAGGTATATTGAAAACTTCAAAGTTTTTATTGATGGATGCCCGGATGAGATCCTGAAATCAGGTCCGAAGCGGATCCGTTAATCACTTGGACATTTAATCTTGTTTTTCTTTGCTGCCCCGGGAAATCACTTTCCGGGGCAGTTTCTTTTTTACGGTTAATCAAATAGTTATATACCGTAATATAAAAATTATTGCATAAAAAAATCAGAGATAAGTTGCCTATTCAAAATAAATTGATAATTTTATCACATTGAAATATGTATAATTCATTATATTATAAATACATTATAAATATATTATAAACCAGTAAATAACAATGTCATGAGTTCATTAAAATCTAAATTTGTTGAAAAGGCTGTACCCGTTGCAGCTGAAGTAAAATCATTGTTTAAGGAACATGGTAGTACCGTTATCGGCCAGGTAACCATCGAGTCTGTCATTGACGGGATGAAAGGCCTACCGGCTTTACTAACCCTTACCTCAAAACTGGATCCTCAGGAAGGCATCCGGTTCAGGGGTTACTCTATCCCTGAACTGCGGGAAAAACTTCCCAAACTTAATCCACAGGATGAACCTCTCCCTGAAGGACTCTTTTACCTGATGTTGCTGGGAGAAATCCCCACATTCGATGAAGTGATGGAAATCGGAAAGGAATGGAAACAGCGTGCTGTTGTTCCGGAACATGTTTTCCGGGTTCTTGATGCAATGCCCATGGATTCTGCTCCAATGGCCGATTTCAGTGCCGGTATACTGGCTCTTGCCACAGAATCGAAATTCCTCAAAGCATACAATGCTGGTGTCGGCAAGAAAGATTACTGGGATTCAACCTATGAGGATGTCATGAATTTCATCGGCCAGATCCCGGTCCTTGCATCATATATTTACCGGAAGCATTATTTTAATGGGAATGTTATTCCTGCCGATCCCAAACTTGACTGGTCAGCCAACCTGGCCCACATGATGGGATACGATGATCCGGAAATCTACAAATTGTTCAGACTGTATCTTACCATTCATGCTGATCATGAAGGAGGGAATGTTTCCGCGCATGCCACACACCTGGTGGCTTCGGCATTAAGCAATCCTTACTATTCCTATGCTGCCGGTATGCTTGGCCTTGCAGGACCTCTCCATGGCTATGCCAATCAGGAAGTGGTTGCCTGGATACTTGACATCATCAAGCAAATTGGTACGGAAAGCCCTACCAAGCAACAGATCCATGATTTCTGCGAAAAGACCATTGCCGCCGGCAGGGTTATCCCTGGTTACGGCCATGCCGTTTTGAGAAAAACCGACCCGCGTTTCGAAGCACAGCGGGAGTTTGCAGCCAAATATTGTAAGGGTGATCATTTCATCCAGGTCGTGAATGATCTCTATGAAGTTGTTCCACCCATCCTCGGTTCTTTAGGTAAAGTTAAAAACCCATGGCCGAATGTGGATGCATATTCGGGATCGCTCTTAAGGCACTATGGAATTATGGAAGCTCCTTTCTATACCGTTTTATTCGGTGTCTCCAGAGCTTTGGGTGTTCTTGCTTCCTTACTCTGGGACAGGGCGCTTGGCTTACAGATTGAAAGACCCTCTTCCTATACACTCGAATGGTTCAAAGACAAAGCCGGAATAAAAAACTAATCTTAAAAACATATAAAACATGAAAGTAACAGTCGTTGGCGCCGGACTTGTAGGCGCCACTTGTGCAGATTCGATCGCACGTAAAGATATCGTAAAGGAAGTCGTTTTACTCGATGTCAAACAAAACCTGGCTGAAGGGAAATCCCTTGATATGTGGCAGATGTCGCCGGTTGAACAGTTCGATACCCGCATCCATGGCTCCACAGGCGATTACAGTAAAACAGCCGGTTCCGACATCGTAGTCATCACTGCCGGTGTTCCCCGTAAACCCGGAATGACCCGTGACGACCTGATCTCGATCAACGCGGATATCGTCAAGACCAGTACCGAGAATATTATTAAATATTCCCCCGATACGATCATCATTGTGGTTTCCAACCCGCTTGATGTGATGACCTATTGCGCCTACCTTACTTCAAAACTCGATTCAAGCCGGGTATTCGGTATGGCAGGTATTTTGGATACTGCAAGGTACGGAGCATTCCTTGCCGAAGCCCTGAATTGCTCCCCCAAGGATATTCACTCCATCCTGATGGGTGGACATGGCGATACCATGGTACCCCTGCCACGATATACGACGGTCAGTGGTATCCCTGTTGTTGAGCTGATTGCAAAAGACAAACTGGATGCCATCGTGGAAAGGACCAAGAAAGGCGGCACAGAGATCGTGAACCTGCTTGGCACCTCTGCCTGGTATGCTCCCGGTGTAGCTGCAGCCCAGATGGTTGAAGCAATCGTGAAAGACCAAAACCGGATCTTCCCCTGCTGCGCCTGGTTACAGGGCCAGTATGGATTAAAGGACATTTATCTGGGTGTTCCTGTTAAACTGGGAAGAAAAGGAATTGTTGAAGTTATCGAACTGCAACTGAACAACGAGGAAAAACAATTGCTTAACGCTTCGGCAAAAGCTGTGAGGGAAGTAATGGATGTTCTCGATAAAATGAATGCAGCCAAGTAAAAAGGGAAATAATTCCCTTTAAATAAACACTCCCGATCCGCATTTTCAACGTTAAATCTTGAATGAAGGATTCGGGAGCGTATTTTTTTTATTGAATTTTTTGAAATTTGAAATATAATTGTATTTTAGCGGGAATTATTCATATTAATTTTTATCGCTATGTCAACAGGTAAAGTTAAATTTTTCAACGAAAGAAAAGGATTTGGTTTCATTATTGATGATGAAGGCCAACAGGAAATTTTTGTACACGTCAGTGGACTGGTGGACAAAATCAGGGAAAATGATCAGGTTTCTTTTGACATCACAGAAGACAACCGGGGGAAGAAAGCCATCAACGTCCGAAAAGACTAATTTACTTTTCTCATTGGTCCAAAATAAAGAGGCTGTCATCTTCCGGTGACAGCCTCTTTATTTTATTTGTGAGACAAACTTTGTAAAATCTATCTGTATATCTGTTAAAGCGGTTCGATTCTCATTTTCAACTGAGAATCGATATACATTTGAATCCAATTATAGGGAATGGCGCCATTGACCACGGCATACACCCTGATATAGAAGCCTTTGGTTCCCAGATAAGGACGGATATTATCATTATTCATGGTCAGAATCACTGTTTTGGTAGTGGAGTCATTATTGGTGACAGTCCCAATCTGAACATGCGATGTAAAGGTGCTATCCTGGGATACCACTGTTCGCGCTGATTGAAGCCAGCCAAAGTTGGCTGTGTCGGGAGCTTCAATGGTTATTGAAAAATTCGAGAAGGAGGTAGTGTCGAGACCACCGCCGGGGAGGTTAGCATTAAGAAGACTGTCAACATTAAGATTAACTTGTTCTGTGCACAGAATTATTTCACCCGATTTCAGGGCAGTGGGAGTGAATTTGAAAGGGATGCGGGGAACTTTGTAAGTGACATTTACTGCAGTCAGGTTAGTCAGTTTGTCGCAGGAAAAAAAAAGTACCGGTATCACAGCAAGCATAAATAACATCAGGAAGTTTCTTGTTTTCATAATTTTTGGGGTTTGTTAATACTATAAGATTAAATATCATTTATTAAGCATTACCGGCATAACCAGCATAAGAATATCTTCTTCTTTGTTTTCATTGTTGACAGGAGTTAGAATTCCGGCCCTGTTGGCGGTAGACATCTCAAGCCTGACTTCGTCGGTGTCAATATTGCTGAGCATTTCCTGCAGGAATTTGGAGTTAAATCCGATCTCCATATCTTCACCTTCGTATGAACAGCTCAATCTTTCCTTTGCCTCATTTGAAAAATCGATATCTTCGGCGCTCAACAACAGCTCCTGGCCTGAGACTTTAAAACGAATCTGATGTGTGGATTGATTGGCAAAAATGGCTACACGCCTGATTGTGTTCAGCAAAGCATGACGATCGATGGTAAGTTTGTTGGGATTGTCTTTGGGAATCACAGCTTCGTAATTCGGATATTTTCCGTCGATAAGCCTGCAGATCAGATGAATATTGGAGAAAGAGAAAAAGGCATTGGTTTTATTGTATTCTACTGTGACCGGAACTTCCGTTCCTGAAAGGATATTTTTCAGCAGGTTCATTGGCTTTTTCGGAAGGATAAAAGAGGCAGAATCGGGCGACTTCAGATCAGTCCGTCTATAGCGAACCAGTTTGTGTGCATCGGTAGCTACAAAGATCACGTCATCGGGAGAGAGTTCACAAAAAACTCCGGAGAGAACAAGCCGTAACTCATCATTCCCGGTGGCAAACAGGGTTTTATTAATCGCCTGAGCCATCAGGTGTGAATCGATATTGAAGGCTGTTGTATCTTCAAGCGAGGGTGTACGCGGATATTCGTCAGCCTTGTGGCCGGAAAGTTTATACTTCCCTTCTCCGGCCGAAAGTTCAACCATCAATGAATCGAGATTGATATTAAAAGAGACCGGAATATCCGGAAAAGTTTTAAGTGTGTCTACCAGAATTTTGGCCGGAATCGTAATACTTCCCGTCTCTTCAGATTTATCTGTTTTAACTGTCACCCGCATAGTGGTTTCCAGATCGGATGAAGTAATGGTAAGCGCTTCTTCATTCAGATCAAACAGAAAATCATCCAGAATTGGTAATGTATTGTTAGTATTGATTACACCCTGTATGGCCAGCAGATTTTTCAGTAATACACTACTAGAAATGATAAATTTCATATCAGAAATATTTTTTAAAATTAATTCAAAGATACAACTTATTATTTCTCTTCAAACTCCCGGTCAAATTATTTCGTGATAGCATTTTAACCACTTTTTTTTCGGAATTCAAATTTACGTTCTTCCCCCCGGATCAACCGTTTGATGTTTTTCCTGTGTGTGATGGGAATAAAGATGGCAACCAATATAGATAAACCCAGAAGTCCGGTGTTTTGTTCCCCACCAATGAAATAAACCGCAAAAGGAAATGCAAGGGCACCAAGTACCGACGAAAGGGAGACATAGCGTGTAACGGCCAAAACAGCAATAAAGATCACGAGTACGACCAGTAAAGCCAGCGGAAAAAGTGCAATACCAACACCCGCCAGGGTGCCAACGCCTTTTCCACCCTTGAATCCGGAATAAACCGGGAACACATGACCGAGAACCGCGGCTATTGCTGTACCGATCTTCACATACGTCATTATATCGTCACTGAAACCGGGAACAGGGAACCAACAAGCCAACTGGACAGCAAGCCAGCCTTTAAAGACATCGACAAGCAATACCGGGATACCCGCTTTATATCCAAGTACGCGGATAACATTGGTAGCGCCGGCATTCCCACTGCCATGCTCACGCACATCGACCCCGTATAACAGCTTTCCAAACCAAACAGCGGAGGAAATGGAACCGATAAGATAAGCGGCAATGATTTCCAGAATAACATATGTTAAGGCCATTTACGATTTACGATTTTAGATTTTAGATTTATCCAGCATCCAGTATCCTGTATCGCGAGCAAAGCGAGCTTTAATCCTGCATCTTGTATCCTGGATCCTGTGTCCGGTTTCCTCTTGCAAAGAACGCAAATTTATCAATTCTCTTCGGATTCAAATTTACGCAGAAAATCACGTTTTTTCCGGTCGGTGGCAATGGAATAGCGGTAACCCTTTGCCTCCTTATTTACACGTGACATTTCTGCTTTCGACTGGGCCGCAGCAGTCAGGATGTCATTGAAATTGAGATCGGAAGAGATTGCCTGCATGAGATTGCTCCGGTAATTGAAGAAGAACCATTCGTCGGGGGTGAGTTGCATATAGAGGGTAAAATCATCATCCTTTCTTTTTTTGATGAATTCAATGGTACCGTTCACATAACGGTTAACCGCAGTCTTCCCGATGTTTCCGATACCGATGGGACCATATGAAACATAGGAACGGGAAAGGGTATCCCATTTCATCCAGACGTCAGCCAGGAAGATCGTACGATCGAGGGCATCCGGAAATTTTTTATATTTTCCGGTAAGATCTGCTTCCGACCGTAACCGTTCAAGTTCCTCCTTCCCAAGCAGCGACTCCATCGCCGTGGCATAAGGCGTTTGCAATATATTGAGACCGGTCAGGTTGACCGATTCAAGTAATGTGTTGAACCGCAGCAGCGCCTGGTCGGAAAATGGGAAATTAAGCGCGATGGCTATGTGTATCCGTGTCGAATCGGGAATAATAAAATAATCAATAGTCCCAAAGGTTTCCATTTTCATATTCCCGGGGTTAAGACCCAGGTTAAGATTGCCATCTCCCCGCATCGTACAATTCCTGGTGTTCAGTGAGACGTAGTTGCCTTTCTCACCCGGATTTTTTAGTTTCCCAGCTTCTGCGATACGGAATTCCTTCTTTGTCTGGTCGTACTCTATCAATCCGGAGGAAGTGATCATGGTGGAATCACTGAAGGATTTTTTTCGTTTGAAGAATGCCGGACCGATCCTGCCTTCGGCATTGGAAAACACCAGGCCCAGGTTGGTTGTTTCATTTGCGGCATTTTTCAGTGGTAGTGAAATTGGGATTTGAACCTGCAGCGGATCAATAATACTGCTGAATTTTATCCACTCGGGCTTATAAGGCAAACAATCGGTAATGGCGCGGAAACTTCCGTCGAACATCAGGTTTTTCTCTCCGGCATTTAAAACAACCTTACCCTTGTAAGCAAACTCCGGACTGATCAGGAAATTTGACGAATCCGGAATGGAACCATAGGCCACGGTCTGTCCGGTGGTATCCACCTCAATACGGTCGAAAGTTATCGTCTCAAATTCACCGGTCCGGGTTTTATACTCATAATTACCCGAACCTGAATAACTTTTCCGGGAAGCAATAGAGAGCGTGGCATGGTTAACCTGATGATACCGCGACTTCGTATTGGCAATAAGGATGGCATTGTTCAGGTTTTGCATACGGGCATTTTTCCGGATCGTGACATTGCCTGAATCAGGAAAGATGGCTGCATCAGCCATCTTGATAATTTTCACCCCACTGGCATGGATCACCTGCTCGTGTAAGTTATAGGTGGCTTTGGAAGTAAAAAACCTCAGCGAGTCCTGTTTAGGATGTACCGAGATAAATTCCGAACCGGTATAAGCCTGATCGATAAGTTGCTGATAGTTCAAGGAATCAGGAATATTAAGTGGACTTTCTTCATTCGAAAGCAACACCTCTCCTTTGTCGATCTGCCATTCAAGACGGTCGATGGAACAGATATATTTGTTGAACGGGAAGTCAACTTTCGATAAGCCCGAGTTGGATTTGAATTCTCCAATCCGGCGATCAAGATCAAAATGGGATGCATAATTTTTTGTCGAAATAGTCAGGTCAGTTTGATCAGCGGATTTGATCCTGAAACTGGAAATAAAACCATCGAAGGTGCGCGATTTAAATTCGAAGTCTTTGGAATCCATAATGGCATTGCTGATCTTTACTGAACCGACCCCGCTCAAGTCCCTGGGGCTAAGCGCCAGGGTACCCTCGAAGTTTACCTGATTGTTGTACATAGCCATATTTTTCCCGACGGTCGTAATGAGCAGCGAGTCTTTGTAAGGGAACCAGAACTGACGGACCGAATCCGCCTGAACAGCCGGGTATTCAATGGGAGTTCTTGTTTCGGTTACCTTAAAATTCAAGGCCAGGGTCTTCATCGATTCGGGCAGGAAAATAAAGTCTTTCGAAACTGTTTTCGAGTCAAGGAAAGTCAGGCTGCCATCTCCTCTTAAACCGCGATCGCTCAGGTCGATCCGCGAATAAAAAATTCCCTTTCCACCGTATACAGTCAATCCGCTGGTATCGGTAACCTTCTCCAGTCCCAGCGAAAAATCGGGACGAACCTTAAGTGGTTCTTCAATTTTCGGAAAGATCCCGGCTGAAGTCAAAGCGCCTGTGAACTGCAAACTATCGGTGTTCACTATATCCAGGCTTTTTAATGTGAAAGGATGTAATTCAAAGAAGAATTTCTCTTTCAGGTAAGCACCGTTCTGGATGTTAGGTCTGTTCCAGAAAACAAAAGAGTTATTCCTGTTTGTAAAGCTCGGGTATTCAACAAGGGCTTTCAGTCCCGATTTATTGGTCGAATCATCAATCTGCAACACTCCACCGAGCTGTGTGATTGCATCCCGTACCTTAATCAAAGGATAAGATCGGGTAACGGGATCCCATTTATTATCCCTTATGGAAAAGGTCATAGAATCGATGAACGGAAGATTCAGCCTGAATTTACTGTATTCAAAGGATCCATCGTGAACATAAAAAGTAAATAGTCCGGCTTCAATTTTCCCGGTAAATTTAAAATCGCGGTCCTTTTTCAAAACGACTTCAGCATCTTTGGGATAAATATGGACCGCCTGTGAATCGCTCAGGACAACCATGGGTACTCCCTGAATCTTCAGATCAAAGGTTTCCAGGTTTAAAATTCCGTTCGGAGCATCGGTAACCGTAGAATTGAACGAGATCACGTCATAATCGGCTTTGGCATCCCGGGCATTGACATAGTTGAACAATTTATTCTTGATCCTGGCGACCTTGGTCTCAAAATCATAAACCAGAAAACCACGATTTCCCAGGTTCAGCAGGATCCATTCAACCTGTTCGATCGGTTTGTCCATATATTCTGTCAGTCCTTCCAGTGTGATCTCCCGTGATCTCTGATGCGCCGAATATTGACTGATGAGGTTCAGGGGATTAACGGCATCGATTCCCTGTAATCTGTCATACCGGTACTGCGAATAACAGTTACTCGATTCGAAAACTGCCTTACGTTCTTTCCCCATGCTGGCGATTACTTCGAAGTTTATCTTGGGATCACCGACTTTATAATTCACGGCATCACAGAATATCTCGACCTTATGAAAGGAATCAAACCATGGACTTATGTTTGGGACCCGTTCATCGCGGGTGAGGGAAAGACTTTTCTTTTCATCGATATATTTCAGCTGTAGTCCGGGATGAAAGATTGAGTCATTATCATGATAAATCGAGATGGATGAATTGTTTGAATTGATCCTGTCAGGGTGAATGATGAAAGTACGGGAATGGGCCGTTACAAAATCCTGTCCGTTTTTCTTAAAGAACAACCGGGCATCGCGCTCCGGGTTTCCTGCACCGATCACACGGGAACCTTCGAGGGCAAAACCACCGATATAATCGATATTCGGGAAAAGATGGGCGATCCCGATCATCTTATCATAGGAATAAAAGCGCGGATAAGAGGCTTTTTCTTCGGTCACATCCGCTAAAACTTTATCAACCAGCTGCCCTAATAAGGCAGATGGGAAATAACGGGCATGCAGAAAACTGACCGATTCGGCCGTGTAAGTTGAATGGCGCATCTGGATTTCGTAAAGGTTGAGGTCGGCATATACCTTCGACGGATCTTCCCCCGCACGCTTCCAGTTAACTCTTCCCCCATGCCCTTTCCAGATATTGGATAAAGGATAATAAATCCCGCGTGTATCATAAATGATCAGACTGTCCTTGTTGGCATAACAGATCAGGTCGGATTTTGAAAATCCAATGGAAGGGACCGAATCATAAAAAAAGAAGTAAACAGGTTCCGTGAGCTTCCATTGGGTGGATAATGATTTGTAGACCAGACCTTCGGCAAAGAGGTTCCTGGTCGATTCCAGGAAGGAAAGAAATTTACGGCTATTTTTATCTGCGATCAGTTTTTTCAGGATCTCCGACCATGGATTGAAACCTGTCTCCGGCTGTTTGGTATTGATAAAAATGTTCAGTGTGTTGATGTATGTGAAAAAATAGGGATAGGCACGAATCTTCTTTCTGACCATCTCATTGCAAATAAATGAAATGATCTTTTTCCGTTCGGGGTCAAACTGGTTTGTATTCCATTTCTGGATGAAATCGGTTAACCCGGGTGCAATGAGCTTCTTTTCCTGGTCGGAAATACCGGAAAAGACCCGTTTCAAATCTTCGGTGAACTGACTCGAATCCGCTGAAAAATGAGTGATGGTCTGACCGGACAATGACCCTGTGATGAACAAGAGGATACATAATATCAGGGACCTGGTAACAACGGTCAGGTACACGTTTTTCATTTTACAAATTTTGCACCGGTCCATTTGTTTTCCACCATCGAGCTTACAAAATGTAATCCGCTTGGTGCTGCTGCAAGTTGTAACGACTGCAGATCTTCCTCATAAAATCCGCTGACCAGTAAGATCCCCGATGGGACTAAGAACTTCGCATAAGTTGGAATATCGCGGATCAGTACGTTCCGGTTAATATTGGCCATAATAAGGTCGTAGGATGGCCCGGGGATATCCTGTACCTCACCCTGAAGAACTGTAACCAGGTGTACCTTATTTTTTTCCATGTTATCTCTTGCATTGTTAAAAGCCCACTCGTCATTATCAATGGCGATCACTTCCAGGGCTTTCATCTTTGATGCCAGAATAGCCAGGATACCTGTGCCGCAACCCATATCGAGAATCCGTTTCCCTTTAAGCGATTCTTTCATTAAAAACCGGATCATCATGTTGGTGGTTTCATGATGGGCGGTGCCAAATGACATCTTCGGCTCGATCACGATTTCATATTGCATACCTGGAACAGATTGATGAAAAGGCGCCCTGACCATGCATTTTCCCTCGATGATCACTGGATCGTAATGGCTTTCCCAGATCGCGTTCCAGTTTTGACTCAATACCGTTTTATAATGATATTGTAATTGTTTCCTGTCAACCATATCATCGAGGAAAGGAAGGATAACCTCTTTTTGGAATCTATTTTCAGGAATATAACCAAGGATACTTTTTTCCTGTTCCGAAAAACTCTCGAAACCCATTTCTGCCAATAAGGCCATAAGAATCTCGGAATTGGTGGCGGAAGCAAGGGTGAATTCGAATTCGATATAATCCATGAATTAAAGGGCTGAAACAATTTGTAAAAACTCCTCTGCTTTCAGGGATGCGCCGCCGATGAGACCACCATCCACATCCGGCTGAGAGAAAAGTTCGGCCGCATTTTTGCCATTACAACTTCCGCCATAGAGTATCGTGGTGTTCCCGGCAGTTTCATGATCATATTTGGTTGCAATCAGCTGCCGGATATATGCATGCATCTCCTGGGCCTGTGCCGGGGTGGCATTCACACCGGTGCCAATGGCCCAAACTGGTTCATAGGCAATGACCACCTGTGTGAAGGCCTCCACCGCGAGATGGAACAAGGATTCCTCCAGTTGCTTTTTCACCACCGCGAAATGGCGGTTGCCTTCCCGTTCCGGTAACACTTCACCGCAGCAAAAGATCGGCCGGATCTCATGATTCAGGAGTGCATCAACTTTTTTAGCCAGGAATTCGTGACTCTCGTTAAAATATTTGCGACGTTCGGAATGACCAATGATGCAATAATTCACCTTCAGTGAATGGAGCATCAGCGGACTGATCTCTCCTGTATATGCGCCGGAATCGGCCGGATAACAATTCTGGGCTCCCAAACTGAAATTTGATTCCTCCGCGACATCGGCCGCCATTTCAAGATAAAGAGCAGGTGGACAAAGTACGACTTCCGCATTTTCCAGCGCCACATCATCCAGCGCATCAGCAATATCCGTGATCAAAACTTCCGCATCATCAAAAGTCTTGTTCATTTTCCAGTTTCCCGCAACAATCCTTGTTCTCATATCTCTTTTTGTTTTAGTTATTTAATTATTGTCTCGTCTAGTTTAAACAAATCGTATATCGTAAATCGTATATCGTAAATCCAATTTTCATTCTATTCTAACGCGCGGATCAAGCATTCCGTATATGATATCGACCATGAAATTAATAATGATCAGGATGATCGAGATAAACAGGACGGCTCCCATCACCACGGGAAAATCGTATTTATCCAGTGCGTTCACGATAACCACCCCGATGCCCTTCCAGTCGAAAATAAATTCCACGAAAACCGCACCTGCAAGCAGAGAAGCAAGCCAACCTGATATGGCAGTGACTACGGGATTAAGGGCATTCTTCAGCGCGTGTTTGAAGATGATCCGACCTTTTCCCAATCCTTTGGCCCGGGCGGTCCGGATGTAATCCTGGGTCATCTCTTCCAGTAAGGAGTTCCGTGTAAGTTCCACGATGATGGCCAGGGGCCGGATACCCAGCGTAAAGGCAGGAAGAATCAGATTTTTCAGATCCAGGTATTCACCCCTTCCGAAATCGTCGACCGTAAAAAGGCTCCCGGTCATATTCA
>JALNZC010000086.1 GCA_023229525.1 Bacteroidales bacterium
CATTTAGCTACAGAACTTTGACTTTTGTTCTGATGGGACTTGCACCCACTGGATATGTCCACCTTTTCTGAACGCACAACCGTACGTGATAGTTTCCCATCATACGGCTCAAGTCCTCTAAAGGCGGAATGAACCACCCAGCAAGTTACAAAATAAAGTACCAAGCTTTTACAATACTTTGAAATAATGATTTTTACAGGGTAACCTGCTTCAGGGGCATATCCACCAATTGGTGGATTCATTTGCGATTCCTGAATTAAAATCTTATTACCTCTTTCTTATAAAAGAGAACCAGATGGAATTCTACACGGTTTTCACCGGAGGCAAATTCAGAACCTCTTTCCACCTCATTACAAGATGGCATTCGCTTTCTCCATCATCTCATACCTGCATAATATTGTAATTGCCTTACGGCAATCTTACCCAAAGAATGGGAACTAAAAAGACTTACCACGTTCCGAAGGAATAACAGGATGGGTTAGGCGCTGCCTATATACCGGAAGATCAACATCCATGTGCTAGCTTAAAACGAGCTTACATCCTGTCTTCTTGCCATTTTGGCCAATGTGTATCAGCAACGTTCACATTATCGTGCATGACGGTACGTCAACAGCAGTTCAATTAATTTCACCATACCATCCGAGCCGATACCTTTCAGAATGATGCTATCTATCAGGGAATTTTTTCCCGGCAGATTCACACCCAAACGTTGCCATTGACGCATGTGCCGGTAGGCTACCCATGATGGAACATGAGGTTAAATCAGTCTTATCAAAGAACGTTTAACAGTTATTCAATCGACCTCGTGTCGCACTTCATATAGCAGCCAACTTTTGTATACCTTTATCAAAATTAGTGAAATTTATATACGATGTCTAAAATGATTTGATTAAGTAAGGAAATGGACAGGAATAATGTAAATTTGTACAGAATGATGAAACACAGTTTGTTTTTTTTCCTTCTTTTGTTTATAATTTCCGGTCAGACAATTTCTCAGAATACCGGGAAGCCTGCTGTTTCGGTTGCCAGCTATTTCGATATTTCGCCACCGCTGCGGGTGATGTGTCTTGGAACGGTGAAAAAAACCGATCAGAGCTGGAAAAATGGAGCGGTAAAAAATTATTTCACAGTTACGGATCATTCCGGCATTGAAAAACACGTTACAGATTCGATTACACAGAAATCGTCAGGACTAAATAGGGGCGACTCAATCCTGCTGAACTTTGAAGGCCTGACGAATCTCAACTGGGTGGTTCCTCCTGATCCTTGTGGTGATGTCAGTCCGGATCATTATTTCCAAATGGTCAATCTTTCCTGTGCGATTTACGATAAAGCAGGAATCAGAATTTTGGGCCCATTCAACTCCGGAAGCATCTGGAATGGGATGCCCCATAATTCAAGCAATGGGGATGGGATCGTTTTGTATGATGAAAATGCGGACAGGTGGTTTATCAGCCAGTTTTCGCTGCCCAATTTCCCGAATGGTCCGTATTATCAGATGATCGCTGTTTCACAAACCGCTGATCCCACCGGTTCATGGTTCCGCTGGGAATTTTCTTTTTCCGACATTCCCGATTATCCGAAATTCGGCATTTGGCCTGATGGTTACTATATGTCATTTAACAGGATCAGATCCGGTGGCGGGGCTTATGACGGGACAGGGGCTGCTGCTTTCGACCGAACAGCCATGCTTAATGGTGATCCCACTGCACGGATGATTCTGTTTCTGCTGAATTCCAATAATGATGCCTTTTCGGCGATACCTGCCGATTGTGATGGTGAATTTCCGGATACGGGGACACCGGAATTCTTCCTTTTTATACAAAGAAATTATCTTGGTTCCATGGAATTTCATGCAGACTGGGATAACCCTTCCAATTCAACATATGGGAATTATCTTCGGATTCCGGTAAGTCCATTTGTAAATCTTATTAATAACATCCCACAACAGGGAACCGCTATTGCCCTTACGCCTATCAACGACCGGCTTATGTTCCGGCTGCAATTCAGAAAATTTGATGATCATCAATCCATGGTAGTCAACCATACGGTCGATGTTGGTCAAGCGACAGGTATCCGGTGGTATGAACTCAGGAGAACGACAGAAAACTGGTACATTTATCAGCAGTCCACCTATTCCCCGGATAGTAATTTCCGGTGGATGGGAAGTATGGCGATGGATGAGTCGGGTAATATTGCCCTGGGATATTCTGTTTCCGGGACAAATCTTTATCCTTCAATACGGTATGCCGGAAGAATGGCGGATGATCCATTGGGCCAGTTGACGATTGCCGAAAGGGAAATCATTGCAGGTAGCGGCGCTCAGACGGGAGAGTGGGGTGGTGTTGGTCGCTGGGGAGATTATAGTGCGATGAGCGTGGATCCGGTGAATCCTAAAACATTCTGGTATACGCAGGAATATTTTGACAGTACTTCTGTAAGTAAATGGACGACGAGGATTGCTTCTTTCAGCTTTGCCAATATTCTGATGATTTGCGCAATGGCCTTACCTCCGGTAATTTGCAGGGGGGACAGTTCCAGGCTAAATATTGAAACATCGGGAGGAACAGGAAACTTTTCATATGAATGGAGCTCAATTCCCCCGGGATTCAGTTCCAATGAAAAGGATCCTATTGTAACGCCGGTAAATACGACCACATATATCGCCATGGTCATTTATGGATCCGCAGTTTGCACCGATACAATTACTGTTGAAATCCTTCCTCCCGCCGAAGTCTTTTCCGGTAATGACAGTAGTTACTGCCTGTATGTCGACAGGATACCGCTTCAGGGAAGGGCATCTGACATCATTTCTGTAGAGTGGACAACATCAGGCGATGGAAGATTCAGTGACGAAACAAACCTGAATACTGTGTATTTCCCGGGAATCTGGGACTTAACTTCAGCCTCTGTCAATCTGAAATTAATAGGGTTACCTCAATATCCGTGTTCGACGGTTATATCTGTAAAACACATTACATTCGAACCTTGCGCCGGAATCGAAGAATCAATACCGGATTCACCAACCATTGAAGTTTTCCCGAATCCTGCCCGGGATCAATTCTTCATCAGGATGGTCGGATTTTCATCATCCCCTGTATGGGTCCGGATTCTTGATCCCATCGGCGAAGTTGTGATGAGTGAGGTTATTCCCTGCTTTTATTCTTCACAAATTCTGAAAATAAACAGTTCTAAATATTCCGGTGGAATTTTTATTCTCAAGGTTAAAACTGATAATCAAATGGTATACAGAAAGATCATCCTTCAAAAATAGGTGATACCGGCGCCTCACGTTTGTTATTCGTAGCAACCAATATACTTCGAAATGACCGTCCGCTGGATCTCGGAGGTTCCTTCACCGATCTGGAGCAGACGCTGGTCGCGGTAAAAGCGTTCGATATCGTAATCTTTCATCAGTCCGTAACCGCCATGAAGTTGAACCGCTTCATCGGCAACTTCCCGGGCAATTTCGGAACAATACAGTTTCGCCATCGCCGCTTCTTTGGCATAGGGCCGGTCATTCGACTTCAACCATGCTCCTTTATACAAAAGGTTCCGGGCCAACTCTATTTTGGTGGCCATGTCGGCCAGTTTGAAGGCATTGACCTGGAATTGGGCAATAGGTTTTCCAAACTGCCTGCGGCTTTTGGCATAGGTCATTGCCATTTCAAATGCACCCTGTGCCAACCCCAGTCCCATAGCGCCGATCGCCAGACGTCCGCTGTCGAGGGTGCTCAGCATGATCCGTGAACCTTCGCCCCGCTTCCCCAGCAAATTTGAATAGGGGACACGGCAGTCATCAAAAAACAATTGGGATGTATCGGAAGCCCGCCACATCATTTTACCATGCATGGGTATCCTTTTGAATCCGGGTGTATCCGCATCTACAAGTATCGTTGAAAATTCCTTCTGACCGCTGGTTTCGCCGGATACAACCTGAACTGTTGCCCCTTTATTAATGGCCGAGGCGCCATTGGTGATGAAAATCTTTGATCCGTTGATGATCCAATAATCATCCTGAAGTCTTGCTGTTGTCTTTGTGGCCCGTGAATCGCTCCCTGCATCCGGTTCCGTCAAACCAAAAGCCCAGAGCGCTTCTCCGGTTGAAAGCATGGGAAGATATTTTTTCTTTTGTTCGTCCGTTCCATAATTCATGATAGGGCCGATACCCAGCGAAATGTGTGCAGCAAGGGTGGCGGCCTGCGAACTGTCAACCCGTGCCAATTCCTCCACGGCAATGATATAGGCAAGCGGATCCATTTCAAGACCACCGTATTCAAGCGATGTCATCAACCCGAAAAAACCAAGTTCTCCCATACGTTTGGTCAGTGGAATAGAAAACTCTCCCTTTTCATCCAATTCGCGTGCAATGGGTTTTACTTCACGCTCGGCAAAATCCCGGACCGTTTTCCGGATCATGTGGTGTTCTTCAGTTAAATACATCTCGCTTTGTTTTAGGTTTAAAATAATTCATTATAAAGACAAAACTTAAAAATCAAAATTCAAAGCTCAAAACCAAAACCCAAAGATCAAAATTTAATTATAAGTTTATTAATCCAGCATCCAGCATCCAGCATCCTGCATCTTGCATCCAGCATCCTGCATCGGGAGCGAAGCGACCTTCATCCAGCATCCAAACTATTCTCCAAAGATCCCCTTCGCCAGTTTAATCGCCTCTCTCACCCTTTCCTGGTCAATGTTCAAAGTGAGTTTCTTTTCTTCTGCAAACCCCAACAGATTTTCGGTCTTCAGGTTCCCGATCAGCTCCATTCCTGTTCTCGGACATCCTCCCAAACCATTGATAACGCCATCGAATCGCCTGCATCCGGCCGACCAGGCCGCCTCAATCTTTTCAAACCATCCGTTATTGCTTGTATGCAGATGGAGTCCGAACTCGATATCGGGGAACGCCGGGATCAATGTAGAAAACACCTCAGAAATCAATGTTTCTCCGATATCGATAGATACATTTGAAAGTGGGATTGTCCGGGCCCCGGCCTGGTAAAGTTTCCCAACCCATTCCACCAGGAGATCGATACTCCAAGGATCTCCGTAAGGATTACCAAAGGCCATTGAAATATATATCACCGCATGTTTTCCGGCTTCTTCACAAAGGCTGACCACCTGTTTTGCAGTCTCCAGCGATTTTTCCACCGTCGAATTTACATTTAAACGATTAAAGACAGACGAAAAAGAGAATGGATAAGAGATATGGGTGATCGGTTTCATTCCGGCCAATTGTTTCGCCCCGCGTATATTCACAACCAGGTACATCAGGTTTGAGGTAACTTCCCGAAGGTCAAGTCTTTCAATGACATCCATGGATCCGGCCATCTGAGGAATGATCTCCAGCGAAACGATACTTCCAACCTCAACGGTATCAAAACCAACGCGCAGTAACTCATTGATATATCTGACCTTCTCCTCCAGGGGAATAATCCTGGAAAAACCTTGCATAGCTTCACGCGGTGATTCAATGATCTTTATCATCCACGTCCCGTTAATGATTTCGGGATCCTCCCGTTTTTAATTGATTCAGATCGCAGCCGGCGGCCAACGATCCGTTCAACCACGCTGCCGATTTCCAGTACCTTGTCGACATCTAATTGGGTATTGATGCCCATTTCGTCCATC
>JALNZC010000044.1 GCA_023229525.1 Bacteroidales bacterium
AAATAAAAGTAACGAACATACACAGTTAAAACGAATAAACACGAACTTGAACATGCCCATAGCTTAGCGGCCAGGCGTTAGCAGCGAGTCAATGGAAACAAGTAATTAATGAAGTTCTTTGATAAGGAATCCTGGGAATAGACCTGATACCAGCTGGAAACCGGAAACAATCGAATTTCTTTGATTCGAAATTCCGTAAGTGAAACCGGTATCGTTGTTGAAAGCGTTTATATTGCAGTTCAATGCCATATTCCAGGTTGCAGTCAATTTGAGGAACGAAGATCAAATTCTAATGAACGAAATACCAGTTGATGAGAAACATTTCGGTTGCAGATTTAAAAAACGTACAAATAGGCAGGAATAAGCCCGGTACGAACAAATTGACTGCAACTATCGAAGGAGCTGCCATCTACTTCTTGATGATCAAAGATGTCCCGCTGCTAACAAACCGCTACGCTCCAGGCATGGGTGCAACGGTCAATAAAGTAAATAAAAGTAACGAACATACACAGTTAAAACGAATAAATACGAACCTGAACATGCCCATAGCTTAGCGGCCAGGCGTTATGCGCAATACAAAGAATAACAATAAGTTAATGATAATTTCAAACCGTTAAAATAATGATCAGTTCTTCCGCATTAAGAATAATTTTGATATACTTTTCAATATTTCTATTCACAATTGTGATAAACGCACAGTCGAATCATGATTTAACTCCCGAGAATAGAAATTGCTTCTATGTCAGAACCATTATCAACCAGCCAAACATAGGTTATACTCATAAACTTAATTCCGTTTGGGGATTATCATTTGAAGCTGGTTACCAGTTCTGTCTACTAAATGAAATCCATTATACCGGAGCTCCAATGGCTATTGATAAGTGGTTTAGAAACCTTGGCTATCAAGGCTTCAATGTCGGACTCGGTCCTGAGCTCAAGCTTAGCCAAAGATGGAAATTGAACCCTATTCTTGGTTATGCAAATCTGTTTGCTCCGAAAGTTTTTTATGATCCAGGTGATTTTGCAGGAGAGGACACCAAATTTAGTGTCTATTCTCAAAAAGTAAATGAAATCAGTTTTAAAATTATTTTTCTTAAAAGTTTTAGGAAAGCACCTATACAGTTTTATGTTGGCCAGGGTATGAAATTTCAATTTTATTACAATGCTTATTCCATTGAAGGCTATGGTCACATAGAACTACCTTCTAACAGGATAGAAACAGGGTTAAATACTATTTATAATTTTCTTATTGTTGGGTTTAAATTTAAATTCATTCAAATTTAATTGCTTATAAGGAAAGAATAATAAATAATTCTATAATTCAATGAATTGTACTGCGCATAACGAACTTGCAACCGCAACAAAACCTGCATTGGCAATGCTTTGAAAGGTTTCACCTTTGCTGCGGTTGCAAGTAGGCGTTAGCAGCGAGTCAATGGAAACAAGTAATTAATGAAGTTCTTTGATAAGGAATCCTGGGAATAGACCTGATACCAGCTGGAAACCGGAACAATCGAATTTCTTTGATACGAAATTCCGGAAGTGAGACTGGTATTGTTGTTGAAAGCGTTTAAATTGCAGCTCAATACCGTATTCCAGATTGCAGTCAATTTGAGAAACGAAGATCAAATTCTAATGAACGAAATACCAGTTGATGAGAAACATTTCGGTTGCAGATTTAAAAAACGTACAAATAGACAGGAATAAGCCCGGTACGAACAAATTGACTTCAACTATCGAAGGAGCTGCCATCTACTTCCTGATGATCAAAGATGTCCCGCTGCTAACAAACCGCTACGCTCCAGGCATGGGTGCAACGGTCAATAAAGAAATAAAAGTAACGAACATACACAGTAAAACGAATAAATACGAACCTATTCATGCCCATAGCTTAGCGGCCAGGCGTTAGCAGCGAGTCAATGGAAACAAGTAATTATTGAAGTTCTTTGATAAGAAATCCTGGGAGTAAACTTGGCTACCAGTGGGAAACCGGAAACAATCGAATTTCTTTGATACTAAATTCCGGAAGTGAGACTGTTAATGTTGTTAAAAGCGTTTAAATTGCAGTTCAATGCCGTATTCCAGGTTGTAGTCAATTTGAGAAACGAAGATCAAATTCTAATGAACGAAATACCAGTTGATGAGAAACTTTTCGGTTGCAGATTTAGGAAACGTACAAATAGACAGGAATAAGCCTGGTACGAGCAAATTGACTGCAACTATCGAAGGAGCTGCCATCTACTTCCTGATGATCAAAGATGTCCCGCTGCTAACAAACCGCTACGCTCCAGGCATGGGTGCAACGGTCAATAAAGTAAATAAAAGTAACGAACATACACAGTTAAAACGAATAAACACGAACTTGAACATGCCCATAGCTTAGCGGCCAGGCGTTAGCAGCGAGTCAATGGAAACAAGTAATTATTGATGTTCTTTGATACGAAATTCCGTAAGTGAAACCGGTATCGTTGTTAAAAGCGTTTAAATAGCAGCTCACTGCCGTATTCCAGGTTGCAGTCAATTTGAGAAACGAAGATCAAATTCTAATGAACGAAATACCAGTTGATGAGAAACATTTCAGTTGCAGATTTAGAAAACGTACAAATAGACATGAATAAGCCCGGTATGAGCAAATTGACTGCAACTATCGAAGGAGCTGCCATCTACTTCTTGATGATCAAAGATGTCCTGCTGCTAACAAACCGCTACGCTCCAGGCATGGGTGCAATGGTCAATAAAGAAATAAAAGTAACGAACATACACAGTTAAAACGAATAAACACGAACTTGAACATGCCCATAGCTTAGCGGCCAGGCGTTAGCGGTTATGTTTAGATAAATGAATTAGTTTGAAACACAGAAATATGACAATCAAAGGAATAAAATACCAATTCGTTGCGTCACCGTGGAGATATGAAGGGCCAAATGGCTGGTATTTTGTTTCCCTACCTGTTGAATTAGCAAAAGAAATTAGAGAAGCTCTTAAATCTGAAGAAGAAGGTTGGGGACGGTTAAGAGTAACGGTAAAAATTGGAAGCAGTGAATGGAAAACCGCGATATGGTTTGACACCAAATTGAAAACCTATTTGTTACCCTTAAAAGCTGAAATGAGACAAAAGGAAATCCTAATTGTTGACAAAAAGATAAACATAATTTTGTGGATCTAAATGATCTGATAAAAAGTGAACACAGCCGCTAACAAGCCGTCAGCCGACAATGCGGGCGGTTTCCGTAGGCTGGCATTCACCAAACTTGCATATGATAGAGGGAAGCAAAGATGAAAACAAGTAAACCCCGCACTGCGGCTGCCGGCCAAGCGTTAGGCCTCATTTAATGATGATAACCGAGATTGCAGATATTGTTCTCCATGGCCTTGTCACAGATCTTTACAAGGCTGAAAGAGCTATATTTATTCATAAGGAAATAGGAAAACATGCCCAGGTTATAAATGATTCAAAAAGTAGTATAAGGCAAGTGTTCTTATTAATGCAACAATTGACTTTCAATGAAGCCGTATTATCCCTTGCGAGAATTTATGATACACCTGATAAAAAATATCCTAATAGGTGTGTTTTAAGGCTAATTCAAATACTTAATGATGCTGGAGATGATGCACCTATACTTTCAGAACGATATCAAACTCTGGAGCAATTAAAAGCATTAAGAATTGCACCACGACTTGAAGAACATTTACTTGCAAATGATAACATCCAATTCACTAAAGACCTTTTCTTATATTTTGAAACTGAATATATTCAACAGGATTTTCAGTTTCATCTGAATGAACTTAAGAGAATCAGAGATAAAATACTTGCGCACAATGAAATAGGAACATTTGTTCAGGAAATCAAGTGGACAACCTATGATGAACTAATACTATTTGTGAAGAAAGTAATTGGTATTGTCGGTTGGGCATATTTAAGTACAGCTTATATGTATGAGGGTATTCATCGATTATCAGAGAGCGCTGAAAGAGAAAAGCATGTAATTACGGACATTTTAATAGAATTAAAAATATTAAACGAGGCCTAACATGCCTGTAAATCCTATGCTGCTAAGGGTTTTCAGTTTTACAAAGGTTATTACGGCACAGTATTTACAGGCCAGGCGTTACCGCCAAGTGTAAGAGACAAACAACGACATAGAAAAATTGAAAAGCAAACCATTGTGAAAGGACAGAAAAACGAAATATTGACAAGAAAAGAGAGCCGACACTCAAGCCGACCCGATGTTTTTTATTTTTTGCCCACAGCACATTTTTTAAAACAATTGCCGACCCACATTGCACACATTGCCAAAGCCCCACAAGCCTACGCTGAAACCAAAGCTTTGTCAAAGAGTGCAATTGCTAAACCTTATAGAGAATTGAGTATCTACACTGACTCCTTGAACAAAATATTATTATTAAAATTGAAGTGTTAATAAATATTATCAACTTAAAATATGCAATTTCTATCTGACAATAACTCTAAAAGAAAGATGTATTTCCCTGTGAGAGGAAAAGCATTACGGTTACCAATCTATTTTCCTTCAATCTCATCAGTAAAAACTGGCCTAAGTCCATTTGACTATTTTACCATCTTACAGGGACTTGGACAATCTCATTTCTTAGTTTCAGCTTTTGACATTGATAAATCATTTCAACGTGAAGAGTTTATTTCAAATTTGCAAGAAATTATTCAAAATGATGGCTCAATTATCCTAATGGATTCTGGGAATTATGAAAGTTGGTGGATGAGAGATAAGAATTGGGTTCTTGATTCTTTCAACAGTATTTTGAAATACAATGTAAGTGATTTGGCTTTCTGTTACGACAACCAATTACCACCAAATGATATTATTGAAAATGTAACTACTATTGCAAATTCAATAAGCGCAAGTCAAAAAATATCAAAATCCTCTTCAATCATTCCAATCATCCATTGCAACAAAGAATATTTGGTTGACGCTGTATTAGAACTTCATAGTCAAACAAACTACGAAATGGTTTCTATTCCTGAACGAATTTTAGGAGAAGGATTGTTGGAAAGAATCGCAACAGTAACCAATTTACGAAAGGCATTAAACAACCTTGACAATTACACTTATATACATTTACTTGGCACAGGAAATCCATTTTCCCTTTTACTGTTATCCTTAGCTGGTGCCGATTCATTTGACGGATTGGAGTGGTGTCAAACAGTTGTGAACTCAAAAACTGCAGTTCTTTATCATTTCCAGCAGAGAGAACTAATTCTTGACGATTGTAATTTCTGCAAATCAGGCTTGGACTACACACTTTCAACTCTTGGACATAACATAAATTTCTACCGGAATTGGATGAAAGAAATTCAAGATGCAATTGAAACTAAAAAGGAAATTGACATATTAAAGGTTTGGTTTGATTCTGACTTTATTTCAGCATTGGGAAAAATTTGGCATTAATATTATGATGACATCAGTATTCAAAATTCACGACACAATTCTAAAGGTTTCTTATGAAGCTCAATCAATCGTTCCGACAATGCCAGTCGTGAGGAGTGAGAACAAACTTTTATCAGAACTGATCTTGTGTATATTGAGTAGTCAGGAGAAATATGAAGTTGCATTGGCTATAATCAAAGAATTGCGCAAGCAAAATGTTTTGAGAGTCCCGAAGAACAAAACCGAATTCAGAGAAATCAAATTACAGTTAAAATCTATTTTGAAAAAACCTGTTGAATACAAATCAAATGAACAAACTTATTCAAGACGTTTACGATTCTTTGTAAAGAAAACAAAATACATCATCGACACGATTGAAAATATTTATCTGAATAATATGACGATTCGTGAAATTTTGCGACAGGAAGATTGTATTCAGGAAACAAGGAAGAACATTATCAAATACAGTTCTGGATTAGGCCCAAAACAAGCAAGTATGTTTTTACGAAATATTGGGTATCACACCGAATTTGCCGTTTTAGACAAGCATGTAATTGACTACATGAGATTAATGGGCTTGACTGGTGTTTCTCAAACATGTTTCTCAAACATAACTGCTTATCAAAAAATGGAAGTGAAATTGAAATCCTACGCTGAAAGTTTCAATTTGAATTTACTGCATTTAGATTTGGCAATTTGGACAACTATGCGAACTTTAAAATATTATCACGAATGAAACTTGTAACATTAGTATCTGGTGGAATAGACTCAACTTTAATGTCGGTATTGGCTAAAGATCAGAATTTTGAACTCTATCCTTTATTCGTTGACTACGGTCAACTTGGAAGTAAATTAGAATGGGAAGCATGCGTTTATAACCACAACAAACACAAATTGCCTTCACCGATGAAAATGTCGGTTAGAGGTTTTGGCAATTTAATTCATTCAGGATTAACAGATAAAAAACTACGAATAAGAGAAGATGCTTTTCTTCCTGGCAGAAATACTTTATTTCTACTTGCTGCCAGTTCATATGCATATCAGGTACAAAGCAAAAACATTGCTATTGGACTATTGACGGACCAGTTCAAATTATTTCCTGACCAGTCAAAAGAATTTATTGAAGCAGCCGAAAAATTTATTTCAATGGAAATGGATTATGAAATTAAAATTCTTACTCCATTGATGGAATTCAATAAAGCAGAAGTAATTGAATTAGCTAAGTCAAAGAACATTAACAAAACATACTCATGCCATTCAGGAAATATAGAACCATGTGGAATATGTATATCCTGTCTTGAAATTAAAAATGCGTTACAAAACATAAAATATAAATAATATGGGAGGCGGAGGAAGCAACAACTACGACACTCGAATCATTGATCGACTATCAAAAGTCGCACAAGATTCCTTTAATAATGCACAACCTGAAAAAAGGAATGTATTTATCAGTTTTGACAGCAGAGATATACAAGAAGTAAATCTCTTACGTGGCCAAGCAAAAAATGAAGACAACGATTTGGAGTTTAACGACTATTCATTGAAAGAACCTTTTGACAGCGAAAGGGCAGAGTATATTAAGAGTGGTATAAGGGAAAGAATCCGGCAAGCTTCAGTAACAGTTATTTATGTTTCTGATGTTACTCATGAAAGTAAGTGGGTTGATTGGGAAGCACGGGAAAGTATGGCACAAGGCAAATGCGTTATTTGCGTTCACAAGGGAGATGTTCCTCCCACAAATCTACCTGCTTTTGTCAAAGAATTTGGTGTCAAAGTTATTCCTTGGAAACATCAAGAATTAAAAGCAGCCATTGAACAAGCAGCACAAAAACGCAATTAATAAATATAGTCATGGAAAAAACATGCTTTGTCATAATGGGGTTTGGTATAAAAACAGACTTTAGAACAGGTCGTGATATTGATCTCGATAAAACTTACAACAATATCATAAAGCCCGTATTTGAAGAACTTGGATTCTTATGTTATAGAGCTGACGATATAAAACATTCAGGTGTCATTGACATACCTATGTATGAAAATATTCTGAAGTCAGATTTTGTTGTTGCGGATATTTCGACATTAAATCCTAATGTTTTGTATGAACTTGGTATTCGTCATGCTGTTCGTAAGTCAACCACCCTAATAATCGCTGAGAAAGAACTAAAATATCCTTTTGACTTGAATCATATTATAATAGATAGCTATGAGCACCTTGGAAAAGCTATTGATTATGATGAAGTAATGAGATTTAGAGAGTATTTAAAAGAAAAAGTTCAATATTTACTGGATAACCCTAACACTGATAGTCCCTTATATTCATTTTTTCCTAAATTAAATGTTCCCACCTTTACTGTGGAAGAAATAAAAGAAATAAAAGAAAATATTGAGGAAGAAAAATCAGCTACTGAATTAGTTGAGGAAGCAGAAAAATGCAAGTCTAATAAAGAATATGAGAAAGCCATTGTGCTATTAAATCAAGCTAAATTATTGCTTCCTAGGAATGAATTCATTATTCAGCGCCTTGTACTAGTTAAATATAAGTCAAAACTCCCTAATGAAGAAACTGCATTATTTGAAGCTGAAACTATATTATCAGTTTTAAATCCTGAAAAAACTACTGACCCTGAAACATTAGGCCTTGCAGGGGCTATAAATAAAAGATTATTTGAAGTTTATAATGATAAATCTTATTTGGATAAGGCTCTTTGGTTTTACTCAAGAGGTTTTTATATAAGACAAGATTATTACAATGGAATTAATACAGCATTCTTGTATAATTTATGTGCATCAATAGATAATGACCAGTTTGAATCTTTTGCTAATTACGGCAATGCAATATCAACTAGAAAGAAAGTTATTGATATATGTAATATTATCCTTGCTGAGGAACCTTTTAAGAATAGAGATGATAAACACTGGATATATCTAACACTGGCCGAGGCCTATATTGGGATAAACGAATTTGAATTTTCCGAAAAATACTACAAACTAGCCATTGAAAATGGTGCAGACTCATTTTCTATTGGTTCTTATGAAGAACAAATTGGTAGGATCGAAAAAGTAAATTCAATTTTTAAATCAAAATGGAATATTAAATAAACGCAAAAAATGAGTAACCTGCATAAAGTATTCATTAGTTTTCATTCGGAAGACATAATCTATAAGGAAATATTTGAAAAACTATTTCATGAAACCTTCGGTGTAATTATTTCGCGTTCTGTTGATAAAGGAGACATTCCTGATGGTCTACTTACTGATACAGTGAGGCAAAAAATTCGAGATGAATATTTAAGAGACTCGTCAGTAACGATTGTATTAATTGGAGCATATACATGGCAAAGAAAACATGTAGATTGGGAAATAAGCTCGAGTATAAGAGATACTACCTTTAATCCTCGGTCTGGTTTATTAGGGATACTATTGCCAACATATCCCAGTTATGCCGAGAATAAGTATTCTAAATATACAATACCCCCAAGGCTTTCAGACAATTTGGATTGTGGCTTTTCAAAGATTTATCGCTGGACAGAAAACCCAATTTCGATTCAACAATGGGTCCATGACGCATACTTAAATAAAATCAAAGTTACACCTGATAATTCATATCCAAGTTATGCAAATAATAGAAGTGGCGAAAGATGGTATTAATTAAACGTATAGTTGCAAGCACATTGCCAAAGCCCCTCGAGACAACGCAACAATCAAAGCTTTGTCAAAGAGTACAATTTTGCTGACGCTAAAGAAGTTTATATTTTTGAATAATTTATTTCATAGTATATGAATTAAAAAAGAAAGAAAATGATTAAAAATGTATTACAATTATTGTGTATCCTATTCTTGTTTTTTTCATGCAATTCAAAACAAAGTGAAAAGATACCTGAGGAAATCAAATTAGCATATATCCCTTATTCTGCTGATTTACCTTTTTTTGTTGCAATAGATAATGGCTATTTTAAAAAAAATGGTTTGAACATTAAGCCTATTCTTGCGAAAAATACAAGTGAAGCTTTAGATTTAGTATTATCAGATCAGGCTGTAGGTTCGATGGGTAACAGTTTTTCAGTACTTTTTTCAATTCATTCGAAGGACTCAAATCAAATTCGATTAATAAATGTTTCAGCAGAAATAGAGGATAATAACAGATTCTCAACATACATCTTAACAAGTAATTCCACCAATATTCTTACAGTTAAAGATTTAACAGGAAAAAGAATTGGAACAGAAAAAGGTCTTTCTCAAGTAGTTTGGGTTAATCTATACTTACAAAAGAATGGAATTAGTCCGAATAATGACGTGACAATTATTGAAGAAGATGCTGAAAACCTGTTGAATGGATTAAAGACAAATCAGTTTGATGCCATTTTTGTATTTGAACCATATGGAACTATTGGTCTATTAAACAAATGTGGAAAAGAATTTCAACCTTTTTTCCGGAAATACATTATGAATCCTTTCCCAGCTGGTGGCGCTGTTATATCAAAAAAATTCATTGACAAATACCCCGTTGCAGCAGATTTAGTTATAAAATCTTTAGATGAAGCAATTGAGTTTATAAATAAAAATCCAGAATTGTCAAAAAAATCGCTAGTTAAGTATACTCCGATAGATAGTATTATAGCAATGAAATCAAATATATACTTCTGGTGGCCAAGTACTGACATAAAATCGAATTCTGTTAAAAAACTTTCTGATATTATGTTTCAAAACAAAGTTATAATAAAGAAGATAGATGTTAACTCATTTTTATATTAGAATATGGAAAATGAAAATTACATCGTAATTGACAATTTAAATAAAAACTTCTCAGGCAAAAATCCTCTCGTAGTTTTTAAAAATTTCTCACTCTCTATCAAACAAGGTGAAATACATTGTATATTCGGACCTAATGGATGTGGCAAATCTACACTATTAAATATTCTGTCCTGTATTGATATTGATTACAGGGGAAAGGTTCTTATTAATAACCACCCACCCAAAATTGGTACAGTTGGTTTTCTTTTTCAAGATTATGGTACATCTTTATATCCATGGTTGACATGTGGTGATAATATTACTTTAAAATATAAGTTTAAAGGTATAAAAGCAAACGAAAGAGAAAAAATAGCAAAAGAGTTAATCAAGGAACTTAATATTGATTTGAACCTTGACAAATACCCGTATGAATTTAGTGGAGGTCAGCAGCAATTGATTTCTCTCGCACGTGCATTATGTGATTCTCCAAATGTTTTATTAATGGATGAACCGTTTAGTGCATTAGATGCAGGTATGAGAGAAAAAATCAGGAAGGAAATACTCAGTATCATTCAAAAACTTAAATTAACCGTTGTAATGGTTTCACATAATCTTGAAGATTGTATTTATTGCTCTGACAAGATTACTTTTCTTACTAACTTACCAACAAAGGTTTTTAATACTCAAAAGACTCAATTGAATCCTGATAAATTGTTACGAAATATATATTCAAATGAATTTTCTGAAGTAATGAAACATTTTAGAATCATTTCACAAAATGCTCAAAATAAACAATTATAAATATTCGGTTCCCATACTACTGATTTGTTTATGGGCTTTACTATCTTATACAGGGATGGTCAGTCCGTTTTTTCTGGCAACCCCTTCAGATACTTTAATAAAACTTTATGAACTTCTTTTATCTGGTGAAATTTTTAAAGATTTGTTTTTTACTTTATTTAGAATTATTGTTGCACTAGCTATAGGAACAATTATTGGTTTATTTTTCGGATTGCTTTTTGGAATATTTCAGAATCTTTGGAAATATGTACAAGGAACTGTTGATTTTTTTCGCAGTTTACCAGCTTTTGCTTTATTCCCGTTTTTTATCTTAATTTTTGGACCAGGTGATAAAGCTAAAATAGGTACAACAGCTTGGTTTATTGCATTTATTATGATGATTTCTTCAGCCTATGCAATTATTCATGCGAACAAAACACGTATAAAGGCTGCACAAATCCTTGGAGCAACAAAGACCCAGATTTTTTTTAGGGTTATTTTACCCGATGGTTTATCTGAATTAATGGTAGGTTTCAGGAATGCATTAGCATTTGGGCCGATGCTTATTGTTGCAACAGAAATGTTTAGTGGTACGAAATATGGCCTTGGGGATCGAATTTACGAGGCTCGCTTACTTTATAATGTGGATGAGATGTATGCAACACTGTTAATTGTCGGTTTCATGGGATATGGAATAAATAAATTGTTTTTAACCTTTTTTGAAAAGAAAATTCACTGGAAAAATAAAATTTAATAATTATGAAGTTAGTTTTGGAAATTGACATTTTTATTGGAGGTAATAAAAATTTTAAGGAAAAAGAAAAGCATTTTCATAATGCTATTGAAAAATTATCCAAAGAGGGAAAATATAAAAATCACAAATTTGTCTTCCATCCAGGAATTGGCAAAGAAGATAGTCCGCCACCACAAGATCAAGAGAATTTTAATAAAATTGTCGAAGATGTTGATTTGTTGTTCCTTTTCTTTGAAGAAGGAATTGGTACAATTAATAAAACAGTTACTAAATCTGATGAAGTAATAAACTATTTATGTCAGCAATACGATTTAACTTCTGATGAAGCCAAGTGTAACTCAGTTCTTGAATTTGGTCATGCTGAATTTAAAAACCCTAAATGCAAAATCCATTTTATTATTAATACAAAGCCAGAGAATCCAGATGAATTCACGAAGTTGCAAATATTCCTTAATAAAATTCAGTTAAAAGGAGCTAATGTTCAGAAAGGTAATTTTAAGGGATTTTATACACAAGAATCTCTTAATGGAATTGAGATTTATATATTTAACAAAATTAAGGATTTTATCGATAAAAGAGTGGACGACTATAATAGAGCCCAAGCGACAAGACCCATTGAATACCCCACGAAGGCAGGAATTTGTGCTTATGAAATCATGTATGAAATGCTTGATTCATGTAAGAATGTGTTTAGTTTTAACGTATTGAATTCAACTGCAACCCAAGATGAAGAAGAAACTCCAAGAGGAAAATTCGGGAAAAAACTTCAATCTCTAATCATAAACAAAAAAATTAATTTCACACGTGTATCAGCATTTACAGATATTCAAAAATTGAATGATACTTTTGATGATATTGAAGTTCTTTTCAACGTACCTAGAATTAACATTAGTTATTATCCATACTTACATATATCACCAAAGCCAATTAATAATATTAATACTGATAACAATCGAAATTTCCATGACCATGCAAATATTGTTTTATTTAGTTCAAAGGGAACTTTTATTGAAGGTGCCGGAATGTGGGGTTTATTTAGAGATAAAAAAGTTGATGGGAAATACCTAAGTGCTGGTTTACTGTATAATAATTTATCTCAAGATCATCCATTATATCGATATGCGATGAGGCTAAAAATAGACTTTGAGCTATCTGCTCCACTTTTTATTTCTCATCAATCAGATTATCGTATTTATGAGGAAATTGAAACATGTTACAATATTGAAGATTTTAATGCAGATAAATTTAAAACTGAGATTGAAGGGTTTCACCCTAAGAATTTTTTTATTTTAATAAAACTTCTAACTCGTAATTTTCCAGATCAATATAAACCATTACAAACAAAACTTTGTAACTTATGTCAAAAAATATCAACGGGAAACGTGTTTTCTGTTAAAAATAAAGAAACAGATGAGCCATCTCTACTTTTTAAGGAAATTATGACAACATTTAACATCGACCCAAAGGAAATAAATTGCAATACTGAAAAATGCACAAAGAAATGATAATAGGTATTTATCCCAGTTCCGATTTTATCCAAGATAATTTGTATAATAAAACTTGTCCTCTTGGTTTATTAACTGTTCTTTCCTATCAGCATTATAAATCCATTATTTATAATGAGGTAGTATCTGGAGATATTGACCTTCATCCTGAATTAATACAAAATGCTGAAATATTATTATTTTCAATAACAGTAGCAAATTTCCCAAGAGCCATTAAATTATCAAAAAGATTTCATCTAGAAGGCAAAAGAATATATTGGGGGGGGCCAGAAGTATCAATGTCAGGTCCCAAGTTACTTATTGATAATTCATATATTGATGGTATTGCAATTGGAGCAGGGGAATCAATTATTAATGATTTATTAAATGAAAATGATAGAAGTGGAAGAGTATTTTTACAAAAGAATATAACCAGTTATTTTAAGCTTATTAATGATTTTCATCCACTAAAATCAATTTTGAATTTTGATTCAATTAAAATAGATTATAATCTACTTTTTGATCTGGATAAATATGAGGGTTTATCTTACTTATGGGGCAATGATTGCTTACAGGCAAATAAAAGATGTTATTTCTGCGGAAGGTTATCAATGGGGCTAGGTTATAGGTCTCCTGAAATAATATGGGATGAATTATTAGAACAATATCGAAATGGTTTTAGATTTTTTTATAATACAACAGATTCAGTAACAACAAATCTTAATCTTTTTAAAGATTTTTGTATAAAAAAACCAAATGAAATCAAAGATGCATCTCATAGGGTTTTTGTAAATGCAAATATGGTAAATGAACATCTTATTAATTCATTAAAAATGATTAATGGTATTGCTGTTATGGGCATTGAGTCATTTGGTAATTTAAAAAAATCAAATAAAATTAATATAACAGAAAATGATAATATTCAAGCTATAGAAAGATTATTTAAAGCAGATTTAAAATTTGTAGTTAGTTTTGTGTATGGTTTGCCTGAAGATACACCCGAATCAATTGATTATAATTCTGAAATGATTAGAATAATTGTTGATAAATACGGTTCAAATATTGATTCGATACATATTTCTCCGTTATTAATTACTACTGGTTCAACTGCATTTTATGACCTATATAATTTACCTTTAATCAAAGAAAAGTATAGAAATATGTCATTACCCCTCAATCCTATTGAATTAAGTAATGACTATTTTAATAATTTTTGTATGATAAGCCGAAAAGATACTATTTATAAAATATTAGAATTATCAGAGGAAATTAAGGCAATTGCTCCCAAAATAAAAATTGGTGCAAAGGGCATATTAAAAGCAGAACTTTTTAATCAAACAGATTTGAATTATTTTTTAAAAGATAGTTTAGCAAATGCACTTTAGAAATTTATATAAAGTTGAATTTGATTTAATCTAACTTTAAATGAGGAAATAATTTTTATTTAGCCATCACATTTGCAAGCACATTGCCAAAGCCCCACAAGCCACCGATAGAACCAAATCTTTGTCAAAGAGCTTGCAAAGCCAACACACAGAGAGAAATTGTTTTAAAAAATTGTCGACACTTAAAAAATAAAAACGCTGACATACGAGCCGACACAGAAAGACAGAAAGTAAAATGAAAATGACAGGAAAACTGAATAATGACAATGGTTTACAAAGCCAGATGAAAGAACACCTTATAATACTCCCTAATATTTAGACCACTGGCTAAAGTGATAAAGTTATTAACTTTAGACCAGCTATGAAACGGACAAAAAGAAAATTTTCAGCAGCATTCAAGGCCAAAGTAGCCCTTGAAGCTATCAAAGAACGGGAGACGACGTCAGAACTCGCCAAGCGTTTTGAGCTCCATCCTAACATGATCGCAAAGTGGAAGCAAGAGTTCCTGGAACGTTCAACCGAGATCTTCGAGAAGCCGGCACCGTGTAAGCAGTAATTAACAATGGACGATTTTTGGCAAATAGGATTCCCTAATTTGAAGCATAAAGTTACTAAGGTTTATTTACGGTTTAACATCACTTTATTTTTAGGCTGAACTGGTTATAAAAATCACACATTCAGCTTTTTGTATGATTAAATATCGTTTTTCTGTTTTCCAGCCGGTAACTTTTCCCTGTTAGCTTGATCACTTCACAATGGTATAAAAGTCTATCCAGCAGAGCGGCAGCCAGGGATTCATCATTCAGTAACTGAGCCCACTCTTTGGGATTTTTATTCGTTGTAATGATAAATGAAGACCGCTCGAACATTTGGTTAATAAGCTGAAAGAGCCCCACGGCGATCTCTTTTTCCAATGGGAACATCATAATGTCATCGATCACCAGTAATTGCGCCTTAAGCAACCGTTTGTATTCTGCAGCAGCAATGGCCGTGACAGATTTCATCCGTATTACATGAACAATCTGGTCAATGCTGCGGAACAAGGCACGATATCCGTTTTTCAAGGCATCGTAACAAAGTCCGGCCGCGATATATGTTTTCCCGGTCCCGCTGGGACCCGTGAGCATAAGATTAAAGTGCTGGTCAAGCCATAGAAGCTCTCGCAGTTGACGAAGTTGCTGGATTGAGATACCGTTAATAAATGAAGGGTTATATTCATCAAGATCATGTTGCAAGGGAAGCTTAGCCGATTTCATACGCTTGACCTGCTCACAGGCACTACGGTATTTGGCTTCTTTATCCAGCATACTCAGGGAGTATTCAAGATAACTGATCTTGGTTTTCTGGGCTGTTTCCAACAAGGGTTCTATGCCGCCGATAAGGCCGTGAAGTTTAAGTTCACGGGCTTGGTCTTTAAACAGTTCAAGTCGTTCCATAGCCTATTGAATGATGGTTTGATAATCATTAATATCACTCAACTGGGGCTCGTATTGCATCATAAAAGAAGCATCGCCTATGGGCATCAGAATGTGGACCTGGGTTAAATCAACTTCTTTTGTAGCCTTCACTTGTTTGTATGACCGGAGAACATCACAAAATTCTGTTGCTGAGTAAAGACGGTTCTTTAAACAATAATCAAGGGCCTTCAATACCAGGGATGGTTCACTATTCTGAGTTTCTTTACGGATCACTACCAGCTGATCACGAACATACCGGGGTTTTTCTTTACGGATATGCTCCAGGAATATAGTAGCCAGGGATTGATTGGTAAACAACGAGCTGACCTCTTCAATCAGGTGTTGGACTTTTTGAGAAGTATCCCTTAGGTGCTGGGTATTTCGGATGGTCCGTCCTTTACCATACGCAATTTGATGCCGGGCAATTAACCGGGAGTTCTGATTGTAGATTTCAAGGGAACCTTCTTTCACTTTGACCTGGACCAACGTCTCAGGATCACGGTAAGTACCCAAAGGAACAGTATACTGATTGCTTTTAAAACTGATCACATTATCTTTTCTGACATGGTACGTGTTTTCCGATTCAGTCAATGGGATGAAGCCTGTAAAAGGCGTCAGAAAGGCTTTTTCGATCAACCATTCCTGGCAAGGAATTCGCCTGATGGAGGAATGCTCTTTGGCATTTCCTGTGCGAACAAGCCACCCGAGCGACTGTTCATTCAACACCTCGATCGTTGTAAACAACCGGCCACGCAAAAAGTTCTGCTTCACGTATTTGACCACATTCTCGACTTTGCCTTTACTTTCGGGATCTGCTTTCCGGCAAAAATGAAGCTTGAACCTGCGCTGCTGAACATAAACCCTAAACTCCTCTGTAAGTAGAACATCACCATGGTTTTCATCCTTGAGCAAGGTACAGTCCTGATCAAACACAACCTCTTCGGTAATTCCTTCGAAGAAGGCAAACCCCTGGTCCATGGATTCAACCACAAAACGGGTAGTAATTGGGCTAAGGGTAAAACGAACATATTTCTGACGGCTCCTGGCAAGCAGCATGCTCATAAAGAACACTCGCTTGCGGCTTCCATCGTTTACTCCCATGATATACTGTCCAAAATCAACCTGGGCTTGCTGACCGTAAGGAAGTTGTTCAACCTGTTGATATTGCCTGAAGCTGCCTTTAAGCTTAGGAATGTTATATCGTTTTCTGACATAGCTGACAAAGTTGAAGACCGTTTTCGAAGCCACCTTGAAAATATCAGGATATGTCTCTTTCAACCAATCATCGATTTGAGCAGCAGAACAATCCGGACAACCCTCCAGTCTCTCTTTAATAAAAAGCTCATATGGTTTAAGTTTCTTTTGCCTGTGTTGTATTCGAAGCAGCATCTGTTGGAAAGTCTCTTCACTCATATGAAGGTATTTCCGCACAGTTTTCGGGTCTTTGCCGGTTTCCCTGCTTATTTGGGTCACCTTGTACTTTTTTTCAAAAAGTTCTTTAATTTTGTAATACATGGTTTGTCTTTTAAACTGTGTCGCCATAAGCCTTTTACTTTTACGGTTAGCACCTTAAAGTTAAAAAGGCTTTGACGTTTTATGCGACAAACCAGGGAATCTTATTTACGAAAAAACAGGGATTGTTATTTACCGTTTACACACCGGAAGTGATCAAAGAAGAAGAAACCGATAAACTGTTTGCCAAGATCGGACAGCTTGAAGTTGAAAATGACTTTTTAAAAAAAAGCTTACGCAAAGCCGGACTCTGAATGAAAGACAACAACTGCTTGATAAACAATACCCTTTGAGCATGCGAAGACAATGTGAACTTTTGTCGATTAACCGTAGCAGCCTGTATTATAAGCCTCTTGGTGAAACAGCTTATAACCTGCAGCTGATGCGTTTGATGGATGAACATTACCTTAAGCATCCCTCTGCAGGAGTCATTACAATGCAGGATCATCTGCGTAATCTTAATCATTGGGTCAACATTAAACGCATTCGCCGGTTACTTCGGCTGATGGGCCTTATGGCCATTTATCCCAAACGCAATCTCAGCAGACTTGGTTTTAAACAATTTGTTCATCCTTATTTGCTGAAGAACTTAATCATAGATCGCCCCAACCAGGTTTGGGCCATTGATATTACCTACATCCCGATGAAAGGTGGATTTATGTACCTGACCGTGATTCTGGACGTTTACAGCCGGTTTGTTGTTGGCTGGGGTATATCCAACACCCTTGAGGCAAATGCAACGCTGGAGGTTCTTAAAGCAGCGATTCGTCAGTATGGAAAACCTGAGATAATCAATTCCGACCAGGGCTGCCAATTCACTTGTAAAGACTGGGTCGATTTTCTTAATGGACAATCGATCAAGATCAGTATGGACGGCAAAGGCAGGGCTATTGATAACATCTACATCGAACGGTTCTTCCGGACTCTTAAACGTGAACATGTTTACCTTAATCCTGCTAAAGACGGTTTGGAACTTTACACCGGCCTTGAAGAATACTTTCATTATTACAATAATCAAAGAACGCATCAGGGTATCAATAGACGGGTCCCTGTAACCCTATATCAAATTGCAGCTTAAACAATCAAAATATCACTTAAGAACCGAACAGCCGTGGTCTTACAACACGGGAGTACATCACCTGGCGGTAACAAAGGCTATATGCAATAAGGGTTTCAGTGGTAATTCAAGCATTCTGCCCCGCATAAAGTTTCGTGTAGGCGGTCAGGTAAGTAGCCCGCAATCCCTTACTGCATATAGCCTCAACCGTTAGCGCAAATTGTATTGAACGGAACGGTAATTTATAATATAGTACATCATCAACATGAAAACATCTCACTTATTGATTTTGTTAATTATCGCCACAGTAACTTATAGTTGTACAAAGGAAGGTGCTGATATACGATTATCCGAATTTGAGACTCCTGTAATTAATGGATACTACCTTAGAAATGATGTAGGTCAAACTATGGGGGTTATGGGATTTCCAAATGTTAAGTTGGGAAATGAATCAAATGATTTCAATTCAACGTATTTCTTTGCATGTTTTCCAAATCCCTGTAGAGAATCTTGTGCAGTTTATATCAAAGCTCCAACGAAACAACAGTCAAGAAAATTATGGATAACTCAGGCAAATATTGGTAATCAGGTATCCAATTCAGCGACAAATATTATAAATATGACCAACATAGTCATCGGTGCTTCACCTGTAATTCAAATTGAATTTACTTCAGACCATTTAACGATTGATTTGTCATCTCTTAAAGAGGGATACTATCGTATATATCTAAAGGTGGATGAATTTTTATTATATGACAATCTTGTAATTTATAAACCTGGTAAATAGAAAAAACGATGAAAAAGAAAATTATTTTCACAGTATTTACATTTTTACTTTTAACCGACTTTTTATTCGCACAACATAAAGGAAAAATTGGATTAAGCGGGTCTATCCAAAGCGATCAATTTGGTATATTAATACCAATATGGTTAGGAGAAAAAGTTGTGTTAGCACCAGCATTTGATTTCAAATTTGCTGAAAAAGTTGGAACAGACTTTTCTATTGGTTTAGTGCCCAGATTTTATTTTAAAAATGAAAAATTGTGTCCATATTTTGGTCTTAAGGTTGGTACGGCTATCAATATTCCTTCAACTGACAATAAAGTTGAAAGTGAGACAACTTATGACATAATCGGAGGGCTTGCTGTCGGAGCTGAATATTTTATTGTTGAT
The DNA here is from genome assembly GCA_023229525.1 of Bacteroidales bacterium. Taxonomy (GTDB): domain Bacteria; phylum Bacteroidota; class Bacteroidia; order Bacteroidales; family FEN-979; genus CAIVAT01. The sequence continues at coordinate 19,736 of JALNZC010000044.1, forward strand.
TATTTTAGTTTAGGAGTTGAAGCACAAGGAAATTTTACTAAATCCAGCAAAGAGTCAAATAGATTTGGAAATCCTGGCGGATTGAACTTCAATACAGCGACTATGATAAGTGCGACAATTTACTTTTAAGGAATAACAACTTGTGCTAATCGTGTAGGCTGCCCCGCCGGCATCGCCGGCAGGGAAAACCTCACACACCACTGATCATACGGGCCACGTAATCAGCGGTTCATTAAACTGTGGGGAGACTTTAAGATAGTAGTCAAGCATTGATTGATACCCCCGTTTTGTCATGCGTATCATGGTGATCGTTGTTTTCAGAATCGGGCTTTGTGCTGTTGCCCATCCTCCCATCCGCGTTCTGCTCCATGAATAGGCATAATCGAATTTTACGCCCAAACGAATCAGGTTTTTCCTTCTCCGTTCCGGTTTCTTCCAATCATACCAGATACAATATCTCAGCCGGTTACGAATCCAGCCGTCAAGGTCTTTGAGTTTGCCGTAAATACTTGCCATTCGGAAGTAATTCACCCAGCCTCGTTGGACCTCTTTCAGCTTTTTCGTTCGTTCGTCAAAAGATTTTGGAGCTGTTTTACGGGTGATGGATTTCAGCTTTAGCTTTAGCCGCTTCCAGCTCTTATCCGATGCCACCAATTGATATTGTCCACTGATCCCTTTGACATAAGTGGATACAAACTTGAATCCCAGTATCTCAAAGTTCACCGGTTTTCGGATGCCGCTCTTTTCCCTGTTAATCGGAAGTTTCAACTTGTTCTTGAGGAACAGGTAGATTTCGTTTCCGGCCTTGCGGGCTGATGGACGACTTTTTGTGTAAATGCTAAAGTCATCGCAATAGCGAACATACTTCAAACCCCGTTTTTCCAGTTCTTTGTTGCTATATCGTATAGGCAATAGACGGGCTGAGCGGTTTCATATCAACAGAAATGCTGATTCAACTTCTGTACTTCGATTGAACTTCGGTACTGAAAATTCTGACCATCGCCAATACACGACCCGTTGGGTGCAAATAAATATTTGAGATGAGACGTTCACTAAATCTCATTCTGACCGGATTTAATTACTGTCAATAAAGATTGCTGACCAATACCTTACCGCAAGGAAGCTTCAATAACCTTTGGCCGTGGGATTGTACGAACCGTTGGCATCGCCGTAACACAAACCGTTGAAATTCTGGACAACATTGCCTCCGTTGATCACTATCGGTGTATTATTGAACAACCAGTCGCCAACTATAAATGAATTCGTCACAAAGGCAATCCTCTTCTTGATCAGCAATACATCGGCGGCAGTAAGACCACCCGAACCATTTACATCGCCTGAAGCAAGAAAGATACCTTCCAAAAAAGCAATATTGGCTATATGTTTTTTGAATAAAAGTACATCCAGGGCAGTAACCCCGCCCCAGGGTTTGGAAGTGGAAGGCTCAAGCGTATAATTTCCGTTCGTAAGGTTCGGAAAGGAATAATTTCCCGATACATTGGTGGTCGTAGTTGCTATGACAGTTCCGCCGGCATTTTTTAGATTTATGGTTATTCCTTCCAGTGGAGATTGGGAAACATTGGGATAAGTAATGGTACCGCTGAGGTTGAATGCTGGACTCCCGCCACTTGGCGCTTTTTGAATTTTACCCTGGTTAATATACACACTCACAGCCCAGTACACATTTGTATTATCAACCGCCACTCCAATAGTGTTGGCTTCGTTAGAGACGATTGTCGATGTGCCTCCACCTACAGGAACTTTCATCACTCTCCCGGGATTATTAAATTCAATCCAAAATACACTTGTACCGTCAACAGCTAAATTCGAAGGACTGTTAGAACCTGTGGCCAATGTTGTGACGGTCCCGCCTGATTTGGGCATTTTTTTTACTGTACCGCTTCCGTATTCAATCCAATAAATATCAGAACCATAAAGTGCATATGCTTCAGGTGTACCGGTGCCGATTGTTGTGACAGCGCCTCCATTTACCGGAACTGTTTTTATATGGTTAAGGTCATCATAGAAATATACAAATGTTTCATCCACGGCAATGGCAGTTTTAAGGTTTAAAATACCAGTGCTTACCAATGAGGTTACGGTACCTCCATTCTTGGAAACTTTTTTTATCTCTCCGCCACCTCCCGCTTTACCATCTCCCCAATAAATGTTGTTAGCATCCAAAGCCATATGGTTCTGCGCATTACGGAGTCCGGTTACAAGCGTCGTAACGTCTCCACCATTAACCGGAACTTTTTTTAACGACCCATTGCTTCCGTTGTTTCGTTCAATCCAATAAACGGATGATGCATCAACGGCAATTGCGCGTGGTTCGGGTAATCCTGAGGCCAATGTGGTAACATCACCTCCGTTTACGGAAACCTTTTTAACCGCTCCGGTTGACATATTTCCTTCTACCCAATAAACAAAACTGCCATCTGTACATACGCTCCAGGGGCTGTCAAGATTAGAAGCCAATGTTGTAACCTGTGCGTTTGTTTGAAATACCATCATTCCAAACAAGAATAATAAAATGGAAAGTGTTTTCATTTTTGTCCGATTTAAATTACACAATAAAAGTGCAATACTTTGTTCTCAAAACCAAATCCAAAATATGCGAAAAAGTTATATATACTATTGTTGCTCACTTTACTATGGTTGTTTGGGACTTTTCTTTATACATGAGCGTGTTGAACCAGCTAGATATTTAGTGAAGATATCACGTTTCCGGCAGGGTAAATGTGAACCGGCTACCCTTTCCCTGTTCACTTTCGACGTGTATGGTCCCACCCATCCTGTCAAGGAATTCCTTACATAAGATAAGCCCCAATCCCGAGCCGGTCTCGTTCTGCGTGCCCTTGCGGGAACAAATGTTTCCATCAATTCTGAATAAACGACTTTTATCTGATACCGAGATACCAATACCTGTATCAATCACTGAAACCGCAATGGCTCCCGTAATTTTTTCTACGAGAATGGTCACTGTTCCCGGATTCCTGGTGAATTTTATTGCATTAGTCAGCAAATTCCTCAGGATATGGCAAAACATAGACTCATCTGTTTTGACTTTTATTTTGGTCGAAGCGTTGTAGTCTATCCTGATATTCTTGGCTTTGGCTTGGGCGCGGATGGAATCAATACACCTGAGGATAATGGATTCAAGATACAGATCACCGGGTTTAAATGCAATACTGCCGGTTTGCGACCTTGACCAGATCAAAAGATTTTCCAACAGCTTATTGCCACTTTCAGTGGCGGATATGATCATTTCAATTTGTTTATTGAGTTCATCTGCAGACCAGGATGACAGGTTCTCTAAAAGAGGTCTGGTGATCATGAGGATCCCCTCAAAGGGATTTCTCAGGTCATGGGCGATGATAGAAAAAAATTTATCCTTTGTTGCATTCAACTTTTCCAGTTCCAGGGCATAATTTCTCACCTCCAGGGTTCTCTGCTTGAGTTGCAGATGGGTATTTACCCGGGCAAGCAATTCGTTCGCATTAAAAGGCTTGGTAACATAATCCACTCCTCCGGTATCAAAGGCAGTGATGATATTCTCGGTTTCGTGAGAGGCCGACAAAAAAATCACCGGTATTTCCTTATACCGGTCATCCCTTTTCATGATCCTGCATACCTCATATCCGTCAAGTACGGGCATCCTGATATCGAGTAACAAAAGATCATAATCGGGCGAATCCTGAAGCATATCCAATGCCTGCTTACCGTCCATGGCGAATCCTACCTCGTATTTAGCCTCCCGCAAAATGGTGCCGATAACCTGAATGTTTTTTGGATTATCATCGACTACCAATATTTTAAAAGACTTTTCAGGTTTTTTATCCAATTTTTAAGCCTCCAATGATTTTTTCAATCTGTCAATGATCTCCGGAAATAATCTTAGCTTTTCCAGCAAAAGTTCAACATCAAAACTTTCAGCATATGTACAAATACTTCTGCCATAATCTGTCACTAGCCCTGATCCCGATTCTTCACCCAATGAGGTCAGGTTTTGCCCAAACAAATCGATCTGACTGATCATTTGTTTCGTCAAGGCTTCGATATACACCGGAAGATATTCCTTTTCAAGCGTTTTGATCAATCCATGAAGCTGCTGTTTCTGTTTTTTTGTCATTTCAGGAATCGGTTTTCCGGAATGAACCTCGTGGTCATCTTTTTCCTTCCCTGCGGTCTGATGGGCCAGATACTTCTTTAAAACGTTTACCAGGTCAGCAATGACCACAGGTTTCATGATGAAATCATTAAAGAGATCCTTATCTGACTGTTCCGTTAAAACTATTTTTGGAGAAGCTGAGAGTGCAACCACCGGGATGGTTTTCGTGGTATCCTGTTTTTTTAACAACCTTGTTGCTTCATATCCGTTCATTTCCGGCATCCTCAGGTCCATCAGTATGAGATCGGGTTGATATTTTGTAGCCAGTTCAAAGGCTTCTTTTCCGTTTCTGGCTTCAATCAGTTCAAGGGAAGAAGGCTCAAAAAGGTCAACCAGGAGTTTTCTGTTCTCAAAATTGTCATCAGCGATCAATATCCTGGATTTCCGGAAATGGATGGTACTGATATCAAAGACTTCTGCTTTTAGACCGGTTCTAGCTTCATGAACAATGGAAATACCTGGCAGAAGAATGGTAAAAATACTCCCTTTACCGGGTTCGCTGGTCAGATTGACTGTCCCGCCCATCAGTTCTACCAACCGGCGGGTGATGGTAAGTCCCAGTCCTGTTCCACCGTATTTCTTTTCGGGCAATCCTTGTTGCTGGCTGAATGCATTAAATACCAGATCATGCTGATCCGCCGGTATTCCAATACCGGTATCCTCAATGGAAAGAACCAGGTCAATCTTGTTATTGTCATTGAATAATCGGTCGATTGTAAGGATCACGTGCCCCTGATCTGTGAACTTAATTGCATTATCCAGCAAATTGAAAAGGACCTGCCTCAGGCGTGTTTCATCAACCAATAATACATGTGGAACTTCTTTTTCCGTTTCAACGAAGAACCCGATTCCTTTTTCCCGGGCCTTATTGGCAAATATCATTTCTATTTCGTTGATAACCATAGAAAAATTGACCGGTTCGGGATGAATCACCATTTTCCCTGCCTCGATCTTTGAAAGGTCCAGAATATCGTTGATTATTGAAAGAAGGGTTTTGCTGCTTGACCGGATCGCATTGATCTGAGATCGTTGTTTCTCATTCTGTATCGTAGATATTAAAAGATCGGAAAAGCCGATGATAGCATTCATGGGAGTCCGGATCTCATGGCTGACATTGGCGAGGAATTCGCTTTTGGTGCGGTTTGCCTGCTCGGCAACCTGCCTTGCGATCCGGTCGTTTTCCGCTTCCTTGATCTTGGTAATATCAGAACCGATCTCCAGGATGAGTTTTGAACCATCTGGGTCGGTAAACGGTAAATCTGAAACACTATAGGTATTACCGTCGGGTCCTTGCCATTCCCAGAAGATGCATTTATCGGTTTTCAGAACTTCATAGGTATGACAGATCTCGCATGGTTCATTTCTTTTAAACAGATGTTCATAACAACGTTTTCCCGGTGCTTCACCAAAACGTTTTTTAAACTCACGATTCGCGAATGAAACATAGTAGTCCGGTGTCAGAAGCGCGACATAGGAGGGAAGAATATCAAGCACCTCCCGGAAACGGGTCTGTTCATTGGAAAGTTCCGTCAATGTTCTGTTGAGTTCCGATGTCCTTTCCAGGACTTTTTGTTCAAGTTCAAGGTGGGATTGTCGCAAGGCCTCCTCTGCTTTTTTGCGCTCTGTGATATCCTGCCCCTGGGCGATGGTAGTGATGAGGGACTTCCCATCCTCTGCATTAATATTGGCAGAATTCCACAGTGCGATCCGGATGTCGCCATTCTTACGAAGAATTGGAATTTCAACAACTTCCCAATGTTCTCCTGCTAAGGTCCTTTTAATTTTATTGAGGGATTCTTCCTTTGTTTCTTCCGGAAATAAAAGACTTAATTCCTTGCCTAAAACTTCTTCCTGGGTATAGCTCGTCATACGTTCAAAAGCACGATTGAAGCGGGTGATCCTGAAGTTAGGATCCCAGCAAATAAAAGGAGCATTGGCGTAGTTGAAAATTTTCTCAAGATAGTCTCTTGTCTGACGTATCTCTTCTTCTACCTTTTTATGTTCAGTTATATCCCGGATCACATGTACGCTCCCAAACAAATGCCCCTGATTGTCCAGCACAGGGGAAGTACTCACGTGAAAATCCGAACCCAAATGATTTTCCCTGATTTCAATTTCATGTTTACAGGAGTCTTTCAACAGTTTCGAGTGAGGACAAAATTGCGGAGGGTGATCCAGATTGTGAATAACCTTATAACAGTATAATCCTACACATTTATCGGGCGTTAAGCCCAGTCGTTCGGCCATTGCCTGATTGGCGCGGCGAATCCGATGATCGGAATCAATGATGGAGATCAGGTCAGGGATCGCGTCAAAAGTGCGTTCCCAGTCCTCTTTTGCCTGATAAATGACCCGTTCAGCTTTTTTCCTTTCTGTAATATCCCTGAAAACAAGAACAACACCCTCAATATTCCCATCTTTTCCCCGGATCGGTGCGCCGCTGTCGTCTATAGGGATTTCTGTCCCGTCTTTTCTTACCAGGATGGTATGATTGGCAAGGCCCATGATCATTCCCTTATCAAGGACTAGTTTCACAGGACTTTCAACTTCCGCCCGGGTATGTTCGTTAATAATGTGGAAAACTTCTTTAACCGGTTTACCCAGAGCATCCTTCTGTTTCCAACCGGTAAGTTCTTCGCTCACCCGGTTAAGGAATAAAACATTGCCGTCGACGTCTGTGGAAATGACCGCATCGCCAATGCTGGACAAGGTGGTCGAAAATCGTTCCTGGCTCATGCGCAAAGCTTCTTCGGCCTTTTTCCTGTCTGTTATATCCATAACCGTACCGATGAGTCGCGCTACATTGTTTTGTTGATCCCGGAAAATATCGGCATGTGCAATGACATAGCATTCATCTGTCTTCCGTGGAAGAATCCGGTATTCATCCTCATAGGGAACACCTCTGTTAATAGCATCCCGGATCACATTTTCCGTATGTTTCCGGTCACCGGGATGAATCCTGAGAAGGAACTCATCAAAAGTGGGAATGAACTTCCCTTTTTTCTCTCCAAAAATCTGATACATTTGATCTGACCAGATAATTCTCCCTGTATGGATATCCCATTCCCAGGTACCTATCCTGGCGATCCGCTGAGCCTCTTTAAGCAAAGCCTCATTCCGGAGGCTTTCCTCATCTGATTTATTCACCGAATCTGCAGTCAGCCAAACCAGCCATAAAAAACATACTGTGTATGTCAATGCAACAAGTACCACGCCAACTTCAGATTCAAACCATCCGGATTGTTCTCCCTTTATTCTGAACCATCCTATCACAACGGGTAAGATGATAAGGCCCGGCAGAAGCCTGCGGGCCATTTTACTGCCAGCACGCCGGCCTGTAAAAGGTTTCATGAACCAGGTGTATGGTTGGATACAAAAAAGGGTAAAGCAAAGTAAACAAAAGGTTATCCCTGTACTAAGGGGCACAGGAACAGCCTTTATCTCATAAAGGTGATACGTGCCGAGAATATAACTCAAAGGAACAAGGTAACTCAAGATAACAGGCAGGATCAGCAGTCCATGGGCGATATTGTCAGATTGTTGTATACGGAGAGAAAGCATGATAATGATCACTCCGATAACCAGGAAATTTACGGCAATCACAAATGCCATCCTGTTCCCCGGACTCAGAAAAAGGTGTAAAAAGGTTGAACCAGTAATGGTGATCTCACTTCCGGAAATTAACCATGCTGAATACACAATGATTGTAAGCAAACCTACAAAACTTACTATAACCCCCGACAGCCTTGGGATGATTTTCAAGGATTTTTTAACAGGATCAATGGTGATGAAAACCAATGCAGTCACACATAAAATAAAACAAATCGCGGAAACCGGCTTCATGGGGAGCCAATTCAGTCCCAGGCTCTTCAGCCACGGAATATCAAAGCTCCAACCAATTATATCCAGAAATGCGATAATTCCTACAAGAATGATTCCGATCCATACCAGAATCCGTAAATTACGTTGAATTGCCGGGGGAATAAATAATTGATCTTTCATATTTACCGTTTAGCAAAACACTTGAGGGTTATGAGACTCAAAGTTATTAATATATAAATATATAAATATATAAAAAATTGTCACGGGTCAAACGTCACTATTGATGGGCGGTTTTTTAAATTCCTCATGAGCGTTCCAGTGCAGCTTTCATCGGTTCCCAGTAATATTGTTTCCAACCTGCTTTGAGCGATTCTGCACTTTGTTCAGGAACACCGGTTTGCCGGAAAGTAAGTTTCGTTTTATTGCCGAGATGCATAAACTGAAAGATACAGGTTGAAAAATGGTCATCGGGCCATCCTTCTTCTTCAAAATGCCATGCCTGTATAATTTTCTTACCTTTTATCAATTCAATATTATATCCACGGCAATAACCGTCGAAAATGTTGAATTTACCGTTAACCTTTGTGCTCATGATTACGTTTGTTCCCGTAAAAGCTGCATGCTTTTTCTGATCCATTATCAGATGATAAATTTTTTCAGGAGCTGCGGCAAATGTTACTGTTTGTCTAATGGTTGTAGTTTTCATATACACTATTTTATAAATGTTGTTCCTCTTTCTTCAGTTTCCATCTGCGGTGCGACCATAACCATTGATCCGGAGAACCGATGATTGCCAATTCCAGATGTTTTGCATACGATTCAATGATATCATCGGGCGATTGATTATCGCTACCGTCATATAAAACCATGAGTTCAACCTCATAATACCCTCTTTTCACCTTCCATACCGACGGAAATATAACGGTTTGGCCGGATTTCTTCGCTATCCTGTCAGCTCCTTTCACAAATGCCGTTTCCTGATTAAGGAATGTCATCCAGCGCTTACTGCCTTCCGGTACCGGACTTTGATCGCCCACCATGATCGCAAGTGTAAGGATATTCGTATCAGATAGTTCCATCATGGTTTTATATCCTTTCCCGGACTCGACCATCCTGCAGCCAAAACGTCCGCGGAGAATATTCATCAAGTTGTTGAAATACTTGCTGGTTTGCGGCTGATAAAATGCAAGGACATGATGACGGGTATGTAAAGGTATACTACCGAGCCATTCCCAATTCCCGATATGTGCAGTATAAAAGATTACACTTTTATTCAGGTCATAACAGTTATTCAGGATTTCCGGGTTATTTATATGAAATCTCTTTTTAATCGAGGTTTCACTGATGGTAAGAAGTTTAACCGCTTCTATGAACAGGTCACAGAAATGCTTGTAAAAAGCTTTTTCTATCCTGCGAATTTCATGGATATCTTTTTCAGGAAAGGATTTTGTTAGATTCTCAAGTGTGACTTCTCTTCTTAATTTCAGTACATAAAAAATGATCAGAAAACCAAGTGTTGAAAAGAGAAACAGTACATTCAACGGCAATAACGAAGCGAGAAAAAAGGGAAGATATTTTATTCTGCCAGCAACATTGACCATAAAGCAAGATGAGTTTAGAACCGTAAATTTAAGAAGTTTAGGTATAAAGAGAATCATATGTTTACTTTTTGAGATATTTTTAAATTTCTTAATTTTGTAATTCCACGCCTAACATTATAAATAATATGAAAAACCTGATTCTCCTGATTGTTTTTTCTTTGCTTATCATCAATTTTTCTTTTGGGCAGGGAGTGGCTATTTCCGATCAATCCAATGCCGGAGTTTCTACCGGAGCAGTACTTGATGTAAGTTCTTCTTCTGGTCAGATAGGGGGAGCTAAAGGATTTCTTCCTCCCAGGATTGCCAGCGAAAAATATGCCGTTTCGGCAAAGTCAGATGGGTTGATGTACTATTTTACCGATACTAAATCCTATGGATACTGGACTACACAAGGCTGGTGTTCCTTCGTGATCTCCGGACCTTATCAGGGAGAAGATATTATTCCTGCTGATCCTGTTGTTCAGAATGTGATGTTCACACCGCTGGGCGGATTGGCGGTAAAGTTGAGTAATAAAACGGGGAGTACCCTTTCGAAAGGAATGCTGGTCAAAGTAGATTCGCTTGCGGACAATGCAGTGAAGCTTGCTTCAGGTACGGATGCCATGGGGGTTGTCTATGAGAATATATTGGATAACGCCGATGGCTGGATTGTCATTTCAGGGATCGCTGAGGTTCTGCCTTACACAGATAATGCACCGATAAGAGGCAACAGGGTGCGGATTCATGATTCGCAACCCGGGTACGGTAACTTTTCAGACACTCTTTCAGGAAATGATGTAATAGCCCATTCCAGGGAAATCGGTTATTGCATAAAATCTGCAATCGCAGGACAATTGGCAAGGGTTGTACTGCAGTTTTAAAGAGGGGTATGAAAACATTTTCGTCAGGTCATGAAACTTTTAAGTAACATTCAGCTTCTTACAGGAATTTTGCTATTCTTCCCGGGATTTCTGGGAGGCCAGGGGATCATCATACAACCGCGCGCCTATGTTACTGTTCAAACTAGCGCTTATGTAAAAACTACCGGCTCGGCGGGGATGACCATTCAATCGACTTCTTCCGGTACGGGCTCACTGATCGATGTAAACGGGGGGATCACAGTGTCAGGGACTTCCCGTGTTGAACGGTATATTAGCCATAACAATCACTGGCATTTTCTCTCCTCACCGGTAACTTCTGCAACGATATGGCCGGATTTTGCTCCAATTCCCACAGGGCCGCATTACACTTTTGGTTCGTCACCATGGTATTGGGACTTCTTCTATTGGAATCCCAATTGTGAGCCATGGACTGTGAATCATCTGCCGTGGGTTAACCTTCGCAAAACAAATGGAGATTATAATAACGGGACTATTGATCTTCCGGAACCCAATGCCAAAGATGCCGGTTTTGGTAGCACTGTTCCTCCTGTATTCCAAGTTGGGCGGGGATACCTGGTAGCGTACACTTCAGATTATTCCGGCAGTACAACCCATAACTTCACAGGAACCCTGAATTACGGGAATCAGAATGTTCCGGTAACCTACTACATAAATAATTCCTGGGAACTGACCGGCAATCCCTATCCATCGGCAATAGACTGGAAATCTTCTTCATGGGGATCAGACCGGAATGGCATTCTGGAACCCAGCGGTGCAGGTTTTGATTACTGGATATTTAATGATAGTTGTGGAAATTACGGAGTATGCAATTCTGTCCAGGATGCTGGCACCAATGGCACAACCCGCTATATTTCTCCTATGCAGGGTTTTTTTGTGAAAGCGGCAACCTCAGCGACAGAACCCCTTCCCTTTACTAGTTCCGTTCAAACCCATTCCACACAAACATGGCTTAAGGAAGGTGAGGAAGAAAATAATCTTCTCAGACTTAACTTAACAACCAATGCCACTGTTTACAGCGATGAAATGATCATAACAGTGAATTCTTTATTTGAAAACGGAGGATCCATGAAATTATGGAGCCTCTATGCGGAAGCTCCTGAGATTTACTCGGTGAAGAATGATAAAAATTATTCCATTTACCGCATGCCATGCGTGAATGATGGTTCGGTGGTGAACCTTGGTATCAAAGCCGGTATTACTGCCACCTATACATTAACTGTGACCGGACTGAAGACCTTTTTTTCAGCCAGAAGTGTGAATCTGGAAGACCTGAAAACAGGGGTGACACAAAATCTGAACGACAACAATGTTTATACTTTCAGCGCCAGTCCCGATGATCAGCCGAAACGACTGCTGTTGCGTTTTGGTGGTCCCTATGGAGTTATTGATCCGGTGAAGGACAATCCTGTGAGCATTTATGCTTCCGAAGGCGCCATCGTCATCCATAATAATACTTCTTCGAAGCTGAAGGGAGATACGTATATCTACGACCTGACGGGCCGGATGATCAGGTATGTGACAACCGATAATACCCTTATCCGGATTAACATGGACGGGAATAAAGGTTATTACTTTGTAACCTTTGTGACAAACAATGAAATTTATAATGGGAAAGTGTTTCTGAATTAAGGACAGGTTTTTCCTGCCGGATCGTCATTGAAAACCCGGTTATTGCTAGTCATATTCAACTTGTGCACGGAGGTTCCCATAAATAAATACACAAGAACAGTTACCAGTACAAAACTGAATCCCCGCGAGCACATTCGCCGTCGCTTGGAGGTGATTTCCCGTCCGATACTGTCCGTAACGGAATTCCCTATTTTCTTTCGTTAATTTCCAACATCGGATTTCCGATACAGGCGCTTGGATATTTAATTCTTAATATCATTGAAAGGGTGGGAGCCAGATCGGTTATGTAATGCAGTTGCCACGATTCACCTTTTTTGATGTTCTGTCCGTACCAGATTAAAGGAACATTTGTATCATAGTTATAACCCGATCCGTGGTCAGCAAGATAACCATCTCCATATCCGGAATATCCCGATTCGAAGACAATCAAAACATCGCCCGAGCGTTTGGGTTGAAATCCGTTTTGTACACGCATGGCCATGTTGGCAGTGAATTCTTCTTCCAGCAATGCGGAAGCAGTATAAGTAAAAGCAATCCCTTTTTGCCGGATTAAAAATTCTGCCAGTTGGGTTTGAACGGTTTTCAAATCCAATCCTTTTTCAGAAATCAGCTCCCTGTTCAGATAAAACTGGTCATTGATGAACTTTTCGATCCATTTTCCGGGAGTTAATTTATGATCCAAAAAACCGGACACAAGTTTTTGAAGCGTATCACGATATATATATCCGGCCGGACCTTTCAGTTTCATCAGATATCGCGGAATTTCCGCTACACCATGGTCGGCCGTCAGGAACAAAACATAATTGTCTTTACCGATGTTCTGGTCCAGAGTCTGTATCAGACGTTCCAGATCCTTGTCCAGTCTCAGATAAGTATCCATGATTTCCTTTGATTGCGGACCGAATAAATGACCTACAGCATCTGTCCCTGAATAGCTGATAGCGAGGAAATCCGGAAATTGACCTTTACCTAATTCACCGCTTTTAATTGTTTCAATGGCAAGATCAGTGAGAAGGCTATTTGCAAAGGGCGAGTTATACAATGGGGAATATTCAGGATTTTTTGAGTTCTCCGGGAGCCTCAAATTGTGTGGGAACAAGGGTAGAATTTTTTTCCCGGTGCCGGTAATGGCATAAATTGCCGTATCGATGTCACAATTATTATAAATATCCCTACCATACAATGGATTCCATTCCTCTTTGATATAACCGGTGGCCAGCTTCCGGTCATTGAATTTCACAAGCCAGTCGGGAAGCTGCTTTGCGTACCATGTACTGGTTACAAAATTTCCGGTTTCCTGGTCAAACCACAAAGCATAATCAGCTAAATGTCCGGCGGGAAGAATGGCCGCGCGGTCTTTCATCGACATAGAAAAGATTTTCGATCGTTTGTTGGTGCAGAGTTTCAACTCGTCACAGATGTTTGTAACGACAAAACGTACAGGTGACGCGCCCCAGATGGATTTTTGAGTAGTGTTACCGACAATGGCAAACGTATCCCTGACACAGTTTTCAGTTTGCTTTTTTTCCCTGTAATAGATATCATTCCCAATGATCCCATGGTACCGGGGAGTCGTACCTGAATATATAGAGGCATGGCCAAGTCCTGTATAGGTCGGTATATAATTGAATTGAATATTCCACATCGTATAACCATCGGACATCAGCGTTTTGAAACCACCATTACCAAAGTGTTCGTAAAACCTTGTCAGATAGTCCGGTCGCATTTGATCCACAACAATTCCCACAACCAATTTCGGGCGATTGAGCTGCGCAAAACCTGTAAAACAGGCGAGTAAAAAAACGAAGAGAGGGAAGAATACTTTTTTCATAATTCAAAAGTATAATAAAGTGATAAACATCTGATAGGAATTTATTTAAAGTATATCTGAAAATCCTGAAGTCAGTATCGGTGAATCAATTCTATACCGAGGAATATCCAATGGTCAGAAACCGGGATAATAAGGATTATAAGATTAGATTGATCATTTTCGGATGTCCATATATGCATTAAGACAAGGATCTTGTGGGTCAGATTCATCTCTGTTTTTAATGCTATGATGCCCTGTCGTTGAGCCTGATCATTTCACGGGCATCCGGAAAATTCCCTCATCAACCGGTTTATTCAGTACTATCGAAT
>JALNZC010000087.1 GCA_023229525.1 Bacteroidales bacterium
CATCTCTCCAGGGAGGTCGATAAATCGTGGGACCCGTACAAGGGCAAGGTGGTTGAGAAACCGAAGGAACTGCTCATCTTCCCGCGTTACCACCAGCTTACTAGCGTGCGGAAGATCAGGGACCAGGTGAGGGTGGAGGGAACGGGGCATCATTACCTGATCCAGCATACCACCGGCTCGGGGAAATCGTACGAGATTGGCTGGCTGTCGCACCTGCTCACTTCGCTCTACCGCAGCAAGGACGAGACGCATCGCATCTTCGATACCATCATCGTGGTCACCGACCGCAAAGTGCTCGATAAACAGCTTCAGAACACCATTACCCAGCTTGAACAAACCAAAGGGGTGAAATAAAGTCAAGTGCGAAGTGTGAAGTATGAAGTCCGAAATAATTCACACTTCACAGTTCACACTTCACAGCTCCCAAACCGGCGAGACGTCGAAACACCTGAAAAAGACCATCTCCAACGGGGAGGCCGGCGAGAATTGATCATTGACCATGGTGTTCCTTTTTGAATTTGGGTTTGTCTGACAATTTGTTGGCTAGAAATTTGATACAAATTAGAACGATGCGCTATTCACATTTGATACCTGATAAAAGACGATGATTGACGTAATTAATAGAGTCTTTTTTACTTATTTTTACAAGGATTTAAAACACACTTTCAGCGGAGTTATGGGTAAGGATATCCACAAATCTGTATTTGATGAAGGCACTTTGACCAAATTGTCAATCTTAAGGGAATACCTCAAAAGTTGGTTCCCTGTGTTCTTGAAAGATCAAAAGCACTATTGGGAACGAATTCAGATTTACGACTTTTTTGCTGGCGAAGGATTTGATATTGCAGGGACCCAAGGAAGCCCGATAATTTTTTTAGAAGAATTACGGAAATATTGCACAACTATCAAAGAGAGAAATCTAAAGGTGGACTTAGTTTTCAATGAATTCAAAACGAACAAATATGATAAACTTAACCTAAGCGTACAAAAATTTCTATCAGAGTGCAGATTATCAGGAAATTGCCCCTGTAACGACAGTAAAGAATGTCCTTTTAATTTTAATACTGAAAATAAAGACTTTAAAGTCCTTTTTAACGAGTTGTATCCTGAAATGAAAAGGACATCAAAGATGCCCAGATTTATGTTTCTCGATCAAAACGGAATTAAGTTTATCAATCGTGATATTTTTTCGAAATTAATCAGTTTAGAACGTACCGATTTCCTGTTTCTCATCTCTTCATCATTTGCTAAACGGTTTGCGGAAATGCCAGAATTTATGGAATATCTGAAAGTTAGCAGACAGGAATTTGAGAGTTCAAAACCGTATGATTGTCATCGAGTCATTTTAAAATATTACAAGAGTTTACTACCACCTGATAAAAATTACAATTTAGCCCCGTTTTCTATTAGGAAACCAAATAATGGGAATATTTATGGTTTGATTTTTGGTTCAAATAGTCCTTTTGGACTGGAAAAATTTCTTACAACTGCATGGAAACTCGATCAAAATACTGGTGAAGCCAATTTTAATATAGATAATGACCAGATCATTCAGGGAAACATTTCGTTATTTCCAGAGGATAATGTCATAAAAAAGGTCGAACTTTTTAAGAATAGCATTATTGAGTCCTTAAAAGAAACTCCCCGAACAAATAAAGAAGTCTACTTATTTACCTTGGAATCTGGCTTTATTCCACCACACACTTTAGAAATTTTGAAAGCTCTTCAAAGGACAAATCATATTATTGTTGAACCAGTTTTTGGTTCAGAAAAAATAAAACGAGGAAGTTTCTTTTTACAATACAAACCGAAAAAAGAGGTTCTGCTACGATATGAATAAGACTACGATAGAGTGGACTGAAATAACATGGAATCCGACCACAGGATGTACAAAGATTACTGAGGGCTGTAAAAATTGTTATGCCGAAAAAATGGCGAAACGACTGAAGGCAATGGGGACACCTAAATACAAGAATGGATTTGATCTTACCCTGCATCATGATAGGTTGTTCGAACCATATTCTTGGAAGAAGCCCAAAGTGGTTTTTGTAAATTCTATGAGTGATTTATTTCATGAAGATGTGCCATTAGAATTTATTCAGGAAGTATTTTCTGTAATGAACAATAACCCTAACCATATTTTTCAGGTACTTACCAAAAGAGCAGATATTCTGGAACAGTACTCTCCAATTCTGAACTGGACCGAAAATATCTGGATGGGGGTGACAGTTGAGAGTAATCGACAATATAAAAGAGTAGATCATTTAAGGAGGTCTGGCGCATTTACGAAATTTATTTCATGTGAACCCTTACTTTCATCTCTAAAAGAAATTACCTTATTTGAAATAGACTGGGTAATAGTGGGCGGTGAATCTGGAACAAATGCTCGCCCAATCAAGAAAGAATGGGTTATCGAGATGAGAGATATCTGCCAATCTCAGGAAATACCTTTCTTTTTCAAGCAGTGGGGTGGAACAAACAAGAAGAAAGCAGGAAGTATGCTTGACGGATCCTATTATAAGAGTGTTCCACTTAGTTATTGATTTAATCTAAATTTCCTCAATCCTACCAAGATGTTTATCTCCAACATGACCCACTTCCTTGATGAACAAGGGAATATCGCCAAAGAAATGCAGAAGGAAGGCAGAGAACACGCCAGTTTCCTTGCTCTCATAGTTGATACAATGACAAAGGACTATCCACCGTCAAAGAAAAACACAGAAATCAGGTGTTTGACGAAAAAATGCACAGGTACTATTGATATAGCAGTGGACACAAAAAATGAGTTTATTTATTGGAAGTGCAACAAATGCTCTGAGGAAGGCAGGATAGAAGCCTGGCAGAAGACTAAGTGGGATAATAGAAAATAATCTTGTACCTGAGAGAATTGCGGGTTTTTACAACTTGGATTTGTTAATCAAATCCTTGACCCATTTTTCGACTTGCTTATCAGTATGAACAACAAACTCCTGTCCAATGCCATTTGTTTGAAAATAACCCTCTGGTTTCCAGTTTTTAGCTGAGTGACAGCTTATCGGCACTTGTCTGAAAATGTCGCTCAGTTCCCATCTTGATTTCGAAAACCCATCTTTCGTCAATACCAGCCTTTCATCAAACATGAAAGTTCCTGCTCCTTTAAGTTTCGAGTTCCAGGTAAGACTATCTCGGGAGATATAAATCGCATTATTTTTTGCCTCTCTTCTTTGTGTACTGGCATGAGGATGACTTTCCATCCAGACTGGACATTTCTGTTTCTTATTCACCTTCAATATCTCCTCGATTTGAAGATACCCGAAGATTATATGCTTTGGTGTATCACTTCGAATAAACCACAGATGTCCGTCTTGGTACTCGGTATGTCTGAATGTTCCAAAGAACAGAAAGATATCGCCTTCTTTAACACCTTCATTTTCTAAATGAGTCTGGGCGGCATCAATTTGACCGAAGATTGGTTTCCAACCTTTCTTCCGAGGAACTACATCGTGAAATAAATCTGGGTCCAAGTGGCATTTTGAATTCTTGTTTAGGTCAAACCACGTTTTATGGTACTTAAACTTGCCTTTTAAACTCATCATCAAATCATAATAGTTTTCTCTGTCACTCAAAAGGAGATCCGAATAGGAAACATCATCTTTTTGATTGGGAATTGGCAAGGAAACTAACCGGCCATCAGGCAATATTGGACTGGGAAATCCTCCGAACTGAGAATCAAATCCTTTACGACTGAAAATGACTTTCATATTAACAACTGCATTTTTTCGTGTGGCTTATAGGCTTCGGATTGTTTGGTTTGCCAATTTTTCCCCATGTATTCTTGGCATTCAAATGCTTTTCCAACTTTTTAATATCCTCATCTGAAACACACTTACAGCCCTGGGTTTTTTTGATAATACCTGTTAATTCTTTTGGCAGTTCTATTGCCTGATTACCGAAATAAACATAATGATTGGATACCAGAACGTTGGGTCCTGGATTTTTATGTTTGTAGTACTCACTACGAGAAGGATACTTCACTTTAAAGTCCTTCAAGGTAAGGGCATGCTTGACTTCCATAGCATAAATAATCTTATCTGGCTTTCCAGTGTTATTCCCTCCAATTCCAATAACCCAACTTCCATCCTTTGCCCACTTTTCAATGGTCGTTTTCATACACCCACTTAAAAAGCAAAGATCTTTGTCTGCATGAGGTGCGAATCCTGTGTCGTGATCCATCCGATAAATGTAATTTTTTGGCATAATAATAGGTTTTAGTGTAAATATATTCAAAGGTACTGAATATCTTTGAGATAACCCTGTAAAACTGAAGAAATATTCAGGATTTTACAAAATTATTTACTGGTCATTTTTAGTTGCAAATATTTCATTAATAAATGATAAAAACACTAGTATTATCAATATAAAAGCGGTATCTTTATAAGACAAAACCTATAAACAGGAGTAGGTAATATGGAAAAACACTACAAATTCAATAAATGGGATTTTGACGAGAATGGAGCCAATACAAAAGATGGTTCATTTTTTCTTGAAGTAATTGGGGAGTGGGAACGGGATTTTCATGACCGATATTACCCCTTTTTCTCAAACTACTTGTTTTCAAATGCATCAACCATGATATTGGTAAAAAATTGCTTTATTCTCGAACCGAATGAAGATTGCGGGATGGAGTTAATAAATGGTAATGTTGATCTTGATACTAACTTGAAAATTGATAGCCATAGTAAAAGGCATACAATTTATGCAGTTGGTTCACGGTTAGACGAAGATGAACCAATTTATTTAGTAATTGATGAAAGCATGGTTGATGGCATGGTAATCCTGAAATATATTCCAGATAATGATAATGAAGATGCTGGTGAAGATGTCCCGGTTCAATCTGAGAGAATAAAGTCAAAACTATAGTGTAGGATCTCTGAATAGCCAGGGATACCGGTCGATTCTGCCGACTGAATATGACCGTGGTCTCTGCCTGATTCCTTCGGAAGTCCTTGGGTTTATCATGGATTCACAGCCGAAGGAGTATGAAAAGCTTACGGTTCAGTATGGTGAGGAAACGGAGGTTAAGCTTTGCAAACGTCTGAATGAGGAGATCGCCCGCCGGGGTGTGATCGATGTGCTGAGGAATGGTGTCACGGCCCGGGGCTGCATTTTTTCAATGGTTTATTTTCAGCCAAATTCCGGATTGAACCTTGAACACCGGGAACTCTACCTGAAAAACCGCCGCTCCCTCATCCGCCAGTTAAAATATTCATTAAAAAACGAGAATTCCATCGATATGGCGCTGTTCCTG
>JALNZC010000045.1 GCA_023229525.1 Bacteroidales bacterium
CAAATTCTGATGTTATTGACAAAAAAGAAAAAAGTACCAAAAAAGAAAAAAGTCAACAAACAACAAAAGAGTTTAATAGTTATTGAAAAAAGTCAACCTATTTCAGTCATCATCAATCTTGTATCCTGCATCCTGAATCTTGTATCCTGCATCCTGAATCCTGAATCTTGTATCCATCTATCTGACCCTGATCGATCGTCCGACTTTTAAGGGAGAGTGCTGCTTGATTTTGTTCATGGCGCAAATTTCCTTGACGGAAGTGTGATATTTATGTGCGAGTTTTCCAAGGGTATCGCCATTCTTTATCCTAACCACAACAGCATTTTCAATAAAATCGTTGGGATAAAATACCCGTTTAGTCACAGGAAATGTATTGGAAATCAATTTTTTATTATCGTAATCGATAACACGCAAGGGATCCAGGGGAATGTCTTTATACCGGATCTCGAAATGGAGATGGGGGCCACGGCTTCGT
Organism: Bacteroidales bacterium; assembly: GCA_023229525.1. Taxonomy (GTDB): domain Bacteria; phylum Bacteroidota; class Bacteroidia; order Bacteroidales; family FEN-979; genus CAIVAT01. Next base: position 476 of record JALNZC010000045.1, read on the forward strand.
CCTGTTGAACCGCCGAGAGCAATGGGGTCACACGATTTGACCATCTGATTCACGATGACATTGATCTTTGACAGATGGGCATAATAGGTTTCCAATCCATTAAAGTGACGGATAATTACCAGATTCCCGAAACCGCCCCGGTTATACTTGGCGTATCTTACCACTCCGTCGAATGCAGCCCTGATTGTATCGCCCCTGTTTAGTTTAATATCTAGTCCTTTATGGGTATACATGAATCCGCGGAATAGCTTACCATAAATGGGGAGTGTAAATGGCCGGTCAGGCCGGGTAAGTATAATCACGGTGTCGCGAACCGAATCGGGTTTCATCCGGTAGGCAAAAATCTGGTCATTGATCCATTGAGCCGAAAAGAGACCGGTTGAATCATCCTCCTGACTTATCATCACCGGCTCGTCCTGAAGATATTCCCAGGTAAAATTTTTATACAGGATGGCGGGTCCTTTTTCGGTCTCCACCGTATCGATTATCGCATCGACATTACGCTGTGCAATGGTGAAAAGGGGGAACGCAACAAATAGCAACGTCCACAATTTAAATAACTTCATCGTTTTTTTGTTAGGTTCTCTCTTTTAAATAACGGCAAAACTACGGGAAAATTTTTCATGCCAAACATTTAATCCATGGGATATTTTATCTTTGCACAAATTATTTATCCTGTTATGGAAGTGAAAAAAACCGGAAAAATATCACAGATCATCGGACCTGTTATCGATGTGGCATTCGATGAAAGTGTGAAGCTCCCCAATATTTATGATGCGCTCGAAGTGACCAATAAAAAAGGGGATGTTATCGTTCTTGAATGTGAATACGATGTTGGAGAACATACCATGCGTACCATCGCCATGGATTCCACGGATGGACTGAGCCGCGGGATGGATGTAGTTGCCACAGGTCGTGCAATTTCTATGCCGGTGGGTGATATGGTCCGCGGACGGTTATTCAATGTTATCGGCAAACCCATTGACGGGCTTGGGACCGTTTCGGAAGAGCACACCTATGCTATTCACCGTGAACCTCCCGCCTTTGAAACATTAAGTACATCGAAGGAGGTTCTTTACACCGGGATCAAGGTCATCGATCTGATTGAACCTTATTCAAAAGGGGGGAAAATCGGGCTGTTTGGTGGCGCGGGGGTTGGTAAGACAGTTATCATCATGGAACTCATCAATAACATCGCCAAGAAATATGCCGGATTATCGGTATTTGGCGGGGTCGGTGAACGTACCCGTGAAGGAAATGATCTGCTTCGTGAAATGATCGAATCGGGAGTTATCCGTTATGGGGCTGAATTCAAGGAAAACATGGAAAAAGGGGGTTGGGACCTTTCAAAAGTAGATCGGGAAGAATTGCTGAAATCACAGGCAACACTGGTTTTCGGACAAATGAATGAACCTCCCGGGGCACGTGCCCGTGTTGCACTTTCCGGGCTGACAATGGCCGAATATTTCCGGGATGGCGACGAAAAATCGGGAGGACGTGATATTCTGTTTTTTATTGACAACATATTCCGTTTTACACAAGCCGGTTCTGAGGTATCCGCTTTACTTGGGCGCATGCCTTCTGCAGTCGGTTACCAGCCTACACTGGCTACCGAAATGGGGATAATGCAGGAACGGATTACTTCCACTAAAAGAGGTTCCATTACTTCGGTACAGGCCGTTTATGTACCGGCTGACGACCTGACGGACCCTGCCCCGGCAACAACTTTTGCACACCTCGATGCCACTACCGTTTTGAGCCGCAAAATCTCTGAACTGGGAATATATCCCGCTGTTGACCCACTCGATTCAACCTCTCGTATCCTTACCCCGGATGTGGTGGGACAGGAACATTATGATACGGCACAACATGTAAAACGGATCCTTCAGCGTTACAAAGAACTGCAGGACATCATTGCCATTCTCGGAATGGATGAACTTTCGGATGAAGATAAACTGATTGTTTCACGTGCCCGCCGGGTACAACGGTTTTTATCCCAACCGTTTTTCGTGGCTACCCAATTTACCGGCATTCCGGGTGCTTTCGTGAATATCGAAGATACGATCAAAGGGTTCAACATGATCATGGATGGTGCTGTAGACGAATATCCTGAATCGGCATTCAACCTGGTGGGAACCATTGAGGAAGCCATTGAGAAGGGTAAAAGAATGTTAGCGGAAAGTAGATGAAAGTCGAAATTATAACACCTGACGCCACCCTCTTTTCCGGCGAAAACGTAACCCTGGTTCAACTGCCCGGAATCGACGGATCATTTGAAGTTCTCAACCATCATGCGCCGTTGATCTCTGTACTGGACAAGGGAAAAATTAAAATCCTTAACACCGGGGAGAAGGAACCCCTTTTTTTCGACATTAAAGGCGGTGTAATTGAAGTGCTTAAAAACAAGGTATTGATCCTTGCTGAATAGCAACACCCTGATTATTTATGAACAAAAGGAATATTTCGTTTTCAGCCATATTCATGATGGTATTCTGTCCCGGCTGCTATAAAAATGAACCCATACCGGTCGCGGGTTTTAACTATTCCGGGACTAACCATTTTACCATTCCCTGCACAGTTACCTTCAACAACACTTCAACCAACGCCTTTTCTTATCTATGGAAGTTTGGGGATGATTCGATTTCAGTGCTTACTCATCCTTCTCACACTTACAAACGACCAGGGAAGTACGATATTTATCTTCGCGCGTATACCGAAAGTCAGCGGGAATGGACTTCCTTAATAAAAACCATCATTATCAAGGATACCGTTAAATAAAAAAGGCCACCCTAACTGAGTGACCTTTTCTGCATCTTCCGTTTTTTAATAGAACCTGAGCCTGTTATCGGTAATTTTAGCCGTCTTTTCAATAGCCTTGAAAAGTGATGATGTTACACGTTGTGTGAAAGCCTGTGCCTGCTGTGTTTTCTCAGATGTGAAATCTTCTTTGGCCGGGGGCTCATTTATCTCGTCAACCGTTAAATAATAGGCTCCGTAATTACCCGTTAACGGGCCTACGGATTCTCCTTTTTTATAGGTGAAAATAGGTCCGATAAGATCCATTTCCCGTCCGATAGCCGAACGGCTGAAACCGCTAAATGTCAATACAGTGGTATCCACTTTTGTATCCAATTTAGTAGCCAGGGTATTGATTTCCTTCGAAGCTGCAATAGGCTGTTTCATTTTTTCTGCGATCATTGTAGCTTTTTTCATATTCTTTACCGAAGGTTCAATACGATCTTTGATACTTTCGAGTGGTTGCTGTCCTTTTTGAACAATCTTTTTAAGTACGGCGATCAGGTATTTTCCACTGATGTCAAAAACCGGACTGACTTCTCCAACTTTGGTATTTTCTGCAAATGCCCATCGCACTACTTCACGGGCTCCGGGGAGTCCCATGAGGTTGTTATCCATTTCGCGAAGGTTGGGCGATGTCCGTTTTTGAAGTCCCTTTTCCGTTATTGCTTTATCAAAGAGTTCCGGGGTTTTGTTCTGTCCTGCAAAAGAACTGGCTTTAGTATAAGTGTCCTGGTAAGTCTGGTTACTGGGTTCAATAGCACGGGTTAATACGGCAGCCTGAACTTTTTTTATGGGTTTTGTTTTTTCATTCAGGATAAAAAGTGAATAACCTATGCGGGTTTCAATGACCTTCATCTCTTTGGGTTTCATTTCGAGCCCGGCTTTAAAGAAGGGATAAAATCCAGCGTTACCGTCGAGAAACCATTTCAAGTCGCCACCATCATCTTTGGCATTGGGATAATCCGAAACCTGTTTTGCCACCTCGGCAAATTTCTCCGGACTTTTTTTCAATGCGGTCAGGAGACTATCGGCTTTGGCTTTGGCTTGTTCTTTGGTACGTTTTATCCCTTCATTTCCCGGGGATGTGAAAGCGATCAGGATCTGCGAGCCTTTCATCGAATCGGGACGTTCCTGTATAGCCAATAATTTTGCCATGTACCATGTGTTTTTGAATTCAAATGGCTGGTATAAAGTCCCTACGGACGAAATAAAGAGGAGGGAATCAAGTTTGGTCGGAAGGGTGCCTTTTTTTAAAAAAACGGTATCGGCTTTTTTATCTGAATTCGCATTGGTGAAGTTGACCACATCCGAGCTTGATGCAAAGTCTTTGTATAGCAGGGCAACGTCAGCAGCAATTTTTTTACGGTCCGGATCAGAGGGTATTACCTCAAAAGTAACATAGTCCAGGTCTCGAGATGGTTCATCCTGGTAGAAATAGGTTTTGTTTTTATCGTAAAATTTAGCAAAATCGGCATCGGTAACCTTAACGGTACTGTCCGCAATGGAGGTCAATGCCGGTGCAATACAGCGGATCTTTATCGATTTCGTTTGTTTTATATAATCTTTTTTCAGGAAAGCGGATGGCATATAATAACCTTTGCTGATCAGGTTGTTGAATTTTGTCTCCTGTCGGTCATCTTTAATGGCTTTTTCAAAACGCAGCCACATATCTCGGTTTTTGGGTTCCATCTTATCCAGGTTTTTCAGGTAATTCAATACCAGTGCAGGGTCGTATTGCCCAGTCTTAGGATCTTTGAAATACTGAAGAATGTACCGGTGCGGCTGTTTTCCCTGTACCTGGTCAAATAATTCCTCTGGCGATACAGTAAGACCCAATTCGTCATATTCACTTCCCATCAGGACTGTTTTCACCTCGTTGTTCCAAGTGGTCTGGCGAATCTGATAGGCATCCTGATCAGAGATTTTATCACTTCCCGCATTTTCCTTTTGGGCTTCCATGGCTTGATCCACCTTGGTATTGAACTCCGCATAGGGAATGCTCTCTCCATTTATAACGCCAATGTCGTTGGTGCCCTTTGTTCTTTTCTTTCCGAAATCGCCGATCACGAAGGCAGCAATCGCGACGCCAACAATAATTACAGCAAGTCCTGAATGCTTTCTGATTTTTCCAATAATCGCCATGTACGTAACTATTTAAGTTTAATTAGGGTGCAAAAGTAGGGATATTTCGCGAAACTACAAATTTCAGAGTGTATCTTTCTTTACTGTCATCTGTCCGGTCACATTCAAAATGGAATAATTGGTGAAGGCTTCATTTGATTCCATTCTGTCGCCAAACAGTGTTTTATCCGGGGTGGTGATTTTAACCTTTACATCCGACCAGATCCGGCGTTTGTTTTCATCCCATATAAGATGTTCGGTGTTAAGTTGTTCGTTTTTCTTTTCATTTCTGACGATGACATTTCCCCAGGCTTCCATGGTATGGGCTAATTCCCGGCGGATGCCCCGGTTTCCGGTAATTGTTGAACTGACACGACGGACAGAGTCGAATATATAGACCTTAAATCCCCTTGGAAACTCAAGATAAGGACTCTCTCCGCCATATTGGTCAAGAAGCGGGCTTATAAGCCGGGCTTGTATCCTGCCTGAGTCGCTAAACAGCAAATCAATATTATGTGCCCGCATCTCCGGGTCGTTTTCTTTGTGTTCAGTAAAGTCTTGGGTTTCTGTCGATTTACTGCAGGAAACAACCATGATGAAGAGAAGAAGCAACAGGGGTGCAAAACGTAAAAAAACAGAGGCTTTCAAAACTAATAATACTTACGTTTTATGAACCATCGCTCATAGATGGTGAATCCGATGACGATCTTAAAAAAGCTTTCACGGATCAGATTCTGTTGTGTGGTTCCTCGTGATCCAAATTGGGCACCAAGATTCAGCATGGTTTTAACTCCCCTCAGCGGTAGTCCGAATCCCACAGAAACAGCATATTCATTCAGATCTGTTCCCCGCAACCGAAGATAGGTCTTATTGTACGAAAACCCAAGGCGATACCTGATACGGGCAAGATAGTTGGTGTAATTGTCAATTTTGGGAATTATTTCGGCGCCTGCACTAACCTGCCACGAGTTCACAAGCGAATCACTCAGGTCGAATGCCCTGAATTTTTCCCAGTTTTGCCAACGGTAATCCACTCCCACCATCCATTTATCTGTTTTTTCGAAAGAAAAGCCGCCACCGGCCATCATGGGAATTACGATCTTGCCATTCAATCCCTCGGTCATAGCCAGGGTATCTTTTGGGACTTCTCCCGTGGAACTGTTTACCAGGAAAGTCCCGGCAAATATATCTGTCTTGGCCGACATCCCTAATGTGGGTGCAAAGACACCGCCCACATTCAAAAAGATGTCATTTTTGATTTTTGCCCGGTACTGAATGCCGGCATTGAAATAAAGGTCATTCATCGTAATATTATAATCGACCTTGAAATTCATGCTATTCGCTGAATCGGGAAATAAAACCATGGCTTCACGGATCATACTTCCAAACAGGTAGGAGGCATTGACTCCGACGGAGAGGTTTTTTGTGATCTGGAAGGCATTTCCCCAAAAAAACCGGTTAATTCCACCGGAACCGGAATAAAGACGAACTACGGTTCCGGAAAGTGGATATTCTTCGTAATTGGCTACGTTATATCCCACATCGCTGAATGGAACCAGGCCCAAGCTTGTTTTCCACCATTTGGTCACGGGCATACCGAAGAGGAGATACCCCAGCGAAGCATAAGTCCGGCGGGCTGTTTGGAGGGTGGATGAAAGGGTCACGAATTCACCATTAAAACCACCTTCAAAAACAAAAGATAATGAGTCGAAAGCGGTGTAGGATGCAGGGTTCAGATAGTTGATATGATAAGGACTCCGGAAACCGATACCGGTCTGCCCCATGCTCATGTTCCAGGCATTATTATTATCCGACAAATCACCGATGCCAAAACGAGAATAGGGAGAAGCGATCCGGATCTGCGAAAACAAGTTCAGGCTGAAAAGTAAGGAGAGTAGCGTGAAGGTAAGGGGTAATTTAAAGGATTTTATTGACATTAAACTCAAGAATTTGTTGTAATCCGTAAATGACGATATTTGGAAATGCAAAGATGCTAATTTTTAGCCGTTTATTAATATATTTTTGATCGCCGCCACTGAGAACCACAGTCAGGCCGGGATATTTATCCGTGTACCTCCCCACAATTCCTTCAATTTCAGTGGTTACGCCTGTAAGGACTCCGGTGAGAATCGATTCTTCGGTATTCCTGCCAATCAGTGTTTCCTTATCCTGCAAAGAGACTAACGGCAATTTATCCGTAAAAGTATGCAATGCCTGGAAACGCATCTGTAGACCAGGAGAGATGCCACCTCCCAGATATTTCCCTTGCATATTCACAAAATCATAAGTGATGCAGGTCCCTGCATTGATAACCAGGACATCATTCCCCGGGAATATCCGCGAACCTGCAACGGCACAAGCCAGCCTATCCTTTCCCAGGGTGTTTTGCGAACGATACTGGTTTTTCAAGGGTAACGGTGTTTTTTCATCCAGTTCAAGAAGCTGATAATGCGACTTCAAAAAACCAACGACAGATGCCGGATGCCGGATTACGGATGATAAAATTGAATGTTGAATAGCCGGATATCGGCCGACAAACTTCCGGATACCCGGCAAAGAAATTTCTGGGAATTGATGTAAATCGATAAGTTGACGATCCTTAAAGACCGCCAGCTTTTTATTGGTGTTGCCGAAGTCGAGAACAAGATACTCCATCCGAAGCTCTAAATTACTACAAAGGTATTGGTTTTTTCAAAAATTGTAGTAATTTTGCCGTCCCGATCATAAAAAGGGATTTGGCGTCGTAGCTCAGATGGTAGAGCAGAGGACTGAAAATCCTTGTGTCACTGGTTCGATTCCAGTCGATGCCACGTCAAGATAAATAAAAACCCTGATTCTTAATAGTTTCAGGGTTTTTTGTTTGCCAATTGTGGAAGAATTGTGGAAGTTTTCATACACAATAGTCCATTAGTACTCATCTTCATCGTGTTTTTTTGGTAAGGATCAAACATTATTGTTCCTTCGTATTCATTAAAAAATCTCCAGCGTTTTCGTTCGGAATTCCGCTACAATACTTGTGAAAAATTCAGCTTCATCTGTGAACACGACTGGTGTGACAAATGTTTCCTATACCTCCGCTTCTGGGGGCGGGGAAGTGACCTCCGACGGTGGTTCTGCCATAACCGCCCACGGGGTTTGCTGGAATACCACCGGCGCTCCTGTCATAACCGACAGTCACACTACCGATGGCTCCGGAACCGGGGTTTTCACCAGTTCACTGTCAAATCTTACACCAGGTATAACGTATTACGTGAGAGCATATGCAATCAACGGGAATGGAATCGCTTACGGCGACCAAGTCAGTTTTTCAACCCTGCAGGTTACTATCCCAACCTTGGCCACGGCTGAAGTGACAAACATCGGGCAAACCACCGCTACATCAGGAGGAAATGTCACTGCCGACGGCGGCTCGGCAGTAACAGTCCGTGGTGTTTGCTGGAGTATAACCCCCAACCCAACCATCGCCAATACCCATACCTTTGATGGCAGCGGAAGCGGCAGTTTTATCAGCCAGCTTACAGGGCTGACAACATTTACCGGGTATTATGTCAGGGCTTATGCAACCAACAGTGCGGGAACATCTTACGGCAATCAGGTTAGTTTTTATGCGTGCGGTGGATCTTTTAATGTAAACCATGTTACTTTGGGTGGTGTTGCGCCGGTAAATAAAACGGTTACCTATGGTACGGTAAACAACATCCCCGGCGAAACGTCAAAGTGCTGGATTATCAGCAATCTTGGCGCCGACCACCAGGCAACCGCGGTTGACGATGCCACCGAACCTTCCGCCGGATGGTACTGGCAGTTTAACCGCAAACAGGGTTACAAACATGATGGCTCAACCCGAACACCAAATACCGCCTGGATAAGCAGTATCAGCGAAAATTCCAACTGGATACCAGCCAACGACCCGTGTGCGCTTGAGCTTGGCATTGGTTGGCGTGTCCCAAACAAAACCGAATGGATCAATGTGGATGCAAGTGGAAACTGGACCGACTGGAACGGCCCCTGGGGCTCCGGTTTAAAACTCCATGCTGCCGGGTTCCTGCACTACAGCGATGTTTCGCTGGGCTATCGCGGCTCGAACAGCTACTACTGGAGTAGTACACAGGACGATGATGCCATTGTCAGCGGGGTCTTCCTGGGCTTCAACAACCGTTGGCTCAGCACCTGGGCCACCAGCTACAAGGCATCCGGTTTCTCCGCCCGCTGCGTTAGAGACTATTAATTTATTGGATTTTTTTGGAGAAGTCACTGATCAACGGCATCAATGTACTTTTTTACACAGAGAACCAAAGAGAATTTACAGAAGGCAACAAAAAATGTCCGCCACAATTTTCCATAATCAAATCAAATCTTTCACCATTGAATGTGCGATTGCACTTTGCCTGTTTACCGGAACCATCCTCTGTTTGCTGATACCGCCGGTCGGCAGGATATTGCTGTTATCTGCGATCCTGCCTACCGGCACTTGCTATCTTTTCTGCGGTTTATCGAAAGTCACCACTGCCATCGACGGCCGGTTCCTCCTGTTCCTTTACCGGTTCAACTACCTAGGCGCTGCAGCGGTTGTATTGTTTCTCATGCCGGTGGTCCTGGATTGGAAATTTTCAGTGGTATTCAGCATCATAAATATTCTGGTTGGCCTGGTATGCCTCACACTCAATGCAGCCAACCGCTACCTCTACCGCATCCCCGATGAGCGCTACCTGGTTTCACAGCTCCGCATGATCCTGCTGGTGGGAGTTACGGTGATATTGCAGATGATTTAGGCTTCTGAACCAGTTATTTCACGCGGAAATTCTTCTGAAGATCCGTTTTCTGCGAAAATCACCACCCTTTTCTGCGCAAATCTGCGAGAAATTTTTGTCATTTGTTCTGATGTTCCTGAAATTCAAAGGAGGACACTCTGCAGAAAAAGGTTTCATTTTTGACAGTCCTGACAATCCTTACCTTTGTTTCACCACAAAATATCAAGACCATGAATCGAAAATCAGGGTAGAAACCCCGGTATTTACCGGCAGAATGATGCTGAATACCTATTGCTGGCTTGCAAATGATCCAAATTGCCTAATTTTATACTTTAATTCATACCGACCATGAGATTTTCGGTTTTATGGTTAGTACTATTTATTCAGGCCCATGTCATTATCCTTTTTATCCGGAAAAAAATTAAAAGTACTCCTTCACATCGTCGTATGGTCTGCGTTGTTCGTCCTTCCAACCTACCTGCTCTATGGCGCTTCGGCGCTCGACCGGAATTTCCTGGTGGAGGTATGGTTCCAGCTTGCCTGCTATGCAGTTATATTTTACCTGGGCTATTTCTGGCTGGCCCCGGCGTTCTTTTTCAGGAGGAGAAAACTTGCGTATTTTCTCTCTTCCGCTTTGCTGGCCCTGGCTTTAACCGTCTCCCTGGGATTCCTGAATATACGTTTTAGTCCTTTCAACCGAGAAGAGAACCGCCAACACATGCCTTTGCCCGGAATGAAACAGCCATTAACCGGGAATGAGCCCTTCAGGCCAATGCCCGGAGGCAAACCACCGCTACCATTCAGGAATTGGCCACTCTTCAATTTCCTGCTGACCTCCTGCATGGTGACAGGGTTGAGCCTTGGTTTGCGATTGTCGGAAAAGCTCATCCTCAATGAGAGAATGCGCAAAGAGGCGGAAAAAGAAAAATTGCATACTGAACTGGCTCTGTTAAAGCACCAGATCAATCCGCATTTTCTGTTCAACACCCTGAACTCCATATACAGCCTGGCGCTTGTCAAAAGCGACATGACTGCCGAAGCGGTCATGAAGTTGTCGGATATGATGCGTTATGTAATTCAGGACGTGGAACATGAAACTGTCCCCCTCGAACTTGAACTGGAGTACCTGCTCCATTATATTGAACTTCAGAAGATGCGTCTGAATGAGAAAGTTGATGTTCAGCTGATTATCGAAGGTGACCCAAAACCTTACCGGATTGCACCAATCATCCTGGTGCCGTTCATTGAAAATGCCTTTAAATATGGCGTCAGCTCTCATGAACATGCGGCGATCAGGATTGAGATGAAAATCTCAGGTGGATTCCTTACTTTAATGGTTTCCAACCAGATTTTTGCCGGCAGGGAAAAAACAGAGACGTTTGGTATCGGCATCCAGAATACCCGGCAGCGGCTGAGACTCATTTACCCCGGCAGGCATAATCTTGATTTGACCAACAACGGAAAGGTTTTCATTGTTAACCTCGAAATTTCCCTGGCATGATGACCTGCATTGCTGTTGATGATGAGCCTCTGGCATTGGAAGTGATCAAAAAATATGTTTCTGATACACCTTTGGTGCGGCTTACCGGTACCTTTACCGATGCTATCCAGGCATTGACTTTTCTCAAAATTCAATTAGTTGACCTGATCATCCTGGATATCCATATGCCGGATATCAGCGGAATCCAGTTCCTGCAAAGTCTGAAAGAACCGCCAATGGTGATTTTCACAACCGCCTATGCCGAATATGCGGTAAAGGGATTTGAACTCGAAGCAGTGGACTACCTGGTAAAGCCGATCAAATTCGAACGTTTCGTAAACGCGCTGGAAAAAGCACAAAAACTGATGACCATGCGTTCCGCGATCACGGTGAACACGGAAGAAGACTTCCTGTTTGTTAAATCGGGCTATGGGACCATCAGGGTCAATTTCAATGAGATCCTTTATATCGAAGGTCTCGACGATTATATTAAAATCCACTTCAAGGATGAAAAGAGGCCTGTCCTGTCGCTCATGAGTTTGAAGAGTATCCTTGAAAAACTTCCTGCCGGCCGTTTCATGCGTATCCACAGGAGTTTCATTGTTTCACTGAAGAATGTCAGAAGCATCCGGAAGAAAAACATCTTCCTGGGAAATATCAAAATTCCAATCGGCGATACATATTACGAGGCTGTACATCACTGGATTTCTGATTTATAAATTTGATGTACACCGGTAAAATCTTCCTGTTTACCTATTTCCTTCCACTACACTTTAAATTTGGGATAGCTTTGTCAAAACTGCGCATATTCATTCCGGTATGATCAAAAACCGATTTGAAACTCAATCCGGTACACTCACTTTTTGGCTTGATTTTTCGGATAATCCATTCAGAAATAATACATCTGCCCATGCTGAATAAATTCAGTCTTATGACAGGTTTCCTGCTTGTTTCAATGCATGTTATAAGGGCTCAGGACCTGGACAAAATATTCGTTGACAAGCTATACAACACCACCTTTGATAAGGTGATTGATGACATTGCCACAGAAAATCACCTGACATTTGAGTTTGATCATGAAACACTCAGCCAGTTTGAGCTGAACGAACGGCCCATTAAAAAACCGTTACGGATTTTCCTGGACCAGGAATGCGGACAATTCAGGTTAAAATGGATTCAGTCTCCCGATAACATCATCCGCATCACCACCAAATACCAGGAACTTACCTCGAAACCGCAGGAAACGAAGCAACAGAAAACCTATTCCGGACCACCACAGAAGTTCCACATAAATCTTACAGGGGTGGTCAAAGATAAAAATACCGGGGAGGCCTTGCCATTTGCCAATGTGGGAGTGAAAGGAACAGTGCTCGGCACCTATACCAACGCCGATGGTTATTTCACCCTGATCAATGTGCCCACCGATACCTCTACCCTATTGATCAGTTACATCGGTTACAAAAACGGTACGATCTTCCTTACCCCTGGCCTGCCCGTGACCAACCTCCTGATCGAAATGGAAACGGAATCACAGACACTCAAAGAGGTCGTTATCTCAGGTGAACAACAGCAACTGCTGAATGCCAGCGACAAGATAAGCATGCTGAAGATTACACCCCAAAAACTGGCCACGCTCCCGAACATTGGTGAAAAGGATGTCATCCGGTCATTTCAGTTGTTGCCTGGTGTTTCAGCGGCCAACGAATCGTCCTCGAATCTTTATGTAAGGGGAGGCACACCCGACCAGAACCTTTTGCTGTATGATGGTTTTACTGTTTACCAGGTTGATCATCTTTATGGTTTTTATTCTGCCTTCAACTCCAATGCAATCAAGGATGTTCAGCTTTATAAGGGCGGTTTTGAATCAAAGTTTGGTGGAAGGTTATCCAGTGTAACAGAGATCACCGGGAAAGATGGCAATTCAAAAAATTTTACCATGGGAGGTGAAATCAGTCTGCTAAGTTTTAACCTGTATCTGGAAGTCCCCATCGGGAAAAGGTTTACTTCGCTGATCGCCTTCAGACGTTCGTACCAGGGATTGCTTTACGACAAAATTTTCAAGCAGTTCAACAATGTGAACCAGGTGAAACAGGTTTCATTCAATGGAGGTAAGGAACCGCCCGGAGGAGGCCCTTCACTCACCTCAACCGTGACCTCCTATTTTTATGACTTCAATGCCAAATTCACCTACCGTCCATCACCGAAAGACATCCTGTCGCTGAGTTTTTACAATGGAACCGATAAACTGGACAATGGAACCAGTATGGGAAACTCATCCGGGACCGGAGGATCCGGGTTCAGCTTCAGCATGCAGAATTCCGATCTCACCAAATATGGCAACCTGGGTGGTGGTCTCCGGTGGTCGCGTAACTGGAATAGCCGTCTGTATGGCAATACCCTGATCAGTTTATCAAATTATTACAGTAAACGCGACCGCACCAGCACCGGTAGCCATTCGGGCGGGGACAACGGCCCCGGAAGTTTCAATTCGGGTGTTAGCGAAAATAACAACCTGCTCGACCTGAGTCTTAAATCCGACTATTCATATGGGCTGAACAATAAAAACCAGCTGGTTTTCGGAGCCTTCCTCACCGACTATATCATCGCCTATGATTTTGGGGAAACAGATACCAGTATTGTCCTCCGTAAAAATGAGAATGGCATCCTCGAGGGTGGTTATCTCCAGGATAAGATCAAACTGCTGAATTCAAAACTCACCATTACACCCGGTTTACGTATGTCGTATTTCTCCCCTACCGGCAGATTGTACTTTGAACCACGGGCTTCCATTTCGTACAACCTTACCAATAAAATCAAACTTATCGGCGAAACCGGCGAGTATTACCAGTTTGCAAACCGCGTGGTGCGCGAAGATATTCTTACCGGGAGCCGTGATTTCTGGATCCTGAGCGATGGGGACAAGATCCCGGTGAGTTCGGCATGGCATTATATTGCAGGAATCAGCTACGAAAACACCTCTTTCCTGGCCAGCATCGAAGGATATTATAAGAACATTAATGGTGTTACCGAATATTCGCTACGGTTCAACCCTACCCGGGAAGGAGCCACTTATGCCGAAAACTTCTTCAATGGTGTTGGATACGCAACCGGTGTCGAATTCCTGTTGCAGAAAAAGTTCGGGAATCTCACCGGATGGGTCAGTTATACACTCGGACAAGCGAAAAATCAAATCTCCGTTTATGGTTCCGATTATTTCCCGGCATCCCAGGATGTGACCCATGAATTCAAGTTCGTATCCATGTATGATTACAAAAACTGGAGTTTCTCCCTTACCTGGCTATTTGCTTCCGGCCGGCCGTATACATCGCCTGATGGCGCCTATACTGTTAACCTGCTGAATGGAACACAGCAGGTCTTTATTGATTTCGGATCCAAGAACAGCAGCCGCCTGCCAGCCTACCACCGGATGGATATCAGTGTCAATTACCACCTCAGGAATCAGGAAACCAAACACGAATGGGGAAATATCGGTCTTTCGATATTCAACATTTACAACCGCAGGAATATCTGGTACAAGGAATACCAGATCATCGATGGCAACATCATTGAAACAGATAAACTGTTTTTGGGATTTACTCCAAATATCACACTGACACTGAAATTAAGATAGGAAAACCATGAAAAATAACGTAGACCATAACATACCTGTGTTCCCAGCAATCATGATGGTATTCCTGTTCCTTCTGTGGGGCTTGAACTCCTGTCAGAAATCCGGAACTGCTGCTTTTACTGATCTACCGGTAGTTGAGGCCTATCTTTCTCCCGGGGAAAAAATCAGTATTACAATCACACAAAAAGTTCCCTATGATGACGGGACAACAGTTACTTCCACCAATCTCGATGCGTTGGATGTTCGTGTGGTTTCCGGTGATATTGAATATCTGCTGGTCTCCATGGGCAGCGGCGTATACAAAGATACCTCCGGAACCATTAAAGTGATTCCCGACAGCACCTATATTTTTCATCTGAAATACAACGGAACTGAGGTAAGTTCCTCCACGATGATCCCTTCAAAACCCACCTCGGTGACCCAGTCGGTCACCTTTATCAAAATGTCGCAGTTCGATCCTGATAATCCTACCGGGTCAACACATCCCGAACCGGTGATCATTACCTTTGCAAACACCGATGCCAGCTATTACCTCACTACCGTTGAATGCATGGATACAACCCTGGTGCCGGTTTATAAGGATTCCATTCCGGCGAACGACATGTTCTCATCCCTGCCTGTAACCGGTACCGAAATAGAAATCCAGCCAATGAGGATCCGGTATTTTGGCATGAACCGCATCATCCTGTACCACATCAACCCCGAATACAGCACCTTTTTCATGCGCCAGGCCAGCACCTCCCAAAGTTATCAGGAACCTCCTACCAACATTGTGAACGGACTTGGAATATTTACCGGGATCAATGCAGATACCCTATATCTCAATGTTATTCAACAATAAGAAACTGTTTTGATTTATTAAAAAGAGCAATATTGTTGAAAAGAATGTTTATAACTATATGACAATCAGCTAGATGGCTGGATTATAATTTGTAACTTTATGATTATTAACCAGATAATTCATAAAAAGATGCAAACCTATCCAACCAATCTAACCGAAAATCAGTGGAAAGTTATTGAAATTATTCTTAGAAGTGACAATCAAAAGGTTTTTGTTGCTTTACCGAAACGTTGGGTTGTTGAACGAACATTCTCTTGGTTTGAAAGTTATCGAAGACTCAGCAAAGACTACAAGTACCTGACCGATACAAGTGAAACAATGATTCAATTAGCCATGATTCGACTAATGCTTAACAGAATTGAAAAATAAATTCAAAACAGTTTCTGAATAATCAAAGAAAAAAACCAACTTAATGTCTGCTAAGTTTTTTTGTTTACTTTAAAGTTAACTCATACAAGAAATCAAGTTAGAGAGAGAAAGAAAGCAACATTTGTTAACAGAAATGTACCTTGAAAATAAAGCAAATTCCCATTTTATATTACTCAGCTAGGTGAAAAAAGTCATGGGGTCAGGGGGCTCACCCTATTTTAATGCCATGGAAACAGAAAACTGCGTTTTGTAGGTTAAACATAATTCAAATGAATGCTTATCCAGATTGCCCAGTTACAGGTTTGCATATTACCAGCGAGCCCGAGTGGACAGAAATCCAGGTGGATTCTGATTACTATGTGACATTCAGCATCATCGGCAATGTGATTCTCCTCGTAACCCTGAAAGGCAAATCCACACAAAAGGGGACAATAGGTATTTTTGAAAAAAGGGCAGAGGTCCTCAATCAGGCCGGCCTGTCTGACAAGAAATATGCAGAGTTAATAGACTATCGGATGCTTACCGGCACACCGTCAAAGAGTGAGCGGATGACCTTCACCAATTTGGCGCTGAGGGAAGCCTCGGCGGGACATCTTCAAGGATATTGGGTGTTTGGATTACCCCTCCTGTTAAGGTATATATTTCAGGCCGGGTTGAAAATGTTCACATTTTCCATATCTTTCTGTGTAGCAAACGATTATCCGGAAACCCTCCTGAATGCTCTGAAGGTTCTGCGGCAAAATGGAGTTGATGTTGGTTTGAAGTCCTATCCCCGTCTTAAGAAAGATGGGTGGACGTCGGAGCTTGAAGGGTACGGAATCTCATTTGAACTGATTGGAGACGACATCCTCTACACCATTGCCTATGGAAAATTTAATGAATCCCACGTTGAGCAATTCTTCCTATTGAATGAGAAAGTGAAGCGTGAGGCTGGCCTGACGCAGAAAGGATACTATTATCGGATCATGAACTGGGAAAATCTTGAGAACAGCCCATGGAAAGCCAGGTTAAGGTACATGAAGGGGATAAAGGCGGGAAGCGGAAAAACAAGCTGCAGGTTGTCGGTGATCTTTGGTCTCAACAAGTTAATGAAGGCGCTTGTCGTAATAAACAGGCCATTTGTTTCAATTCCGGTGATGATTGCGAAGGACCTTCAGGAAGCCCTTGAAATTACGGAAAGAGAGCGAAACCGGGAGATCAGTGCAGGTTCGTCTGCCGGAAAAAGACAGAAGCCCGGAGAGAAGATTTATTCGGAGGAACAACTCACAGGATTTACCAACGAGCTGCTCCAGGCTGCACGGGGGATTAACTGGGATAAGGCGGGAACCTTGCCAGACAGCGTGAGTGAAGAGCACCCCTTGAAACCCGTCTTTGACGCACTGGCGGTTATCAAAATAGATCTGGATGAGTTACTCGCAGAGCGAAAGCAGACAGAGAACGTGTTAAAACAATTGTACAATGAACTGGAGGATCGTGTGGCGAGGCGTACAGAGGAGTTGCAGCAGGCATATGAGGCACAAAAGATCGAAATATGCGAGCGCAAATTAGCAGAAGAAGCGCTAATAGCAAGCGAAACAAAATTCCGTTCGATCATTGAAGTTTCCCCGGTTCCGATGGCGTTGAATGATGATCAGCAACACATCAACTACCTGAACCCTGCATTTGTTCAAACATTTGGCTATACCCTGGAGGATATCCCAACAATCGCACATTGGTGGCCTAAAGCTTATCCAGATCCTGAATACCGGCAATGGGTAATTGATAACTGGCTAGAAAGGCTTGTACAGGCAAAAAGCACCGGCCAGCCATTCTCTCCCATGGAAGTAACATTAAAATACAAAAATGGAGTGAGCAAAAGCGTGGTGGTCAGTTCAACTTCATTAACTACTTCACTCGAGGTTATTGACGTCGTGGTTTTTTATGACATCACCGAGCACAAGCAGGCAGAAAAAGCGTTGCGTGAAAGTGAAGGACGTTTTCGGATTATGGCGGATACAGCACCGGTGCTTATCTGGTTGTCAGACACAAACAGTTTGTGTACATACGTTAATAAACCGTGGCTTGATTATACCGGGCATTCAATTGAACAGGAATTGGGTAAAGCATGGGAAGAAGGCGTTCATCCTGCCGATTATCAAAATTGCCTTGATATATACTCTGATGCATTCAAGAAGCGATGCAAATACAGGATGGAATATCGTCTGCGTCGCGCTGATGGAGAATATTGCTGGTTTTTGGAAACAGGTATTCCACGGGTCATGCCAGATGGGAACTTTGTCGGCTATATTGGGTCTTGTGTGGATATTACAGAGCGCAAACAGGCAGAAATAGCACTGTTGGAGAGTGAGCTGAGGTACAGAACACTATTCGAGAATACCGGTACATCCATTATCATCATCGAGGAAGATACAACGATCAGTCTTGCTAACGAAGAGTTTGTGCGAAGAATCGGATATAGGCGGGATGAAATCGAAGGACTTAAAAAATGGACGGAATTCATTGACATACAAGACATCGAGCAGATGGTGGCACAACATCAGCTGAGACGCGAGAATCCCGGGGCTGTACCATCGAGTTACGAATTCCATTACAGAACAAAATCCGGTGAGCTGAGAAATGCTCTGATCAATGTCCAATTATTACCAAATACGAGAAAAAGCATTGCCTCTATTGTTGATATCACTGATCGCAAAAAGGCAGAAAAAGCGATTAATGTAAGTATTAATTGAAAAGTATACCAGTGTTTCAGTTAACGGAGCAGACCACTTTTCAAAAATAATAAAATAAAAGAACAGTTGATTGGTAAGGTTGAGACGGGAGATAACTCGAAGAGTTATCCTCGGCTCAACCCTTTCTTTTTTTGCTTCTTTTTTTCTTTGTTCATAAGTGCTAACATTGTTAATAACACTGATCGTTTAGCGATTTTTACCTGGTTTCATTTTTCCATCATTTGCCGGGTCTCCTTCATTCTAAAGGATTTTCCGTTCATGTTAATAATATGTGCCTTATGGGTGAGTCGGTCAACCATGGCAGCAGTTAATACGGGATCGCCAAAGATCTCTTTCCAACGGTCAAAGGACAAGTTGGTGGTAACAATGGTCGATTTATGTCCACATCGCAGTGATAAATGGCTAAAAAGCAGCTCTGCACCTTCTTTATCGAAAGAGATGTACCCAAATTCATCACATATTACCAGGTCGTATTTTTCAAACCGGTTTTCTACCGACCTAAGATATTTTTGGGACCGGCTTTCACGTAGTTGAGTCAATAAGCGGGGGACGGTAGTAAATAGAACCTTATAATCATTCTGGCAGGCTAAAATGCCCAATGCAGTGGCAAAGTGTGTTTTTCCGGTACCGGGATTGCCTGAGAAGATAATGTTCTGCCCCGTTTTAATAAAGTCCAACCGTTCCAGAAGGGGCAACTTTGAGGCCGCATCTTCGGGTAACTCCTCACGGTTGATATCATGAAGGTATTTGTATTGAATAAACCCTGCCTGCCGGAGTTGGACTTTTTTACGCTTTTCAATTCGCACGGCAAGTTCCCGCTCCATAAGACAGATCAGGTACTCTTCATAAGAGAGCTTCTGCGTGGCAGCTTCCTGGGCAAACGACTCAGCTTCACGGCGGAAGGTAGGAAGTCTCAATTCCCGTGTGATCTTATCAATTTGCTGTTTCATATCCTTGTTGATCATGCTACTTCCCCTATGTTAAGTGTCATTAAGCGTGTAATCTCTTCCAATTGGAGATTGGAAAAAGTCTCGATCTCACCACTGGCTTGAGGCTCTTTTGATTTGCCTGGCAAGGAGGGCTGATTGCCCAGCACTACCATGATCTTCTCCCCTGTAACATTATTAGGGCAAATGCCACTAACATAAATTGCTGTTTCCAGCAGCTTTTGATGAGGCACCTGGGACTGTTGACAAAATTGAAGCAACTCAATAAAATCACGGGGTTGGTTGGTAAACCACCGGGTATACACCTCTCTGACGGCTTGTGGCGCCTGATCCATGGCGAGTGATCCATGTAGTGCGCCAGGCTTGCGACTAAGGGTCTTCAGGTAATGATCCAACGCGATAACCCACTTGTTCTTCTCATAGCTACGTTCATGACTGCAAATCAATCCATGGGCATAATACATCTTTAATACGTTGGAGTACATCTTCACTTCCACCATCCTGGAACACAGTTCGTCGGGCACAGAATAACGATTGGTGCCCAAACAAATGGTGGCATACTTATCCACTTTTACCTGATGAGTTAAAAAACAATCCATTGGTCCCGGGTAGTTCCATAGTGAAGAACGCTCCTGTTGTAAGCTTTCCAACGGGACTTTGTTTGTGGATCCGGGCAATGAATTCAGGTGATTGCAGATAAAAAGTAAATGATCCTGGGCTGCGTCCAGGGTGTCAAATGAATCAATATGGCAAAACGCTTTACGGCGAACAAATTCAACGCTCCGTTCCACATGCCCTTTTTCGTTACCCCGCCTTGCATTACAAAATCGCCAGCGGAACTGAAACCAGCCGGAAAGGTTTACCAATGCATCGGTCGGGGTCTTTTCGCTGCGGCCCACAAACTCTTTGATGGCCACCCTCATGTTATCATAAACCATCTCCTGATAAACTCCCCCAATGTGAGCAAAAAACTCATTATGAGCTTCCATAAATGCCAGGGTGTCTTGTCGGTGGTATAGCTTACAGTAGCGGTAATTACCGTATGATGAAGTGAAAACAGCCAGGTATAGCCGCCGCCTAATACCTCCGATCATTAGCTTAAGTTCAGCCCAATCAAACTCACACTCCTCTCCGGGAATATACACTTGTTTAATATAGGCTTCCTGTTTCCGTAATTCTTTGTCATGTATATAGTTACATACGGTGGTATACCCAATTTTTACCCCTTGCTTCAACAGGTGTTCATGGATATCAATCTTACGCTTTACCTGTTTCCGAAGTCCTTCCTGGCGTTTGCGCTGATTGTCCTCTAACTGGACATTAATCATATCCTCAATCTCTGAGGTCAGCTTTCGCTTAAAACGGCGTTGGGTATCATAGATGGGTGGGCTACTTACGTAATCTTGTAGAGCCTTTGTATCAAGGCCTGAATCAGTTGTGGCTTTTGACTTACCATAGACTGAAAGGTACTTTTTTACGGTCTTGCGACTTATCTGTAAATCGCGGGCAATCTTCCGGGCACTATCAAACTCCCGGAAGTACCTTCGGGCAATCTCTTGTTTTGTATCCATGCTTATCATCGTTTTTATGCTGCTTTTGCGTCTGCAAAGCAACTGGTTTAACTTCGATAAGTGGTATACTTTTCAACTGAAAGGTGGTACCCTTTTCAATTAATATATACAGATTAAGGAAAGTGAAGTAAAATTTAAGACACTTTTTGAAGCGGCCAATGATGGTATTTTTATCCTGAATGGAAATATATTTATTGACTGTAATACTAAAACCGAAATCCTTTTCCAATGCAACAAAGGAGATATTATTGGACATACTGTTCAAGAATTATCACCATCAGAGCAACCTGATGGCCAGTCTTCATCTCTACAAGCAGAATAAAAAATACATGACGCGCTTGCAGGTGAGCCTCAATTTTTTGAATGGATTCACCTTCGTCCCAACAGAACTACGTTTGAGACAGAAGTGAGTTTGAGCAAAATAGAACTTAATGGCGCCTCATTTCTACAAGCAATTGTACGAGACATCACCGAGCGTAAGCTCGTGGAAACTGAAATCATGAAACTTAATGAAACCCTTGAAGAACGTGTTGCTGAACGAACAAGAGACCTCGAAATCATAAACGAGAAACTTAATTTCCATATCAAAGAAATAGAACAGTTTATTTACATCGCCTCACATGACCTCCAGGAACCGTTAAATACTCTTACAAACTTTACCAACCTTATTAAGGAAGAATATGCTGGAAAACTAGATGAAGACGGCAATAAAAGCATTGAGTTTATTTATTACTCGGCAAACAGGATGAAAGCGCTGGTAAAGGGTATACTTGATTATTCTTTATTGGGAAAGCAGAGTTTAATGACGATGGTTGACTGTAATAAAATTGTGGAAGAAGTTCTTGCTGACATGCCCGATTCTATAAATGCAAGCAGTGCAAAAATAAAAGTACAACAACTACCAATATTAAACGGATATGCGACAGAATTGAGATTATTATTCCAAAATCTGATTAGCAATGCGATCAAGTTCCGGAAGAAGGATGTTCCTCCGGAAATAAACATTTCAGCCGAAAGTCTTGGTAAAGAATGGAAGTTTGCAATAGAGGACAATGGCATTGGCATTGATGAAAAAGAGATAGAGAATGTTTTTATCATTTTCAAACGTATGAATACACGCAGTGAATATGAGGGAATAGGTATCGGGCTTGCGCACTGTAAAAAAATAATAGAATTGCACAATGGAAAAATTTGGGTAGAATCGACACCAGGCGCAGGAAGTACGTTTATTTTTACATTACCAATATGATTCACAATTATGAAAAAAAAACTAAATTCTGTGTTGCTCGTGGATGATAATGAATCTGACAATTTTTTACACAAAAGGATTATTGAAAAAGCCAATATCACCGACAATGTAGAAATCGCCGCGGATGGTAATTTACCGTTTTAATTTTATTCATTATAAAGAGCTTGTTATCGGTCTGATCAAACTTTTTCAAAAAAACGAATTGTGGAAGTATTGTGGAACAATAAAGGTAATTTTGAATGATAATGAATGTTTATCCCAATAAGCATAAATTTTTTAAAAGACTGTATATCAATTATTAAACACCTATTTCCAACGTTCATTTATATCCATTGGAATGGAGTATGTAGTCCAGTCGATGCCACGCCAAGATAAATAAAAACCCTGAACCTTAATAAGTTTGGGGTTTTTCTTTTTCACATTGTGGAAGTATTTTGGAAGTTTTCATACCAAATATACCGGTAATACTCGGTTTCAGCGTGTTCAAGGCTGATCAAAGTTATCGTTCTTTCCAATGATGGGGTCATTTTCGAATCATTACTTTGGCAGTGGAACGTCTGTTCCCGTCAAGAATTTTGAGTACATATAAACCATCCGGAATCCCTTTAACATCAAGGAATAAATGGGGTTGTTCAAAAGGTACTTTTGAAAATTCCCAACTCCGGATCATCCGGCCATCCGGACTCCAGAGTGATGCCTGTATGTTGAATAAAGTCCCAAGTTCAAGCTCAACAGAAATATTACTTGAAGCTGGATTTGGATAAACAGTCAAGGGAAATGAAACTGAAACAATTTCTTCTACCCCGACTCCGATGTTTCCGTTATTGAAAATATTCTGGCCAAATAACTGTCCCATAGATTTATGGTAATAGGCGGAATCCATCTGATCTGTGTAATAGGCCACCCATTGACCGCCGACCTCCTCAAGCGCCATGAGCGCAATATTTTTTCCTGGTTTGTCTGAAAGCAGTGCGGTTTTTCCCCATACACTGTTACCACTGGGATCTAATTTAATCGCATAAGAAAAAATAGCTGTTGAAGCGGTTATTCTTTTCATGAAAAACAAAATACTCTCATTTAATCCTGATTTTCTGAGTGTCAGAAATGCGTATGTGGAATCCATCATGGAAATCTTGGGATAGAGCTCTTTACCCGAATCTCCCCAAACTCTTGTTCCCCCGGAAGATATTTTTTGTCCCAGGATGGAAGCCTCATGAGTTGTGAAATTTTTCTCAGCCCAAACGACCATCAATTCTTGCGTCTCAGGGAGGTAACGGATTCCGAAATCGGTGCGTTCAAGATTGGTAGCTTCATCGATGATCACCGGAACCGGTTCGGAAAAAAGTGCGTTTGCATTGGCATCGATCTGCTGGACGAATGTCTGGATGGTTACCTCCCCCACGTCATAGGATGCTCCGATGTAAAAACCGTCCTCAGAATTGCTTTCGACATGCACCATAGTCATGGGATAATCTCCGGTGTATTTGTGGTAACTTAAAATATTTTTCGGTTGAGCGAACAATGGAAGTCCATTCGCATCAAATTTTTGTGCCCAAAGGGACTGAAGGAACGATGTGTCATTAAAGTTGGTGCTATCATGCCGGCAAATGGCCATGATGTTACCATTGGCCATGGGATACATGGAAACGCCCCAGTTAAATTCAGCAAACGCCTTATTAAATGTATACTCCCAGACCAATGTTCCTGTGGCCGATAATTTTTTCAGAATCACGTTTGGTAAACTGCCTGTGGGTGTAACGACTGAATCAATGGTTATATAACCAATGCAGATCTGATTATCTTCCGTTGCCAGTAAATAGGGAGAATAGCTGGAACAGGTGGTAGATCCCCTGCTGATCCGGATCCCTTCATCGCCCCACAACTTGACTCCGTTTTTTGTCAGTTTATTCATGAAAATAGCGCTGATTGTATCCTCAGGTCCGGGATAGAACTGAACTTTTGAATAGGCCACATAAACACATGAATCCTGGTTAGGTACAACCGCCACACCGGCAACCCATGTGCGGTTCGGTCCCTGATCGATCAGAATGCCATCATTGCCGAATTTCCGGTATCCATGATAATCGATCTTTTGCAGGTAAAGTTTAAAGAAAGGCGGATTTGGAAAGGTGGATTTGTAGTATAGCAGATAGGAGGCTGAATCATGGCTGTTCCCAACCATTTCACCATAGGCATAAGCAGTGTCAACCCCTGCTAAAAGTGTGTTTACCGATGGGTCGGAAACCCATTGAGCCATCGCCATGTTCACCCCAAACAAAAATGAACAGATTATAAAAACTGATTGTTTTTTCATAGGAGTTCGATTTTAATGATTGACGTAAGTTCTTACCCAAAGTACGGGTATTAATGATTGATGGAACGTGAAGGGTACCTCTAATAATAGGTTTAATCCCGGTTAATAATATGATAAAGATATAACATTGTTTTTCCAAAAACAACATTTTACCTCTCTCTTTTTTTATTGTTATATATACTTACATATCAACCATATACAAAAGATTTCGTTTACGTTTGAACATACTTATCCCTTGAATCCTACCTTTTACAGTTGAATATACAGAAATAAATTATAAGTCAAATTCATTAACCCT
The DNA here is from genome assembly GCA_023229525.1 of Bacteroidales bacterium. Lineage (GTDB taxonomy): Bacteria > Bacteroidota > Bacteroidia > Bacteroidales > FEN-979 > CAIVAT01. Next base: position 25,576 of record JALNZC010000045.1, read on the forward strand.
ATCTGTGACTCTGCACGTATCTTGCCTATTCAACGGATATATGAACCATGCATCCTGTTCTCCACAAATCCAAATATATGCTCCATCCTCACGCTGACAGAAGATTTATTTCTGTTGTTTGTTTTCTGTTCTTCTGTTAACGGTTTATTTCGGTATCCTTATTTGTGTGTGCAATTTTTCATTATTTGCTTTTGCTGGAATATACCCCATTTTAATGGAAGCATATCATTTAGTGGTTTTGACAATCCTAAATTGATATGCTTCTTATTTACATCAGGTGTACATTTAAAAAACTTCTAAACATTCGTTTGTTTTTTCAAAGTGGTCAAAAATATTTTCAATTACGTCATAAATTAAGTAGGTAGATTGTCGAAATTTATCCCGGTTTCAGTATAATATTGTAAAGAAAAACTACATTTGCATAATTGTGTTTACTGTTATATTGTTATCATTGGAATAAAATCTAATATGATCTGGTACAGTAATATAAATCACAATCACACTTTTTAACTTGGAGGAAAGAGTATGGAAAATAATGAAATGAAGGCTCTGGGAATGATAGAAACCAGAGGCTTTACAGCAATGGTCGAAGCATCGGATGCCATGGTAAAGGCTGCAAAAGTGGATCTGATAGGTTATGAAAAAATTGGTGGCGGCTATGTAACTGCAATTGTCCGTGGTGATGTTGCTGCAGTTCGCGCTGCCGTGGATGCCGGAATCAGGGCTGCCGAAAAAGTGGGAGAAATTGTCTCTTCCCATGTTATACCCCGGCCTCATGAAAATGTCGATATTGCTTTACCATTGGGTGGAAAAACAACTAAGAAAGGGAAATAACCATGATTGATTTAAGGACATATGTTTTTCTTGATTCATTACAGTTACAGATGGCCTCTTATTTATCAACTGTATCAAGAGGGTATCTTCCCGTTGCCGGGCAGGCATGCTGCATAATAGAAATAGCCCCCGGAATTGAGATTAATACGCTCACCGACATTGCATTGAAGGCAACACATGTAACACCTGGCATGCAGGTCGTTGAAAGAGCCTATGGTATGCTGGAAGTTCATTCCGATAGCCAGGGAGATACCAGAATGGCCGGGGAGGCAGTGTTGAAAGCCATCGATAAAATTGAATATGACAGAATTAAACCCAGAATCCTTACAAGCCAGTTAATTAAAAATGTGGAAGATCATCATGCACAGCTGATCAACAGAACCAGAATGGGCATGATGTTGCTGAGAGGCGACACCTTGTTCGTGCTTGAAGTTGAGCCGGCCGGATACGCATACTATGCTGCAAATGAAGCTGAAAAAGCAGCGCATATCAATATTATTGATGTAATGGGATTTGGAAAATTCGGAAGGGTATACATCGGAGGTGAAGAAGCCGAGGTGCTGGAATGCAAAACTATTGTAGAAAAACGTCTGGCCGAAATATCCGGAAGGGAAGAATACAAATAAAAATAAATATCTATTAAAAAGGAGAAATACTTATGAATGATCACACGTCAGAAGCATTGGGAATGATAGAAACCAGAGGTTTTACCGCTATGGTGGAAGCATCGGATGCCATGGTCAAAGCGGCCAGGGTAGAGTTGATCGGCTATGAAAAAATCGGAGGAGGATATGTCACTGCCGTGGTTCGCGGTGATGTTGCCTCTGTGAGGGCTGCAGTCGATGCAGGAGTTCAGGCCGCACAAAAAGTCGGGGAACTCGTTTCATCGCATGTAATTCCACGGCCACATCAAAACGTTGACAGCGCTTTGCCATTGGGAAGAGGAATCCCAAAAAAATCATAAATCATAAATCTAAAATCGTAAATAAAAATGGTTTTAGCACGGGTGGTCGGAACTGTCGTTTCCAGTCATAAGTCCCAGAAAATAGAAGGGATTAAGTTTTTACTTCTTGAAAAAATCGACCCTGCGACAATGAAAGGTAAAGGTGACTTTATTGTTTCCATGGATAGTGTTGGCGCCGGATTGGGTGAAATTGTATTTTACGTTTCCGGAAGCAGTGCCAGATATACCGATGTGACTGAAGGAAAGCCCTCTGATTCTGCCGTTATAGCCATTGTAGACTATATCGAAAAAGATGGGGTTTATACCTATGAGAAAAACAAGTAATTGAAAAATGAACCTTGGTAAAGTAGTCGGAACTGTTGTTTGCAGTTCAAAAAATGATGGTATAAGTGGAGCACGTTACCTTCTGATAGATAAAACGAATCAACGCGGTGAAAAAAAAGGCGATTACTTAGTAGCGCTCGATCTCATAGGAGCCGGTTATAATGAAATGGTGTTGATCACTGAAGGCAGTCCTTCAAGAGAAACCCCGCTTACAGTGAATAAACCCTTTGATGCATTGGTCGTGGGTATTGTTGATTTGATAGATGAAAATAATAAGGTTATATACAGGAAGTAATAAGGAATAGGTGGAATTAATGGTTTTGGGCGTATTGGAGTATAGCAGTATTGCTATCGGAATAAAAGCACTGGATGAAATGGTAAAAATAGCGCCAATCAAAATCATTGAGGCAAGGACTATTTGTCCTGGGAAATATCTGATTGTATTTAGTGGGGATGTGGCATCTGTTGAATATTCCTTTAACAAGGGTTGCGAAATCGGTAAAGATTTTATTGTCGACAGTTTATTTCTTCCAAGGGTTCATCCTGATGTTGTACCTGCCATTGGAAAAATTGTTACCACTGATGATTGGAATGCCATTGGAATAATAGAAACCTTGTCCGTAGTATCAAGTATTGAAGCCGGAGACCAGGCAGCAAAAACAGGCAATGTGAAAATAATTGAAATACGACTTGCCATCGGTTTTGGTGGTAAATCATATGTTAAATTGCTGGGCGCTCTTGATGCACTGGAAGTGGCTCTGGAAGCAGGAACTGAAAAAGCGCGGTCAAAAGAACTTCTGTGTATGGCGACCTTGATCCCGCAACCGCACCATGAAATAAAACCATATTTCCTTTAACAGGCGACTAAAACCATGGAGAATCTGGAAAAAAACATACGCCAGTTGGTTCAGGAAGTCATCAAAGACATGAACCTCTATCCTGCGAAAGAAGTCAATTCTAAAAATGCTGGTGTGTTTACTAATATCAACGATGCCATACGTGCCGCCGGATTGGCTTTCAGGGAGTTGAGCAAACTAACCCTGGAAACGCGCAAAAATATTATCGCCAATATCCGGAAAACATCCCTGGCTAATAACGAGATAGTCTCCCGGATGGCATGTGAAGAAACAGGGCTTGGACGTTGGCAAGATAAGGTCGTTAAAAATGAACTTGGAATTCATAAAACTCCCGGGGTCGAAGATATTGTCTCCGAATCTTATTCTGATGACGATGGATTAACCCTTGTGGAAAGAGCTCCTTATGGAGTTATCGGTTCAATTACACCAAGTACAAACCCCGTGGTGACCATTATCAGCAATAGTATTGGTATGATTGCGGCCGGAAATGCTGTTGTATTCAATCCACATCCTTCGGCAAAAAAGGTGTCTGCCTGGCTGATCAGTCTTCTTAATAATGCAACCATCGAAGCAGGCGGACCTCCGAATCTTCTTGTTTGTATTGATGAACCAACCCTTAATTCTGCCAAAGACCTGATGTCACATCCGGATATTGCTATCCTTGTTGTCACGGGTGGTCCCGCTGTGGTCAGGGTTGCGATGAACAGCGGAAAAAAGGTCATTGCTGCCGGACCCGGAAATCCTCCTTGTGTGGTAGATGAAACGGCTGATCTGGCCAAAGCTGGAAGAGATATCGTAAATGGCGCCAGCTTTGATAACAATGTTATTTGTATTTGCGAAAAAGAAATCATCGTTGTAGCCTCTGTCGCCGATCGGTTAAAAGAAGAATTGAAGAAAAACGGAGCCTATGAATTAAATGATGATCAGATAAAAAAAATAACCGAACTCGTTATCTGTGACTCAGGAGGTCCGGGAAAAGAAGGAGCTGCAGAGAAGAAATATGTAGGTAAAAACGCTGATTTTATTGCCAGGGAAATCGGACTTACGGTTCCTCAATCTACGCGACTTTTGCTTTGCGAAGTCGGAAGGGAACATCCCCTGGTGTGGACAGAACAGCTGACACCTGTAATGCCTTTGGTACGAGTTAAAGATTGTGATGCAGCCATTGATCTGGCAGTGGAATGTGAACATGGGTTCAGGCATACAGCCATAATGCACTCCCTTAACATTGCCAAACTTAGCAAAATGGCAAAAGCGATGAATTGCTCGATTTTTATCAAAAATGGCCCCAGTTATGCAGGTCTGGGTCATGGTGGCGCTGGTTTTGCATCTTTCACAATTGCAAGTCCTACGGGAGAAGGCGTAACGAGAGCCAGGACTTTCACCAGGGAAAGACGTTGTACTTTGGTTGATTATTTCAGGATTATATGAAATTAGGAAGAGTTACCGGCAGAGTGGTAAGTACCCGGAAAGTGGAATCATTTGAAGGGATCAAACTGCTTCTTGTACAACCGGTTGATGAAAATTCAATCCCCTATGGCGATCCCCTTGTTGCATTCGACACCATCCAGTCGGGAACCGGTGATCTGATCTATTACGAAACAAGTAAAGAAGCGGGAAGGGTTTTGGAAACACTGATGAATCCCTGTGATGCTGCAATCGTTGGAATAGTAGACAACATTTTTTCCGAAGATAAAAAAAGATGATACTGGCAAAAGTTACCGGAAATGTAGTTTCTACCATTAAAGCCATTGGGTATGAATCAAGAAAGATTTTGATCGTTCAACCCATCGATCCTGACGGCAAATCCAAAGGGAAATCTTTTCTTGCTGTAGATACAGTTCAGGCCGGCATTGGAGATATCGTACTGATCTTGGAAGAGGGAGGTTCTGCCAGATTGATCCTGGATGAACCGGGTACCTTTACAATTAAAGCTGTCATAGCCGGAATCGTGGATGAAATTCAATATGATTCTAATTTCTGATTAGTTGAGAAAGATAAAAAAATACAGACACATGATTGGGGGTAAGGATACACAAGTTGGAATGAATGCACAAATTCATGTAAGAGGTGTAGCCATCGGCGCTGATCACGGATCTTACGATGCAAAGGAGACATTGAAACGGTATCTCGAGAGTGCAGGATATAAATTGGTGGATGTAGGAACAAACAATAGCACGCTAAAAGTGGATTATCCTGATTTTGCCGTTGCAGTAGCCAGAAAAGTCGTGAGCGGTGAATGTGAACGCGGAATCATGCTGGATGCTGCAGGTATCGGTTCTTCAATGGTCTGTAACAAAGTTCATGGCGTAAGGGCGGCTTTATGCTGGAGTATAAAAACCATCCTCAACAGTCGCGAACATAATAATGCGAATGTATTGACCATGGGCACGGCACAACATCTCCCTGAAGAATTATGTTCCATGGCAAAACTATGGCTTGAAACAAAATTTGAAGGCGGACGGCACTGGCCGAGGATCAATAAAATGATGTCAATAGAAAGAGAAGGAAAATAAAATGGATCAAAATGAATTGATTGACAGAATTACGAAAGAAGTAATTCAAAGACTTAACCAAAAGCCGGAAACCCATGAAAAACAAAAACAAGGTGATATTCCTGTTTCATCTTCAACCCCCAGGATTTCGGCTGCGGAACTGGCAGGAATTATAGACCATACCTTATTAAGACCCGAAGCTGTAATTTCCCAATTTGAACAACTTTGCAATGAAGCCGTTAAATTTAAATTCAAGTCTGTTTGTGTAAACTCTTCATGGATTTCTTTTGTGGCGAAAAAACTCCGGGGAACAGGCGTTAAAATATGTTCCGTTATTGGTTTCCCCCTGGGTGAAATGGATACACGGAGTAAAGCATTTGAAGCAAGGAATGCCCTTGGGAATGGGGCTGATGAATTGGACATGGTGATCAATGTGGGCGCTTTGAAATCCGGAAACTTGAAACTGGTTGAAGAAGATATCAGGGCAATTAAAAGGGCTTGCAGGAGCACCACAATTTTAAAGGTGATCCTGGAGACAGGATTGTTAACCGATGAAGAAAAAATAGTTGCGTGTGAAATATCCCGAAAGGTTGGCGCTGATTTTGTTAAGACCAGCACCGGATTTTCAGGCAGTGGAGCTACGGTTCATGATGTTGCTCTGATGCGCAGAATCGTCGGACCTGCAATGGGGGTCAAAGCCAGTGGCGGTATCAGAACTTTTGATCAAGCCGTGGCTTTGATCAATGCAGGCGCAAACAGACTTGGCTGTGGTTCCAGCGTAGCTGTCATCTCTGGTGCGGAATCGCAGGGAAATTATTAAATCCGGCTGATCGGATCTCTCTAAATTGAAGGAATTCCCGGTGTCTGATACCCGTCAGTGTAAACGGCAAATAACAATGCAAGTTTTCGGCAATTAAGAATGCACGATTTCGGCAAATAAGGATGTAAGAAATCGGCAAATAAGAATGCAAGGTCCTTCCTTCGTTAACT
>JALNZC010000088.1 GCA_023229525.1 Bacteroidales bacterium
AACAACGGTTTCATCAACCTGGTGATGAACTAAAATAAAAAAACCCGCTGATGCGGGTTTTTTTATTTTAGTTATAAACGTTTGACTTATATACGTTCTTCTTTGATACGGGCTTTTTTACCCTGCAGACCACGAAGATAAAATATCCGTGCCCTACGCACAACGCCACGTTTATTTACTTCAATCTTGTCAATAAAAGGAGAAGTTGCGGGAAAAATACGTTCAACTCCGATATTGCCTGAAATTTTCCTGACCGTAAAAGTTACATTCAACCCCTTCCCGCTACGTTGAATAACTACACCCTGAAAAGTTTGGATACGCTCTTTGTTCCCTTCCCTGATTTTATAATGAACGGTAATCGTATCTCCTGCTTTAAATGATGGTAACTCGTTCTTCTGGATGACTGTCGACTCGACAAACTTCAATATTTCCGCTTTATTCATGGCTTTCGTGTGATTATTATCGGGTTTGCACTAAAAAGTGTGCAAATATAGTAATATATCTTTTACTACCATGCCTTCCCTGAATATTTTGTTTTCATTGCTCCGGTCCGGATGGCGATTCCTGATCGGAATTGAGCTCAGGACGCCGTTCTCGTGTACGTAAAAGCGATTGTTCATGTCGCCAACGGGTTATCTCTTTATCATTCCCCGAAAGCAGAATATCAGGGACTTTGTAACCCCTGAAATCATATGGCCGTGTGTATACCGGAGGAGAAACAAGGTCATCCTGGAAAGAATCTGTCAAAGCCGAGGTCTCATCATTCAATACACCGGGTATCAAACGAACAAGTGCGTCTGTAAGCACCATAGCTGCCATTTCACCACCCGATAAAACATAATCACCAATGGATATCTCTCTAGTTATAAAATACTGACGGATGCGTTCATCAATCCCCTTGTAGTGACCACACAGGATAAGGAAATTGGTTTTTAACGATAAATGATTGGCTATACCTTGATTCAACCGCGTCCCGTCTGGGCTCATATAAATAATTTCATCATAATCCGTTACAGACCTCAACTCCTCAATGCAAAGAACAACAGGTTCTATCATCATCACCATTCCAGCGCCACCACCGAAAGGATAATCATCTACCCGTTTATGCTTATTGGTCGACCAGTCACGGATATTATACAGATTGATCTCCACCAACCCTTTCTCCTGTGCACGCTTCAAGATCGATTGACGAAACGGTCCATCAAACATCTCCGGAAACAAGGTAAGAATATCAATCCGCATGACAAGTTATGATTTACGATTTTAGATTTTAGATTTTCAAAATATCAGTTTTTCTTCTTCAGTTATTTGTTATCCAGTATCTTGCATCCTGTATCCTGCATCCTGCATGTTGCATCCTTTTTCTTGTATTCTACATCTTGCATCCTGGCTCCTGAATCCTGTATCCTCATCGGGTTCTCATCAAACTTCCACCACCAATCCATCATACGCAAGCTGAATAAAATCAGGCAATCGGCAATTTACTTCTTCGTGTAAACCGACAAAATGACTTAAATGTGTAAGATAAGCGGCTTCCGGTTCCAGTGTTTTCAGGATTTCTACCGCTTCACTCACAGAATAATGAGATACATGCTTTGAATTACGTAAAGCATTTAATACAATCACACGCGACCCTTTGACCTTCTCCAACTCTTCTTCTGCAATATAACTGGCATCGGTTATATAGGTAAAATCACCGATACGAAAGCCGGTTACCGGAAGTTTTTCATGCAAGACCCTGATGGGGATGAACTCAATGCCTTTGATAATAAAGGGCTTTTCATCAATCGGATGAATAATGAGCTGGGGTGCACCGAAATACCGGGATTCAGAAAATATATAGGGAAACTCAATGCGGATAGCATCGAGAACCTGCTGTGTTCCATAAATGTCAATTTTTTTATTCAAAACATAGTTAAACGCCCTGACGTCATCGAGTCCTGCAATGTGGTCACGGTGTTCATGGGTGAAAATAACCGCATCTAAATTCGATACATTTTCACGTAACATCTGAATTCTGAAATCTGGTCCGCAATCGACCACAAAAGTATATCCGCATAACTCAATCATTATCGAAGTCCGGAAGCGCTTATCCCGGGGATCAGTAGAAATGCATACCGGGCAATCGCAGGTAATCACGGGTACACCGATCGACGTCCCGGTTCCCAGGAAAGTGACTTTAAGCCGGTTTGAAAATCGTATATGCATCAGAAAATAAGTTCGTCCACCTGGTTTTTATCAATAGTAAGCTGTTTTTTCAACTCTTCCGGTGTTGTCAATATCTTCTCTTCCCTCATGTGTTTGTGAAAAAGAAGGGTTACGACCTGTCCTTCAATCTGGCCATAAGTTTCAAACAGATGCACCTCTACTTCAGTATTTAAAGGTATCTCTTCATTTTTCCTGATAAAACACATGGCTCGTGAAAAGCAATCGTCTCCAATCACAGTCACTGCATAAACTCCATTGGGCGGAACCAGTTTGCTAACTTCTTCGATTTGTATGGAATAACACGGGAACCCGATTTCCTCCAGTACCGCACTGCTTTTGGTCGCCAAACCCATGATTATGTATTGGTGGTCGAGATAGGCGTTTGCCTTCTGTATGTTTCCTTCCAGTAATGCTTTCCTGATTTTTGTTGAGCTGACAGATTCATTTTGGATATCCTGGGTCGGGATTTCTTCAACATCAAAACCATGAATTACTCCAAGTTTCATGAGCGCTTCATAGTCCCCTTCACGGTTGTGCCCGAAATGATGATTAAAACCAATAACAATCGTACGGGCATGCAATTTATTCAACAAGATATTCTGAACGAAATCGATAGAGGTGATCCTGGAAAATTCAAGCGTAAATTCAACAATAATCAGGTTATCCAAACCTGCTTTCTGAAGCAACGATATTTTCTCCCGTTGCGAATTTATCAATAATAAATCCTTCCCCGCAGTTTCCGGATACAGGACCATCCGCGGATGAGGATGAAATGTGATTAAAACGGTCTCACCTCCTGTTTCAGAAGCAATTTTTTTTAAGCGGTTCAGAATTACCTTGTGCCCAATATGTACCCCATCGAAGGATCCGGTAGTGACAACGGCATTGCGGATTCCTGATACCTGATCAAAATCATAAAAAATTCTCACTGATGCTCTTTCTACTTAAAGCGTTCATCATTTTTTTTTGCAAAAAAGGCAACCTTTTCAAGTGATGTGATCATGTCGTATTCTTCGAGGTAAACATATGGTGGGACGTTAAGTGGTTTGGGAGTAAAATTAAGGATGCCTTTGATACCTGCCAATGCAAGGGTCTCGGCAATTTCAGGCGCCTGTTCAGAAGGTACAGATACAATACCGATCGAGATATTATTCTGTTTTATAATATCTGTCATTTGATTGACATGATAACAGGCTACCCCATCGTAGACGCGGTTTATTTTCTCCGGGTTGACATCGAATGCCGCGATGATGGCGAGTTTAGATCGCTTCCCCTTAAAATAACTAATGATCGCTTTTCCCAGATTTCCCAATCCGACCACGGCAACACGCTGACCTTTCTCTGAATCGATGATCTTCCCGATAAGTTCTATCAGCTCTTTGATATCATATCCTTTACGGAGATTCCCGGAATATCCGATCAACATCAGGTCCCTGCGAACCTGAACCGGAGTGATATGCAGCATCAGTGCAACCTCATGTGAAAAAACATGCGTTTTCTCCTTTGAAAGAATCATCAATAAAGAACGGCGGTATTGGCTCAAACGCTCTACCGTCTTGTGGGGCAAATTTTTTATGAACATGGCTTATCAATTGGAATTAGAACTTTAAAAGTACTGCCCTTATCCGGGATACTGTTCACTTCAATCTTTCCTGAATAATTATCAATGAGTTTTTTTACAATTGGTAGTCCAAGTCCACTCCCGGATATATTTTTTGTTTTATCATTTTTAATACGAACAAAATCATCAAAAATCTTTTCGATATCAGCTTGACTCATTCCAATCCCTGTATCTGTAACCTTGACTTCCATACAACCTTCATTACGTTGAATGGAGCATTCAACGTTGCCTCCTTCTTTATTATATTTTATAGCATTGGATATGAGGTTGTTAAAAATTATTTCCATCTCTTCAGGATCCGCATGTATAATCAATGGACCAACCTCGGTCAATTGAAGTTTGACGTCCCGCTGAATAGCATAAGGCCGCATGGTATCCATGGCTGTGTGGGCAATCTGTACCATGTCAACATCAACAATATCTCTTTTGGCCTTGCCCGATTCAACCCTTGTAAGATCCAATAAATCAAGAATCAGATTTCGCATTCCCTTGATCCGTTCAAAAGAACGGTCAATCATAACATCGTAATCCTCCACATTCGGTCCCATCTGGCGTTCTTTGATCATTTTCAGGTAACCTTCAATGGCATTGAGTGGAGCCTTTAACTCATGCGACAGAACAGAAAGAAAAGTGAAGCGGATTTGTTTCCCTGTATCCTGCAACTTATTGGTCATCTTCTTCAGGAAAACCCGCTTGGTGATATTTTCGATCGATGACTTGAGCTCCTGAGGGGTAAATGGCTTGGGAATAAAATCATAGGCGCCATCACTGGTTGCTCTCACCGCCAGTTCAAGAGAAGCATAGGAAGTAATCATCACAACAATGATATTCTGCTGCTTCTTTTTAATATAGTCCAATACTTCAATACCCTGTATTCCCGGCAGTTTGTTGTCAAGAAGCAGGATATCCGGAATACTTTTTTCAATCATTTCTATACCTGCCTCCCCGGTAGAAGCCTCAAGAACTTCAAATTCAAAGGCTTCATCCATGAAAGGATAATCAACTCTGAAATTCCTCAGAATACGGCTGATACCGCTGCGAATCCCAGGTTCATCATCAACAACAAGTATTTTTAGTATTGGCATAATGTTAAAATCACATCAAAAATAAGATGAAAATCGGTTATCCCGACATTATGGGTTGGTTTTCAACAGCAATTTATCGATTTCTTCTTTCAATCTCTCCGATCGGATACCTTTATCCAGGAAACAATCGGCTTTGATCCATTTCCGGTTATTTTCATCATGGATATCAAATGTGATCCCTGTTTCAGCCTCCACTCCTGTCACAATAATGATCGGAACGTCCGGGTATTTCTTTTTCATTTTATAACAAAGAATAAATCCGCTGTCTTCATTTTCCATCATTAAATCAAGGATCGTAAGGGCGGGTTTAATCC
>JALNZC010000046.1:0-12936 GCA_023229525.1 Bacteroidales bacterium
GATGCGGAAACGGAAACGAAAAGGATCTTTATGGCATCATTTGAAAAAATAAATATCCCGCAAAAACCACCGATGGTAATGGTCGATCGCGTAGTGGAAATTTCGGATAAAAGAACGGTTACGGCCTTCCATATCAGTCGGGATAACGTTTTCGTTGAAAACGACTTTTTTCGGGAACCCGGACTGATCGAGAATATGGCTCAATCGGCGGCAGCCGGCGTCGGAGCACGCCCCGGTATGGCTGATAAAGAAGCGCCGATGGGATTCATCGGAGGTATCAGGAATCTGAAAATCCATGCTCTTCCCAAGGTCGGACAGGAAATCCTGACACATGTAACTGTCGTTCATGAAATTTTTGATGCCACTGTTGTTTCGGGTAATGTTTTCCTCGGTAATCAACTGATTGCTGAGTGTGAAATGAAAATTTTTCTAACCAAAAATAAATAACCATAGGCACAATGAGTGAGGAAAATGCAAATATTGAACAAGCAGAGAATGGACTGTTGTATAAATATAACCGCGAAATGTTTTATCATTTTGACAGAGAAAAAGGATACACCCGTGAAATAGATTATCAGATTTCTGAAAATCAAACCATTATAAAACAAAGTTGGGATGCTGCAGAACAACGTCTGGAAGGGGTCAGACAACGGATAATTGCGGGAAGACTTAGTCCCATTGCTTACTATATGGAAAAAGCGCTCATGGAAGTTCCGATCCTGGCTGCCTATATGGAAATGAGTAAATGGCGGATCAGATGGCATTTGACCCCGAAAGGATTTAAAAATCTCAAACCGGAGATCCTGGAAAAATATGCTTCCGTCTTCGGAATACCGGTGGAGGAGATGAAACATCCCAATTTTTAAACTTATTAACTAAAAATAAACAACATACGATGGTAAAACTGGAATTTGAGCATAGGCAGGCGGGACATTGTGAAAGCGGTGTTACTTCGAATCTGTTGAACTATTATAACTACAAGATAAGTGAACCAATGGCCTTCGGGATCGGAGCAGGGTTGTTTTTCAGTTATCTCCCGTTCATGAAGATGCAACATGCTCCAACCACTTCGTTTCGGGTTTGGCCCGGAATGATCTTTGAACGCGCAACAAAAATGCTGGGGGTGAAAACCATGGTTCATCATTTCAAGGATCCCAAAGAATCGATGACCAAACTTAATGAGGTTCTCGAACAGGGTTATCCGGTCGGGTTACAGGTGGGGACATTTCATCTTCCTTTTTTTCCACCCGAATACCGTATGCATTATAACATGCACAATATGGTAGTATATGGTCACGATAACGGGACTTATTTTATCAGCGACACGCTGATGGAAAAGCTGGTGGAAATATCCTACGATGACCTGATGCGTGTGAGATATGCCAAAGGGACATTTGCCCCCCAGGGCCGGATGTATTATCCCGTTTATGTCCCTAAGGAGATCGATATTAAGCCGGCCATTATCAGTGGAATCCGCAAGACAGCCTACAATATGTCAGGGGTCCCGTTTCCATTGGTCGGGGCTAAAGGTATCCGTTACCTTTCGAGACGAATGAGGAAATGGGAGAAAAACCTGGGTCCCGAAAAAGCCTCTTATTACCTTGGTCAGGTGTTGCGGATGGAAGAGGAAGTAGGTACGGCAGGGGCCGGTTTTCGATTTATCTATGGCGCATTTCTGGATGAAGCATCCCTCGTTCTAAACCAAGATTGGCTGAAGGAAATGTCCATTGAAATGGGTGAAAATGCCAATAAATGGCGTGAGTTTTCCTACTACGGATCCAGGAATTGTAAAAAACGGGGAAAACCTGATCAATCCTATGATTTCCTTGCAGATATGTTGCTTGAATGTGCCGACAGGGAGGAGAAGATCTTTAAGAAACTGGCCAAAATCAAATAATATATTTATTTTCGCGCAAAATCAAAATGTCTTTATTTCATATCTAAATCATTTCATGATGGACGAAAAATCAAACCCGGTGTATAAGGATCAGCGATTCGGTCAATCTCGCGAACTGCTTTTTTCGTATGATAAAGATGGGAATTTCGAAAAAACAGTGGGGTTTCATGGAGAACCCGACAGGGTAATTTTACAACAGGCCTGGGATCATTTTAATGAGCGTATCGCAGATGCCCGCGAGAAAGTTCTGGCCGGCAAAGTAAGCCCCATCGTTTATTATATGGAAAAAAATCTGGTTGACACATTGAATTTGTCGATGCTTGCCGGAATTTCTTTATGGCGTGTTAAAAGACACTATAAACCCAATGTATTCAAGCGCCTGAACGATAAGACACTTCAGAAATATGCTGTTGCCTTCAACATCAGCGTTGAAGAGTTAAAAAAGGTCGATTAATTTAAACAACATCAAATGGAATCTAAAAGCATTCTTATCGATTATACGCACCGGCAAGCCGGTCATTGCGAAAGCGGGGCGACCTCCAATTTATTTAACTTTTATGGCCATAAACTTTCGGAACCCATGGCATTTGGTATCGGAAATGGTTTGTATTTCAGCTATATCCCCTTCCTGAAAGTGCAATTTGCCCCCATGATTTCCTTCCGGAACCTGCCTAACACAGTATTTCACCGTTCTGCAAAAAACCTGGGGGTTGATGCAACGGTCATTAAAAAATTCAAAGATCCGAATGCAGCCATGCTTGCCCTTGACCGGAACCTGGAAAAGGGAATCCCGACCGGAATGCAGGTGGGTGTCTTTAACCTGACTTTCTTTCCACCCGAATACCGGATGCATTACAATATGCATAACCTCGTCTGTTTTGGTAAAGAGGGTAACCTTTATCATATCAGCGATACTGTAATGGAGCACCGGCATGTACTTACCTATGAAGATCTGATGAGGGTCCGCTATGCCAAAGGTCCTTTCGCTCCCAATGGAAAAATGTACTGGATCAACACGATTCCAAAAGAACTTGATATTAAATCAGCCGTCATCACAGGTATTAAAAAAACCGTTTATGAGATGATCAAAGTACCTTTTCCATTAATTGGCGTGAAGGGATTGCGTTGGATGGCCAGGGATCTGAAAAAATGGCCCCGGAAACACGGTGATGCAAAAGCTGCTTTTTACCTGGGACAGATCCTCCGGATGAATGAGGATTTCGGTACAGGAGGGGCGGGCTTCCGTTATATCTACGGAGCCTTTTTGAAAGAATCGGGCGAACTTTTCAACAATCCCGAATTGCTGGAAGCGTCAGATATGATGGGAAAAACTGCCAATAAGTGGAGGGAATTCACCTATATCGGTGCTCGGAATTGTAGAGGCAGGTCCAAACCTGAAGAAGATTATGGAATGCTGGGTAATATGCTGAATGAAATTGCAACCATGGAAGAAAATGTGTATAAAAAACTGGATAAAATAAAACTTTAAATGTCCGACCGGCCAATCATCGAAATCAGGGATTTAACGAAATTTTATAAAGGAAGCGATGAACCTGCCATCAAATCAATCTCATTGGATATCTACCCGAATGAAATTTTCGGTCTGCTGGGTCCAAACGGCGCCGGAAAAACCACCACCATCTCTATCCTGTGCGGTCTTTTCCCTCCTACCAAGGGAGAGGTGACCATCGACGGAATGGATATCCGTAGCAGTATCGACCGGATCAAACATATCATCGGGGTGGTTCCTCAGGACCTGGCCCTCTATCCTACTCTTTCTGCTCTTGAAAACCTTACTTTTTTCGGAAATATGTATGGAATGAGAGGAATCCTGTTAAAGGACCGTATCCATGATTGTTTAAAAATTTTCGGATTGGAAAAGGTCGCCCATAAACAGATCAATTCCTATTCGGGAGGAATGAAACGAAGGGTGAATCTGATTGCCGGACTCCTGCATAAGCCCAAACTTCTGTTCCTTGATGAACCTACCGTTGGAATTGATGTACAGTCACGGATTTTTATTCTGGATTATCTCAATGAAATCAATAAACTGGGGACGACCATTATTTACACTTCCCATTATATGGAAGAGGCTGAGAATCTTTGCACCCGGGTAGCCATCGTTGACCGTGGTAATATTATCGCACTTGGAAAACCGGCAGAGTTGTTAATAAAACATCCCGAGTTTACAAATCTTGAAAATATTTTCCTTCATCTCACCGGTAAGACCCTGCGCGATTAACGTACGATACTATGTTTAAATTTTTTTCCGGATTTAGAAAGGAAGCGCTGATTCTCCTTCGCGATATTTCAGGATTGATCCTGGTCTTTTTAATGCCAATGGTTATGGTTATAATTCTGGCCCTCGTTCAGGAATTCGGATGGAATACCTTGACCAGTGAACCTCAGGTCCAGGTGCTGTTTGTTGATCTTGATCATGATTCTTTGGGAGTGCAGATAGAGAATGGTTTTAACAGTTCCCGGATTTTTAAAGTGATCAAATCGGTTGATAACGTTAACTTGACTCAGGAAAAAGCGCGTCAACTTGTGTTTGAAGGGAAATACCAGATTGCTGTTATCATCCCTGAAAACGTCACAAAGCGCATACGTAATAAAATCCAACTTTTGGTTGCCAAGACAATGTCAGCATTGACCATGCCATCTCTTGATCTTTTTAAGGATATTTTCAATAAGGATACTATTGAAGTAACCTTGTATTTTGACCCGGCTGTCCGAAACTCGTTTAAAAATGCTTTTATTAGTTCACTAAAAGAGAAAAATGCCAGGATCGAATCGAAAATGGTCTTTAATACTTTCAATAATGAACTCAAAAGGCAATTTCCTCAATTTCGCCCACCTGATGTTGAATACAGTGAGTCAGTGAATTTTAATGAGGTCTACCCGTCGGGAAAAGAACATGAGATCATCCCTACATCTACGCAGCATAATGTTCCGTCCTGGGCCATTTTTGCCATGTTCTTCATTGTCATACCACTTACCAGTTCCATCATTAAGGAACGTGAAGAAGGTAGTTTGATACGATTGCTTACGATGCCGGTATCCTATTTAAACCTTTTTCTGGCCAAAATAGGAGTATACCTTATCGTGTGTTTTATTCAGTTTATCCTCATGGTGCTGGTCGGAATATATTTATTACCTCTGTTTGGGATTCCTGCATTTGATCCGGGGAACCAATACATACTTCTTTCGGTTATGGCAATTACTTCAAGCCTTGCCGCTCTTGGATATGGAATAATGGTTGGTACCATTGCGAAAACTCACCAGCAGGCTGCTGCTTTTGGTTCGGTGTCGGTTGTTATTCTTGCTGCGCTCGGTGGATTGTGGGTACCAACCTATCTGATGCCGCCAATTATGAAGCATGTGGCTACCTTTTCCCCGTTAAATTGGGCTCATGCCGGTTTTCTCGATGTCTTTCTGCGCGGAAGTGATTTCATGGCTGTTTCTCATGAGTTGGTAAAACTGTTTATTTTCTTTCTGTGTACCATTGCAATTGCAATCGTCTACCGGAAATTTAAACCTCCCATTGGGTCATGATATGATTAAACTAAGTAATCGTAAGGAGATCCAGGTCAGATTCTCCGAGGTTGATTCCATGCATATTGTATGGCATGGGAATTACCTTAAATACTTTGAAGACGGAAGAGAATCTTTCGGATTAAAATATAATCTGGGGTATCTGGATGTATACAAACACCAGGTGATGATACCCATTGTAAAAGTTAATTGTGATTTTAAACGCCCTCTGGTTTACGGCGATTCAGCTATCATAGAAACCAGCTATATCCCGACAGATGCGGCAAAAATTGTGTTTGAATACACCATTTTCCGAAAACATGACATGGAGGTGATGGCAACGGGGAATTCAGTTCAGGTTTTTTTAACACCCACCGGAGAACTGCTGTTGACACCGCCTGAATTCTATATCGGATGGAAAAAGAAATTGGGAATTATTTAATGGTCTACCGATGAAACCTGTTTATATCATTGCAGATAATATCATTACCTCCCTTGGATTCACAACTGCTGAAAATGTTGCGTCAATGAAAAACAATGTAACCGGTCTGAAACCGGTTGATATTGCCTCATTATACCCATCACCGGTGATCCTTTCCAGGATCGATAAGGAAGCTATGGAATCCAGGTTTTTAATGGTACTGCAGAAATATAAAAAGAGCTCCCCCTTAACATTTTATACCCGGCTTGAGAAATTGTTCCTGATCTCCATTGCCGATGTTCTTTCAAAGACGGAGATCATTCCGGCAGACTCCCGTACTCTTTTAGTCATCTCAACGACTAAAGGTAATGTGGATCTCCTGGAAGAACGATATAAAGCCGTTTTTAATCACCGAAGACTCTTTTTGTGGGAGTTGGGAAGGCTCGTCAGTGAATTTTTTGGTTTTCGGAACACCCCGATTATCGTTTCCAATGCCTGCATTTCAGGATTGGTCGCTATAACCACCGCAGCCCGGTTTATTCATTCGGGTTACTTTGACCATGCAGTGATAGCAGGTGGTGACATCGTTTCAGAATTCGTGATTTCCGGATTTCAATCCTTTCAGGCCCTCAGCCCCCTCCCATGTAAACCCTTTGACCTGAACCGTAACGGTCTCTCGCTGGGTGAAGGTTGTGGCGCTATGGCGCTTACTTCTAAACCCACAGGGATCAACAGCGTACCGGTGAGGTTTGCCGGAGGCGCTATAACCAACGACGCGAATCATATCTCAGGCCCTTCCCGTACCGGCGAGGAACTGAGTTTGGCAATCAACCGTGCACTTACCCAAGCCTACCTCTCACCGGATGAAATAGGTTATATTTCTGCGCACGGAACGGCCACACCCTTTAATGATGAAATGGAATCAATGGCCATCGGTTTGAGTCATCTTTCCCCCGTCCCGGTAAACAGTTTCAAGGGATATTGGGGACACACCCTGGGTGCCGCGGGGGTCATCGAATCGGTAGCTGCAATTCATTCACTCAGGACTGGCGACCTTTTCAGTACTGCCGGCTATGAACAACCGGGTGTCTCTGTTCCGTTAAATGTTTTAAAACATCATGAAACCCGATCAATACAGAGCTGTCTGAAGACTGCTTCAGGCTTTGGAGGGTGTAATGCTGCTGTCGTTTATCAGAAACTCTAAGATGGAACTGATCGTTACTTCATATTGCCATATCCATGAAAAGAAAGTAGTTATCAATGACCGTCTGGTCTTTTATAATGAAAATATTCTTAATTTCGCGGACTTTATTAAATCAGTCTATAAGCAGGAAGAGATTAATTACCCCAAGTTTTATAAGATGGATTCTTTGAGTAAACTTGGATTTCTTGCTGCAGAGATGGTTTTAAAGGAAAAACCAGTCACAGGATATGACAGTGATGCGGTGGGCGTGGTACTGAGCAATTCAAGTTCAAGTCTTGACACGGATATCATCCACAATGATGCCATAAAGGACAGAACCAATTACTTCCCCAGCCCCTCTGTGTTTGTTTATACCCTCCCGAACATCGTGATCGGAGAGATTTGTATAAAAAATAAGATCAAAGGGGAAAATGCCTTCCTGGTCTCTGAAGTGTTTGATGGAAAGCTCCTGGTCAATTATGTCGGTGGACTTTTCCTGAGATTTGGGTTAGAAGCCTGTTTGTGCGGTTGGGTTGAATTGCTTGGCAATAAATATGAGTCATTGATCACACTGGTGGAAAAAGCAGACATTACATCAAGGGAAAGTGCAACCGGTTTCAAATCACTTCCCTTTACAATCAAAGATTTAAACCAATTAATTGAACATAACTGACGTGAGATTATGGAAGAATTGATCGAAAAACTGAAGAAAGAAGTCATTGAGCAACTGAATCTGGAAGAAACCAAACCCGAAGATATAAACCCTGATTCACCCTTATTTGGCGAAGGATTGGGACTTGATTCCATCGATGCACTTGAACTGATTGTATTACTTGAGAAAAACTATGGAATAAAGATTGAAGATCCGAAAGATGGTAAAAAAATATTTTACTCCATCCGTACCATGGCCGAATATATTACCGAGCATAAGAAATAAACCCGAATGGCCCAACGGATTTTCGTTACCGGTACAGGGATCATTTCATGTTTAGGCAATAACCTCCGGGAGAACCTGACTTCTTTACTTGATTCCAAATCAGGAATCGGTCGGATTCATCATATTGACACATTGTTGAAGGAAGAGCTCCTTGTCGGGGAAGTCCCTTTGTCACAGGAAGAATTATTTACTCTGGCGCATATTGTTCCGGCCGAAGGTTATTCACGGAATGCTTTACTGGGAATTATCGCTGCAAAAGAAGCCGGAGCACATGCCGGACTTACGGAACACCGGGAATTGAAAACTGGTCTTATTTCTGCTACCACAGTGGGAGGTATGGATCAATGTGAATTGTATTATCTTGATTTCCTTACCAACGATACCCGGAACGCCTACATTGATTCATATGATTCTGGCGAAAGTACAGAAAAGATAGCAAGTGCACTCGGGATCAGTGATTTCATCACCACAATCAGTACAGCCTGTTCATCGGCTGCCAATGCGCTGATGCTGGGCGCCAGGATGATACGTACCGGCCGGCTGGACCGGGTTCTTGCCGGGGGGTGTGAATCGCTGACGAAATTTCATCTGAATGGGTTCAATGCCTTGAAAATACTGGATAAAGAACCGTCAAAGCCCTTTGACGAACGCCGTGCAGGGATCAACCTTGGAGAAGGTGCTGCCTACCTGGTTCTTGAGTCGGAAGAAAGCATGAAAAAAACGGGAAACCAGCCCCTATGCGAGCTGATCGGTTGGGGCAATGCATGTGAAGCCTTTCATCAGACAGCCTCATCTCCCGAAGGGACAGGCGCATACCTTGCCATTAAAAAAGCGCTTGAAATAAGCGGATTGCATCCGGAAGATATCGACTACATCAATGCCCACGGTACGGGTACCGATAACAACGATCTTTCCGAGGGCAAAGCCATCGAAAAACTGTTTGGTGAGCGTGTTCCTTATATAAGCTCCACAAAACCATTTACCGGTCATACCACCAGTGCAGCCGGCTCAACAGAGGCTATTCTGTCGATCCTTTGCCTCCAGCACCAGGTTATCTGGCCTAATCTCAACTTTGAAATCCCTATCGGCGAATTGCATTTTTCACCGGTAAAAAACCTGATCACAGACCAACTCGTGAATATAGTGATGTCAAATTCATTTGGTTTTGGTGGAAACGATACATCTTTGATTTTCAGAAAGGTTTATTAAAAAAACTCAAAGATCAAAACTCAAAAATCAAAATGATAACTTAAGATTCAAAATTATTATTGATCACTTCATCATTCTAAAGTTCTAATGTTCAACAGTTCTTTAACTAAAAAAATCTCCAAATCCTCAAATTTTCAAATTTTCAAATCTTCAAATCAATAAATCTTCAAATCAATAAATGGCCTTCATCAACGGTATCGGTATCATTTCCCCTCAGAAAACTGTGGAAAGCAAGGAATTTCCTGCAGCGGTAATGGAGTATACAGCGGATTATCTGAAATGCATCGAACCTGTTTACAGATCATATATTGACCCGATCCAAAGTCGGCGGATGAGCAGACTCATTAAGATGGGAATTACTGCTGCAAAAATCAGTCTGGCGGACGCCGCCTGCCGGATGCCCGACGCCATCATCACAGGAACCGGACTTGGAAGTGTTGAGGATACGGAAAAAATCCTCGGTGAGATCACCAAAGAGGAACGTTTTCTCAACCCCACCCCTTTTATACAATCAACGTACAATACAATAAGTTCGCAGGTCGCCATCAATCTCAAGTGCCATAACTATAATTCTACCTACGTTCACCGGACCTTTTCCTTCGAAAGTGGTTTGACCGATGCACTGATGTTGATGGAGGAAGGAATGGCTTCCGATGTCCTGGTGGGGGCAATAGATGAGATGACCCTGAACCATTTGCAGATCACCCGGCGGATAGGTCAATGGAAGATGGAACCGGTGAATAATCTTCAATTACTTGATTACGGAACACCGGGCGCCCTCGCCGGTGAAGGCGCTGCGTTCTTTTTACTGGGCGCTGAAAAATCTCTATCCACCTATGCCCAGGTAAAAGGAGTTAAAACCTCCTTCAATCTGAACGGATCATTTAAACCCAGTACCATCCTCCCCAGTTTTCTTGATATGAATGACCTCACCACTAAAGATATAGACCTGGTATTGCTCGGTCTTAACGGCGACAGTGAAAATGATCCGGTGTATCTGCAATTTGCCAACCATTTTTTTCCGGGAAAGCCACTGGGATGGTACAAACATCTTTGCGGTGAATATCATACCGCGACAGGATTCGGTCTTTATGCTGCTGCCAATATCCTCAAGCATCAGCATTACCCTGAAGTTTTACAATTAAACACCATCAACCCTTCCCGCTTAAAAAATATTCTTATCTACAACCATTACCGGAATGTCAACCATTCGATGATACTGATACAGGCTTGTTCCTGAGTATAGAAATAATTCGTTTCTCCTGGATATTTATCGAAAATTACTTATATTTGCTTTCCTGTTCATCATTTCAATACATGTCGCCTTCAAGTAAAAACAAATTCCAACCCTGCAGATATTTATTCTTCGTCATTCTTACCTGTTAGCTAAACCCCTCGTCTAAGTCTTGTCTAAGTCTTGTCTAAGTCTTGTCTAAGTATCCTTCGATACACCTTCGATACACCTTCAATACACCTACGATGTTTCTTCAGTGCATTGTCCTTTTAACATATTTTGAGTTTAATCTCTGCATATATAAAGTTCAATTGAGTTTTATATTGGATTAACTTTATATTTTTTTTATCCCCCCTTCTCCTCAAAGTAGAGGAGCCAGAATTAAGGTGTATTCCCCTTCTCCTTGAGGAGAAGGGGTTAGGGGTTGAGGTGTATTATGGTTTAGGGGTTGAGGTGTAATAGAGGCCAGGGTTGAGGTGCAACATAGTCAGGGGTAAGGTGGATCACTCCACCATCACCTTCCCGCTCCCAACGGTTTGCCTGTTATAATCCAAACGCACCACATACATACCTCGCGACCATGCGGAAACATCAACCGCAATCTCTTTCTCTGATTGTAAAACTTCCTTCGAAAGCACCTTTCTTCCATACAAGTCATAGATTTCAAGGATGGCAGAATGCCATTGATGATAAACTGTGGTGAGGTTGAAGACCGGATTATTGGCTTCGGTTTTAAGTTGCTCTGGAATCGTGACATGTAGGATATCCCGGGCCGGGTTGGGATAAACTTTCAGCCTCCCGGTTTCCGGGTTTTTAAAAGGTTCATCAATTCCCACGATTACACAATCCAGCGGGATGGTACCGGATGCGAACATAGACTGTCATAAACCCTGGGTTGAGTATAAACTGAATCGTATTCCAGGTTTGAGTTCAGTTTATAGGCATGACTCCGCCAGATGCCATCCCAAAAACCTCCTACCAACAAAAGTTTGTTATCAAAGGTGGTTTGTGCATCGCTGAAAAAGTGTTGACTTGTAAACATGGGTTTTGTTTGAATGATATTTCCGGAGCGATCGCATTTTACCACCCCAATCATAGCATCAAAAGAAATCGTATCACTCCATCCATAGCCCAATACCATGGTGGAATCAACCAACCAGTTTATCGTATGTGTTGTTCCCGTTTCCGATTCAGGAAAAAAATCGGTATAGCTGACCTCATTTCCATTAACATCTGTTTTAAGCATGCAAGGTTTATCACCGGTATTTGACCCGGATAAGAGAATATGCCGACAGCTTGAATAGATAGTCCCCTGATTATCGGTTATGGAATTATATGACATTCCATAGAAATTCTCCGCATTGACAATGGACCAGGGCAATTCCCATTCGAGGGTGCCAGTACGGTCAGTTTTAATGATAAATGGTCGCAAAATTTGAGGTGTAATAGTTTCCGGGTCAGGATACCAGCAAAACCCGTTTATGATGAAGTGATAATCAGGGGTAACGCACATTCTGACGCTAATTTCATCATAAATCAAAGTGTCTGACTGTGCATAAACCTGCTTCCAAAGTAAATCGCTGTTATTATCCATCCTAAATAGCCATATTCTTTCATTGTCAGGATCTTGACCAGATGCTGTGAACAATGCTATATAACCTCCAGGAATTGGCCAGATGGATTGTCCCTATTCGGGTGCAGTGCTTTGTAAATTAAAGATCCGGCACCACTCATTCTGTGCACATGGGTTCAACTTCATGATAAATGGATTTAAAAAGTTTGTTTGTTCTCCTGTTACACCAGTAATAATAGATCCGTTAACCGAAGTTTGATTAATATCATATACACTTGTAAAATCATTTGCGTTCGATACTGTTTTGTTCCAGAGTATTTCTCCATTAATGTCTGTTTTAATTATTAATCCGTTTGTCGGGACTCCCCCAAATTCAAAATCTCCTCCCAAAATATATCCTCTATCATAAGATTCAAAAACAGAATTGGTCACATTGCTTCTATCCGGGAAGTAGATTTTATGCCAATCCTGTGCGGTGAGGCTTTGAACGAAAATTGCGATAAGAAATAAAACAGAATGAATGACTATTTTCATTTACCTTTTTAAAGTTACTTTCCTATTTCGCCGGAGGCACATAGGACCCATTGGCATCCCCCAAACAAATCCCATTAAAATTATAGGTTACATTGGAACCGTTGATGGTGATGGGTTCGTTGTTAAAAAACCAATCGCCGGACGGGAAAGAATTTGACATTCCTGCAATACGTTTTTTAATCAGTAACATATCAATAGCTGTTAAAGCCCCTGAGCCATTGACATCGCCTGAAGCAAGATAAATACCATCCAATGGTGCAATTCCAGCAATATGCTTCTGATACAATAAAACATCCAGCGCCGTGACACCACCCCATGGCTTGGAGGTTGAAGGTGATATGGTATAGAGGCCGTTTTGAAGGTTGATAAAGTAATAATGACCTGTAATATCTGTATTTGTATTCCTGATAATAG
>JALNZC010000046.1:12946-29999 GCA_023229525.1 Bacteroidales bacterium
AATTTGAATATTGGATTAAACCGCCCAGTAAGTTTGTGATGAGAGTCGATTGAGTTGATTTAAAAACACTTGCACTTGAAGAAGAAAAATTTGTTACAGTATACAAATATCCTGTTTCGTCCATGTCCAAAGTTTCTGCAGAATTTAGCACTAAACCAGAGTTTACAAACTCGAAGGACTGTCCGTTATCTTGTGAAAATAAGACCCCACCGGAAATAAATGATGGATCTTTTTTAGTCGCAAAAATTACACCTTCAGGGTTAATGCACAGTCTTTGTAAACCAGAAGCATTAAAAAGCGATATCCAGGAAGTCCCACCTCCGGAATATTTATAAATATCCGAATTACCACAGGCAAATACTTCTCCGTTTAAATTCACCCTGACCGATGTGGGACATTCATTTGCCAGCCCTATATAATCCCAATTACTCCCGTTGTTTTCAGAACGAAAAACTCCTCCCTGACCATATTGGTAGTCTACAATAGCTGTATATAATATATTGTTCGGGCCTATAGCAAAATCTTTTATATGTTTTTCTATTCGAAATGAACCTGTTTTAAATATCCATGTCTCTCCATTATCCAATGAATTGATAATATGGCCCCTACTATCCCCGGCATAAACCAAACCATTGTCAAAAACTCTTATTGTAAGCCAATTTCCGTAGTAACTTTCATATACCGGATACCAGGAATTCCCATTATCCGAAGATTTGTAAATGATCTGTTCGGTCCCCGCAAGGATAGAACCATCTGATGTTACTGCCATACTATAAGGACGACAATATTCTAATCCCATAAAGACCCAATCCGTACTTCCTGGCAATAACCTATAAACACCTTGCCCATATGAATCGAGTGAGGTTCCTATGAAAAGTGTTCCATCTGCTGAAGTAGCCAATGAGTATATTACAACATTAGGTGGGGCGCCTAATTGCGTCCAGAAATCCTGAGTATAACCGATATTGATATCGAATAATATACTCATTATTAAAGTATTCAGGATTTTTACTTTCATGATTTTTAATTGTATTCGTGAGATTAAAATTGTGTGCGTTGAACTTAAGGGACATCACTCCACCATCACCTTCCCGCTCCCTACGGTTTGTCCGTTATACACCAATCGCACCACATACATACCCCGCGACCATGTGGAAACATCAACCGCTATCTCTTTCTCCGATTTCAAAACTTCTTTCGAAAACATCTTTTCTCCAAAGAGGTCATAAATTTCAAGGATGGCAGAATGCCATTGATGATAAACCGTGGTGAGGTTGAAGACCGGATTATTGGCTCCGGTTTTCAATTGCTCTGGGATTACAATATGCAGAATATCCCTAGCCGGGTTCGGATAGACTTTCAACTTGCCGGTTTCAGGGTTTTTAAAAGGTTCATCAATACCCACAATCACACAATCCAGTGGAATAGTATCCGAGGCGATGGGATGGGGACAAAGACTGTCGTAAACGTAGGGATGAGTATAAAGCGTATCAAACTCCAGGTCGGAATTGAGTTTCCATGCGTATGTTCGCCACTGATACCCATCATGTTGCCCCTGAACCAGGAATAACTTATTATCACGATCAACAATAGCGTCGGAAAAACAGTAGTAGCTTCTTATGATATTAGCGGAATCCAAAATATTACCGTTTTTGTCAATTTTAAAAACGCCTATCTGCCCAACCTGACTTGGTGTAAAACTCCAACCCCCATCTATTTCAATGGTTGAGTCCTGAAACCAGTTAATATTAAAGAAAACAGCTTGCCAGGAATTGGGGACTAAATCGTGATAGAAAAGTTCGATTCCATTGGAATCCGTTTTGAGCATAGTGGGTCGATCTCCTGGCGGAGTAGCTTCATCTTCTATATGCCTGCCACATGAATAGATGTTTTGTTGGTTATCAACGATTGACCGATTGGACATGCCATAAAAATGTTCCCCACCTACATATCTCCATGGAAGTTCCCAATCTGCAATTCCTGTGCTGTCGACCTTTATAATTAATGGTCTTAAATACTTTGGACCTGTTGTACCGGAATCCGGATAGTAGCAATAGCCGTTTATCAGGTAATGATAATCCGGGGTTACCATCATATGTTCACCTGCGGCACCAACAAACAATGAATCACTTAACGCATATTGTTGCTGCCAAAGAATATCTCCATTTTGATCCAACCTGAATAAAAAAACATGATCATTCGCATATAAATAACCAGTTCTATAAATGTATGTAATATAACCACCAGGGATTTGATAGATTGAATTTGCATAATCAAAGGTGTCTGGGGTAGATGTATATATCCTGCACCATTCTGACTCTCCGCATGCATTTAATTTCATGATGAAAGGATCTCCCCAGGAGTCATATTTATCTGTACTTCCTGCAATGATGTACCCACCGTCCTGGGTCTGGTTAATATTAAAAACACTCGTTCCTTCATTAGGTTGGGTAAGGGTTTTATGCCAAACTAGATCACCGTTAATTGTGATTTTGTATATAAAACCATCTTGAATCGTACCATCCCAATTAAATAATTGACCGCCGATAACATAGCCATAATCATATGATTTAATTACTACATATGGATCATTTGGATAGTTGATAAAATAAACTTTTGGCCATACTTGACAATATAAATATGATCCGAATGATAAGAAATATAATATCGATAAAATAACGTTTTTCATCGGAAATATTAAATATATAGATTGATGTAGAAACAACCATCCATCAACCTTATAAATACATCTTATTTTATTACAGCTATTTTCACGCTATCCAAACGTTTGCCCTCAACTTCCAGTATCAGTAAATACAATCCAGTTTTCAGGTTTGCAGTAGCGACAATAATCTGGTCCTGTTTACCGGTAAATGAATGAGATTGCACAATTTTCCCGTTCCCATCGTATAAATTGATCAAACCCTGCCCGGTAAATTTATCCAATTTAATCTTAATTACAAAGTAATCATTGGCCGGATTGGGATAGACGGTTAATATTGAAGCACTATTGGATTCCTTTACCCCTCTGAATTTCTTCTTTTTCTCCTGTTTCAAACTGGTATCAGGCAAGAGGATCGGTTCCTGGTAACTGATTTTTCCTGCAGTCATAAGGATATTCCTGGCATAAGCACCCGGGATGCCGCTATTTGATGTGGCAATCGCCAGAAGTGACGTGGCAACCGTACTGTCTACATTGAATACTCCGTTTGTGTCACAACAAATCTGTTCCGACAATTTATAAAAGTCGGTAAAAGCATTATGAGTCTCAGATTGAAATGGAGTAAAGTTAAAAGATATGGGTATTGAGGTAAGAAGGCTGTCGGCTTGTTCGTATGCACCCTTTGCACGGAGCCAACTCACTTTATCATATTGTGATTCAAGGGTATTTCTGTAAGAGAATAGCCAGTTAAGGCTGTCTTCATTGGCAGGAATAAGGGAATCTCCCTTAAAGTAATTCAGCAATCGGGTATATGCTTTTGTTGCCTCTCCATCCCACCAGGCCTTCTTAGCTTCCAGTATCTCCATTTCACTTACCGTATCTTCCCCAACCAGGATCTGTTCCATCATATAATCAGGCATGGGATTGGCGCGAGTTTCGAGCATGCTGATGATCTCATCCGACTTGGCGGAATGGGGATTTGCCACCAGTACATCCCGGATCATGGCATTGTTAAGCACATTTTCCTTCGTAATAGAAGTTTTTATGACCGTATCGGAAAGATAGGGTGATTCTGCCATCAGTTTATCTCTGGTTTGAAGCGCTTGCGGTGGAGTACTTGTTTCCACATCAAAATTAAGCAAAGTTGTTGAACCTCCGTCAACAAGTGCATTCAGAACCCCTCCGATACTGTCAGATTGGTTCTTCGCCCTCATAAGTTTGTTAATCTCTATACCCGAAATTTCGCCCCCGAGTGTTGATGGACAACTTCTTTCGGTAAAGGGTTCATTTACTCCAATTGAATTAACCACCCCGTAAATATTTTGAGGCCTTGGGATTAATCTAAAAAACCCACCATTTTGTAAATGATAGTAGTAATCAATCGGATTCCCTTCATTATAAAAATCATAATGGTCGGATGCAGGGGTTGGCTGGAACATATTACCAACCGGGGCAAAGCTGGTCCCGCTCAGATAGGTGCCCTGGTTCTTGGCGATACCGGTGGTATTGCTGTAATGTCCTTCGTAGGTAATTGAAAAGTCAAAAATATTGGGCTCGGTGAGGTCATCTTTAACGAATTTATTGCACTTGTAGCATAATCCGCCAAGGTTCAATGGCGGGTTATAGTTCCTGTTTACATTTTGTGATAAGGTAGCATGTTTAAGATTATGGAAAACGTTGCGGTAAATTTCGTTGCTGAGGGTTCCTGAGTTGTTCACAATCAATCCGATGGTTACAGGTGTGGTTGTGGTATCAAAAAACTCATTATTTTCAACATGATAACCCGAACATTCATTCAGGTACATGCCGTATGACCATTGGTTGGGCAGGGAGTTTCGAAACTTATTGCTTATCACTTCTGCATAAGAAATGCCATTGAAACCACTCAGATATAAACCATTGTAATTATCGAGGAAATTGGCGTCAGCGATATGTATGCTACTGGATGAGCCGCTGTTCATAGAATAGATGCCGCGATAAAGCTTTTCAAAGGAGCTATAACGTAAGTGTGTGCATGGACTGCTGTTCGGATCAAGACAGGCTGCAGTTATATAATAACCAGAGTTTTCACTATAAATCCCAACACCCCTGCCCCCATTTATATTATCATGAAAAAGCAAAGTATTTTTAAAGGTGCATCCTTCAAATACAACAGGGTTGACCCCGTTAAGCCGTACAAAAGAATTCGGGAATGAACCATCCCGGAGGGTGTCGGTGGTAATAAAATTGCATCGTTTGAAGCGGGAATAGTTGTAAAATGAATAAGGATCATACTGGATGGCCACTTTATTATTCTCAAACGTAGCGCTGTCGGCTGAAATAATGCCGCCGGCATATCCGCGAAAACCCGCCTTCGATGCCAGTATACCGGTTTTTGCATACCTTACCGATCCGTTGTGAATGACCGAAACCTGGCCCTGGATCAATTTACCGCTGGCTGTGTGAGCGGTCTGGCTATATCCTGGTAATCCCCACACTTCAATTCCCATCCATAAGCTATCCCTGCATGACGTGGTAATCCTGCCTCCGTCAACGATCAATTTCCCACCGGCTATCTTTACCGGATTTGAACTGGGTTTGATAATAATTTTCGCTTCGGAAGGCATAAAGAGATTGCCCCTGACAGTCAGGGTCGCACCGGGCTGGATGATGAGATCGGAGTGCATCCGGACATCATTTGACCAGGTTTTTTCGGCAGAGATATTATAAGGAGTTGATGAGTATGTACAGGGGTCTTCTAAATCTGCATTATTGTATGAGTTGAGCCTGTATTTTCCCCACAACAACTCATCTGCGCTTCCCTCACAATCCCAAACATATATTTTCGAGCCGGATGTTGCGATTATTTCATTCTTCCTGTCCTGGTCAATATCATCAATGCAGGGGGTAGCGAAGAAATTAGCTCCCGGGACCCGTAACGGCCATCCAAGCGCTTTTGAACCATCCGCGTTATAGGCATGAATAGCGCTATTAGCTCCAGCTGAGTTTGACAAGACCACGATTTCACTTTCATTGTCACCATCGACATCAGCGATCAAGGGGGCAACCAATTTTCCCGATAATCCGGGTACAAATAATGGAAAATGATTATTTAAAGCGGTTCCGTCAGCGTTCCAGGCATAAATTGTATCCTTATCCGCTGTGAAAATTTCCGGGTGAAGGTCTTTATTAATATCAGCAACAGAGGTCAAAGGTAGCCACATGATAGACCCAACGTTAAGATCAGTTATGCTGATAATATGATTAGTTTCATTATATCCCCATCCGGGGATTGTATTCCCAGTCCTATCGAGAACAAATACCCGTGCTTTAGAAGTATCATCGGCATATCGTCCGGAAACACAAATCAGCTCGGGGTAACCATCTCCATTCACATCTGCAGCCGAAACAGGACTGTCCATATTGTCATAGACCCCGCCTGTGGGGCCGTTTGGACCATTTTTATACAACAGACTATCTCCCGTAATATATGGGGCGCCATTATGCCTGAAGGCATATATGCCCCCGTTAAAGTTTGTCCCGTTACCAAATCCGAAAATGATCTCTTTATTCCCATCCTTATCCAGATCAGTAGCTACCGGAATAACATTTCCACCAGCGCTTTCGATAATTTTTGGCCAACCCGGATAATTTGTACCGTCTTTAGAATAGACATAGATTGGAGCCCCATAATTCGCTTTTGTAATGATTTCCGGGAAAAAATCACCGTTAAGATCAGCAATCACAGCCCCCATTGTTTGGAAATTGCCCGCTTCATCCCTCCAGTATAGGTCGGGAATATTATTGTTATCATGATCAAATGTGTGATGAACGAAAAGTTTTCTTTTGTCATTAACCAGATCATTTCCTATTGTGACATTCATTATTTCCGGTTTCCCATCCAGATCAATATCGGCAATGGCTGGGACTGAGCGGGATCCGGCATTGCTATATTTATAAAATCCGCTGATGGTGTTTGAATTGGTATCGATATCATATATCTCCTCCCCGTTTTGATAAAAACCGAAAAGGGTGCCTTTATCCCCCTCCTGATCGCATAAGTTAACAAATATCTCTTTATCGCCGTTATTATCAATGTCGTAAGTCATGGGACTTCCATCGGATTTGTGACCAAGCAGATCGACATCTATATCGGTAATCGGGAATCCGGGATGAAATGGCAAGGAGGTCCAGGCTTTAAGTGGCGCAGTAAACGGGCCCTCAACGCCGTATAAACGCACTGCACAAACCTTATAATAATAGGTGGATAATTCAGGAAGACCATCATCAGTATATCCTGAAAATCCTTCAATGGGCAACGGGTTTAATTTTATATAAGGGCCGGCCAATGAATCTGATCGGTAAACATTATAACCCTTTATTGCCGAATTTATAATAGGGTTCCAGAATGTCGATATAGTTGAAATGGTATTCCTATAATCAAGGCTGGTAATGCTGTCGGGTCTGTCAAGATTGAAATTTAAAGACCATTGACCCGCATGAGTAGTTGGTGTTGTTAGAGTTAAAGTTAAACTGATTCGTCCGCCAGGGTAAGTCGGAGAAACTTTAAATTTAAAAGGCTGGATGTTTTTTGCGATTCCAAAAGCCATTAAATCTCCAAAACTTTGGGTTGAATCAATGAATGCCTGAATAAATGGAGAGTTGTGCCACAAACTACCGGTAACATTGATAGCCTCACCACTTCCTGAATTTTTTAACGTAATATTTAAAGATACAGTATCTCCCGGATCTATGATATTATCGTTATTTATATTAGTCGTAATCGAATCTAAAATAATTGTAGGATTAATTTGATGAATTTGTAACAAAATAGTATCCTGGAAATTATTACCTGCCTGGTCGTTGATTCTTAATTCTAATTTTTGAAGTGAATAATCTACCTGTGGGTGCCAAGCCTGAATAATAAATTCTGGATTTGATATTCCGGTTGAAAGGCCAGGAATATTTCCAAAATTGCTTATCGGTTGAACTATCACTATGTTCCATGTAAATGTCGTAAGACTTGCATTCACTCCTTGCGCATCTGTTAGACCGGAATTTCTAATTTTAACCTCAAATTCTGTTTTTTCACCTTCTTCTAATTGTCCATTCTTATTCCCAAGGCTATCATCGTCAAAAGTAAAACTTTCGACAAACAAATTCACTCCGGGATTATTAATAACATCTATCGATGATTGGTACGGTTTATAATTTTGTGATGTTAGGGATATACTTAATTGTCCCGTAGTGTGCGCATTACAAATAATATTTTTTATGATTACATTTTCCATTCCCATTCCAATTATACTATCTCTTACATAAACTTCATTTGCTTTATATACGCACAAGTATGCTTTTTTGCCATTCTCAAAAGATTGAATGGTAAGAGTAATTGTATCTTTCCCAGTAATTATTGTATCTGGGGTTACTGATACTGAAAAGGGAGCAGGTGTTTTTGTCCATATATGTAATGAAGGGTCGCCTAATAAAGCTATCCTTTTCTTATAATTGGTTTCCGGATGATAACTGTTAGCTGCCTCCAACAGAGGGCCTATTTGAGTCCCGGTTTTATCAATATAGAGTGTCTGACAAAATTTTTCAAAATTACCTTCATCGCCTCCCCATAAACTCGCTGTCCCTCCGATGAACCCAACGGCTCCCCGTGAATAATAATGTTCGCTGATGGCGTCATCATAATCAAAAGAATTGACATTGCATCCGCCTGTATAAAAGATTTGATAATAGGGTTTATTTTTCAAAGTATCAACATCCTGTCTGTAAATGGCTTGATGGGCAACTTGCGTAGATGTACCCATTCTTGTTGGACCTGAATGATCCTGATGATATACCAGATGAAATTTTCTTTGTGCAAGTGATCCGCCATGATCCAGATTATCCAAGGTATTTTTTCTGTTAAATATTTCATCCACTCCATATACATCAGGCGGGACAGGATCGTCAAATACTCGCCAACGAGTAATATCTTGATTGTTTGATTGAATGTTACCAGATAAAATATCCAAGTTGCTTGCAAATGTGCAGGTGGGCACACCATTGGAAGTTTCTAAATAGCCCGTAAGAAAAAGTAAATTATTGTAATAGGTTGAATCCGGTACATCTGCGGCCGTATATGCCTGGGTTTTCGACAGAATTGAATCCAGTTCCTGGGCTGAATTAAAAGGTATTCTACCGACAAAATGATCCGCTCCCAGATCTAACCCATCGCTATCTTCACCAAACTGTGTGTTCCCATTCCCATTCCAATTATACCCGGAGCTGTCTATCTTAAATACGTCGCTATAGTATAACTCACAAGGTCTCCATTCCTGTAAATCGTCACAATAGTATGCATACCGGGCCGGGATAATATCAATGTCACCACCCAATACTATATATGTTGACCCCCAAAAATTATAAACATCTTTCAAGTAATAGAAGATACGTTCAGCCTGATCAACTCCAACGTACTTTTGGTTTATCTCTTCAGTTGTTACAACTAATGCCGGCACACCCATCTTTGTTTTCCATTGAGCAAAAGTTTCAAAATTCTGCCGGTACTCTTCCGAGGTAATAATTACTAAATCGGGAATGTCTCCATCGGAAAAAGGCCATGGCGTCAAATTCAGCGGTTCGCCATCCGAATAGGATATTATCTGTTCTGCGCCACCAGCGAAAATTCCGATATCCGCCGGATTGAGTATCATTCCTCGTATCAGTGATTTTGTAACGGCATCTCTTGTATCGCTGATCTTGAGCGGCCTGGTTACCGGCAAGTTCAGGGAATATTGAATACGAAATGAGATCGAAGTAAACAAATCCAGCCGCCGGATGTTGGGTGTATATGACAGCGGATATATATTTACTGTAATAACCTGATATCCGAAAATTGATTCCACATTGGTAATTTCAACCCGTTTGGATGGATATGGGGAAGAGGACTGATAAATTAAACTGTCAGGTTCCACCCATGCCGGTGGCTCTGTATAATCAACAGGTACAGGAGGTTGTTCCGGATAAAGTAAGAAGGTCCCCGATAGTCTTTGGGAACTTGCATTTAATAATTGTATCACAATACTGTCAGCATTGATCGGTACAAGGTATTTTTGCTGGACAACGGGAACCTCAGGTTCACCAAACAATCCTTGAGTTGTAATAAAAATTTTAGTTGGTAAAGGATAGGATAGTTTAACCCTTGTATATCCTTTTTCCTGGGAAAAAACAAGATTGTTCATCGAGGTTTGAAGAATTCCGGAGACCTGCCCGTGTAATTGGCCAATGGTAACAAAGACCAGAATAATACATAGATATTTTTTCATGGGTAAATAATTTGGTTGGATGACTGATAAAAACCATATAGTATCAAGTGATAATCAAAAAACAACAGTAAAACTATTTTTAATCACCTCATACACCGACTCCTTCTCCATGAAAGGGGTGTAGGGGTTGAGGTGCTCAGAGTAAATTCCCCGCCCCTTGGGTCGGAATTTGGGTCTACGGCTTGCCTTGGGTTCATACCATTTAATAGTGATTTGAATGATCAGGATATTAAACTTTTGACCAAATTATAAAGATAAGAAGAAGAATATAAAATGTCAAGGAAATGTTATTGACATATCAA
Source organism: Bacteroidales bacterium (assembly GCA_023229525.1). GTDB lineage: Bacteria > Bacteroidota > Bacteroidia > Bacteroidales > FEN-979 > CAIVAT01. Next base: position 23,206 of record JALNZC010000046.1, read on the forward strand.
CCCGTGTTGACTGCAAAAAAAATAGCCACACTTATAATGAAAAAAAGGACCAATCTTCAATAATCTTAATATTAGGCCTTAAGGAAATTCACAACGTCTATATATTGATCATATATCGTTTACGATAAAGTCGGGATTTCATCGAAGCCGGGATAATCATAAGACATTTGCTTATCGATGGACTTATCGAATCTTAATCAGTGGACCAAGAAGATCCCAGATAATTCTTCAGACTATGGCTTACTTGATAGGAGCGCCTATAATAGGTATTCTAAATATAAATTTCCGCAAGAAAAACGTTCCTGAATGAAAGTTCACTTTTTATCTGTTGAAGGTTTTCAAGTTTGATCAAACCGGTTACATACCTGAAGTCATCCGAGTTATACCGTTCCCTGATTTCCTCAAACCGGAAAAGGGAAAGATCACTTTTATTGTTATACCGGAGATAAACGGGTACGATGGCCTGATTGCTGAAGGACAGCCCGTTCTTCAGTTTCATTTTTTTGTACTCGTATCGGTAGTTGTAACTCCGGGTAGTGATGTCGGAAAGTACCGCCGATCCGGTCGGATAAGCCCCGGCGCCCTTCCCAAACATAAACTGTTTATCGTAAAAAGCCCCTTTGATGACTACCCCGTTAAATTCGTCCTCCACGTTGTAAATGTACTTATCCGGCGAAACCATCCTCGGCATTACATAAAGCGATAACCAGTTGTCCGGGTTCTTTTTAACCTGCGCCACCAGCTTGATCTTCCTGCCCTTTTCGCAGGCAAACTGCATATCCTGCCCGTTAATGTTTGATATCCCGGAATTAAAAACCTCACACGGCAAAACATATACACCAAAAGAATGTACCGTGATGATCACCAGTTTATACAAGGCATCCAGTCCACCCATATCAAATACCGGATCGCTTTCCGCAAACCCAAGTCCCTGGTTGAACATTTTCGACAGGATATAATTGGATGAGCTGTTGCGGAAAATAGAAATGGAAAAATCAATAAGTTTATAGCTTCAAATCAAGGTGTGAGAAATAAAGATTTCTTCTTCTTTAAATTATTAAATATCTTTTGCAAGCACCTCAAAAAAAGATACTTCCGTTTTTGGTTGTGATGAATTACCCCTGTGGTTTATTTTGTATTTTTATTCCCGGAAAAAAGAAAATTATGGCTTACGATCAATATCTTGCCGAACGGATAAGGAACGTCTTCCATGAGAAAGGAATTCCGTTTGAAGAAAAAAAAATGATGGGTGGTGTTTGTTACCTTGTCAACGATAAAATGTGTGCTGGTATCACAGATAACAAGCTGATGGCAAGGATCGATCCGGAAATCCATGAAGATGCCCTTGTAAAGAAGGGATGTCGAGATATGGATTTTACCAGAAGGACAATGAAGGGATTCGTCTATGTCGATCCCGAAGGGATTGACATGGAATCCGATTTGAACTACTGGATCCAACTGGCTTTGGATTATAATCCCAAAGCAAAATCAAGTAAGGGGAAAAAAAAGAATTAACCTTTGTTCACTTTTCACCATTTCACCATCTCGCCATTTCACCATCTCACCATTTCACCATTTCACCATTTCACCATTTCACTATTTCACCATTTCACCATCTCACCATCTCACCATTTCACTATTTCACCATTTCACCATTTCACCAACTTAATTTCACTGGTATATCTGTGAAACCGGTATCATTGCAACTTCATCAGGATCACGCATAGCGTTGATGGGTTTGCATCCCTCATATAGGGTAATATCTTCTGGCCGGATATCCCTGATTACAAGTCTGTTTTCATTTATCAGTCGTTCACGGCATGTTCCGGATAACAGGGGTGTTGTCGGAGTAACCCAATATTTTCCGTCTTTAAAAACAATATTCGATATGGAAGTGTCGGATATAAAGCCGTTTTTTACAATGAGGATTTCATCGCAGGTTCCGCGTTGTTCAAAGAGTGATTCCAGCAATCTGCGGTCGTCATATTTTACATGATAATCGATGGAGTCGCAGGTGACCAATTTCAATGACCGGATTATTCGTTTTTCACACTTTTCAAAAGTTATGTTTCGAATGTCGGGTCCATAAATGATTTTGCAACGTACAAGTCCCTTTGAAAATTCATCAGGGACATGGATTTCAGTATCAAGAGATGGTGAATCATTCCTGTGCCATATCTCACGGATGGCTCGTTTCATGCGCAGTTCGTGCCAATACAGAAATTTCGGTATTCCGTTTTCAATACGGATCGTTTCAAATAAGAGGCACATACACTTTCTTTAACAATTCCTGGTATTCCTTTGCAACATCACTTAACGCTGTGATTCCACCACCACTTTTAAAGACCATCTCCTGATGATCATTCCCGGTAGTATTCAAACAGTCATCCGACCCTGATAAAATCCGGGCGGTGTTTTCCCGGTTAATTTCGATATAACGGATAGCTACTGCAGATGAAAGGGAATGTCCGTCGAAAAAACCAAAAATCCCGGTATAAAACCCCCGCTGATATGTTTCGGTTTCCTTGATTATCTGAACGGTCTTTTCTTTGGGTGCCCCGGTAACGGACCCTGCCGGCAGTAAAGTATATAGCAATTCTCCCAGGTGGGAATAATAATTGTCAGGCAAGTTTCCGCAGATTTCAGAACTCATCTGCCATAAGTCACCACGGTTGGTCCGTATCATCTCGAGATACCGGAACCGCTTCACCTGTACCCCGGTAGAAACCATTGATAAGTCATTCCGGATCAGGTCAACGATGGTATTATGTTCAAAGAACTCTTTTTCATCATCCAGCAAAAGTTTATCGGCATCAGGGATTGCAGCATCGATGGTACCTTTCATCGGAAAGGAGCAAATCATGTGATCCTGAATGCGGATAAAAATCTCCGGAGAAAATACAATAAATTGCCCTGGTACATATAGTTTAAACGGGGCTCGACTTATTTGATAAAGCTCACCCGGCGTGCAATCGGACACTATTCGTGTCGGAAAAGTAAGGTTGATCAGGTAAGTATCACCCCGTTGAAGATGAGCCATAACGCGGTCAAACGCTTGCTGATATGTTTTATAACAGTCCGGTGTAACATGAAATTTAAAGGAATGTTCTATTGTGGCCGTACTTCCATTTGTCACCCCTTCAAGATCATACCGGATACCAAGATGAGTTGCTTCCTCCGGCGTATAAACAAACCCAAGTTCACCCTCAAAGTCAACAGCAAACAAAAACGGTTCTGCCGCAATGGCAAAATGATTAATTTTATCAATTATTTCAGGCTTTCTTAAAAACATTTATCCAAACTTAAATTTGTCCGTTTTTTGTTAGGATTCATCTGTCAATATTCATTGTTCAATATTCAATATTCTATATTCAATTGTCAATGATTTTACTACTCGATAACCACGACTCCTTCACCTGGAACCTTGTTGAGTTATTGCGACTCATCGGCAAAGTTAATGTTAATATCTGCAGTGAGGAGATGTTCAGGATTAGTGACCTTGTAGAGTATGACCGGGTCGTTTTTTCACCGGGTCCGGGATTACCGGAAGAACATCCGGTTATGTTTGAAATATTGCAAGGGGTCGGGAACCTCCGGCAGGATAACGGTAAACTGATTCCTGTTTTTGGGGTTTGTCTTGGAATGCAAGCCATCGCCCAATTTTTTGGCGGAAACCTATTTAACCTCAGGGATGTTGTTCATGGTCAACCACGGAAACTGAAAATTATCCGCCGCGATCACCCATTGTTTATTGGGATTGACCAAAATACAACCGTTGGATTATACCATTCCTGGGCGGTGGACCGCGATTCGTTGCCGGAGTCCCTTGAAGTTCTTGCTTTATCGGAGGAAGGAACGATCATGGCGCTGGCCCATAAAACCCTCCCCTTCTGCGGTGTTCAGTTTCACCCCGAATCGATCATGACTCCCGAAGGAAAGCAGATGATGAGCAACTGGTTGAGCCTTGCCTCCTGATTCAGCTATTGTTTGATTAACCTTACTGTTTTTGTGAAGTTATCCGACACAACCCGTATCAGATAAATCCCGGTCGGTTTTGCATCTAGGGAGAATTGCTGTTTGCAAAGGCCCTTCCAAACTTCTGATAATAACTTGTCACCTTGCATAGTGTAAATTTCCACTCTGGTATTTTCACTGACAAGGTCACCCAGGATTTCAACGGTGAATTTTCCTTCAGTTGGATTCGGATAAACCTTTACCGCTGGCTTAGCAGTAATCAGAGGTATTTCCTCTTCCCCTGTGACTACCGCAATTTTCGGGGGCGAAGAACAGTATGGTCCGTTGGGTGCAATGTACCCGTGCATGTATCCACCTGGTTCAACCACCGTGCCTGGCAAATAAAGTATCTTTTCTCCTGCGATCATTGTCGCTGTTCCGCCGCTTTCCACTAGAAATATTTTGGGAGTCCCGGCAACTGTAATGGTGTTAAAGGCATCATAGCAGTTAGCATCCAGATCGCCTACTGTTCCTGTTACTTCATTATTGGCTTTGATCACAGTCATAGTGATCTCATTGGACAGTACCGGATTATTACCCGGGCAGGCCTCACTCGATGTCATTTCACAAACAACCTTGTCTCTATTGACTGGAAGGTAGGTGAGAACGCAGTTGTTTATCCCTGCCAAATTCCCGTTAACCTTCCATTGATAAGACGGCTGGTCGCCTCCATTGTTCGGGAAGGCTACAAAGGTTACTGCTGTGCCTTCATTTACCGGATTTTTCGATGCAATAACAACCACGCTCACCGGCAGGACAGGTTTCACACTTACATGAAGTACCGTATGATGGTGGGCCATACACCCTTCACCATTGAAGTAGTTCACTGCAACCCAATGAAATCCACTCTCATTCCAGGTGATGGTTACTGTATTGCTTTGAGGGTCTCCACCCGAAGTGATGGTCCCCCCCGGTGAAACTTTCCACCAGTAATAGTTCTTTCCCGGGTCGGTAATATATATCATTCCTCCGCTTTCAACGCAAGGATTCCGGGGACCGGAAAGCTTTGGCACCGGTAAGATATGGATCGCCAGGGCGCCATCGCGGAAGGTGATGTTATAATTCGAAGAGGTTAACCCTCCCGGAATGATAGTGTAGTTCCCCGGACTGACCGCAGTAATTGCGCTTCCACTGTATGTTAAAATTCCATCCAATACTTCTGGCCCTTCCCCATATACAAATCCATTATAGGTTACCGTGTACCCTCCGTCATACATCTTTCCATCAGAACATTTACTTTTATCTTCTGCAGTAACAGACAGGCCTTTGGGGGTAATCGTGAATTCGGGTGCAATTGCCATGGACAATGTATAGTTCGGCCCGGCTGTGAGGGTTCCCAGTGTATATGAATAATTTCCAACATTTTCTCCGGGAATGCGCTGCATCAACCCTATAATCACATCGCTGCCGATCAGATCGGGGGTATGAGCATAAGTGAACGGAACCGGATCGGATGAACCATATACCTTGGTCTGAGAAGGATTAGCGGTCACTGTAATCTGTTTGGGAGTAATATCGGCCTTAAGTCCCGTTGGCTGGGTCAACGTGTAGTTGCCGACGCCTGTCCCGGTAATGATCATGGGTAACGTTGAGACAACGATATCTATTCCGATACCTGTCTGGGCAAAGGTACCGGTGGTATGGTTTGCCAAAGTCACATCATCAGGCGATACAACGCCCACAAGCGTTGCCCCGCTGATCTGGGCTACATTGTTGCCGTCGTAGATCTTATCCTGCGCCACAGAATTGATTACCGTTAGCTCCTTGGCAGTGATATCGGCCTTAAGTCCCGTTGGCTGGGTCAACGTGTAATTCCCGATACCTGTCCCTGTGATGGTCATGGGTAACGTTGAGACAACGATATCTATTCCGATACCTGTTTGTGCAAAAGTGCCAGTGGTATGGTTTGCCAAAGTCACATCATCAGGTGATACAACGCCCACAAGCGTTGCCCCGCTGATCTGGGCTACATTGTTGCCGTCATAGATCTTGTCCTGCACCACAGAATTGATTACCGTTAGCTCCTTTGTTGTGATGTCGGCCTTTAGACCTGTTGGCTGGGTCAGCGTGTAGTTGCCAATGCCTGTCCCGGTGATGGTCATGGGTAACGTTGAGACAACGATATCTGTTCCGATATCTGTTTGTGAAAAGGTTCCGGTAGTATGGTTGACAAGGGTCACATCGTCAGGCGATACAACACCCACGAGGGTTGCCCCAATGATTTGTGCTACATTGTTGCCGTCATAGATTTTGTCCTGCGCTACAGAATTGATTACCGTTAGCTCCTTGGCAGTGATATCGGCCTTAAGTCCTGTTGGCTGGGTCAACGTGTAATTCCCGATTCCTGTCCCGGTAATGATCATGGGTAAAGTCGAGACCACGATATCCGTTCCGATCCCTGTTTGTGCAAAGGTACCGGTGGTATGGTTTGCCAAAGTCAAATCATCAGGCGATACAACGCCCGCAAGGGTTGCCCCGGTGATCTGGGTTACATTGTTTCCGTCGTAGATCTTATCCTGCGCCACAGAATTGATTACCGTTAGCTCCTTGGCATTGATATCGGCCTTAAGTCCTGTTGGCTGGGTCAATGTGTAATTCCCGATTCCTGTCCCTGTGATGGTCATGGGTAAAGTTGAGACAACGATATCTATTCCGATACCTGTTTGTGCAAAGGTGCCGGTGGTATGGTTGGCCAAAGTCACATCATCAGGTGATACAACGCCCACAAGCGTTGCCCCGCTGATCTGAGCTACATTGTTGCCGTCGTAGATCTTATCCTG
>JALNZC010000047.1 GCA_023229525.1 Bacteroidales bacterium
GTATAACTTACCGAAAGCTCTCTTGTGGCTTGCGTAACAGTACATCTACCCTTCTCAATATCTCTTACTACCTGCTTCCTGATCTCTTCACTAAAAATCCGATTCTGTCGTTTAATTTTTTTCTCTGATTTCATAAATTGACTTTTTTACCCTAATTTTGGTCAACCTATTTCAGTCATTGACAGATACAGGATATAGGATAATCAGAACTTATGAAAAAATATTGCATTGTACTTTTAGTGCTTCTTTACCAGGTAGCTTCGGCTCAGGTGAATGTCTTGATCCAATCGAAAGAATATTTTTTCGATTATCCTGGTGATGTGGCCTATATTGCCACAAAGGTGCAAAGTATCCTGGTAAAAAATGGTTTTCGTTGTATTGCAAAAGGTGATACCATCAAAAGTGATTATTTGATTACCATTCAGGCTAACTCACGACGGGGCAATAGTGTTAATAGCCTTTTCTTCGCTTATATCGATGCCTCGTTATCCATAACCGGGAAAGATCAGTTGAACTATATCCAGGAGTTTAGCAATATCAAAGGCGGGGGAACTGATTATTCAGGCGCTAACGGGAAGGCATATAAAACGCTGGCCCAGATGATTTCCGATTCGGTAATGCAAATCCTGGGAACAAAACCTGCTTTGGCTCAGAAAAAACCGGCTCCTGTTGAAAAACCGATTCCGGTTCCATCGGATGTGGATGTTAACATCCCTTTGTCCCAGACGATAAATCAAGATACTTATGTTGTAGCCATCGGGAATGAAGATTACAGTAATTTCCAGACCGGGCTGAACAGCGAGGTCAATGTGGAAGGTGCCGCCAACGACGCTTTTATTTTCAGTCAGTACTGCGTTAAAACGCTCGGTATCCCTGAAAAAAATGTGATGCTGAAAACCAATGCCACGCTGGGGCAGATGCGTCAGACCATTGCAAAAATGATAACCCTGGCACAGTTGAGGGAAGGAAAAGCCAGCTTGATTTTTTATTTTTCCGGGCATGGCTTACCGGATGAGGAAACCAAAGAACCTTACCTTATTCCGGTCGATATCAGCGGTTCTGATGTAAAATCGGCCGTTAGTCTCAACGGATTGTATAAAGATCTGACAAAATACCCATGCAAACGGGTCACCGTCATTCTTGATGCCTGCTTCAGCGGGGGGGCGAGGAACCAGGGACTCATCGCACTCAAGGGTGTAAAAATCAAACCCAAAGAGGTTACACTTACCGGTAATCTGGTGGTAATGAGCTCCAGTTCAGGCGATGAAAGCTCAACAGTCTATAAGGATAAAAACCATGGAATGTTTACCTATTTCCTGTTGAAAAAAATACAATCGACCAAAGGAAAGGTGACTTATAAGAATTTATTCGATGATGTTTTTACCAGGGTTCGCCTGGAAAGTGTAACGGTAAACAATAAAAACCAGACTCCTCAGATCACCGGAAGTCCCGATGTACAATCAACCTGGGAAAGCTGGAACCTGATCGAATAATATCTCACCCTCTCACCATCTCACCATCTATTTGGTGATCGTGATATCCACCACCTTCACCAGGATATTCCGGTTGTGAATCCGGTTTTTGATCAGCCATTTCTGGAATTCTTCAGAAGATAAAGCTTTTGGGAGTTTCCATCCGGCTTGTTGTTCCGCCTCACTCAGTTCCCCTGTACCGGAATCCTTTGTCAACCCCGGTTTTGGGATCGGGGTCGTTGAAAAAATAATGAATAACCGGTTTTGATCTTGAATGCTTTCGGCCGTCATCACGTATTCATCAGCTTTGGATGCATCTGTAAAATAAGATTTATCTTTTTCGGTGGAAAAGAGAATATATTCCTGATCTGCTTTTACCGGGACGCCATCTTCAAACTTCCCAGCCATACCCAAGTAAGGTAAAAGGCACTGACATTGTTTCTCGTCATCAAGGAAAACCGTCAGATACCCACTGGCTGGACTTTTGAAAAAGAGATATAATGGATCGTTATTTTTAAAATCGGTGGTCCTGCATTTTGGATCAGTGCAAGCCAGGGGATAAGATTCAAATTCCAGCACCGATTCGCTCAATTCCCTTGCTTTGATACGAACCGTACATTTCAGATCGCGGATTTCTACTTTTTTACCGTCGATGCTTTTAATCCCTTTTACCTCTTCGTATTTACGGTCAAGAACTTCCAGCACTTCTCCTTTCACCATCGTATTTGCGATCATGTTGAAGGTTGTGGAAGTTTCTACTTCTTTTCCGGTAGTCATGTTTTTCAGATAAGTTGAATTCCCCTGGATGACTGCACGGCCGAAGGCCTGCTCCAGAGCATTTACCGTGGCCAGCTCTGTCACCTCGCTCTCCACCTGGAGCCTCGATTTGGAATCAGGAAAGTCAACCTGTGCCGTTCCTTCGATACGCACGATTTTATCATCCTGACCCATCAGCATGAAAGGAATACCAAAAAGAATAAAAAGGAACCAGTTTTTCATAATTCATTGTTGATAAGCAAAGATAAAGTAAAAATAGAGTGAAAATGCAAAGATGATGAAATCGAATTTTCGATAAATTTGCGCAATAAACTTAATCAAATCAGTCATTCTATAGAGATATTAATCCTCTTAATTTTCTTCAGATGAAAAAATCAAGTAAACTTTTTATTGCCCTGATGGTATTATCAATTACAACCATCCACATTTATGCCCAGAAACCCTATGCTTACGATACCGTTCCGGGCGACCCAAACAAGGTTAGGATCTACACACTCAGCAATGGTCTCAGGGTATACCTGACGGTCTACAAAGATGCCCCTAGGATTCAGACTGCCATTGCCGTACGGACAGGGAGTAAAAATGACCCTTCCGACAACACGGGTTTGTCGCATTACCTCGAGCACATGATGTTCAAAGGAAGTGATGAGTTCGGGACCAAAGATTTTACGAAGGAAAAACCGCTGCTTGACAAGATCGAATACAATTTTGAGGTTTATAAAAAAACAATCGATACACTCCAGCGGAAGAAAATCTATCACGAAATCGACAGTCTTTCGGGTCTTGCAGCCACTTATGCTATCGCCAATGAATACGACAAACTTCTTGCAGTGATCGGCGCTAAAGGGACTAACGCGTTCACCTCATTTGAGGAAACGGTGTATATCAACGATATCCCATCAAATAAAATTGATCAATGGCTCCAGATTGAACGGGAACGTTTCCAGGATCCGGTATTCCGGCTATTTCACACCGAACTGGAAACGGTGTATGAGGAAAAGAATATGAGTCTTGATAATGATGAGGATAAAGTGTTTGAAGACCTTTTTGCCGGTCTTTTTCAGAAGAACACATATGGGACACAAACCACAATCGGATCCGTTGAACACCTGAAAAATCCTTCACTGGTATCGCTCAGGAACTATTTCAATGCACGGTATGTCCCCAATAACATGGCCATCATTTTATCGGGCGATTTCAATCCCGATGAATTGATCCGTCAGATCGACGCCACATTCGGACAACTGGCATCCAGGCCGGTCATCCCTTATGTTCCCGCTGTGGAAGCACCGATAATGCAACCCATCGTCAAGGAGGTGGTAGGTCCGGATGCCGAATCGGTTACCATCGGTTATCGTCTGGGTGGTGTTGCTACAAGGGACGCCGATCTGGTGACAATCTTCAACATGGTGCTCAGCAACAGTACCGCCGGTCTGATGGATCTGAACCTGAACCAGGCACAGAAAGTGCTCAAGGCCAGTGCATTCTCTTATGTCCTGAAAGATTATTCGGTCAATGTCTTCTCAGGAGAAGCAAAAGAAGGACAATCGCTGGAGGAAGTAAAAGATCTGGTAATGGCTCAGATCGAAATGGTGAAAAAGGGTGAATTTCCCGATTGGCTTATCCCTGCCATCATCAGCGACATCAAGCTCGAGGAGATAAAAAAGTATGAATCCAACAACGGCCGTGCCATGGAGTTGATGAGCGAGTTCATCAAAGAAATTCCCCATACTGATATTGTGCACAATGTGGAACGCCTCTCTAAAATCACAAAACAGGATATTATCGATTTTGCCAATAAGAATTATAGAAATAATTATGTGATAGTTTATAAGCGAACCGGACCATCACCGGAAACTATAAAAGTGGTGAAACCGCCGATTACACCGGTAACCATGAACCGTGACGAAGAATCGGCTTTCCTGAAAAAGATAGTGGCTGAACCCTCCAAACCTATCGAACCGGTGTTTATTGATTATGCGAAGGATATTCAAAAATTGACCCTGAAAAACAACATCCCGGTATTATACAAAGCCAATACGGAAAATAAAACCTTCGATCTCTATTATTTCTTCGAAATGGGTACCAATGCCAATCGGGAACTGGGCATCGCCCTCGATTACTTGAAGTATCTCGGCTCTTCGAAGCTATCACCCAAAGAGATACAGGAAGAGTTTTACAAACTGGGATGTTCATTGAAAGTCAACAGTTCGGATGTGGAAGTATGGGTTTCGCTGAATGGACTGAGTGAAAATATGACCCGTGCGGTCACCCTTTTTGAATCATTGCTTTCCGATGCCCAACCCAATGAACCGGCACTTGAAAACCTTGTAGCCGATATTAAAAAGCGACGTGATGATGATAAACTTTCCAAGCAGACTATCCTGTGGCAGGCTTTGTACAATTATGGTGTATACGGTGATAAATCACCGTTTACAAACATACTGTCATCATCCGAACTGGATGCACTGACGGCACAAAACCTCGTAAACCTTATCCACGGATTGAACGCATACCAGCATAAGGTTCTCTATTACGGACCTGAATCACCTGCTGCGCTTGCAGCTGTTCTAAACAAAGAACATAAAGTTCCTGCAATCCTGAAACCGGTTCCTGTTAACCGGAAATTTGAACAAAAGCCAACCGATGTTTCTAAAATTTATACCGTCGATTATAACATGAAGCAGGCGGAGATTATCATGCTATCGAAGTCGGATCCGTATGATAAGGGACTTGTCCCGGTGATACGGCTTTTCAACGAATATTTCGGCGGAGGTATGAATTCCATTGTTTTTCAGGAGATCCGTGAATCAAAAGGTCTGGCTTACAGCGCTTATGCCGGATACCGGCAACCGGCACAACCCTATCTGAATAATTACCTCTTCTCCTATATCGGAACCCAGATAGATAAATTACCTGAAGCCATGAAGACAATGATGGGTATTTTTAACAACATGCCGGAAAGCGAAAAAGCGTTGAACTCGGCGAAGGAAGCGATCATCAATAAGATCCGCACCGAACGGATAACAAAAGCCCAGGTTTTATTCAACTATATCAATGCCCAGAAATTCGGCCTCACTTACGACATCCGCAGGGATATTTTTGAAAAGGTCCCGATGATGAAATTTTCCGATTTGAAGGCTTTTCAGCAGAAATACATCAGGGATAAAAAATATCACATCATGGTCCTTGGAAAAAAATCCGACCTGGACGTAAAAACACTCTCTAATTACGGAGAGGTGAATGAGCTTCAGTTGAAAGATGCTTTCGGGTATTAAACTTGCGAAAACTTCCTAAGCATCTCCCGGTATTGTGAAAAAACATTGGCACGGGAGATAAACCCCAGGTACTTACCGTCTTTCACTACCGGGAGATTATACCGGTCGCTTTGCTGGAAAAGCTGGATCACATTATCCATCGAATCATCAGGATCGATGGAATAATCCGGGATGAACATAAGGTCATTCACAAAAGTGACGTCATACAACGACTGGTCGAACATGATCTGCCGTATGGCGTCGAGCATAACGATACCGTAAAACCTGCCTTCTGCGTCCACAACGGGAAAAACATTGCGGGATGCCTTTGCGACTACTTTCACCAATTCACCGAGGGTTGCATCCGGGGATATGGAAGCAAAATTTGTCTCAACGAGTTGCCGTGGACTCATAAATGACAATACTGCTTTATCTTTATCGTGGGTGATGAGTTCCTTCCTGACGGCAAGCTGCCGGGCATAAATGGAATGACTTTCGAAGATATGGGAAGTCAGATAGGCAATGGCCGATACGATGATCAAGGGTGTCAGCAATTGATACCCTCCCGTAATTTCAGCAATCAGAAAGATGGCTGTGAGCGGGGCGTGCATTACACCGGCCATTACACCGGCCATTCCCACCAATGAAAAATTACTCAGCGAAATATTGAATCCGAAGATGGTATTCAAAAAGCTGGCAAAGAAAAAACCGCAGATAGCCCCGACGAAAATAGAAGGAGCAAAGGTGCCTCCGATACCACCGCTTCCCTGGGTAACCGCCATGGCCACCACTTTCAGCAGGATCAACCCTGAAATAATGATCAGAAACGATCCATGAAATCCTTTCAGGGAGCCGAAGAACATTGGATTACCGATGACTTCACCCTGTCCGTGGATCACCGATTTCAGCACCGTATACCCTTCGCCGAATAAAGATGGATATGCGAAAATCATTGCGGCAAGTGAAAGCCCAGCAATGAGTACCCGCCCGGGAACCGGAACTTTTTTCAATAGATTTTCTATCGCTATACTTCCGCGAATAAAATAGACGGAAACCAATCCGGTGAAAATTCCAAGAAGCATGAAAAACGGGATATGCTTCAATATAAAGGGACTATTGAGGGTGAATGAGAACAATACTTCATTCCCCATCAGCAGGTATGAAACAAGGGAAGCGGTAACAGTTGCTATCAGTAGGGGAATGATCGTGGTAATGGTGAGGTCGAGCATCAGGATTTCAAGTACAAAAATAGCGCCGGCAATGGGTGCTTCGAAGGTTCCGGCAATTGCACCTGCAGCTCCGCATCCGATCAGTAAAGTGGTTGTTTTATAATCGAGGCGGAAAAGTCTGGCCAGATTGGATCCGATGGCCGAACCGGAAAGAACTATGGGTGCCTCAGGTCCCACCGAGCCCCCAAAGCCCAGGGTAAGGGTACAAGCGATCAACGATGAGAAAGCATTATGGGGTCTGATCTGGCTGTTATTCTTCGAAATGGCGTACAATACCTTACTGACCCCGTGACTGATGTTGTCTTTAACTACATATTTTATAAAGAACAAGGTCAGAATAATTCCGATTACCGGAAATGCCAGGTAAAGATACCAGATGCCATGATAGCTGAATCCGTTGGTAAGAAAATAGTTGGTATAATACAAAGTGTTTTTCATCGCCACAGCTACAAGACCGCTGCCGACTCCAACCAATACACTCAGGATCAGCACAAACTGGCGTTGTCTGATATGACGTAGCCGCCATACAAAAAGTTTTCCGGTAATCGATTTCGGAAGCATCAGCTTTACAAATGTAACCTTTTTCAGTTATTAGAATTCCCGGAGAGTTGGGGCTAAATCTTATTTTTTATATGTTGGAGCACGGCTTTATTTTCGATTGGACGATTTCCGATTTTAGAATGAATTTTTGATTTACCATTTACAAGTTTAAAGCCACTCCGAAAAGTGGCTTATGGTAAATCTACCCACCCCCAGCCCCTCCCTGCCCACAGGGAGGGGAGCATCTTTGCTCCGGTAAAATACTGTATATCTTGTTTTTGGGTATGGTGGCCCTTTTCCACTCCCTTTTCAAGGGAGGGGTTGGGGATAGGTAGATTGGCTGCAAACCTTTTTCGCAGACTTTTCGGAACAGGCTCAAGTTTGATAATTTATTCGTCGATCGTAAATCTTATAATTCATTCGTAACGCCAAGATCGTCAAATCGTAAATATGTTTGTCCTTCCAAATCCAAAAAGAAATTTTTCAGGGTGCAGAAATGGAATAGAGAAATTCAAATCCCCATGATCCGTCACCGGGATAGTACAAACTCCTGATCCCCATTTCAATGGGGCCGACGAACCGCAACAGATGAAAATCGGCGGTAAGTTCTCCGCCTAAGGATTGGTATGTATTGATGTAACCGGTATTCATCCCGTTAGCCCAATCATAATAGAGGTTCATTTTGAGGCGTTTCACGTAAAGTACCGATCCGACACTTAGATCAGGATATAAAAGAGGAAATTTATAGTTTACACCGGTACTCAACAGGGCCTGATCGTAAGCGCCCGTATATCCCCTGGGATAAGCGACGATATTGGAAAAAGAATATGAAAGATCGGAAAAATCCTGCCGGTGTTGGTAACCTCCTGAAATCCACAATCCCTGATGACGGATGATCCCCGGAAAATAAAGGTTGATCACAGCGGCAAAAATCGATCCGATATTGTTTCCGCCAAAAGGAGTATTCCTGAAATTCACATCTATGGATTGACCAATGTGTGGATAAACATCTTTCTGATTTGAACGGAGATATTGATATGCTGTTAACCTGTAATCCATCGACTGGATCATCCCTTTGGTAAACTGTTCCGGTGTGGATGAATGATGTTGGATCCCGATGAGGGTCGTTCCGATTTTAGGTTGAAGAAACCGGGAATATTTTGAATGTGAAAAATTCCATGGAATGCTGATATCCGTTTTGAAATTTGTTTCCTGCCAGGTAAACCGTTGGGATTCATGCGAACCCTCATACAACACCCATCCGGCGCGGTTACCGATATCGAAACGGACATCGATTACCGGATACAATCCACGGTAACTCAAACCGGCGAATAATTTTCCTGTTTGTTCATTCAGATCATGTTCCCAGCCGGCATTGGCAAACATGGTACTGAGGGTGTTTTGCGAAAGCACCATAACACCTGGCCGGAACGTCTGGTTATTGATATTGAACGAAACCGGGGCCCAGCTATGTGGATTGAATAGATTGGCCGCCTTTGCATATTTCTTTACAGGGTAGATTATTCCCTGGATGGAATCATCAGTCAGATTGTAATTATCCGATTGGTTCATTTTGTAAATCCTGTGAACAAGGATACTATCCTGGATGTTACATTTCTCCTGGACTGCCAGATCGTTATATAGTTTTATGGAGTGATCGACAACCTGTCTGACAGGAATCCATTTTGAGGTATCAATTTCATTCTCAACCACCATTGTTCCATCGGAGTTATAATCGGAATAGATCATGAATCTTTTATCAGGAGTAAAATCAGGATCCAGAGAAGCAAAACGGCCGGAAGTTATTTTATAAATCGCATGGGTCAGGGTATCCATGGCATAAAGGTTTTCGGCACCCGAATAATCAACACTATAAATAATATATTGTTTATAGAAATATGCATGACCATTGAATTCCTGATAGAAGTATGGTATTATATTTTTAAATTTTCCCGTGGCCGTGTCCAGAACAGATATTGTTTCTCCCTTTTCTGTGAGTAAGATGAAAATGATGCCTTTGGCGTCGGGCGACCAGTTTGGTGTTATCGCAGCGCCATAATGTGGAATTGGGTATCGCCGAATGAGTTTACCCGATGGGACTTCAAGGATATCAATAGAATTCTGATTTCCGGGTGATACAAATACAGCTGCAACCCTTCTTCCATCCGGCGAAATGACAGGCGCAAAATACCTCGATTTCGTTGTCATTTCACGTATTTTTTTTGTTCTGAAATCGTATATCCTGATCTCGGCAAAATCACGATTACCCCACCGCAGATCAGGCTCATATTCTGACCATACTAAATAATTACCACCGATAGAGGTCGTGCCGCTGATATGAAAACCGGGGGTAAGAAGTATCTTTTCGGAACCGGTCCACCTGTTGATAAGCACAAACCGGTCGATGTCATCCATGCTGGATTTATCTGCAACAATGGACGAATCATTCAGTACCAGCGGATGATTATAGACCACAAAATTTTTTGGGTCGCGCCGGGTGATGGGACGAAATTCTGTGTGATGTGTTTCCCTGAGTTGCTTTTTCCAGACGCTGTCAAGTTCAGTAAGCGACTGTTTGTACAGCTGTTTTTTCCAAAGTCCGGTACTTTTACGGATTCCGCTATTGAAAGGAATAACCATGAATGGAAATTTGGCTACACGGTCAAGCGCTTCATCCCATACCATGTCGCCATAATGTTTACGTGCCTGTCCGACAAGGAAATATCCCAATGAATAAGCATCCGGAGTGAAGGTTTTATAAGATCCGAGTGTTGCCAGATCGAAAGGATAGGGCCCTTTTTCGATAATCTGGGCGCGTAAAGTACTTTCAAAGAGCGATGACCGCCCACGGCCGGTTTTGCTTAGCGCAGTCTCCGTAACTGTAGCATCGCCTTCGAGAAACCACGAAGGGACATATAATCCGAGAATTCCTCCGGTGATCTGCTCTCCGAATATATAATAAAGCGCTTTTGAGAAACCATTGTTTATTTTGCTGATCTGAAGAGCATGCCTGTACTCGTGAATAGCTAACTGTTCAAGCCATTCTTCGGCATAAGTCTGTTGCGGAGTACAAGGATAAAGTTCTATCCTTTTCGGCGCCCAGACGGTTATACCATTTGATGTGGCAGATTGTGTGTGGAGTAAAACAGGAATTCTTGGAACCCTGGCATGGAGTGAATGGGTTTCATTCCGGGATACAAAATCCATGATGTTGGCGAGATACTGTGCCTTTTTTTCAAAATGTTCAGGAAAGATCAGTTTGTAATGGTCGGTTTTTATTTGTCGCCAACGGAGTGAGGCTGGATCCTGGCCGGTATTGTAATACTGTGTGTAAGCATGCTGATTGAGAAGAATCAACAGACATATTACAGATGGTACTTTCTTCATCAACGGGCTGCGGATCTACAATTTACAATTTATCTGCCATTCGGTATCCTATATTCACCTTGTCCACTGACCCCTTTTCTAAGTGAAGGGGAAAATCCGGTTTACTGTTATTTGTATCTGAAATCTACCCTCTTGCCCCCAGTTTTTGAGCGCAGCAGATTTATCTTTAAACGAAGTGAAGTTTATCTGGTAATCAGTATTTTTCTTACAATCCTGCGATCAAAATTCCGTAAAACAACGGTATAGACTCCATTGGAAACCGGTCCCAGGTCAATTTCTATGCCTGTTTTTCCATTGGTTAGCCTGATATCATTAAGTTTATAAATCTCAGAACCAAGTTGATTATATATGGCAATCGTAAAAGTATCATCCGGAATATTGGAGATTGTAACTTTGAATTTTCCGTCATTTGGGACAGGAAACACGTTGAAACCGTTATTTTTTTGAGATTCCGGAATACCTGTAACCACTACCCATTCCCAGTTTGAAGCTGGTGAAGTACAATCGTCCAGGGTAACGGTACACCAATAATAACCTGTATTGCTCGTTACCGTGTAGGTTTGCCCTGTAGCGCCAGGGATCGGACCAGTACCTTCGTAATACCATTGGTTTCCCAAAGGAGAACTACTCGTCAATAAATTACTGTCGGCCGTAACTAAAGGTGGGTCAGGAATAGGGTTCACTGTTATCACTACACTGCCGGAACCGGTATTCGAGCAGGAATTTCCATCCGAAACATAGGTGATCCAATAGGTTGTGGTTAAATCCGGAGTTACAGTGAAAGAGAATGGACTAGAAGAGATCCCGTCGATATTCACCGGGGTGGAGCCATCAGTATATGTGATATTCCAGGGGGAGGCGCCCGTAAGATCAACCTGGATGAATCCGCTGCTTCCATTGCAGATGGTTTCTGAACCTGAAATCGTGGCGGTGGGTAAAGGATTGACCGTGATGACTTCATTACCTGAACCGGTATTCGAGCAGGAATTTCCATCCGAAACATAGGTAATCCAATAGGTTGTGGTTAAATCCGGAGTTACAGTGAAAGAGAATGGACTAGAAGAGATCCCGTCGATGTTGACAGGCGTTAATCCATCCGTATATGTTATATTCCAGGGTGGTGAGCCAGTAAGATCAACCTGGATGATAGTGCTGCTTCCTGCGCAGATGGTTTCTGAACCGGAAATCGTGGCGTTGGGTAAAGGATTGACCGTCACTGGGAAAGGGTCGGATGGCTGACCGGATCCGCAGGAATTCACACCGGAAACGGAAAGGATCCCAGAAGAAGCATCCGGTGAAAAGTTAACCGTAATGGAATTGGTATTTTCACCGGAGGCAATTGTTGCACCTGACGGCAATGCCCACAAATAACCGGTGGCGTTGGTAACAGGAGGCACCGAATAGGCGATACCGCTCACTCCCTGGCAAAGAACAGCGGTTCCTGTAATCACCCCCGCAGCGCCCGGACCGGCATTGGTGATTGATCCATTATGGTAAAAAGCTGAAGTCGGTATGTCGTTCATCGGATTTTGGTTTTCATCTGCATATTCGCAGAAGCTACCACCACCGACTGTATTATTAAACCTGATCGAATCATTCCCGGTAAGATATGTAAAGGTAAGCGTTAGCAAAGCGCTTTCGTTTGGCAAAGTTTGTGGCAAAGGGTTTGTCCAGACTACCAGAACTTTATAAAACCGGGAAGTAGGGCTCACCCGGTTCACATTCACGAACATCCCGTCCAATTGGGGGTTTACTAGATGCGATGTATAAGACATCAGTGTTGAATCATATTCCATTCGTAACGTAATGGCCGTAACGTTGATAAAATTATCAATTGAAATTGGAATTTCGATACTGTTTCCAGGGCAGGGAATTGCGCTTCCTGCAGTCGTTATCGGGGCGTCGCGGGAAAACGCGGGATCAAATAAAGTAAGCAGTGCAAACAAGGTACATATATTTGTAATGAAGGATTTCTTTGGGGTCATGAGTCAATATATTTAGAAAATGAAAAATATAGATTGTTGAAAATTATTGATCAGTCATCGGCAACACTTTTTTCTTTGGGGAAGACTTAATATCTTAAGGCATTTATCATTTTAATTTTCCAACTTTAAAACAATTTACCGAAAGTCAAGTATAATGAAAACAGATAACGGTTATTACAAGTACAAAGATAATAAAGATCAAGACTCATCGGTTTCAACAGAATCGATTTTCCTGTGATGCTTTTTATATCAGGATTTTAGGCTGCAGTACAGGAGTCTGAGAACTCAGGGTTGTAATGTGCTACTGATCAGGGTTGATTCTGATTAACAGATGCAGGATCCAGGACGCACCCCTCTCTTTGAGGAGAGGGGTCAGGAGGTGAGGTGGATGAGGGTAAATCTTAGTAGCATGTATTACCTACCAGATATCCCTGAACATACTCTTCAATCCCGGCTTCAAGGGTGTAAAAAGGTTTGGAATAACCTATTGCCTGAAGCTTTTGCATAGGGGCTTCAGTAAAATATTGGTATTTATCCCTGATATCGATAGGTGTGTCTATAAATTCAATATTGGGTGGTTTGTCGAGAGCGGTGAACACTGTCTTCACGAGATCAAGAAAGGTGCGTGCCTTCCCGGTACCGAGGTTGTAAATGCCGGAATCACAGATTGCTGATGGTGAACTGGTGAGATGGTGAGATGGTGAACTGGTGAGGTGGTGAGATGGTGAGGTGGTGAGGTGGTGAGGTTTTGTTTCCGAAGTGTGGTTCATCAGGAAATACATTACATCGGTAACATCTTTCACATAGATGAAATCGCGAAGTTGCTCACCGTCCTTATAGTTGGGATTATGGGAACGGAATAGCTTGACAGATGCCGGATGCCGGATGCCGGATGCTGGCTGATTAGTTCCTGCTCCCTCGTCCTGTATCTTGTATCCTGTATCTTGTATCCTGGATCCCTCGTCCTGTATCTTGTATCCTGTATCTTGTATCCTGGATCCTGCATCCTGAATCTTGTATCCTGTATCTTGTATCCTGCATCCTGCATCCTGAATCTTGTATCCTGTATCTTGTATCCTGGATACTGCATCCTGTATCTTGTATCTTGTATCTTGCATCCTGTATCTTGTATCCTGTTCCTTGTATCCTGTATCCGATATCTGACGAAATGCATGGAAAACGACCGAGGCCATACGCCCTTTGTGGTATTCATTTGGTCCATATACGTTGAAGAACTTTAGGCCGTACCACCGTGGAGGAGTATCGGTCTGCTGCAAAACCCATTTGTCGAACTCGTTCTTGGAAATACCATAAGGATTCAACGGCAGTAGTCGGAAAGAAAGATCTGGATCGCGATCATCGTACCCCAGCGTGCCATCTCCATAAGTAGCTGCCGAGGAAGCATAGATAAGCGGGATTTGGCATTGGGTGCACATTTCCCACAACTTCTTGCTGAAATTCAGATTCAGTTCTTCGAATATGGCCATATTGAATTCCGTGGTATCGGTACGGGCGCCAAGGTGGAATATAAAGTCAATCTCACCTGAATGCTTTGAAAGCCACTCAAAAAACAAAATCCGTTCAACCTTTTCATGGTAACATTTGTGCAAGGTATTCGGTACCTTTTCCGTTTTCGAGAAATCATCGACAAGCACAATATCTTTGAAGCCCTTGTTGTTCAGCTTACTTAACATACAACTTCCGATGAACCCGGCGGCTCCTGTGACGATGATCATAAACGAAGGATTGTAAATTCAGGGACAAAGATAAGGAAAGTCAAAAGTTAAAAGTCAAAAGTTAAAAGTAAAGTCAAAAGTCAAAAATCAGGCTGGTTAACATTACAGCCAGTTTGAAAGTTGATAAGTAATGAATTTTGAATTTACGTTAAACCTATTTCCAGTAAGAACAGATATCATCCAGGCTCTCCCGTTCCTTCAGCACTTCGAACTTCTCTCCTTCATTAAAATAACCCAGGATTCGTGGGGTTTGCCGGCTGTTATAACGCGACCACATGCTGAACGTATAACTCCCGCTGTCGTGGATTACAACGTAATCGTCTTCTTCCATGCGGGGTAACTGTACTCCTTTGGCGATGATGTCCCCCGCAAAACATAATGGTCCGGCCAGGTTATATGGATGGTCATCGACACCGGTCTTCAACGATCCTTGGCTGTCAAAAACACTGTATTCGTGATGCCAATCCCTGGGATTGAGGCATTCGCGTACAAAAAGATCGGCGCCAACATGAAGCATCGCAGTATTGATTGCAGGATCGTGTTTCACATATTCAACTCGGCTAACGGTCCACCCGGCGTTGGTATAAGTCCAGCGGCCGAATTCAGTGATAATAGTGTGTGTATCAGTGATTTGAAAATTTGAAGATTTGAAGATTTGAAAATTTGAATGTTTATTAGTTTTAAGTTTTGAGTTGTGGTTTTGATATTTGAGATTTGAACTTTGAGTTTCGAAAAGCCCCGGCGCCCGCATCCTGATTGCAGCTACATAATCTTCCATTGATGGAGGCTTTTCATCCCGGCGATAGGAAACGGGTAAACCGCCACCGATATCAAAATTAGAGATGGGAGGGAATCCTTTTTTAAGACGTTTTTCATTCATCTCCAGCATAAAATCGTACAAAATGCCAATCCCGTCGATCAGCATTTGCATAGCACATCCCTGGGAACCTACATGAAGATGGACTCCCGTAAGCCACGAATAGTTCAGAAACACCTTTTCCAGTGATGGCCTTTGATCCCGGATCGGAACACCGAATTTTGAGTATTCACCGGCTACACTCGATTCAACGATTGTCCCCAATCCGATCTGGGGATTGATACGGATACCGATCGTGTTCTTTTTATCATAAGTTTGAGGACTGTCGGAATTAAGGGATGATAATTTATCCCCGTATCCCATTTCCTCCAGCAACTTTTTGATTCTTTCCAGCTCTGATAAGTTATCCACATTGATATGTACGCCGGTTTTAAGAGCAGATTCCAGCTCAGCCCTTGTCTTTACAGGAGAATCGTAAACGATCCGGTCAGGGCTGTACCCGGTTTTAAGGGCCAGGTTCACTTCCCCCATGGAGGCCGCTTCCACACCGATACCTGAATGGATTGTTTTTATAAAATTCATGATCCGGATCAACGGGTTGGCCTTGATGGCGAGGGCATGCAAGGTAGTGGAAGGAAAACACGAAACCAATCGCCCGATACGACTTTGCAAAAAAGTGAGATCATAAAAAATTGCAGCAGTATCCTCATTGCGGAGAAATCCTTTAGCAATAGCGCTTGTTAATGACCGTTCAATGTTCCCAACGGACAAACCGGATTGATTATCAAAAAACATACTTTAATCATCAATAAAATAACCCTTCAAACAAAATTTCTAAACCCGCATCCTGTATCTTGTATCCTGCATCCTGCATCCTGTATCTTGCATCCTGGATCTTGAATCCAACACCCAGCCTCATATAATCCCCCTTTCCCTTGCAACTTCAACCAGGAAGTTGAGCGCCACTTTGCCCCTGGTTCCCATACTCAGCGTGTAGTCATTGACATAAAGCCGGATATGTTGCAGCATCACTGTATCGTCCATCTCCTGTGCGTGCTGACGGACAAAAGGCATGGCTGTGTCCGGATATTTCATGGAATACTGAACACTACGGAACATGATGCGGTTAAGCTTGTTAATGCGGTCATAGCCCAGTTTTTTTCTTGCTATAATACCGCCCAGTGGTATGGGTGATTTGGTCAGATCTTCCCAGTATTTGCCCAGGTCGGCGATTTTCATCAATCCTTTTTTTGCATATGTGAACCGGTTTTCATGGATGATCACTCCGGCATCAACTGCTCCTGAAAGTACCGCATTTTCAATTTCAGAAAAGATCATGAATTTTTTTTCCTTTGGCCGTAAGGCTGCAATCTGTAAAAGCAGGTGGGCTGTAGTAAATTCACCCGGAACGGCTATCGTCAGAAGTGGTATATCCACGAGGGTAAATGCATTCCTGCTGATAAGTAACGGACCATTTCCCTGCCCCATGGCGCTGCCTGAATCGAGAAGTGAGTAGCTGTTCTGAAGCAGGAGATAAGTATAATAACTTACCTTAACCATATCCGGTTCATTTTTCATGGCCATATGGTTCAGGGTTTCTACATCGTGCAGTTGAAATTCAAAATCAAATCCCTCAAGGTCGATCCGTTTATTAATAATGGGATCGAAGATGAAAGCATCGTTGGGACAAGGTGAGAAAGCAAGATTAATTCTGGTCATGGTTCAAAGTTAATAATCAGAAGATTTCAATCATCCTTCGCCTATCTTTTTTATCATCTCTAGTAATATTGCGTTCATGTTTCTCAAGGCCAGATCCATATTCCATCTGGATTTATCGCGCTCCTCCACGACATTGGAGATTGCCCGGATCTGGAGACAAGGGACCCGGCTGGCAAGACAACAATATAAAAAAGCTGCGCCTTCCATACTCTCGATATCCGCATCAAACTTCTCAATAGCCCGCGAAATCCCACTGGTGCTACCATGCACCGTGTTAACTGTGATCCCTTTCACCTTCGGCAATTTTTCAATCATATTAATCCCCGATCTCCTATCTTTTATCTCCAATCCCTTATCATGAAAAACAATTTCCGAATCATTAATTAATCTCCCATCCCGGTAAGGATATTCATCGGGATCCATTAGCCCAAGCTCAAATATGGAAAGAAAATCAGTACCGTCTTCAGCCCCGAGATCCGATATACAATCTTCGGTAATATTGACCACGGTCCCGATGGGGATGTTTTTATTAAAAGTACCAGCGATACCGGCATTGATCGCAAAGTCGTAATGTTGTAACGACAACTGTTTTCCCAGATGGAACGCAGTTAACATCATACCCACGCCGGGAATCAGCACATCAATGGTCACATTTTTTAACCCATAACGCGAAAGTTTATCGTCGAACCGTTTTAACAAAGGAAGTGTGGTGAGTAACGGCCTGATTTCAAAAGTTGTTGCTGCAACAAGGAGAATCCTCATTACGTGGGTCTTTTATTGTATTTTGTACCGTATTCGAGGCCGTGTGCGTTGGGGCCTCTTTCATTTCGTCTGAGCATAAAAGCAAAGAACAACCCAAAAAAGCCAAGGCTGCTGAATATCCACATACCCAAATGATAACCGCCGGGATTGATTGCGCTGGCCCCCGAGTAGTCGTTGGCCCATCCAACCATCAAATTAAAGCCTGCAAGACCGATATTCTGAATCATTGTCATCAAACCATAAGCAGTGCCAAGTTTGGAATGGTCGACGATCAATGCAACAGAAGGCCACATGATGGCAGGGATCAGGGAAAAAGCTATTCCCATGATGACCATAGGAATGGCAATATTGGGAAAATAGCTGAACAGGGCGCTGATCATATGTCCGAAATATACAATCCCTCCCAGGAATCCAGTACTTTGGTCGGAGGCAGAAAAGATGCTGACCACGGACGGGGGCATGGCCACTGTATGAGTAACGTACCCCATGATCAGATAAACGGGAATGATCAATAGAGATCCGAACATCATCAGCAGAGAGCGTTTACCGATTTTATCTGACAATAAACCAAACATAGGGGTCAGGATCATGGCGGAAAGCGTTAGCAAACTCGACAGGAATCCGCCCATTCCGCGTGCAACATCATCCGGAAAACCAGCAAGGTGTACATCCTTAAAGAATTTTACCGCAAAAGTCTGGAACGGGAACATGGCTGAATAAAAAGTGATACATAACAGGGTAATGAACCAGAATGATTTTCCAAATTTGAAAAGGTCTTTCAGCACCACTTTATCCTGATTTCCTTCTTTCTGAAGTGAATAGTTTTTTTCCGAATAAATGTCGATCAGATAATAGATGGCCAGTGTGCCCACCGCAATGGCTCCAGCGCCAACGGCGATCCAAAGGGGCTTCTGCCAATGTTCAAAAAGCGATTTACCCCAGGTAGGGGAGTTGAGGGCGAGAAAAGAGCCTAAACGGGCAATGGTGAGATTCAGCCCGAATGCAAACGAGAGCTCTTTCCCCTTGAACCACCTGGCAAGGATCGTTGTGATGCCAACGATCATTGATTCGGCGCCCAATCCGAAGATCAACCTGCCGGTTGCCATAAAAACAATGTCACCCTTTATAGTCGTAAATAAAGCCCCCACGAAAACAAAACAGGCAAATAGCAGCACCGCTTTTTTTGTTCCGATCTTATCAATAATAATTCCTCCGATGAGAACCATGAAAATGTTCGGGATACTATAAATTCCTTGAAGCAGGCCAAGATTCTTATCTGTGAAATGAAGCTGTGCTTTCAATACATCAGCTAACGGACTGATACAATCGTAAATGTAATAATTGCCAAACATGGCGATACTGATGAAGACAAGTACAATCCATCGAAGCAGTGCGGGCGGTTCTTTTTTGATGTTTGCGATTTGAGCCATAGAGTTTTAATTGAAACAGGAGATATTTATAAATTCGGGCATAAAAGTACCTTTTTTTACCATACCTGAAAACATTACCTTTGCAAATTCAAACCTGTAATATCAGCCATATGAAAACCAGGGTATCTTTGTTTTCAGCTATCACATTTCTGATCTTGCAATCTATTATTCCCGATAAATGCATTCCTGCGAATTTCTATGGAATCCAAAGCTATACATCGGATACGACCTATACAATGGACTTCGAATCAATTGCCGATTTTTCGTTGACTTTCGGTGACTGGACGGTCAACGATGTTGACCATAATCCAACGTACGGGATTATAAATCATACTTTTCCACATCAAATGGAACCCATGGCATTTATTTGTTTCACTCCTGCACAGGTTGCTCCCTCCATGGCTGCCGATCCGAATATTCAACCCCATAGCGGGCAACGTTTCGGAGCCTGCTTTTCATCTGATCCACCGTCAAACAACGATTGGTTTATTAGCCCACAAATCCAACTTGGAACAAATGGTGTTTTTTCTTTCTGGGTCAAATCTTACAGCGATTTATACGGACTGGATAAATATCAGGTATTGGTGTCCGTTTCAGACAATAATCCTTCGAGTTTTTCATCGATTTCCGGCCCCGACTCCCTTCAAACGACACTCAACTGGATCAGGAAAAATTTTAGTCTCTCAAAATTCGATAACCAGAAGGTTTATGTTGCCATCCGTTGTGTATCAAAAGATAACTACCTGATGATGATCGACGACCTCGAAGTCAGAACTTCAACATCCAACAACCTCGTCGCAGATTTTATAGCAGATAAAACGATGGTCAGGGTTGGGGAAAACGTTAATTTTACCGATCAGTCCACCGGATCGCCGACCACCTGGAACTGGAAATTTCCCGGTGGTACTCCGGCTACCTCCAACTTGCAAAATCCTGTAAACATCATGTATTCATACTCAGGAAGCTACCCTGTAACCCTTGTCGTGAGCAATGGAACTTCCCATGATTCCCTTACGAAAAACGCATACATCACAGTGACAACTTATCCTTCAAATGTTTCACTCGACTTTGAATCACTTGAAAATTTCTCCCTGGTGTTCGATCCATGGACAACCATCGATGTCGGAGGAGGCAACACATGGGGAATTAACGGAATATCTTTCCTTCATCAGTTTGAACCTATGGCATATATATGTTTTGTTCCATCCCGTACATTACCGCCACTTACCAACATGGTTCCGCATTCCGGAGAAAAAATGGGATGTTCCTTTTCTTCCGAAAATCCACAAAATCCCAACAATAAATGGCTGATTTCTCCAAAAATGTCCCTCGGTAATAGTCCACAGATTGAGCTATGGGTGCAGACTTACAATCCCAATTACGGGGATGAACAGTATAACATTGCGGTTTCGACCACAGACCTTAATCCATCGAGTTTTGTTCCCATTACCAGTACACCGGAAGCTGCTCCCGGAGTATGGACAAAAAAGACATACAGCTTGCCTGATTATGCCAATCAGACGGTGTATGTCGGAATTCAGTGTGTTACCGTCAACGGATTTATTTTTATGATCGATGACATTTCCATCACTTCAGCAGTGGGTATTGATGAACCGTCGACACGCAAGAAGGTCACCATTTATCCGAATCCTGCAAGTGAGAAGATGACTTTAAGCCTGGGACCAAACGGTACAGGTCCCTTTTCCGTTGATCTTATCAATTCGCTTGGTGAAACAATCAGGTCTTGGAATGAAACGGGCGATCAGGCTTCCGTAACCTATAACATCCGTGGTATTCCATCTGGAATTTATATCGTTCGTTTACAGGAAGTTTCAGGAGCGAAATACGGGAAAATCACGATTTTGAATTAATTAAAGTCATTTACAATGCGGATTTTCCCGTCGAAAATATCTTTTCTTCTCTTTTGCTTGATGATTGCTGCAGCGCCAAAAATGCTAACTGCACAGTTAAACCAGGGTGGATTTCCGCGGAGCTTCACTTTCTCGATTCCTCCCGACAACCGGGATATGGTTACGCTGACGCCTCCTTCAAGGGAACTACTGGATGAAGAAGATGCAATTTCACCCCTTCCGTTTCGTTTCGCTATAAACCTCCCAGTTGATGTTGACATTGAACGATCCGGGAAATGGATCAAAGTTGAAGATGGTACCAAGGTATGGCGAATAACCGTAAATGCCCCTGGCGCCCTTGCACTGACACTCTATTTCGATCGGTTTCAATTACCCACTGATGGAAAATTTTTCGTTTATTCTCCAAACCGGACCCAGCTTATCGGAGCTTTTACTAACCTCAATAACAACGAAGCAAATACCTTTGCAACTGCCTTGATCACGGGGGATCAGATAACCCTCGAGTACAATTCCCCGGAAGACGCTGTTCTTCCGCAACTGCATCTTTCCGAAGTGGCATATGCATACCGGGGAGTTACAGATGTCTCCGGCGACAGAACCGGTTTTGGGGCAGCCGGCAAATGTGAAGTGAATGTGAATTGCAGTGAAGGCGCCAGCTGGCAGCGTCAGGTAAGAAGTATTGCAAGGGTTGAGGTTAAACGCGGGAGCTCCTCGGTATGGTGCTCCGGTTCGCTGGTTAACAATACACGTAACGATGGTACGCCATATCTTCTCACAGCCGATCATTGCGGTAAATTATCCACACCTCAGGACCTGAGCCAATGGTTGATTTATTTTAATTATCAGGGAGCAGGTTGTCCGAACCCGACCAGGGAACCGGTTTCCAGGACAATGACCGGTGTTAAACTTGTCGCCCATGGTGGTGATGGAGGCAATACCGGCTCTGATTTCTTTCTGGTCCGGTTACTTTCATCCATTCCCGATACTTTCAATGTTTATTACAACGGGTGGAGCAGGGATACGATACCGAGTCCATCAGGAGTAAGTTTGCATCATCCGCAGGGGGATATAAAAAAAATTTCCACCTATACTTCGCCACTGGTCCGTTCCAACTGGAACAGCCAACCACGTTACACCCACTGGCGGGTGACCTGGGCAGGCACTACACACGGCCATGGCACCACGGAGGGTGGATCATCAGGATCACCCCTTTATAATAATCTGGGGCTGTTAGTTGGAACCTTGACGGGTGGCGATTCTTCCTGTGATTCAGCAAACCTCAACAAACCCGATTATTATGGCATGTTTTATTATCACTGGGACAGGAATGGCACTGATTCTGCCAGTGTACTCAAATACTGGCTCGATCCGGTCAATTCCAATGTCATGAACTGTAACGGATGGGCTCTCGGTGTGCAGGAACCGGAATTGACTTCAGGGATCACTGTATTCCCGAATCCTGTCACAAATCGGGTGAATCTGAGATACAGCAGCGAGCCGGCAATCAGGAAACAGGAAATCAGGATCACAGATATTTGGGGAAAAATTTTATGGTCTGGTAATTGGAATCCTTTGACAGAAATCGAAATAACCATCGATCTTACGGGTTTGGCTACCGGGATGTACATCCTCATGATTGGTGATGGGGAAAGTCGAACGGCAAGAAAAATCATCAAGCTATGACCGGTAAGCCCGGCAATTACCGGTATAGAATCCTGGACAGCCTGATTTCAGCCCCCGCGTTAAAAACCATTGGCCTGAAAGTGTTGGATGGGAAGCGGATTACACCTGAAGAAGGGTTGACGCTCTTTACCGAAGGGGAATTGGGATTTCTCGGTATGCTGGCTGATGAAGTCCGAATCCGGAAAAATGGTGATGCTGCTTATTATATCCGCAATTACCATATTGAACCAACCAACATCTGTGTAAATAAATGTCTTTTCTGCTCCTTTTCCCATCATTTCAGTCCCACAAAATGGGAGCTGAACATGGATGCAATCATAGAAAAAGTTGAAAAACTGGATGAAACCATTAGAGAATTGCATATTACCGGGGCTGTTCATCCCGACCGCGACATTCATTACTACGGTGAATTGCTGAAAAAGATAAAAAGCATTCGACCCGATCTTCAATTAAAGGCATATTCCGCGGTGGAACTGGATTATATGATTAAAAAATCAGGAATGAATTTTACCGATGGTCTGACCTGGCTTAAATCCTGCGGATTGGATTCCATCCCCGGCGGGGGTGCTGAAATTTTTGATGAAAACCTCCGGAGAACCATCTGCGGAATGAAATCGTCCGCGGCAACCTGGCTTGAAATTCATGAAACGGCACATCGGCTGGGCATTTCCTCCAATGCAACCATGCTTTACGGCCATGTAGAAACGCCGGAACACCGCATCGATCATCTGGAACGGTTAAGAAACCTGCAGGACCGTACATCCGGATTCAATGCATTTATCCCCCTGAAGTTCAGGAACAGCAACAATAAATTGTCGAACATCGCAGAAGTTTCAGTTGTTGAAGATATGAAAATGTACGCCGTGGCCCGCATTTACCTGGATAACTTCCCGCATATCAAAGCATACTGGCCTGCTGTCGGCCGGAAACTGGCACAGGTGTCCTTATCTTTTGGCGTTGACGATCTCGACGGAACCATCAATGATTCTACCCGGATATACTCAATGGCTGGGGCTGAAGACCAAAATCCCGTGATGACCGTTTCGGAGATGAAAGAACTCATCACCGGTGCAAAACGGACTCCTATCGAACGGGATTCACTCTATAACTTTCAACTACCTCCATCGCTTTCTTGATTTTTTCCCGCACAATTACCGTCACTTCTTTCGAGTCCCTCCCTTTTATGGCTTCAAATGGAATTGGATCGAGTACCCGAGCCTGGATGTGAAAATTTTTATTGATTAAAAACCCCCCTTTGCGGATGGCTTTGGAAGTACCTGTAATAACAATGGGCAGAATAGGAGCTCCGTTGTCGAGCGCCAGGTGAAAGGCACCTGTTTTAAATGGCTGGAGGCGACCGTCCTTCGATCGTGTACCTTCCGGGAAGATCATTACGGAATTTCCTTCTTTTAATGTACGTGCGGCATCGGTCATCATCTGACGCATACTACTGCCTTTGCCACGTTCCAGTGATATATAGCGGTTTAACCACATATTCCAACCGATGAATGGATAATGAAACAGCGATTTTTTGGCAACCCATTTGAAATGCGCCCAGAGCAGGAAAAGAACAATGATATCAGCCCCCGACTGATGATTGGAAACCATTACATATACCTCTTTCGGATTGATTTTTTCCCGTCCGGTTACACGGATTCGCCAGAAAGGATTGATCGTGAGTACAATGTATGACCAGAGACAGGTGTATTTGTGCAGAACAAACAGGCGCTTATCGAAAAGTACCGTCAAAAAATAAATTATAATAGAGATCGGAAACAGGATACCGGAGATTGTGAAAAGCTCAATCCAGAAATAAACGGAAACCAGAAAACGAACCAGAGATTTCATTTTCAATGTTTTTTAACTCTTCTCCGGACTTTTATGAATGCTGTATTTCCTCCATTTTTCTATCACCGACGCAAAGTCTTCAGGGTAATCCGAATCGAAATGAATATACTGCCTGGTCGAGGGATGCACAAACCCCAGCGATTTTGCGTGTAGTGCCTGACGGGGCATAAGTTTAAAGCAATTCTCAATAAATTGGAGGTATTTGGTAAATGTGGTTCCTTTCACTATTTTTGACCCGCCATAGTTTTCATCATTGAACAACGGATGTCCGATATGCTTGAAATGCACCCGGATCTGGTGGGTACGACCTGTTTCCAGACGGCATTCGACAAGGGTCACATACCCGAAACGCTCCAAGACTGTAAAATGGGTAACGGCATGCCGGCCTTTTTCTTCCGTTTCATAAACCGTTTGAACCATGCGGTTCCGTATATCACGCCCGATGTTACCAGTGATGGTACCTTTATCCTGTTTGATGTTTCCCCACACCAGCGCAACATAAGTACGGTCAATGGTATGATCGAAAAATTGCTTTGCCAACCGCGTCTGGGCCAGTTCATTTTTCGCAATGAGCAGGATGCCACTGGTATCTTTATCAATGCGATGAACCAGATAAGGTTTTGCCTCAGGATCACCCGCAGGATTATTTTGCAGATGGTAGAGTACTGCATTCTGTAAGGTCCCGGTGAAATTCCCGTGACCAGGATGAACCACCATCCCAACCGCTTTATTGACGACCAGGATATCATCATCCTCAAAGACAATCCGGATCGGGATATTCTCGGGGTAGATCTCTGTATCACGAGGAGGATAGGCAAGCACAATAGAAATGACATCGCGTGGTTTTACCCGGTAATTGGGTTTGATTACCTTGTCGTTCACAAGGATATTCCCGGCTCTGGCGGAATTCTGGATCCGGTTACGCGACGCATTTTCAATTTTGGCCATCAGGTATTTATCGATGCGTAACAGGGCTTGCCCATTATCAACCACAAACCGAAAATGCTCATATAGTTCGTTGGATTCGTCGATAGTATCGGGTTGCTCAATCATATCATGCAGTATACCGGAGATTTACCTGGAGATGATCAATTTTGAAACACCCAGTCTCATACCCGAAGCATTGGTGAGCACCACAAAATAAATACCACCCGGAAGGGTCGAAACATCAAGGTTACTGGTATACCCTGATTTCAATACCGGTTGGCCAAAAAGGTTATAAACCGTAAGCAGGGTAAAGGCTGAAACCTGGCCCTGGTTCCCGTTTTCCGGAATGTGGATGGTCACCTTGGCGGCCATACAGGGATTGGGATATAATTCAAAGGATTGTCTGTGTGGAATAATATCACCGGTACTCAATGGAATTGGTTTTCCGACCACCGGCCGCATCAGGAGTGATCCGGCAAAGAAGGAGTTATTCCATTGGCCCATAGTATTGTAGAAAACTTCAGACTGACTGTTATTGTACCTGTCGAACCCAATGCTTAAATTATCATTCGTGGTTTGTATCCAGCCGACATAAAAGGTGCCTGTTATCCGGAGTGGCGGATATATATGGTAAGTGATGAACTTGTTCAGAGAATCGGTATAATAAGGCAGCACCAGGTCGGAATATATGGTGTCTCCCGGTACACCTGCGTTGTCGTTCCAAACGCAAAGATAAAACCATTGCTGGCTTGCATTACTGAGCGTACGGTTGAAATACATCTGAACCGCACGAAGGGTATCGGGTGATTTGTTAAGGTGAAAGCGATAGGCAAGCTTGGAACCGGCAGGGGTAAGTCCGTAACTTTCTTCGGGGGTGCCATCATCATAGGCAAAATAATTATAGAATTTTTGCCAGGCTTGGATGGTATCACCCAACACCGATCCCGGGTTAATATCTTTTACTATGTGCTTCATAAGGAAAGACGCGCTGTCGGAAGAACTGATGGGAAAAAGAAAAGACACCGGCGGATGTGCAAAAGGTTGGTAATCTACATAACCGTTATAGTAAAAGTTCCGGATATTATAATTTCCCCCGTTATACGTTTTCGAAAACGTTCCTCCCGGTGCAGTTACATAATAGTTATAGGACGACAGATGGGAATCCAGATCACGGTTGCTGATCAGGATATCAATGGTATCCCTGATTTCATTCGTGGGGTTGTCGCAGTATTGTGGATAGGGCATTTCCTCATAATTTTGCAGCATAGAAGGAGGCCGCTGGATAAATCGTATTTCCGGGTATATGGTATCAAAACGGTTCCTGCCTAGATTGAGGTATACATTATCTAGATTCCATTGATCGGTGTTGCTTTCCCAACTGGGTTCAGCTGAACTGGCGAGACTGACATAATTAAAAAACCGGAACCGGAATTTCTTTTTAAAAAAACCGGGATCAGTTATGGGAATCATTACCTGGCGGAAATACTTGTTATTTTGTAGGTAAAATGTATCGAGCGCCATGCCTTTGGCAAACCAGGCCTTCTGCCATAAATCAGGAATATGAATAGTATCGGTCGGAGAGATGCTGTCATGCGCCTGTTTGACCAGAAACTGCAGGATCAGAGAATCGGAAGTCTGTGGTGGACGGCCTCTTCCCTGTGGCTGGTAGTAAAAACTCAGATAAACCGAATCGGCAGAATTGATCGAACGCGGAATCGGACTAAAAACAGAATCGAGACGAATATACCGTGATGTTAGGTGATCGGCAATGAATGAGGCAGGCCCCGGAACAGCGTTGCTGTACATTCTTCCCGAATCGTTGATAGCATCCAGCGTTACTGCTCCAAGGTTGACTGGATATACAGGAAAATCGGTGTTTTCGAAAGCGTACCGGTCAATCCATCGCTCGGTTGAAGGAAAAACCGCATTGGCTGAAAAATCATCAAAAAATGGCAGGGTGATGGGGATGGTATCTGATCCTGACGGAGAAGATTTCAACCTGCTTAATTCTTCTGCCTTCTTCTGTATCACAGGATTGAATTGTAACCCTGTAAGAATTTCTTGCGAAAATGCGGAAAAACCGGAAAAGAAAAGGAAAATATTGATCAGATTAACAATAAAAGTGCGCATCAACAAAAATTTACAATTTACGATTTATCCAATACTCATTATCACTTGCCCACTCGTTCACTCGTCCACTTTACTGCAAACTATCCTTTGCCAGTGAATCAGCCTTCATCATCTCTGCTGCTTTGGCTCCCATTCCGACGGTAAGGGTGACTGCAGAACCTTTCTCGATCATCGTTCCGGCTTTGATAGGCTTTCCTTCAAAAAGCTGATTTTGAACAGCATCTTCATCGAATGAACGGATATATAACAATTTCCCCAACCGGAGGCCAGCGGATTCAAGCATTGATTGAGCCTGACGTAACGTAAGGTCCCGAAGATCGGGCATCGACGTTTTCTCTGGAACCATGGATGTGATTGTCAGATAGATTGTCCGGTTCTGTTTAACTTTCGATCCCGGATAGGGATCCTGGGTCAAAACAGAACCTTTTGATTTATCCGGATCAAAAACCGAATCAATAACTGAAAACCGGTAATTCCTATTCTCCGGATTTCCGACAACATCTTGTACAAAAATACCCCTGAAATCCGGAACAACGATGTATTCATCATGCTTTGTGTACCATGAAAGCGATTGCAGCGTGACCCATATCAATACAACCATAATCACACTTGCAATTAAGAAATGCCTGAGAAATTTTTTCGAAAACAGGAAATGTAAAAAATTCATTCTCCGTTTTATGTAATTAACCTGAAAACATTCGTTTTATTGTATATCCATAATTACACGACAAACTTACGGAAAAAAAATTAATTTTGCCTGTAT
The DNA here is from genome assembly GCA_023229525.1 of Bacteroidales bacterium. GTDB lineage: Bacteria > Bacteroidota > Bacteroidia > Bacteroidales > FEN-979 > CAIVAT01. The sequence continues at coordinate 28,334 of JALNZC010000047.1, forward strand.
TAAAACGGAGCGTATGGTCAATGTAGCTATTGTTGCCGGAGGTGATTCCGGTGAATTCGCGATCTCCATAAAGAGTGGAAAACAGGTTGAATCCCATATGGACCGGAACCTTTTTTGTCCTTATCTGATTGTGATAAAAGGAAAAACCTGGAATTACCGTATCGGTCGGAAAAACTTCCCGGTGGATAAAAATGATTTTAGTATTATTATCGGGAAACGAAAGATCCATTTTGATGCCGTTTTTAATGCCATCCATGGTACCCCCGGTGAAAACGGAAAACTTCAGGGATATTTTGATATACTTGGAATTCCTTATACTTCCTGCAATGTAACGACATCCTCATTAACATTTAACAAAAGCTTTTGTAAGCAGGTTGTTGCTTCTTATGGGATCAAAACAGCCAGATCAGTGCATTTGTTGAAAGGTAGTCTTAACCCTGAAAAGATCATCAGCGAAGAGTTGGACCTGCCTGTATTTGTGAAACCCAATAATGGCGGATCAAGTGTTGGCATGTCAAAAGTAAACCGTAGGAATGAATTAAAACCTGCCCTGCAATTGGCCTTTCAGGAAGATGAGGAAATTCTGGTGGAAGAATTCATCAAAGGTCGTGAACTTACTTGCGGAGTCATTCGATCGGACGGAAAAATCATCGCTTTTCCGGTGACTGAAATAATTCCAAAAAACGAATATTTCGATTACGAAGCCAAATACAGGAAAGGAATGTCGGATGAAGTGGTCCCTGCGTTGATTCCTGAAAAAGTTTCTGAGAAATGCCTTGAAATTTCCCGGTTTCTTTTCGAAAAACTGAACTGTAAAGGGGTAGTGCGCTTTGATTACATTTTTGATGGAAAGGATTTTTATTTCCTTGAAGTAAATACAGTTCCCGGATTAACTGCCGCGAGCATCGTTCCCAAGATGGCCCGGGCTTATGGGTGGAGTTTTACTGAGCTGATCACAAGACTTATTATAGAAGGAAAGAAGGAATAAAGGAAAGAAGGAATGAAGGTATGAAGGTATGAAGGTATGAAGGTATGAAGGTATGAAGGTATGAAGGTATGAAGGTATGAAGGCATGAAGGAATGAAGGTATGA
>JALNZC010000048.1 GCA_023229525.1 Bacteroidales bacterium
GCTTTCAGATTGTATCTTTGACATAGGAACCACAGCATTTATGCCAAACTCGAAGAAATGACCATGGTTGTGAATTGCTTTCAGATTGTATCTTTGACATAGGAACCACAGCCCATGATGTTTTATGTTTAAGGTTTATACTGTTGTGAATTGCTTTCAGATTGTATCTTTGACATAGGAACCACAGCAGGGGGGAATTAATTGAATTTAACAAAAGGGTTGTGAATTGCTTTCAGATTGTATCTTTGACATAGGAACCACAGCCAACATCGAAGAAGAAACAAACGAATATTAGTTGTGAATTGCTTTCAGATTGTATCTTTGACATAGGAACCACAGCAAAAGAAGCCGAGCAAATTCAGGCTTATCTGTTGTGAATTGCTTTCAGATTGTATCTTTGACATAGGAACCACAGCTTTACTATTTCAGACAACGCGGCAATAGGCGTTGTGAATTGCTTTCAGATTGTATCTTTGACATAGGAACCACAGCTGATAACGGTTCGTGGGTTTGGGGGGTTTGTTGTGAATTGCTTTCAGATTGTATCTTTGACATAGGAACCACAGCGCAATATTGCCAAATAATCAATAAAAAACAGTTGTGAATTGCTTTCAGATTGTATCTTTGACATAGGAACCACAGCTTTTTGCCTCATGCGCTCAATCACTAGTGTGTTGTGAATTGCTTTCAGATTGTATCTTTGACATAGGAACCACAGCATATATCGTCAAAAAGGTTGATATTGCTATAAAAAATGTGGTTTTTACAAAGAAAAAAATGTGGTTATGATCCCGCTTCCTGGTATGGAAGCGGGAATTTTTCAATCCTCTATGTTAAAACAACTCAAGTTGTTGAGGGGTACGAGGGAGTGTCGTTTCTTTTGCTCCATAAAACAGTTCCATACTTGCAAACTGTTTATCAGTTACCGTCAGGATACCTACGTGTCCTTTTTCAGGAAGATGTTGTTTCACACGCTTGATATGAACATCGGCATTTTCCCTGCTTGGACAGTGACGCAAGTAAATTGAAAACTGGAACATGGAAAAACCATTGTGCATGATATCTTTACGGAACCGTGCAGCAATTTTCCGATCCTTTTTCTTTACAACCGGCAGGTCAAAAAACACTAGAATCCACAAAATTCTATATTCATTCAAACGGCTGAGTGAAGCACTGTTCTCACCCATGTCTGTTACTTTAGTTCCGGGTATGTTATTTTCCTTCGCTCCTTTTCAAAACATTGCGCCAGGGATGCTGTTGTTCGCTGCATTCCGACCATCAGCGGACTGTGCTCATCTTCAAAATGAATATCCGTAGTGCAAATGGAAAGTAATTGTTTTTTTATTTCGATTGTTAATTCAGAGCAATCTGCTCCGGCTGATGAAATTCTGAAAACAATATCATCGACAAAAGGCCGATATGGCTCCATTATATCATCGGCCAAGCAATAAGCATTGTATTTATTAGAATGATGAATGCCCAGGGTTGGAAGCAATCCCGAACCCACCAATGAACGTGCGGTGACGGCTCGCAGGATCGCATAACCGTAATTTAGCAGGTTGTTGGGAGGTACTCCGTTCCGGTCGCGGGTAAACCCGAAATGATCTTTGAATAAAGTACTCCAGTAAAAATGGGCAGCCGTACCTTCGAGGTTGTCGGGATCACCGGATTTAACCGATTTAGAAAAAGCCGCTAACCTCCCCGGATCATGGCCTGCCTTTTTGAGCATAACCGCCTGGTTTCCGATCTTCGCCTCCACGGTTTGCTGCCATAGTTGCTTTTTCAGTGGAACGGTTGATTCGATCTGGGCCTTAAATCTTTCCTGCTGTACATGATGAACATCAAGTGGAAGCATAAGTCCCTCCGGATGGTGCAAGTCATTACAAACGATCACTGCAGCGTTATTTTCAAGAAGGGCTGCGAGTAACCCTTGGGTAATGGTCACCTGCTTGTGGTCGATAATCACCACCCCGATGTCCTCTACAGGGATAGTCGCGATTGCATCCTTTTTAAACTTATCCGGTATTTCCATGTTCTTTTCCACCTCAGGAAGGCGTATGACCATTTGGTCATTGGTTCTACCAAGATAAGCTGGATTGCTGAAATAAAGAGTACGTTTGATCATATGCCATTCTGATTGATCAGATTGTTTTTACGTATTATGCCTACCAATAATATCTACAATATTCCCCAATCTGTCAGTTTTTATTTTCCAGCAACAGCCTTTTATCATAACTCCATCCATTGATCTTTCCATTTTATTGAGCGGTGAAAATTCCACTTTATTCCAGATAACTGTGGAAATGTCATTTCTAATAAAAAAAGATTGTGTTCCTGAGGAGCTCAACATTTTGAATATCCTTGCAGTTTGCAGTTTTGATAGAGCGTCTTTATAGCATAAATTTAAATCCTCCTTCTCCTCAATTGATGGCACATATACCAGATCATTCGGTGAGAGATAAAATAACAATTGGAATCCCTTATCATTTTCTTCGGGTACTGCTGATAATCCTTGTTTCTGGCGCTCAATCACAACACTCAGCGGAATGCTTTCATAGCTTCGCTTTTTGTTTTTATCGATATAAATAGCAAAGAAGAGGTTTGTACCCTTATCCGCCTCTACAAATTTGGATTTTTTATTTCCCCGGTAACCGACCCTGAATTTATTTCCTTTAGATTCAAATTTTCGGACCTTGCCGATTGGCTTGTGCTCTTTTCCATCATTCAGAGTTTTGATATTCTTATTCAATTCATCCAGACCATCAGGTGAAAAAGCCAATTCCGGATGTTCGACAGACTTGTCGTCCCTGTACTCATTATATTTTGCAAGATGTTTGAGCAATATCTTACGGATACCGGAATCCGTTATTTTTTCTATGACTGAAGAAGTAAAACTTTCGTCAACGGAAACCCTGGTAGCAACATTGTCATTATCAAAATAATAAACCTCAACCCTGGAGACATCTCGCTCCTTAAAGGAATTGTTAACTGACTTAAAATATTTCAGGATAGCTTTTTTATCATTGCCCTCATTGAGTAAAGCTTTTATATGTTCTTTCAGAAGTTTATCAACGATCATCTCCCACTTATCTATTGCTGCAGAGAGTACAATATGTTTCTTGAATCGAAGGGAAACTGCACCAGCCACAGTATCTTTGTGCATTGGTTTCCGTATGGCCCAATGATCGCCTTTATCCTGCCTTATGAACACTTTCTGCAGTTTACCATCCTCATTTACCTGCCATTTCTGATACCAGTTGACCGTTTTATTGATCACCCTGGTATTTTGCTTGAAACTGACAACGATGGTTTCCAGTTTATCCTTAACATCGTTGATAAAACAATCCCATGGCTTACAAAATGACCATTTATAATGGTCGTTCCCGTCTGTTTTATTTTTGAAGCAAAGCTTTGATCGTAAGTCGTACCGAAAATCAGATTTAGCATACTCATTGTTGAGATAATTGATGTGGTTTCGGGTTGCACATGCTATTACCAAGGCATCAATTGCATGATGGCGATGGTCAATCCTTTTTTTACTAAACCCTTTCTGTAATTCCAATGGGACACGGTTCTGGAATATATTCTTACCATTTTTGTTGACCCACTCTCCAAATTGATTTGTGTTAGTTAATTGGTTAAGCCGTATAAACCTTGGCGAAATGAGTTTGTCCCACACATCATTTAATCCCCAATCCTGTTTTAATTTTGAGGTAATGGATCCATTACTTGCACATACATTTCTAGAAGTTGTCTCTTGTTCCCCTTCTTCTCTAACAATATTTGAAAGCAAGTTCTTGACAAATTTGCTGATATATCTTGTATCATTAAGTTGACGAGCAATAAACCCTTCGGGAATATCGTCCATTAATAGCCGTTTCATCTTTCCTCTGTTTCCCAAGAAATGGTTTTTCACATAATCCTGATAGGCATCTACGGTAAATAACCTCGTGGTTTTACCCATGCTGAGCTGAATGATTTTTCCGGAGTTGGCCTTTATATATTCATATCCGGTGCAGTTGTCCTTGTCTTTGTTAACTTCAGCTTCGCAGATCACTTTGTTGTTCAGTGAATCATCAAAATACCTTGACTGGGGTATAATATGTTCGATTTCATAAGCTGTCGTGAATAATTTACCAAGAGGGATCACTTCACCGGTGTATGGAGACCGGTATTTTTGTTCAAGCCAAAGTTTATACCGGATAAGTTCAGTCTTTGAAGGTTGAGCATTCCTACTAATCTTTAGAATATCTTCCGGCAATTCAAGTCCCGAATTTAAAACTCCATCTTCGTATATTTTTAGAATATCCTGCTGTGCGTGTGAATAAGGGCGAACATTTTCCATTGCGGAATCCTGCGACATCTCAGCAAGCAGTGCCTTGATACGCACATTTGTATTCTCATTCGCCGAGATCTGTTCTGTCATTTTTTTCCGTCGATCAGCCGGATTTTTCATCTCCCTTCCCATTTCAATATGAATCTCGTCGAAAAAATTCTCTTTCCCATTCCCGTATTCGTTCCAGATATCTTTGACCACATGCAAGGTCTCCACAATTACCTGTTCAACAATTGGATTACGCAATGAAAGTTGCCTAAACACTGTTTTCAGAAAGTGGTCAACCTCTTCAGGGTTTTTCCACCTCGTGATTTCCCCCTCTTCAGAATGTCTGCCATATACTGCATAACATGCTTGATAGGTATTCAGCGCTTGCATTGGATTTTGACATTCAATAAAACTCTTAAGTACTTGTTTGGGTATGTCATCATCGGTTATCTCGGTTATCTTTGTTCGATCATGCTCTACTGAAATCAATCTCTCCGAAATTGCATTTATTCTGTTCTTCACCACCTGGCTGATTTCATCTTCATTCCAATATTTCCCCCTGCGCATCAAAGGCAACAATTTTTTAATCGCCTTTGCCGAATAAGCACCGTAATCTTTTTTAAATCGCGGGAATTTCTTAAAGTGTTCAACAAATTCTTCATCTAATCCGTACCTGTCTGCAAAAGTTTTCAAAGCTTTTATGATCTCCAAATTATCTTCAACAGAATAGAGTATATGCCAGAGACTTTCTTCAATTTCTCTTGTAAGGAATCCATCCGAAACATTTTTGATCTTTTCTATCTTTGATAGTATTTGTGCCCGGGTTTCATTTGCCGGATAAGTCTTGTCTTCAACATAATTCCACCGGTAATTAACAATGTTCTTCTTCAGATTAAATGGAGGATATTTTAGGAATATTTCCTGCTGAATATCTTTTTTAGCATTCAGCCAATCAAATAGTGCCACCCAATCTTCTTCCGATCTCAGGAATTCAGAAGTCACATCTAATTCAGGCAATATCTTTCCATCAACCTCAGCATCTTTTCTGTAAATCTTCAGGTTTTGTAAGAACTGCCAAAGCCTGAACTCCTGGTATCGTGGGTGAGACTTGGCAATACATTTTACCGGTTCCATTACAATAGTTCCATCTTTGCTTTTATAAACTCTTTTTTCGTAACGACAGTCATTAATAAGCGATTTCTTGCTTCTTAATGGTCGTTGAAAGAAAATGATATCATCGATGAAAAGATGTGTAAAGTCTTTCCCATTGAGGCTGTTCTTGTGACTTTCGTTGCTTTTGTATAATTTTTGAATACAAATATTATAAAGTTGTCTGTCGTGTAATTCAGAGTGGAACTCCTTCTGTTTCTCGAGGATCAGTCTTAATTCTTCCTTGTAGAATTTCCTTTCAATTGTGCGGACAAGTTTCCCTTTGATCTTCTGTGAGGGGTCCTCAAGTAAAGTATCATATATATAACAACCTACAGTTTTATTACTATTCCCAATCTCAAACTCAGTTTTCTTCTTTATAAGAGTCCAGTCATCAGGTTTTGGTGCCCGGAAGGAACGCTTCTCTTTCCCATCTTTATCTTTTTTAACGGTTCTATCATCGTTAAGGTCGGTAGTGACAATAAACTCCTTTATCTTTCCAATCCAATCAAGAAGTGTTTTACTTGTTCGTCGATATACCCACCCATTCTCCAGAATTACATTGTACCAGATTTCATCTTTTCCTTTACGGTCGCCACTGTCAACAACATCAACAACTTGGAGCGCATAAAACTCGACAAGTTCGTTTTCTTTATTCTCTTCCTCTTCTCCTCTTAACTGATAATAACCTCTTTTCTGGTTAAAATTCAGTAGCAGCCAGGCTAATTCCTGTTTTTCTATACGGTCCGTCAAGGCTTTCTTACGTAAATAGTATATCGTCCAGTCATAAGGTACTTTAAGGTTTCCTTCAACCAAAGCAGGATGCTTTCGTGAAAAATCCTTCATCATTTCATTAAAAGAGTCTTTGAAAATAAATTCCGGTTTATCGTTTTTTCCTGTTGGTTTATAGACCAGCTTAGGTTCACTTTCATCCCTGAACTGCCCGTAATGTATCTCAAAATCAATAGCATTCGCAAAGTGTTCAGGAAGGAAACCCAGAATATTCAATACTGTATGTAATCTTGCCCGCCGGAGTAAATGTCTTTCTCGTAATCTCCTAACACTTCGGAAGCCCGTACGCACTTTTGTCTGAGAAACTGAATTCCCCCTTTCGAATTCTCCAAGTGTTCCCTGATCCATAGGGATGATCCTTGATCCCATACCGATAATTGTTCCTTGTTTCTCAGTGAAGTTCTGATCTATCAACGCCCAACCAATTGAATTTGTTCCTAAATCAAGTCCAAGAATTTTTGTCATATTGTTTTGATTAAAGTATTTACTTGACTTTTATAAAAAGGATGTTATATTTGCAATACAATCTAAAAGCAATTCACAATAAGGATTATTCCGTTGTGAAAACATCCAAGGCGGCCTTCGGGTCGCCTTTTCTTTTCAAAGTTATAATAATTTTCTTTTCATTACCAAGCCATAACCAAGGATGATTCCTTTTATCATGGACCCTCCATCATCAATATATTGTACCAGTTTCCCCTCAAATCTACTTTATAAAGATAATTAATTACACTGAGAGTAACTATATTGAACGTCTCCTGCAAAACTGTTTTCGTTTAGGTAACAAAGATTGTTATTCTCAGACACAATAATGAAGATTGCATCTCCCTCATCGATATGATCAGATCATTTGGCGATGAAACAATCATTAAAAACTGGCTTCGAAACCGGAATACTGTTGAATTCCTTGGTATCTGGGAGCAAATATATAACCCCACTTATAATCCGGTCGAATTCGACCGGATTATAAGTGAAACCGGTTTGAATTATTTCGTTTTATCGGTTAAGAAATGGACGGAAGCAACAAACGCGATTGGAATTTTTGCAAAGATTAATTACCGGATACATACCGATGCAATTAAGCAAATGATCATTCCAGCCCAGGTGACCAGCGATCAAGCATCTGTAATCTATGCCTCAGAAGCTGACTTGCTGAATGTTGCACTTTTTGAACAAACAGCTCAACAATGGAGAATCAACAATCCGGAAAAAGAAGGGAATATTCGTGATGATACAACACTTGAACAGCTCGTTGTATTATCAAACCTTGAAAGTCTTAACTCTGTATTTATCTACCAGGAAATTCCGCAGTCAGAATGATTAATCATACTGAATAACACAGCTATCACTCAGATGAAATCCCTGTTAAGGCATCCCGGTATCCAAAGAATGCATTAAGACCCCATTCATACTTAGCTCATCTCTAATAAAATATAAAATCACAAACACACTATAGGATGCCTCCCCCCAAAAAAACCATATCCCAAACTCCCTCCTCCCCCGACCTCAAATCCCTCTCCCCGGAAGCGTTGGAAGGTCTCGTATCCGACCTCTACAATAAATTCGATATCGTCAGGAATTTCATTGACTTCCGGATGACGGGGAACAGCGATCCGCTGGTTAAAAAATATAAAAAGTTGATCAAAAACAGGTTGATTGAAGATATTGAGGAGGGAACCAATAAAAATAACCAGACCAAGGAGGATCGGGAAGTGAAATATCAGCCGCTCATTGAATATTTTTTAGCATTTTTTGCGTTTTTGTAATTTACATTTTGTAAATTATATTTTATACGTTATATTTTATACGTTATTTCATCATTGGATATGTAATTCCGGAACAGCAAACTCCAGTAAACAGATGCATTAACTGTAAAATTTTTTATTACCTTTGCATCAACGATAAACCCCTGTTTTAGGGGTCTATAATATCCCGTAAGGTAATGCCAAAAGGAACAAAAATATTTGAACGTCTTCCGGATCATCACCTGGATTTACTGAAATTTTTGGAAGATCAGGAGTTAAATGTATTTACCATCGAACAGATGAATAGTCTGACTGGTCTTTTCAGCCCTGACCTCAATGAAATACTGGAAAACCTTGCCATGAAGAAAATGATTGACAGAATTGAACGAGGCAAGTATTGCAGGTATGGATTCAGAAATGAAAAAATAATCGGTTCATTTATTACCGGTGGTGGTTGCATTGCATACTGGTCTGCGCTTAACCATCATTTGATGACAGAACAGATACCCAACGTTGTTTTTGTTCAATCACCACGGTTTAAGCAATCAAAAAGCGTATTCAATGTCCGGTATAAATTTGTAAAAATATTGAATACCAAGTTTTTCGGGATAATTCAAAGCGGTTATGGCCAGGATTTATTTCCAATTACCGACAAGGAAAAAACGTTGATTGATTGTTTCGAATACCCTGAATATTCAGGTGGATATAGTGAACTGATCCGGGCTTTGGCAACGACAAACCTAATTCCAGAAACCCTGGTTGATTATGGTATGCGAACGAATAATCTTGCAGTACTTAAAAGGATTGCTTTCCTTTCTGAAATCTTCGACTTGCATGGTTACCAAAAATTCAGAAAAATGGTGATAACCAGATTAAATGTCCGTTATTCCCTTTTCGATCCATTGGGACCGGACGAAGGTGAATTCGTTGCAGCCTGGCGATTAAGATTAAACATCACAAGAAACCAATTAATTGAAATTGCTCAGAATCGTTCGTAATCATTATGATCCTACCTTCTGAAATTAGAAAGATTGCAGAACATTATGGTGTTCCAAACTCTACCATCGACAAAGACTGGGTACTTGGTCATCTGTTGAAAGAAATTGCCCGATGCGAATGGTTTCAAAACAATCTGTTGTTCAAAGGAGGAACTTGCCTTAAAAAATGTTACTTCCCGGAATATAGATTTTCGGAAGACATCGATTTTACTGTGGTTCGAGAACCATTCATTATAGAATACGGGATGATTCAGAATGTTTGCAACGCAATAACAAATAATGTCGGAATCATTTTTGCTCCCTTTACCATTTCAAAGATCATATTCAGAGATAAACATCTGGGTTACCAGATATTGCTTAGATTCTGGGGTGGTGATCACCGGAGAGACCAGGATCCTCCTTCGGAATATGACCGATGGCATACCTCTATAAAAGTTGAAATGACCTGGTACGAAATATTTGCTTTCCTTCTGTTCCGATGAAACTCAATGATAGATATTCCGATTCAGGATTTTCGTCGGAGATCACCATCCCATGTTATTGTCTTAACCCCCTATAAGTTGGACATTTTTTTCAAAAAGGTTTAGAACTTTTTCCACTTCATTGTCATCCTTGTCAGGCAAAGTTACCTAATATTCCATTTGAAGAAAAAAAATCGGTACACATGACTACAATGAGGATCAACCGGGCAATAATATTCTTGCTGATTCCTACTGTTCTATCACATCGCGATGCATTCAAGCCTGTTTAAAAGCTTTGCAAAATGATTTCTACATTGGCCTTAACGGTAAATGGTTTTCCATCCCGTTCAAGCTTTAAAACTCTTATGTCGCCTGGGTTTCCCCTTAGAGCATCGATCACTGCTCCCATAGTGGCTCCTGTGGTTTTTAGATCGCCTATCTGGAGTAAAATATCACCCTGTTTGATCCCTTCAACCACAGGTTCATCATTTTTTTTCACAATACCGATCACTTTATACCGGCCATCGTTCAGTGGTTGCAGGGTAAGCCCGACCATCACCATATCAGGAATAGCTGATTCGGCGCCATTTTCAAAATAAACAGAACCTTCTGAATAATCAATCTCAACCCGGAAGTCTTTGAATACGTTCGGTCCCAAAAATCCATTTACCGGACGAGCCGTCTTTCGCGAATACCAGGTTCCGACATCCGACTTCCCCCTGAAAATAGGAGGAAGCCCGACCATGGCCACATCCCTGATTTTCACATTTCCCCACCGGATTTCTGGCAATCGCACTAGAGGCCAGATTCCCTCCATGGGCCAATATCCCCAGATGTTGGCACATCCCGCTGCACCATGGCAGGTTGGCCAGTCAGGATGACGATGAACCCAATTTTTAACAATACTATCGGATACAAAACTGAATGATGCTCCGTTATCCAGAGCAAAACTGTACTTCTCCCCATCGATCACAGCTTCCAGTTGTATGATACCTGTTACGGGATTAATAGTAGCAGGGGACCGTATGCCCCGGGGGGTGGTCTTTCCCGGCTCAGCAATGGTGAATTGACGTTTTGGATAGTCAAAAACAACATGATATTTTTTCAGGACCGTTGAGGGAAGATTCCCATCATTATGCATGGTGTTGAAAAGCCACTGGATCCCGGTGCCGACAGAGGTTTTTACGCTGTCGAAATCTATCGCCATTCCACCAATCCTAACATTTGAAGGGGCTGCTATTTCCATTACAGCTTTGCTGGTATCGATTTCAATCCCAAGATCACGGGCAAACGACTCACTGATTAAAAATTCCGGGTTTCCTGTGTCAACCCACAGCAGGGCATTAAACCAACTTCCATCTTTTCGCTGAAATTCAGCCTCGACCAGCATTCGGTTGTGATCAAGAGTAAACGGGACAGTAACAACTTCAGGTTGATCTTTATTAGTCTGTGATACCACCGGCTTGATCATCAAAACAAGGAACAGAATTATCAACGGTATGTAACTAAGGGTTCCTTCCTTTATTTTCATAAACCCGTTTGAATAAATGTCAACAATTTTTCTCAATTTCTAGTTTTCTGAGGCAACCCTCCCCATAATACATTAAAAATCTTCCATTCACCATTAAATTTTGCCAATTGACAATAGTCGAAAAAACCATACTTGGTATTCGCGGTTTTTACCAATGCATAATCTCCGGTTATATCATAAATGTGAACATCAAGTTTGAAGGGTTTATCAGGCTCCAAATCCTTTGCCCTTATACCTTCTTTATTCATCTTTGCTGCAATCAAAAGAAGCGAAGCGCTCATATTATTCGTAAAACTTACCCCTTCTTTATCCTGTGAGAGCGTTCGTTTTACCAACTCCGGTGAAACTCCCTTGGCGACCCTGTCCATGTCGCCGGTTGCCCAGCCTTCAACATAATCACGGCAAGCTTTGTCAATTGCCAGGCTATCCCCTTGGGTCTGTGCCTTTAACATTAATCCTGTAATAAAAAAGGTAACCATCATTAAAATCAGATTCTTTTTCATGGTTTTCATTTTTTTGAATTGACAATTGACGAGAAAGAGTGTCATCTGATGTTCCGAGAAATGAATCTTCCATCCGGCATCAGCAAGCGCTACGATTCAGCATCCTGTATCCTGTATCCTGTATCCTGTATCCTGCATCCTGCATCCCGCATCCTGTATCCTGTATCCTGCATCCTGCATCCTGTATCCTGCATCCTGTATCCTGTATCCTGTATCCTGTATCCTGTATCCTGTATCCTGTATCCTGTATCCTGTATCCTGTATCCTGTATCCTGTATCCTGTATCCTGTATCCCGCATCCAGCATCAGCGAGCGCAGCGAGCTATTATCCAGCATCTTTCCCGGATATTTCTATTTGTTCGCTCCGGCCATCTGGGGAACCTTGATCTTATCCTTCATATCCAGTCCGGTTAGAATTTGGATATTGATGCCGTCCGAAAGCCCGGTCTTCACAAATTTCTTTTCGAATTTCTGAGGCGATGTTTCGATCTCTACGAATGCCGAATCGCCTTCAAATTGAAGGAGGCTTTCCTTGACAGCCATCACATGGTCGGCCCGCTGAAGCACGATATCCGCATTGGCGCTGTATCCTGAACGGATGAACTGGTTGTTTTTGAGCTGAACATCGGCCTTGATCTCAAACTGAACTGCGCCATTTTCAAGCACTCCCTTGGGAGCAATGTACTTCAGTGTGGCCGAGAAAGTATCATTTTCAATGGCGCCTACGGTTAGAAAAAGATTCATGCCGGGTTTGATCTTCCCGACTTCGGTCTCGTCAAGCTTTCCCTGGAAGATCATATCGCCTACATCGGCAACCGAGGCGATGGTAGTGCCTGCATTGAAATTGTTGGTCTCGATCACGGAAGAACCCACCTTTACAGGAACATCCAGCACCATGCCACCGATGGTCGAACGGATCAGGGTATTGGTGGCTTTGCCCGACTTCTTGTTCACACCCTCGCGGATGAGTTCCAGGTTGGCCTCCGCAGCGTCAACTTCCTGCTTTGCATTCTTAAAGGCAATATCGGTTTGCTGGTATTCCGACTCGGAAATAACTTCCTGCTGATAGAGCTTCTGTTTTCTGTCGAAATTCATCCTGGCATCGTCCAGGGCGATCTTTGCCCTTTCAAGCCTCCCTTCGGCGTTGTTCAGGTTGACCAGGTCAGGAATGATACGGACTTTGGCAATCACATCACCATTATTGACCTTCTTCCCTGCTTCCACATAGATCTCTTCAACAATCCCCGATACCTGAGGCTTGATTTCGATTTCTTTTCTCGGAATAACCGAACCGGTTGCAACCGTTTTTTTGATGATATTCGTCATGAAAGCCTTGTCGGTCTTGAAAACCACAGGCTTTTCCTTCGATTTGTTATAAAGGTAGAATATGGTGACAACAAATAATCCAAGGATTACGACCAACAATGAAACTTTAAGAATCTTCTTCATATAAGAAACTGTATTTTAATGTATTAATAATTTTATAATTTGAAGATTTGAAAATTTGAAAATTTGAAAATTTGAAAATTCATCTCACCATTTCACCATCTATTCATACCTCAACGCATCTATCGGTTTCACGGACACCGCTTTTCTGGCGGGCACCAGACCTGCAATTGCTCCTGCAACTACAAGAATGGCGAGGGCTATTATCGCGACATTAAAATTGATTCCCGGATGTAAGAACATCTCCGTATCGGCCCCCGATTTTTCAAGCAGGTAATTGATCAGTTCAAGGAGTCCCACCCCCAGCGTCAATCCGAAATAACCCGAGAAGGTAGTTAGAACAACCGATTCGGTCATGATCTGGCTGATGATGATGCGCGGTGTAGCTCCAAGAGCCCGCTGTATGCCGATCTCCTTGGTTCTTTCCTTGACCACGACAAGCATGATGTTGCTTACCCCGATCACGCCTGCCAGGAGGGTCCCTATACCTACGATCCACACCAGTACCCTGATCCCGAAGAACAAACCGACCATCTTTTTATATTCCACTTCCAGATTGAAATGTCCGATTGCTGCATCATCGCTGGGCGCCACCGCATGTCTTTTCTTCAATACCCTGATTGCCTTTTCTTCTACAACAGCTACCGGAATCCCGTTCTTTGATGTGATGTTGAAAAAGCCGATGGCATCACCCATGTTAAATGTCTTCTGACAAGTTGTAAAAGGCATATGTAACCTCTGGTTATCATAGCTAGCAGCTTCACCTGTCCGTTTTGAACTGAACAACCCTACAACATTGAAATATACTCCGTTGATCTGAATGTATTTATTGATGGGGTTCTCGTCTTTTTCGAATAAAAGTTCCTTAACCCTTTGACCGATGACAACAACCTTTCGTTTTTCTTTAACGTCGAGTTCATTGATGAATCTGCCCTGTAAAAGATTTACCGGGTCGATACTATCGAACACCGGATAATCACCGAAGATCTGGAATGCGCCTGATTTCAGCCCCCGGATTACATTGCTGCTACCGTTATATCCGCCCACGTTGGTACGTGGCGCGAGATATTTTATTTCGGGAATCGCCTCGCTCAGGGCCCTTACATCCGCATTCTCATAATCAAACCTTCGTCCCCTGGTAAAACCTTTATAAGGGACTGAAGTCTGCTGCGCCCAGATAAATACGCTGTTGGTGGCCATATCGCCGAAATTCTGCGAAATCCCATTTCGCAAACCCTCACCGGATCCCATCATGACCACCAACATAAAAATTCCCCAGAACACCCCAAAAGCGGTAAGAAATGTCCTGAGCTTATTTTTTCTCAGAACATGATAAATTTCCTGCCACCTGTCTAAATCAAACATCTGGTTTTCTATGCTAAAAACAATCTCAAATAATCTTCAAATCCCCAAATCATTTATTTCTCAAATCTCCTCATCTTCAAATCTTCAAATCATTTATTTCTCAAATCTCCTCATCTTCAAATCTTCAAATTTCCACATTTTCAAATTTTCAAATCCCCACATCTTCAAATTTCCAAATCATTTATTCCTCTCTAAGTGCCTCTATCGGCCGTATCGCAGCCGCTTTTAAGGCTGGAAAAAGTCCTGCCAACCCGCCCGCTATGATCAATAATACCGTGGCTCCTAACGCAATTGCGAAGTTGGCTTCCGGGTTCCGGAAGAAATCGGATGGTGGCATGTTCTTGGAGATCAATTCCAGCAGCCCCACCCCAAGCACCAACCCGATATACCCTGCAAATCCTGTGATCAGTATAGCTTCCTGCATAATGAGCATGATGATGGAAGCGGGAGTTGCCCCCAACGTTTTCCTGATCCCGATCTCTTTAGTTCTCTCTTTTACAGATATCATCATGATGTTGCTCACTCCCACGATCCCGGCAATGATGGTTCCGATGCCGATGATCCAGATAAACAACCTGATCCCGGCAAACAAAGCATTGAACCTCCGCACACCTTCGCTTTTATTCATAATATCAATTGCCCTCGGGTCATCCGGTGAAAAAGTATGTGAACGGGATAAGGTCATCTTTGCTTTTCTCAGCATGGCATCCGCTTCTTCGGGAGTTGCACTGCCGGTGGTGAAAGAGATCTGATTGATCACGTTGCTTCCGTAAAACACTTTCTGTGCAGTAGTGATGGGGATGTAGATCCTTTTCTGTTCACTATCATCCCGCCCGAAATCACGGAAAATTCCGACTACTTTGAATGGCACGCCTTTGATATTGATATATTTTTCCATGGCAAGACTATCCTTCCCTTTAAATAACAGGGATTGAACTTTTTCTCCTATAGCTGCAACCTTCCTGCATTCCCTGATATCGATCTGGTTAAGGAAACGACCTTTAAGCACCTGAATCTCTTTGATGTATCCGTAATCCGGATGACTGGGGGAAACAAAAAAGTTACCGTATTCGGTATTGTATGATACCAGTACATTTCCCAGAAAAAGTCTTGCAGAAATATGATCATAACCTTTGATGGAGTTCTTGATCAGTTTATAATCCTGGTCGGTAAACTTGATCTCCCTCCCGGTTTTCAATCCTTTGTATTGAACGCTCGTAACCCCGCTGCTGATCCAGATTCCATTCATGGCGCCACCCTTGAATTCTTCCTTGACTCCGTTTTCAAGTCCGTTTCCACTACCCAGGAGAATGATGAGCATAAAGATACCCCAGGCCACTGAAAAACCTGTCAGGAAGGTCCTTAGTTTATTTTTCCTGATCGTACTGTATATTTCCTGCCAGCGGTCGATGGAGAACATGAAAAAGGGATTTACGATTTACGATTTTAGATTTATGATTTATGATTTAGTTTATAACTGTTTCCGTTATCATACCATCGGTGATCCTGATGGTTTTTTGTGTACGTTTAGCAATATCATGTTCATGGGTGACAATAAGCATCGTGATGTTTTCTTTTTTATTGATATCCGTAAGAATATCCATGACCTCCTGTGATGTCACTGAATCCAGCGCTCCTGTAGGTTCATCGGCAAGGATAACCTTGGGTTTTGCGATCAGGGCACGCGCAATAGCGATACGTTGTTTTTGACCGCCCGAAAGCTCATTCGGTAAATGTTGCGCCCACTCCGATAACCCCATCCTCTCAAGAAATTCCATGGCGATGGCGTTCCGCTTTTTTCGTTTGACACTCTGATAATAAAGAGGCAAAGCCACATTTTCCATGGCATTCTTAAAGGAAACCAGGTTGAACGACTGAAAAACAAATCCCAGGTATTTATTCCGGAGTTGTGCGGCCTTCCTTTCATTCAAGTTTTCAATCCTGATCCCATTCAGTATATATTCTCCGTGATCGTGATTATCGAGAATTCCGAGAATATTCAGGAGGGTAGATTTACCTGACCCGGAAGCCCCCATAACGGAGATCATTTCACCTGCCTCAACCCTAAGGTTTATCCCTTTAAGCACATGAAGTTTATTGTTCCCCGTAACATAGGTTTTATGAATATTGCTGATGTTTATCATTGTCAACAAGTTAAAGATACCTCATCCCCCGAATAGCAGCACATAAGACTCACAATCAGATGCAGAGTTACATTGCATTTGGCAATTAATCCAAAAAATTTCACGAACAGCTTCAGTAAGTCGATGAATTGTTTAATTTAAACGGTATCAGAATGAAATTTATTTCATGCTGTTGGTAGCTTGCCAGATAGTTCAGCCATTGTCTTAATCCCAAAAAAAAAGCCGCCCGGTCAGGACGGCTTCTTTAATCCGTAAGGATTTACTTTACTTTTTTCCCAAGTTCGGCGCCTGCTTTGAACTTCACAACTTTCTTGGCGGGAATCTTGATCTCTTTGCCATTCTGTGGGTTGCGACCCTTACGGGCAGCTCTCTTGGATACAGAGAAGGAACCAAAACCGACTAAGGCAACTCTTTCACCTTTGCCCAGTGCTTTGGTCGTTGCGGTAATAACAGCCTCCAGAGCCCTTTTGGCTTCTGCTTTGGTCATTTTTGCATCGCTGGCAACTGCTTCGATTAATTGAGCCTTGTTCATTTTTTTAGATTTTTAGTTAATACTAATGTGTTAAATCCCTGCAAATATAAGGCATTTGAAAAAAAAGTCAAGCGTTTTGTGTCTAAAACTGCCGAAAATGTTGATAAAATGAAAATTTTGTTAATATCTTAGGCTCGAAAAGTCCTAAATACCATGGGTTTCAGCAAACAGATTTCTGTATCCCCGCAGGAATTCCATTGTGTTCATGGTTTTTCGTCCTGCAATTTGCAACTCGTCGATAAAAATAAACCCGTCCCTTACACCCACTTTTAACCATGATTTACCATCGGTTAAAAATTTCCCGGGGAGAATGGGATTGTCCACCTGCACAGGCCTTGCCCTGAAAATTTTGAGTGAATGAACAACACCACCTGTCATCGTTACCTCCGTAAAGGCGCCGGGATTAGGAGTAAGCCCCCGGATAAAATTAAATACCACTCCGGCCTTCTGGTCCCAATTGATCCTGCAATCTTCCTTCCGGATTTTTGGCGCTGTTTTCAAAAGAACCGGAGACGATATCAATGAATCCTGGTTTAACCCAATTAAATCCTCCGAAAGGATGCCTTCCAAAGTACGAAGTACCAAAAAAGATCCTTTTTCCATCAACCGGTCATGCAACTCCCCTGCAGTTTCCTGATCCCCTATCCGAACCTTTTCAATAAGCAATATCCTGCCCTGGTCAATCTCTTCATTCAGTAAAAAAGTGGTTACACCTGTTTCACGCTCTCCATTGATTATCGCCCGTTGGATAGGCGCTGCTCCACGATATTGGGGCAATAAAGAGGCATGAAGGTTGAACGTCCCCAGTCGTGGAAGCGACCAGACTTCACGGGGCATCATGCGGAATGCAATAACGATCTGCAAATCGGGTTTAAATTCAGCAAGTTGCTCCAGAAATAAGGAATCCTTCAATTTCACTGGTTGTAAAACCGGAATTCCATAATCAACCGCACACTCTTTTACCGGTGAAGCCTTGACCTTTAATCCACGCCCTGCTGGCCTATCGGGCGCCGTGACCACGCAAACCACCGGATAGTCAGCTTCGATCAGTTTCCGTAACGAGGCAACCGCGAAATCGGGTGTACCGAAAAAGATTATTTTTGGATAGCTAAGCATAAAAAAAGCCTGAAAATTCAGGCTCAAAGATACAAGTTGATTTACGATTTTGATTTCAGATTTTAGATTGATAGCGTTCAAATCATAAATCTGAAATCGTAAATCGTAAATTGTAATCTATTTCTTCATCAGGGCTTCTGTATAAGAAATGTATTTATCAATTTCCCTTCCCTCCGGTGATCGGGGGAAATCCTCCTTGATGCGTTTATACATGGTCAAGGCTTTTTCCAAATTTCCCAGTTCCTCATAAGCCATGGCAGCTTTCATAAAGAAAAGAGGCGAAGTAAAATCGTTCTTTTTCATCTCGGCTGCTTCGGTATAAAAATCAGCTGCTTTCTGCACCTGTTTCAACTCCATATAAGCGTCTCCCATAGCTCCTTTGGCCATTGGTCCAACCACAAGGTCACCACTTTTGAATTTTCCCAGCATTTGCAAAGCCTGATCATATTGTCCAAGTTTCAGATAACAAATTCCAGCATAGTAATGGGACAGGTTGGCTGATTTTGTGATTCCATATTCATCAATAATGGCAAGAAAACCCAGATACTGACCATCACCATTGAGCGCTTTCTTGAGCGAATCCTGTTCGAAATATTTTTCTGCCATGAACATCTGGCTCTGAGCATCCTTTTCTTTAGGGGCCAGATAAAAACGTTTGAAACCGAAAAATCCGAGCACAATCACGATGATCACGCCAAGAACAATTAAAATGATATTCTGATATTTCTCAATGAATTGTTCGGTTTTTCCGAAAGCCTCTTCAACGGCAACAATACGTTCTTCGGTTTTATTAATCTTTTTTTCCTGCTTATTGGCCATAATATCTGAAATTTGGAGGTGCAAAATTACATTTTTTCCTGAATTTCCGGCATGCTGCCCATTTTTTTTACTTTTGTGTCTGCCCATTCAGGAAAATCATGGTTCAGTTTGACTATATTACCGAGGAGACGAAACAGAGACTGTGCTCCCTCCTTCAATCTTTTGTCACTCCGGAGCGGTATGCGAAATTCCTTGAAGTCCTGAAAAACCGGACCCGTCACCTGACCATCGTCCTGGAAGATATTTATCAGCCACACAATGCCAGCGCCGTGCTTCGGAGTTGCGATTGCTTTGGCATCCAGGATGTTCATATCATCGAAAACCGGAATAAATACGAAATTAATCCCGATGTTGCCCTGGGTTCTTCCAAATGGCTAAACCTTTTCAGGTATTCAGATCCCGGAGAAAATACTGTGAGCTGTCTGGAATTGTTGAAACAACGGGGATACCGGCTTGTTGCCACCACACCACAAAAAAATGGTTTAACCCCTGACACCCTGCCTCTGGAACAAAAAACCGCTTTGCTTTTTGGAACCGAACTTGCCGGATTGACCCAGGCAGCCCTTGATCTGGCGGATGATTTCATTAATATCCCGATGGTTGGATTCACCGAAAGCTTGAATATCAGTGTATCTGCTGCAATTTTCTTACAAAATCTCAGCCACCGGTTGCGCATAAGTTCAATCCCATGGCAACTGAACAGGGCCGAACAGGATGAGATCATCATTACCTGGCTCCTGAAATCGATCAATAAATCGGAGGTTATCGTTCAGGAATTTCTGAAAAACGAAACGGAAAGAAAAAGTGTGGAATAATTATTATATCTCAAATGGAATTTTTAAATTGCACCTGATTTTGAGAACCGGAAGATCACATATTATACATTTACATCAGAGTGATGAGAATAGGGTGATTTGGAAAAAGAGGTTTACCGGTTTAAATGAAAAGACTGAATTTATATTATCTTAAATTATATTTTATGGGAAAAGGAGACAAAAAAACGAAACGTGGCAAAATTGTCATCGGTTCTTTTGGCGTAAGAAGAGCGCGTAAAAAGAAGAATACCATAGTAGTTTTACCTAAAAAAGCGGAACCAAAACCAAAGAAAGAAGTCGAAGAACTACCTGTTGCGCTCCCAAAAGCAGCACCAAAAAAAACGACCAAAAAGGCTGCAGAACCGGTTCAAGGGGAAGAAAAACCCAAAACTACACGAACAAAGAAAACGACTACCAAGACTGAAGTTCCGCCTCCACCGGAAGAACCCAAAGGAGAATGACATCATTGATTGAACGTTGAAAAATTCGTCCGGACCGGCTATGGTTGATCCGGACGGTTTATTTATGACAACCCTGATCTGCAAATATTTTCCGGAGCTTTCCGCTTTACAGAGACAACGTTTCGGGTTACTTGAAAACCTTTACCGGGAATGGAATACAAAGATCAATGTGATCTCCCGTAAAGATATTGACCATCTCGTCCTGCATCATGTTCTGCATAGTCTTGGAATTGCCAGGATTATCTCTTTCAAATCCGGGACTACCATCATGGACGCCGGCACCGGCGGTGGATTTCCGGGTATCCCCCTGGCTATTCTCTTTCCGGAAGTTCATTTTACACTGGTCGACTCGATCGGAAAAAAAATAAAGGTAGTGGAAGATATAACCCGGAGATTGGGATTATCGAATGTTTCCGCCCTGAATACCCGGGTTGAAACGGTTCAGGAGACATTCGACTTTGTGACAGGGCGAGCCGTGACCAATATTCCCCAATTCCTTTCGCTGGCCCGGAAACGGATCCGGAAAACCGGATTTAATGACCTGCCCAACGGAATACTCTATCTGACCGGTGGCGAAATGGAACCGAAATTAACATCATTACAATCCCATATTATAACCTACGAGCTTTCTATCTATTTCGAAGAACCCTGGTTTTTAACCAAGAAACTGGTGCATCTTTACAACTTTTCATAAGTAAATACACTTGATTTCAATCACTTAACAACAAGTTCGCGATACCTGTCAAAATATCTTTGTCTGTTTCATCGATTTTTCTTTAATTAGCCGACCTTTTCTGTTTTCCAATTATTTAATAACCCTTTAAATTAAAAAAGACTTTATGGCCGAACACAAGAAGTTCATTCCCTTTGTTTCTCCTGAGACAAACATGAAAGAATTTACGCTCAGGGCTTTGATCATTGGCCTTTTCTTTGCCGTCATTTTAGGCGCAGCCAATGCTTACCTTGGACTCAAGGCAGGTATGACCATAGCCGCAACCTACCCTGCTGCCGTTCTCGGGATGGCAATTTTACGTTTGATGAAAGGTTCCATTCTGGAAGAAAATTTTACTCGTACTGTCGGTTCCATTGGTGAATCGGTGGCCGCAGGCGCTATTTTTACTCTGCCTGCCTTTTTCGTATCAGGAATCTGGTCCCAATTTTTCACGGCCGGTCATTATATGACTTCCACGTTAATCCTCATGGCCGGTGGTGTACTCGGGATCATGTTTGTTGCGCTGCTTCGCCGGGTGATGGTAGAAGATGCCGAGCTGCCCTTTCCCGAATCGGTGGCAGCAGCAGAAATTCATAAAGCCGGACAAGGTGGTTCAGGGGGATCAAAATTTCTTTTTTGGGCTATGGCGCTTGGCGGATTGATCAAAATACTGGGTGAACTCCGGTTGTTCCAATACCTTTGGGAAAAATTTGTGATATTTGGCAAACAAACCATCAGCGGTACAGTATTTACCGGTCAGGGTGGGATGTTGCTCAGTTCACCGGGAGTGAGTCCTGCCTATATGGGTGTCGGTTATATCATTGGCCCGAAACTGGGCGCTCTGAACTTCAGTGGCGGGATCATTGCCTGGGGACTCATGGCGCCGATGATCATGTACTTCCTTATGCCCAGCATCAATTTTCAGGATTGGGCTGCATTTCTGACAGCCAAAGATGCCACCCTTACTCCCGATGCCGCTCTGGCAAAAGTGATGGATCCGATGTACCAGATCAACCAGATATGGAAGTACATCATTCGCCCGATTGCTATCGGCGGGATGCTGGTGAGCGCCGGTTTTACCCTCTTCAAAATGAGAAAAAGTCTTACCACCGGGATCGCACGTTCAGTGAGAGATGTTAAAAAAGCAGCCACAGGAATCGAACACAATGTTCCCAGAAACGAAAAAGATATCAGTTTCAGCTGGATCATGGTTGGAATAGCTGCCGTTGCTTTGTTAACATTCTGTATAACCTACTTTATTTTTCAAACCAATGTACTCATCGCTGTAGTAGCTTCAACCGTAATGATCATCCTGGCATTCTTCTTTGCCTCTGTTTCAGGTTATTTGGTTGGGATCATGGGTTCTTCAAATAACCCCATAAGCGGGCTTACACTCACGGCATTAGTTGTAACAGCCCTTATCCTTGTCGCCTTAGGTGTTCAGGGAGATGCAGGTGTGGCTACCGTTCTCGGCGTTGCAGCCATCGTTTGCGTTTCAGCTGCTGTTGCGGGTGAAATGCTCCAGGATCTGAAAGCCGGACATATCCTGGGTGGTACGCCATGGCGTATGCAGGTCGGTGATATCCTCGGGGTAATTCTCGCCGGCTCGGTGATGTTTGTTGTATTGGCCTTCCTGAACGATGGCGATATTGCCAGTGGGAAAAATCTTGGATACCAGGGGGGATTCGGCAGCAAAAACCTTTCGGCTCCACAAGCCAGCCTGATGGCCATTCTGTCGCGCGGCATCGTACAGGGACAAATGGCCTGGCCGCTTATCATCGCGGGAATGCTTATGGGCGTTGCGTTTATCCTTATGCAGGTAAAAAGTCCAATGCTCGTGAGCGTCGGAATGTACCTTCCGATTGAAACAACCTTCGCCATTTTTGTCGGAGGTTTGATCAAAGGAGCCGTCGATATTTATTCGGAAAAGAAAAAACACAATGCTGCACAAAAAGTCAGGGTTGAGAATACCGGTGTGCTGCTGGCCTCGGGGATGATTGCCGGGGAAGCGCTCATGGGACTGCTTATCGCGATATTTGCAGTGTTTAACATCTTCCTTTACGACTATTTCAGTTTCTTTAAGGAACCGACTTTCTATATCAGTTTTATCGTACTGGCTATCATCGCATACGTATTGATCATGATCCCGATGAAGAATGCCGGTAAACCGGATGAACCGGCACCACCGGCCTCTGGTATGTAACCATTAACCATCCCGGCAAAGAAAGCTGTTTCAAAAGGTTTGGGACAGCTTTCTTTTTAGATGGTGAGATGGTGAGATGGTGAAATGGTGAAATGGTGAAATGGTGTGGTTGTGAGTATTATAATTTCAAAATAGATGAACTTTTTTCAACGGAGAAAAATATTAAAAAAAGTCAATTTTCTTGATCTTCATCCTGTCCGGGTGTTGGACCACCAATCAGGGGAGGACGGGAAAGTTACCCTGCTGATGCCCCGTTTTAAAAACAGGATCAACGCGGCATTGTTCCAGCCACCGTCAAAAGACCGGTATATTTATATCAATCTCGACGTTTTCGGAAGCCGGACCTGGTTATTCATCGATGGAACATCCAACGTAGCTGAAATCTGTATCCGGCTCCTGGATCATTTTCCCACAGAACTCACATCCCTTGAAGAGACCCATGAGCGGGTAACCAAATTTCTTTCCTTGCTTTACCAGCAACGATATGTCACTTTCCATGAAATTCAGGGTTAATCCCTCGGTACATCAAATAATTTTCTAACTTTGTTGCGCTAACAATTTATTTTTAACATTTTATCTCACTACTTTAATTCCATATCCGATCATGAATAACACCATCCTGAACCTCGATCCCAAAAAATTGTGGAAAAACTTCTACAGTCTTACGCAAATTCCAAGACCTTCCAAACATGAAGATAAAATAAGGGAATTCGCTGCAGATTTTGGGAAAAAACTCGGCCTTGAAACCATTGTTGATGAAGTAGGCAACGTGATCATACGTAAACCGGCAACACCCGGCATGGAGAATCGCAAAGGTGTGATCCTCCAGGGACATCTTGATATGGTGCCCCAAAAGAACAGCGATAAAAAACACGATTTTGAAAAGGATCCCATCGAAACCATGATCGACGGTGCATGGGTCAGGGCCAACGGGACCACTCTGGGTGCAGACAATGGTATGGGTGTCGCTGCAGCAATGACGGTTCTTGAATCAAAGGATATCCAGCATGGGCCGCTTGAAGTTCTTTTTACAACGGATGAAGAAACCGGTATGACGGGAGCATCCGGTTTAGGTTCTGGGATTATGAAGGGTGAAATCCTTATTAATATGGACTCGGAAGATGAAGGAGAATTGTATATCGGATGTGCAGGTGGAACCAACGGGAATTTTAAAATAGATTATACGGAAGTGCCCGTTACAGCAGGAAATATTGCTTTTAAACTGAATATTACAGGATTAAAGGGTGGTCACAGCGGAGTTGACATTCATCTCGGCAGAGGGAATGCCAATAAAGTGATGGCACGTTTCCTCTGGTCTGCAACCAGGAAATTTAACCTCAGACTCTCTTCCATCGATGGAGGCAGTCTTCGTAATGCCATCCCACGTGAAGCGTTTGCATTGGTTACTGTCCCACGGGAGAAAAAAGAGGACTTTTTAAAATCCCTCGAAGAATTCAGCGCAACTGTTAAGAAAGAATTATCCGCTGTTGAACCGGATCTGAAGATTGAAGCGCTCCCGGCAGATCTTCCCTTTACATGGATCGATGAAAAAAGTCAGCATAACCTGCTTGATGCTCTGTATGCCTGTCCGAATGGCGTGATGCGGATGAGTAATGAAATGCCCGGATTGGTTGAAACTTCGACCAATCTTGCCATTGTCAAATCTGAAAACGGATCCATCCGGATCCAATGCCTCCTCCGGAGTTCCGTCGACTCGGCCAAAGATGACCTCGAACAGATGATGCAGTGCGTATTTGAATTAGCCGGAGCCGAATGCGTCTTCGATGGCAAATACCCCGGTTGGAAGCCCAATCCGGAATCAGCCATCCTGAAAACAATGTTGAAGATCTATGAAAATAAATTCGGAAAAGTTCCCGATATCAAAGCAATCCATGCCGGTCTCGAATGCGGTATCCTGGGAGGCACCTATCATCACTGGGATATGATCTCTTTCGGCCCGACGATTCGCTATCCCCATTCCCCCGATGAAAAGGTTAACATTGCTACGGTACAGAAATTCTGGGATTTCCTTGTTGAAACCCTGAAAAACATCCCGGTAAAATAAAGTTGGTTGACATTCTGTTTCGGATAATTTTGTAAAGAATTCACTACTGGATTTTTTTCATGTTTTTTTCAGCTATTGACAAGATCATAATAATACCTTATCTTTGATGCTTTAAATAGCTTTGATAATGAAAAAAATTTACTTCTTTTCTTACATTTTTTTTGCAGTCCTCTTGTTATTTCAAAGCCTATACGCCCAAACCGACACACTTGTACTCCAACCAGGACCTAATGACGGTAAAGATGCTCTTATCCGCGATGATGATCCCTATACACCCCTGGGATCAGATTTAAATGTAACTTCAAATGCCTGGACAGTTGGAGGATTTCCAGTTGTTTTGCGAAGTCTGATTGAATTTGATGTTACTCCCATCCCTAGTGATGCAATTATTATGAGTGCCAAACTCTCACTATTCTGTAATGTTAATTCTGGTTTTTATCAGCTTCAATCAGGCGACAATCAAAGTTATCTTCTGAGGGTAACCCAATTCTGGGACGAAAATCTTGTTACATGGAATACTCAACCTGCTACAACCATGCAAAACAAGGTATTATTACCTACCTCGATATTTAACACCCAAGATTACCCGAATATCGAGGTTACATCACAGATTCAGGATATGGTAGCTAATCCTTCGACCAATTTTGGGTGGATGTTACAACTTGAAATCGAAGAACTATATGCTTCAATGGTTTTCGCCTCCAGCGACAATCCCAAAAAAGAATGGCGACCGACCCTTACCGTGATCTATGAAAACTGCACTCCACCTGTAGCTGATTTTACTTTCACGCTTCATGATACCGTTGTTGAATTTATTGATCAGTCATCAACCGCCAATGCATGGAATTGGGATTTCGGCGATGGCTATTCTTCCAATCTTCAGAATCCCACCCACACATACACTGAACCCGGTGATTATTATTGCTGCCTTACCATAACAGACCCTTGCGGTAACGCTACCCATTGCGATACGATCCATTATTGCAAACCGCCAAAACCGCGTTTCAGCTATGCACTCATCGGAGATGTTGTTCACTTTAAAGACTCTTCTGACCTGGCCAATTCCTGGTCCTGGGATTTTGGGGACGGCTATTTCTCCACACTCCAAAACCCTACCCATTTTTACTCGCACTACGGGAATTATCTATGCTGCCTCACCATTGCCGATACCTGCAGCACCGCTGTCTTTTGTGATACGGTATTTTATTGTAAAGGACCAAACCCGCAATTTACCTATAAGCTTGACGGAAAACTTGTCAATTTTCATGATACTACAGCATTGATAGCCGATACCTTAATTTGGGATTTTGGGGATGGGTATTATTCCAATCTTCACAATCCGCAACATATTTTTGATCAGTTTGGAACCTATTTTGTATGCCTCACTGCCACAAACAATTGCAAACTGGAAACCTTTTGTGACTCGGTACGCGTGAAAACCAATGGTATTGGTGATACAGGATTTGCCGGAATTGTTATTCGTCCCAACCCTGCGAGCGACAAAATTGTGATATCTTTCCCTCCTTTAACCGCTGATCAACCGGTCACCCTGACCATATTTAATGAGCAGGGCCAGACACTGAAACAGATGGAAACCATAATTTCCGGATTGAAACCGGAATCTGCTATCGATATCTCGAGGCTTTCCTGCGGACTTTATTTTCTGAAAATAGGGATGAGGGATGAAACTGTGATCCGGAAATTCATAAAATTGTGATCAGAATTTGGCTATTTCCAAAAAAAATGTAATTTTGCACTCCCAAAAATAAGTAACGATGACAAAAAGAACATACCAGCCCTCCAACCGGAAAAGGAATAATAAACATGGTTTCCGTGCCCGTATGGCTGATGCTAATGGCCGGAAAGTATTGGCTGCAAGAAGGGCCAAGGGCAGAAAAAAATTAACGGTATCAGATGAAAAGTTGGATAAAGAATAATTTTTTTTCTTTTGACCGATTGAATTGACCCAGATTTTACGCAATTTTGTATAAAAAGAAGGTAATGCAACATTATCTTCTTTTTTTATTTTCGTAAGCTTCAGTAAACCATCCCCCTCCTATGAAAAACCTGCAAGTGAAAAGTTTTTTGCCCTATGTGGCGGCCATCGTGATCTTTTTTCTGATTACGATTATTTATTTCAGTCCTATCCTTGAAGGGAAAAGACTTCTTCAGAGTGATATCGTTAATTTTACCGGGGTTTCAAAAGAAATCGCGGATTTCAGGACAAAAACAGGGCAGGAACCACTATGGACAAACTCCATGTTCGGGGGAATGCCGGCATACCAAATTTCAACTAATTATACAGCCAATGTACTCGGCTACCTGGATAAAGCGCTTACCTTTGGCCTTCCCCATCCAGTCAACCTTGTTTTTCTTTATTTCCTGGGATTTTTTATCCTGTTGCTTGTCATGGGAGTTGATCCATGGTTATCAGTAGCCGGGGCCATAGCCTTTGGTATGTCATCGTACTTCTTTATCATCATCGAAGCCGGACATAACTCAAAAGCCCATGCCATTGCATACATGGCGCCCGTCATCGCTGGGATGATCCTGACTATGAAACGTAAATACTTATGGGGCGGGCTTCTTACTGCTGTATTTCTTTCCCTCGAAGTAAAAGCGAATCACCCGCAAATCACCTATTATTTAGCAATGATTGCCTTACTGCTTGGCCTGTTTAAATTGATTTATGCTATCAAGTTAAAACAAATGGTTCCGTTCATCACTTCTGTTGGAGTCCTGATCATTGCAGTTGTATTCGCTATCTTTACAAACATTACCAGTCTCTGGGCAACTTACGAATACGGGAAATATACCATTCGCGGAAAATCGGAGCTGACAAGTGACCAGCATAACCGGACATCCGGCCTCGATAAAACGTATATTACCCAATGGAGTTACGGTATAGGAGAAACCATGACATTACTTATCCCCGACTATTTCGGTGGCGCTTCAGGTACCCGTGTAAGCGAAAAGTCGGAAGTTGTCAAGGCCATGACAGAAAAAGGGGTAGATCCGGGAACCATCCGCCAGTATACCAGCCAGCCGGTTCCCTATCTCTATTACTGGGGCGATCAACCGTTTACTTCCGGTCCTGTCTATGTCGGCGCGATCATCTGTTTCCTCTTTCTCCTTGGTCTCATCATCGTCAAAGGTCCCATCAAATGGTGGTTACTCGCGGCTACCGTGCTTTCCATCGTTCTGTCCTGGGGACATAACTTTATGGGGGTAACCGAATTTTTCCTGACCTGGCTCCCCGGATATAACAAATTCAGGGCAGTATCGATGACCCTGGTCATCGCCGAATTTGCCATGCCCCTACTGGGTATTCTTGCAGTCAAATCATTGTTGGATCAGCGGGACGATAGAAAAAAAATATTCAGGGGGCTGCAAATTGCTTTTGCTATCGCAGGCGGGATCAGCCTGTTATTTGTTTTGTTCCCCGGGATGTTCCTCGATTTCACAGGTCCCAAAGATAAAGCTATGGCGCAGCAACTGCCCGATTGGTTCATGCAGGCCGTACGCGACGACAGGAAAAGTTTGCTGAGGTTCGATGCGCTCCGCGCTTTCATCTTTATCACCCTTTCAGCCCTTGCACTTTGGGCATTACTGTTCGATAAGCTCAAAAAAGAATATGTGTACCTGATCCTGATCATACTGATCCTCATTGATATGTTTTCGGTGAACAAACGCTACCTGAACAATGACAGTTTCACATCAAAATCGAAGGTTGAAAATCCATTTGAGCCGACCACTGCCGACAACCAGATTATGCAGGATCCAACCCCGGACTTCAGGGTACTTAACCTTACAACAGATCCCTTCAACGATGCAGGTACCTCTTACTATCATAAATCCATCGGAGGCTACCATGGAGCCAAACTGCGCCGTTACCGGAATTGA
>JALNZC010000089.1 GCA_023229525.1 Bacteroidales bacterium
CGCATCCCGCATCCAGCATCTCGCATCCAGCATCCAGCATCCCGCATCCTGCATCCTGCATCCCGTATCCTGCATCCTGCATCCCGCATCCAAAAACACTGGGCTTTCCTTCTGTTTTTGATTTTCATTTTTCAATTTTCAATCCTCCACTGCTTCTCCCAGGATCGCCGTCCTGACAAACCACCGCAGCTTCCTTTTCAGCAGAATGCGCCTCAGGCAGGAAACGATGAACAACTGGCCATTCAGTTTTACCAGAACCGGGAATATGATAAAGCGGCTGAAATTTATGAACGTCTTTTCCAACAAAAAGCGGGCTCCTATTACTATCAGTATTTACTTTTCTGTTGGATAGAGGTCAAAGAATACGACAAAGCAGAACGGTTGATCAAAAAGATGCAAAAAGCAGAACCAAATGCGCTTAAATACACGGTAGACATGGGCTACCTCAAATACAGGGAGGGGAACCCGGATAAATCAAAAAAAACATACGAAGAAGCGCTCAAACGACTTATTCCCAATCAGCAACAAATCATCGAACTCGCAAATGCTTTTATTATAAGGGGTGAATTTGAATATGCCATCAAAACCTATCAACGAGGCCGGGAACTCATGAACAACACCTATCCCTTTGGTGTTGAAATGGCAGGTATTTATGAACGGATGGGAGATTTTTCAAATGTCATGGAAGAATACCTGGACTTGCTGGAGGCCAATAAATCATACATGAATGCAGTGGAGGACAAATTGCAGATGCTTCTTGCAAACGATATAAATAACGAAAAGAATGAACGTTTACGGAAAATACTTTTATCACGGGCGCAGCAGAATCCCGATAAAACCCAATATCCAGAGCTGCTCTGGTGGTATTCTGTGCAACAAAAAGATTTTGAGTTGGCCCTCGTTCAGGCCAAAGCGCTCGACCGCAGGCTAAAGGAGAATGGAGATAGACTGGTGCAACTGGCCAACCTGGCCGTTTCCAATGAAGATTATAAGGTAGCACTTGAATGTTATCAATATTTGATCTCGAAAGGGGCTTCCTTTCCCTTTTTTGATCTGAGCCGCAGGGAATCGATCAATACACGCTATTTGGTGGCCCTGTCGACACCTGCTCCTTCCCATAAGCTTCTGGTTGACCTGGAAAAGGAAATGAAAGAAGAAATTCAAAAAGCAAACGGAGATCCACAGAATATCTCCCTGATCAGAAACCTTGCCCATCTTGATGCTTTTTACCTCGGCAATTCACCGGAATCCACTGAATTACTTGAACATGCCATTGAAATACCGGGTATCACCCCAATGCAACGGGCGGAATGTAAACTTGAACTGGCCGATATTCTCTTATTTACTGATGATGTATGGGAGGCCACATTGTTATATCAGCAGGTTTACAAAGAGTTCAGGAATGATGTGATAGGGCAGGAGGCCAAATTTAAAAACACCAAACTCTCCTTTTATATCGGCGAATTCAAGTGGGCTCTTGCCCAGGCCGACATTTTAAAAGCGGCAACATCCAAATTCATTGCGAATGATGCCATTGCACTGTCGTTGCTGATTAGCGAAAACCTTGACCCCGACAGTAACACGGTTGCCCTTGGGTTATATTCCAGAGCCGATCTGCTGGATTACCGCAATGAGGAGACGCTGGCTTTGAAAACTCTGGATTCAATTCCACTCCTTTTCTCTGATCACCCCATCCTTCAACAGGTAATGTATAAAAAAGCCGAGATTTTGCGTAAACAGGGAAATTATGTGGGATCCGACAGTTTGTATGAACAACTGGCCCGGAAATACCCCGAAGGTATACTTGCCGATGAAGCACTCATGCAAAGTGCAGCATTGAACGAGAAAAAGTTGGATAATAAGGAAAAAGCAATGAATCTTTATCAGGAATTGATGGAAAAGTATCCTGGCAGTATTTTCGTTCCGGATGCCCGGAAACGATTCCGGATTTTACGTGGAGATAATATCCGATGAAGAAACCCTGTCAATGGTCAATTTCCGATTTCAGAATTACGATTTTTCTATTATCTTTTATCCAGTATCCAGTATCCAGCATCTTGTATCCTGTATCCTGTATCCCGTATCCAGCATCCGTAACCCATAATCCGCCTTTGGTCTTTTATGATACGGCCTAAAAAACATCTCGGACAACATTTTTTACGCGATGAGAACATCGCCCGGAAAATCGTAGGTTATTTGAATCCCGAACTCCCTGTCGTCTTGGAAATCGGGCCAGGTATGGGTGTACTTTCGAAGTATCTGCTTCACGACCCTAGGTTTGATCCCTGGTTTATGGAAGTAGACCAGGAAGCCATCTCATGGCTGAATGCGACCTTTCCTCAGATATCCAATCGTCTGATCACTGCTGATTTTTTAAAGTTCGACCTTTCAGAATTCCCACCTTGGATACAGGATACAGGATACAATAACCAACATCCGCCAACTATCATCCAGCATCCAGTATCCAGCATTCAGCATCCTGAATCTTACATCTTGGATCCTGCATCCCGCATCGGGAGCGAAGCGACCGTTCATCCTGCATCTTTTTCGCTGATCGGTAATTTCCCCTACAATATTTCCTCTCAAATATTGTTCAAAGTCCTCGAACACCGCCACAGGGTTAAGGAAGTCATTGGCATGTTTCAGAAAGAAGTGGCGGAGCGTGTTTGTGCACCCCCCGGAAATAAAACCTATGGTATCCTAAGTGTTTTGTTACAAGCATTTTTTGAGATAGATTACCTCTTCACGGTAAATGAAACGGTTTTTTACCCGCCACCCCGCGTAAAATCGGCAGTCATCCGGTTGCGTCGCAACAACGTATTAAAACTTGGATGTGATGAGGCGCTTTTTTCCAGGGTTGTTAAGACTGCCTTTAATCAGCGGAGAAAGACCCTCCGAAATGCGCTCCGTTCACTTATAGGTGGTCTTTCTCTTCCGGAGATGAAAACCATAGCGGGACTACTGGATTTGCGTGCCGAACGTCTTACGGTAAACGAATTTATCGTACTTACCCAGGTTATCAGCGACAAGATTTCCTGAAACTTACTATCTTTACTCCAACTTTGTTTTTCCTGATGAAACGAGTAAAAGGCCATACGCGCCCTCTTCAACATAGGAAGCGAACTTCTCCCAAAAAGAAAAAACTTCCTAAAAAAGGGGAAATCGCCCCGCCGAAATCGGGGAGAGCAAACCATTATTTAGGACTTTTCTTTTTTGCATTCGCCTGGCTCCTCTATGGAAATACCATCGTCGGGCATCCTGTAACTGACAATCTCCTTATACCCGGAATATCAGGGACCCAACCTATTGTAAATATGACATTTGCAATCGAACATTTTCTTTGGGGAGAAAAAACCATATATAGTCATGTTGTCAATGTAATAATTTATGCCCTCCTGTCGATGCTCCTTTTTTTCACCCTGAAACGGATGCTCAAAAATTATAATATTTTATTCCCATTTCTGATCACGGTGGTTTTCACGGCTCACCCAGTGCATACGGAGGTTGTGGCAAACCTCAATTACCGGGATGAAATGCTGGCCTTTTTCTGTGGAATCGGGGGACTATGGTTTTTTCTTCATTATGCTGAAAGAAGAAAGATCCGTTTCCTCCTCTATGCCGCTCTGATTTTTATCACCGGATATTTATGTAAATCATCCATTCTTCCATTCCTTGCATTATATGCGCTTGTCCTTTATTTTTTTACTGGGATACCAATCAGAAAAAATCTTCTGATGATCCTGGGAATCCTGTTAGCCGGTCTTACTGCCCATATACTTATACTGGTCGTCTTCCATCCATTACCGGGGTTCCATGACTTTATCGAAAATCCACTTTTTATAGAGAAAAACTTCTGGATAAGGATCGGAACAAGCTGGGTAACCTTGTTGTTCTATCTCAGGATACTTTTTTATCCGATCCCATTGTTGTATTACTACGGGTACGATATGATCCCCGTTACCAACCTGGCAAATATGCGTGTAGTCCTGTCTGTTTTGTTATATTTAATTCTTTTTACAGTTGCTTTCTGGAAATTCCGTAAAAAAAGTTTTCTTTCTTTTGCCATCTTGTGGTATATCCTGGCCATTCTTTTTTATTCAAACGTGTTGTTCCCTGTCGCGGGAATTGTTGGTGAACGTTTTGTATTCAATGCTTCACTGGGATTTTGTATGGCTTTTATCGGGGTTGTTTTCCTTATTTTTAAAACGGACCCAAAAAGTCTTACCATTGAAATAGATGTAAGGTTAAAAATCCTGGCCAGTGTCATTCTTGTAATCATCCCCTATGCAACGCTGACCCTTGCACGCAATAATGAATGGCGAAGTCTTAATAATTTATATGCCGGAGATATAAAATTTCTCGATCGATCGGTCAAAGCAAATATCGACCTGGGTAACTTTTATCTGGCACAAACGGATACCACAAAAGCCATCCGTTACCTTGAAAAAGCCATTGCGATATGGCCGGATTCCAGTCGTTGTATGCAATTGCGTGCTCTTTATATTCAGAAGGGAGAAGAACAAAAAGCTGCTTATTTTCGACGGTTGAGTGAACAATTGCATCTTCAACAACAGTGAAGCCTCATGTTGCTGAGGAAACTGTTTCCGGCCACGGCCAGAAAAATGAAGATACAGAAGAATTTTTTAAAGGTATTGAAGGTCAAGGATTTTTTTAA
>JALNZC010000090.1 GCA_023229525.1 Bacteroidales bacterium
GTACATAAAGGATTCCGCCTTGATCATTACAACGAAGCACATCACGAATGTAAATTATTCAGGCATTCCCCCTGGTCAAACGTTTCCACAATATGCTGAAAATTTAACCCGCATAGCTGCAGATACCCTGTTTACGACAACGCTCATGAATGGTAAGCAAATCACTTATAATGATACTGCCTGGCATATCAGCCATTGTATGGGGACAGCATTATTGGTCCATGGATACGGTGATGAAGATAAAGCCCTTGAGGATACAGCATTTATTGGGCAAACCGCAAGACGATACAAAGCTTCTCTCTGGCTTCCTTATTACTGTGATTTCCTGTGGACTGATAAAATACCCAGAGACAATTCCCTGACAATTCAACTGAAATCGGGTATTTCTTATAAATAGTGCCAGGCAGGCCCCGGTTTATGGTATTCCCCAAATTCGATGCAACTAATGAGAGTGGGTTTTCAGTCGTTCCGGCAGGCACCCGTTACTACCTTGGTACGTTCCTTTACGTTGGCTACTACGGTTACTGGTGGAGTTCCTCTGAGGACATTCTTAGCTTTACCTGGCTCCGATCCCTGCTATACGATTTCAGGTATGTACTCAGAGGCCCCACTATACTGCGAACGGGATAAATTCGGACAATCTAAGTGCTTAATTTCTAACGATATTATAAAAATAATTCAGTGAGAGGAATTGACAAACGGATGTTCGGAAATTTTTTGGTAGCACCCTTATTGTAAATAAGAAGCATATCAAATTAGGATTGTCAAAACACCTAAAAGATACTGCCGATATTCCTCAAGAGGCAGGCTTTTTTCATTCCCTGCCTTCACTTCATCGAACAACCGGATATCGTTAAGTCCTTCTAAATTTTCAAGGATTCTACTGTATTCTTTCAAAGGAATGCCTCCATAATGTAAAGGTACAAATTAGTGTCACCTTATTATACTCCGATTGAACAGCCCTTATACACGCATTATACATCAACTGAACAACCCTTATACAACCATTGAACAACCATTGAACAACCATTGAACAACCATTATACAGAATGCAAATAAACGCAGATAGTGTCAAAACGTCCATTGTTGTGTTACCTCTTTCAGAAAATTCTGATTAATCAGAACCAATTTAAAAATCAACATCATGAAAACACAACATCAAATTCAGGTTTTGGCAGCGCTTGACGAACTTGGTCAGGGCCTTGGAAGAATGGAATTACTTGATCAAGATAATCGTACCATTCAGAAAAACAGGACAGCTATTTCGGGGATTGTTTGTCTGAAGAGCATTTACTAAGAAATCCTTCAAGTTGTGTTTTCCTGACCTCTAAGACCATAAGTTTTTTCTTAAGTTCTGAAATCTCCTTTTTAACCATTTTAAATTCAACTTGGTTCTTTACTTTTTCAAGGTATTTCTTCCCCAAACGATCTGAAATATATTCTTCAAGTTGTTGTCTCAATACCCTGATATATGGATTTCCCCAAACTGACCCTTCCCTATATTCCAATTTACCGGCTTCAATGCCCTCAATAATAAAATTGCGGGACACCCCATATTCCTTTTTTGCTGTTACATCACTGAGTGTTGCTCCTTTACGGATCCATTCACCATATTCCGCCATGTTCTGTGATAATTTAGCGTTTACAGTGTAAAGATAAAACAAAGAATTCTTTACTTTTGATAAATTCATACTTCAAACCGGTAGATAATGGGAAAGCCAAATTTTAATAATGGATTTTGTTATCCATATGATCTCATGGATAACCTTCCCAAATTCCCTTTACAACATGCCATTCCATGTTCGGTGTTATATAATAATGATCCTAATGGTGGCATAGTTTTAATTTGTCCACCTTCCGACCTGAAGTTCTTCAACATAAATCCACCGAACAATCCTGAACCTTACCTCAGGTTCCGGATGCTCAGTATTGATAAGAAAGCATTCGCCATAGAAATACATTTGGGGTTTGATAATGAAAAAATCTTAAAAATTCATTTAAATCCATCGCTTGCCCCGACAATTGAATTTTTAAAACTCTGTCTTAAAACCAAAATGATATCATTCCATTATTATAACAGATCAAAGAAATTTTTTGCATCATCAATAACTTGGTTGGATGATGAAGATGTTGGATGGTTCAAAAGAAACTATGATCTGGCAAAGAAACTTTCCCGTATTAATAACTACGATCAGGTTGTAATTGTATCTTTCCAAAATCTCCCGGGATAATTTGGTTAATGGGATGATCTGTTGGATGTCGGTCTTCTCCGATTTCTTGTCGATGTTATCATTTGTAATATGGTGTTCCCTTACTGAGACAAGATCCGAGAATCTCAGTGAAGTTAACATTCCGAAAATGAAAAGGTCTTTCTCCTTCTGATATTTACCAGCATCCCACAGCAACTGCCAACCTGATTTTATAAACCAATGGTGGCAAAAGCTTTTCATATACATTTTGAAAAGCGTCCATTTGGTTTTGTGTCGGTGCCCATCTTTCGTTAGGCGGTAATATTTTAAACGGATCTGATAGTTTCATTTCCAGTTTCTGTTATGGAAATGTAAAAATAGCATAGTCCGGGGAGATAACCAATAGAAATATACCGGCTGTCTCATGATTTGAAAAAGTCAGAACCATTGGGAACGGTGATGCTATCGGTGCCAAGTGGTATGGTAGTGAAATTGTCATAACCACCAACAAAGGCAATACAGAACTCAGAAAAGAAAATGGGAGTTTAATACGAACCCTCTATAAAACTGATTGAATGCCTATCCGCTGATACAAATACTGCCAGTAAGATAAGGCTGACGACACGTTTTAGGATGTTATCATACTCTCATTATTATCTATTTGAAAACCAAACACAATAATCTTGAATTAATTGATGGTCTTTGGTTTTTTTACCCATGGTTTCCAAATCACAAAGAGGATACTCAAATGATTTTCCGTTGAGTTTGATGGCTGCAATTATGCCATAGATATCGACAATCTCTGATAACGATGTTATTTGAACCTTACATCTCCACGTTTTATTATCCAATTGTCTGCTGATTCTGATACAATTGCCTGAATAGGAAATGATAATTCCTGCTCCAGATATTTATCCCATGCTTGAAAACACTTCATTTCATCTTTCGGATTCAATCCCGCCAAAACATTTGAGATTCTTCCACCCTCTTCTCCAATTGAAAACCAGTAATATTTTTCGGGCAGCAAATCTTGTGTCATATTAACATCGTCCTTTTTATCTCTTGGCGAAGTTTTATTCAACTCTGATTCATATAAATCCATGGTCTTCCAATCAAGGCCGTCAATTAAGGATTGTTGGAAAAATTTGGCGGGTATTTGTTCTAAGGTCAAAGAATCCCATTCTATGGTAACAAAAATATTGCCATCGTGATCCGGTTCCTTGTCTATTTCGACAACGCGTCCTTGCCAACCACTTATTTCAATATCTTCTGAATCCGGATCTTTTATACCGTCTTTGACTTTTACACTATCTCCGATTTTCATTGGTTTTCGTTTTAAAGGTGGTTTATCTCCAGTTTTGGCTGCTGGCATCAATTTTATTCAATTCTTTAACAATCAATCCGGGGATTTGGGTTAATGAAATATTCTCAATATTTATTTGTAAATCGGCACGACTTAGCGATTTTTTTAAAATAATTCCAATCCCCAATGATTTTTTTAAGATATTTCTTCTTTTCATTTTCATCTAATTCAATGTCCAACAATTTGGAATCCACATCATAGAAGGTCAATCTATTCAGGATATTCTCTGGAGTGTCAATAATATTAACTAACTTTATATCAATTACCTTTTTGTGTTTCTTATATACCTGAAGATAGGCATCTCGTAATCCGGAAGGTGCTCCTGAAATTACTGCATTCTCAGGTGTCTTTAACAACTCATCAAGAACAACACTTGCTTTTTGTCTGTACCCATTCATTTTCAAACACACGTTTTGCAATATTTCAATGGGTTTTTGATAATATTCTTCAACTTCGGTATCTAAATCATAAAATGAAAACTCCAGATAATCAGCCAATAATTTACCAATCGCAGTCTTTCCAACACAACTAATTCCAACAATATAGATTTTCACAGCCAAACAGGAGGTTAATTTATGGTTGATGATGTTTTGGAGTATCCGTTTTTAGTTTCCAATTTCCTCAAAACATTCAATGACACTTTTCATTCCGATCAGGACAGTCCCTTTTGTTGCTATATCTATTTTCACGAGGTCGGATTGTGTGTCAAATCGGTAAAATATTCCGGTCAAAAATGCTTTTGATTTCAGATGATCTAGATCAGTGGATGTGATATTAAGTATTTCCTTTGGTTCAGATTCTCCTTCAAGATATTTAAGCAGCCCCATATTTCTTTTCTGTATTCTCTCAAAATGCTGTTCGGTCAATTTCTTATTCTTGATATTCTTGTTTTCTCTGAAGTATTCCCAAATAATGAAAACTATTTTAATCACCTCAACCCCTGCACCCCTTCTCCTTAAGGAGAAGGCCGGGGGATGAGGTATTCAGGTTTAATTCCCCGCCCCTTGGGGCGGAATTCGGGTTCAGGGCTTGCCTTTAGGTTTGTAACATATTTTATAAATATATTTTGTTGTTGTTGATTTCTTTTTGGTTCTTTTTCTTTGTTG
>JALNZC010000091.1 GCA_023229525.1 Bacteroidales bacterium
ATGGATCATCGAAGGACATGGTGTGGATCCAGATATCGAGGTCGACAATGATCCGGCCCGGGAATATGCCGGTGAAGATCAGCAATTGAACAAAGCCATTGATGTGATGAAAGAAGAGTTGAAAAACTGGCCGAAAGAGTTGCCCGGAATACCACCTTTTCCGGATAAAACAAAATAAAAGATTACATCTGAATAAGTAGATAAATCGGGGCTGAATGATGAAAGTAAAAAGCCCCGGACATTCTATTTATTGAAAATTTAACCAATTTTTAATTAAGTCTTGGTTTCCGGATTTTTATATTATATTTATAACGCATTAAAATTTGGGTTCAAGGAAATAAAATATCCTGAAAATCAAACAATAACATTTAGTAATCCAAAATAAATATTAATCATTCATTAAATCAACCTGCAATGAAATACATGAACACGTTCTTTTGGGCCATATGCTGCCTCATGCTTTTTACTTTTGTTGTTTCGTGTAAAAAGAAACAAACTGACACCGGGGTCATTGCCAGTTTCACTTATAAAATTGACACAGTTGAATTTAAAAAAGTGACGTTTGCAAGCTATTCACAGAGCTATTCGTCGCTGTCCTGGAATTTTGGAGACAGCTCGGCGGTGTCGAGTGAAATCAATCCCATTCATGTTTATTCGAATACAGGTGATTATACCGTGGTTTTGACTGCGCGCTCACTTGATGGAAGTTCAATCGATGTATATTCCGCACAATTTACCATTGCAAACAACATTGCTGAAATGAAAATACTGACGGGTTCGAGTTCCAAAACCTGGAAACTGATCCGTGTTACCACCACCGGACGTTACCCGCTTGAAGTGGGCCCGATTGACCATAGCGTCATCTGGTGGGCCATGGGCTTGAATAACGATGAACTGGCCTTGCGTCCCTGTTTAATGAACGATGAATGGACTTTTTATAAAAATAAAACTTTTACTTATGCTTCCAAAGGTGACTTCTGGGCCGAAACAGGAGTGTTTTATCCTGCAAACGTATGTGCCCCTTCCACGCCTGAGTACTTGGTGGGACCCGGTGGTATAGATCTGTCTGCATGGGGTGATGGTACACATACATTTATCCTTACAGGAGGTTCATCTCCAACATTGGAAGTAGACGGACTTGGCGCTTATATCGGGAATCCGAAAATTGCGACCGAAGTGGAGGTAAAAGTACCCCAGACATCCGTGAAGTACCAAATTCTTAAACTTTCCGGCGGAGTTGTTGACACCTTGGTACTCAATGTCAACTGGAAATATAGTTTTGTAAGTCCCTCTCCTGATGCATACTGGAAGATCGTACTGGTACATTATAGCAACCCGGCCGATGAACCGCCCATTCCGAGTCCAACGCCTAAACCGGGGTTCACAGTGGCTGTTAATGGTTTGAACATTACCTGTACCAATACGTCAACCCTTGCGCAAACCTATTTATGGGAATTCGGCGACGGTGGAACCTCTACGTTAAAAGATCCTACTCATGCATATACCGATGGAGGTGTATACAAAGTAAAACTGATCGCTACCAATACAAATGGCTCTACTTCAACAAAACAGGAAGTATTCATCTCGGCGGTACCATTGACGGAAGCACTCCTTCAGGGCCCTGCCTGGAAGGTACGTGTGGATACCAATTCAATTTTTTGTGGTTCCGGTCTTGGTAAATTTGACTATTTCAGCGTATCCGTGGCGAACCTTAATGGAAGTACTACCGGCGCGGACGACTGGTCATGCATCACCAACGATGAATTTACATTCAGCGCCGGAGGTGTATATAATTACAATACAAATGGCGATGCACGCAATGACGGGTACATGGGAAGCCCGAATGGTTGTATTTCGGATGCTCAACTTGCAGCAAGCGGCAATGGCGCTGCTTTCGGAACAGCCACACATGCTTATTCTTTTACGCCTGCCACAGCGACCACCAACGCTGTCATTGATCTGACCAATATCGGATCGCATGCAGCCTTTATCGGTTTTTACAAAGGATACTATGGAGGTGAAAATGCCAATAAGAGCGACCCGCCAAATGGTGGCAACACCACAAATAAATATTATGTGATGGGCTACGCAAAAAGTGCGACAAAAGAGTATTTATTTATTACCGTTGATTATTCAGCAACACATGACGGATCAAAAGCTTGGTCTGCTAT
Source organism: Bacteroidales bacterium (assembly GCA_023229525.1). GTDB lineage: Bacteria > Bacteroidota > Bacteroidia > Bacteroidales > FEN-979 > CAIVAT01. The sequence goes on from JALNZC010000091.1 coordinate 2,172, forward strand.
ATTGGTACGGTGATAGGATAATTAAATTGATAGATTTCTGAACCAACCAGGAGCAGTAGGGTGGCTTCCTGCACCGGGTTGGTTTACCTTTTAATCTCTAAGGATGAGAAAATTGATTTTCGTATTGTTTCTCTTTTATACTTTGACCGGTTATACCCAGCAGGACAGTTTATTCTGGAGTGACGAATTCAATGGTTCCGGTCCACCTGATCCGGCCAAATGGTCATACGATCTGGGCAATAACGGCTGGGGAAACAATGAAATCCAAAACTACACAAACCTTACACAAAACTCAAGACAAGAAAATGGCCTGATGATCATTGAGGCGTTAAAATCAGGAAATACCTGGACATCTGCGAGAATCCTCACCAGGAACAAATTCGACTTCACATATGGCAGGGTGGTTTTTAGCGCCAAACTTCCAATCGGAAGCGGTACCTGGCCTGCCTTATGGATGCTTGGAGAAAATATTCAATCGGTGGGATGGCCTGCCTGCGGTGAAATTGATATGATGGAACATGTCGGGAAAAATCCCGGGGTGATCCATAGTTCGATACATACCCCTTCCAGTTACGGAAATACTGTAAATACCAACACCTGGTTCGTGAATGGCTGCAGTACCGGATTCCATACCTATGAAGCAATCTGGGCGCCTGACAAAATAGAATTCCGCATCGACGGATTCTTATTTTATACCTATGAACCGTTAGTAAAAAACAATTCAACATGGCCTTTTGATAAACCTTTCTTTCTGATCATGAATATCGCCATGGGAGGTAATTTCGGCAGTGATCCGCAGTTTGAGACAAATAGTCTTAAAAACGGAATAGACCCCGCATTGACCTGGGCAAGAATGGAAATCGAATATGTAAGGGTTTACAAGAGTTTTTATCCAGCATCCATTGGTGATCCCCAAAATTTCAATGTTCAGGGAAAACGGGACAAACCATTTATTTCTCCCAACCCGGCTGATAATAAAATCCGGATACATTCTCCTACCGGAAATACTTTGACTGGAACCATTTTCGATATGACGGGTAAGTATATTTTTACATTTCAAACAGAAAGGGAATCTGATGAAGTTGATATTTCGTCCCTCGCAAAAGGATGTTATTTTGTATCGGTTGAGACAAGTGGGTCTTTCAAAATCAATAAACTAATTATTAAATAAATCATTCTAAAAAACTACATTATGAGGAAATTTTTTACACTTTTTTTCCTGACGGTTTTTTCTTTGTCCTTGTTTTCACAGACCAGAACGATAACCGGTAAAGTCACAGATGGCGACGGCAACACATTGCCTGGCGTGACTGTTCAGATTTTGGGCACCACAAAAGGGACTGTAACCGATATCAATGGGTCATACCAGGTTACAGCAGAAAAGGGAGCTGTAATAAGGTTTAGTTTCGTGGGTTATATTACCCAGGAAATTAAAGTTGAAGATCAAACAATGATTAATGTTGTATTGCGGGAAACTGTGAATTTACTCAACGAAGTTGTGGTGATCGGTTATGGGACCCAGATGAAAAAGGACCTGACTACTGCCGTATCGGTTGTGAGCGAAAAAGAGATAACGGAAAGACCGATCATTACCGCTTCGCAGGCATTGCAAGGGAAAGCGGCCGGGGTTCAGGTTATCCAACCATCCGGTAAACCAGGGAGCGATATTGCCGTGTTCATCCGAGGGACCACCTCTGTCCTTGCAGGTAATGAACCTCTTTACGTGGTTGACGGTGTTCCTACGACCGATATCCGTGGATTAAACCCATCAGATATTGCATCGATGAGCGTATTAAAAGATGCATCCTCATCGGCCATTTACGGAGCACGGGCTGCAAATGGTGTTGTGACCATCACGACATTCCGTGGAAAAGAAAATACCCCTGTGATTAAGTTCAATTCTTATTTTGGCTTTTCATGGCTTAGAAAACCAATTGAAGTACTGAATACCAAACAATACCGTAAACTCATCAATGAAATTATGCCGGGATCTCTCGACCCCACATGGACAGGTTATACGAATTGGAGCGACAAGGTATTCGGAACAGGATATGACCAGTCCTACCAGCTTTCGGCCTCCGGAGGATCTGAAAAAACACAATACTTTACTTCAATCGGTGTTAACAGTAATACAGGGATTGTGGCGCCTGCGCGATTCGACAGGTATTCATTCAGGATAAATCTTGATAACGAACTGAGACCCTGGTTAAAAATCGGTACCAACATCAATGTACTCTATACTAAAACCAAGGATACTCCCGACAATGCCAGTTCAGGTAGAGGTGGAGTCATCATGAGCGCCCTAAACACTCCTCCTTTTCTAAATGTTTACAAAAATGACGGAAGCGGCTGGTTTGATCCGAATCCTTTTCAACCCTCGTGGGAAAACCCGGTCGCTTATATGGAAGGGCCCTCACAAAAGGCGGAGGATTTCCGCCTTTTGG
>JALNZC010000049.1 GCA_023229525.1 Bacteroidales bacterium
GAGATAAAGTTACGCAGGGACAAGTCCTTTGCGAGGGTTATGCCACCAAAGAGGGATCTCTGGCGTTGGGCCGGAATTTGATGGTCGCATTCATGCCCTGGAAAGGGTACAACTTTGAAGATGCTATCGTCATTTCAGAAAAGGTGGTTAAAGAGGACATTTTTACCTCCATTCATATTGAAGAATTTACCCTTGAAGTTCGCGATACCAAACGCGGGGTAGAGGAACTTACCAATGATATCCCGAATGTCAGCGCTGAAGCAACCAAAGACCTGGATGAAAACGGACTAATACGGATCGGTGCCGAGGTTAATGAAGGCGATATTCTTATCGGTAAAATTACACCGAAAGGTGAGAGCGATCCGACACCGGAAGAAAAATTGCTGCGGGCAATTTTCGGCGATAAGGCCGGTGACGTTAAGGATGCATCTCTCAAAGCGCCCCCTTCCATGAAAGGCGTCGTTATCGAAAAGAAATTGTTCTCAAGGATCATCAAGGACAGGAAAGCGAAGACAAAAGAAAAGGATGACCTGAAGAAACTCGATGACGAATATCAGAAAGATGTTGCAAAGGTCAAAACCAGACTCATTGACAAACTTGGGGTTTTAGTCAATGGTAAAGTTTCACAGGGCGTTTACAATAACTTTAAACAGGAAGTAATCGCCAAGGGCGCTAAGTTTACACCAAAAAATCTGAGCGAAATCGATTTCCTCAATGTTAATCCGAATAAATGGACTACAGATAAGGAAAAGAATGACCTTGTTAAAATCCTGATAAACAATTATATCATTAAGTTTAAAGAAATCATGGGTGTCCATAACCGCAAGAAATTTGTTGCGGTTGTCGGCGATGACCTCCCTGCCGGGATAGTTCAAATGGCCAAGGTTTACATTGCCAAGAAGCGTAAGCTGAAAGTAGGCGATAAAATGGCCGGCCGTCATGGAAACAAAGGTATCGTTGCGCGTATCCAGCGTGAAGAAGATATGCCCTTCCTTGCCGACGGTACACCAGTTGATGTTGTTCTGAATCCACTTGGCGTACCCTCCCGTATGAACCTTGGTCAAATCTATGAAACCATCCTGGGCTGGGCCGGAAATAAGCTTGGTCTTCGTTTTACAACTCCCATATTTGATGGCGCTTCAATAGATCAGATCAATGACTACCTGGCAAAGGCAGGGTTGCCCAGAAATGGGAAGGTATATCTGCACGACGGATTGTCGGGAGAACGTTTCGACCAACCAACTACTGTAGGGTTCATTTATATGATGAAACTGCATCACATGGTCGACGATAAGATGCATGCTCGTTCCATAGGTCCATATTCACTTATCACTCAACAACCATTAGGTGGTAAAGCACAATTCGGTGGTCAGCGGTTTGGTGAAATGGAAGTATGGGCGCTCGAAGCCTTCGGAGCAGCCAATATTCTTCTTGAAATCCAGACGGTAAAATCCGACGACGTCATTGGCCGTGCCAAAGCTTATGAAACAATCGTCAAAGGAGAAAATATGCCGGTTCCAGGAATTCCGGAATCATTCAATGTCCTTATCCACGAATTGCGTGGACTGGGATTGAGCCTTACATTTGATTAAACTCCGGGCGGAATACGCCTTCGTTTATCAATGTGAAATTTCTTTTTTTCGTTTTTCAACCGACAAATAAATCAATATGGCTTACAGAAAAGACGGTCAGATAAACAGCAGCTTTTCAAGGATCACCATAAGCCTTGCTTCACCGGAGAAAATCCTCGAGATGTCAAGTGGTGAAGTTTTAAAGCCGGAAACGATTAATTACAGGACTTACAAGCCTGAACGTGACGGGCTGTTCTGCGAACGTATCTTTGGTCCGGTTAAGGATTGGGAGTGTCATTGTGGTAAATACAAACGTATCCGTTACAAAGGGATCGTTTGCGACCGTTGTGGCGTAGAGGTAACAGAAAAAAAAGTCCGTAGAGAAAGGGTGGGACATATCCAATTGGTGGTACCTGTAGCCCATATCTGGTTTTTCCGTTCGCTTCCCAATAAAATAGGCTCATTGCTTGGATTACCGACAAAGAAACTGGAGTCGATCATCTATTATGAAAAATATGTAGTGATCAATCCCGGTATTAAACAAGCCGATGGTATTAACTACCTTGATTTCCTTTCGGAAGAAGAGTATTTTGATATCATGGATAAACTTCCGCAGGAAAATCAATATCTTGATGATTCGGATCCAAATAAATTTATAGCCAAGATGGGGGCCGAATCACTTGCTGAACTTTTATCCCGCCTCGATCTGGATAAGGAATCTTACGATTTACGATACAAGGCAAACACGGAAACATCACAGCAACGTAAAGCTGAAGCGCTGAAGCGTCTTCAGGTTTTTGAATCGTTCCGCGACGCCCAGAAACGCCTTGAAAACCGTCCCGAATGGATGATCGTCAAAGTAGTTCCTGTTATTCCTCCCGAACTGAGACCTCTAGTGCCACTGGATGGAGGCCGTTTTGCCACTTCCGATCTCAACGATCTGTACCGTCGCGTTATCATCCGTAATAACCGGTTGAAAAGACTGATCGAGATCAAGGCCCCGGACGTTATTCTTCGCAATGAAAAGAGGATGTTGCAGGAAGCGGTCGATTCGCTGTTCGACAATTCCCGTAAAGCCAGCGCCGTAAAAACCGAATCAAACCGCGCTCTGAAATCACTTTCCGACAGTTTGAAAGGAAAGCAGGGCCGCTTCCGCCAGAATTTACTTGGTAAACGTGTTGATTATTCCGGTCGTTCTGTTATTGTGGTTGGTCCCGAACTTAAACTGAACGAATGCGGATTGCCGAAAGATATGGCTTCCGAGCTTTTCAAGCCATTCATTATCCGCAAAATGCTTGAACGCGGGATCGTCAAGACCGTGAAATCGGCAAAGAAAATTGTTGACCGGAAAGACCCGGTTGTCTGGGATATCCTGGAAAATATTCTCAGAGGTCACCCGGTGATGCTCAACCGTGCACCTACGCTTCACCGTTTGGGTATTCAGGCATTCCAGCCAAAACTGATCGAAGGAAAAGCGATTCAACTTCACCCGCTGGTATGTACCGCATTCAATGCCGACTTCGACGGCGACCAGATGGCCGTTCATGTGCCACTTGGAAATGCCGCTATCCTTGAGGCTCAACTTTTAATGCTAGCCTCCCATAACATTCTTAACCCGGCAAATGGAGCCCCCATCACAGTCCCTTCACAGGATATGGTACTTGGGCTTTATTATATGACCAAAGCCCGGAAAAACGAACCTGAACATCCTGTTAAAGGAGAAGGAATGACCTTTTATGCCCCCGAGGAAGTGATCATTTCTTATAATGAACATTGTGTTGATCTTCATGCCATTATTAAAGTGAGACACACTTTTATGGAAAATGGAGAACGGATAACCAGGATCATCGAAACAACGGTAGGTCGTGTTCTTTTCAACCAGGTTGTACCGGAAGAATATGGTTATATAAATCAATTACTGACCAAGAAATCGTTACGCGATATCATCGGGCAGATCCTGAAAAAAACGGGAACTGCCAAGACTGCCAAGTTTCTTGACGATATCAAGGATCTTGGATTCCGGATGGCTTTCAAAGGTGGTTTATCTTTTAACCTGGATGACGTTATTGTTCCGGCGATTAAAGGAAAACTGGTTTCTGATGCAGCTGCCGAAGTTGACGATGTGGTGAACAACTACAATATGGGTTTTATTACCAATAACGAACGGTATAACCAGATTATCGATATCTGGACCCATGCCAATTCACAACTAACCGTTTCGTTGATGAATCAACTCACCAAAGACAAACAAGGATTCAATCCGGTATATATGATGCTTGATTCGGGCGCCCGTGGTTCGAAAGAGCAGATCCGACAGCTCAGCGGCATGCGTGGTTTAATGGCAAAACCGCAGAAATCAGGCGCTTCCGGAGGTGAGATTATTGAAAACCCAATCCTTTCTAATTTTAAGGAAGGGCTTTCGGTTCTGGAATATTTTATCTCGACACACGGTGCGCGTAAAGGGTTGGCCGATACCGCATTGAAAACAGCGGATGCCGGTTACCTGACCCGTCGGCTGGTTGACGTTTCACAAGATGTCATCATATCGGAAGAAGATTGCGGAACCCTCAGGGGACTGACCATTACAGCTTTGAAAAAGGCAGAAGAGGTAGTTGAATCATTATATGACCGAATTCTGGGCCGTGTTTCTCTGCACGATATTCACCATCCCCAGACTGGCGAATTGATTGTTACTGCCGGCAATGAAATTACCGAAGAGTTGGCTCACGTCATTGACGAATCTCCGCTCGAAGGAGTAGAAATCCGTTCGGTGCTGACCTGTGAATCGAAAAAGGGGGTTTGTGCGAAATGTTATGGACGTAATCTTGCAACAGGCAGTATGGTACAAAGAGGAGAAGCAGTAGGTGTGATTGCTGCCCAGTCAATCGGAGAACCTGGAACCCAACTTACCCTTCGTACCTTCCACGTAGGAGGTGTGGCCGGGGTGAATATAGCCAGCGCATCACGCATTGAGGCTAAATATGATGGAGTCCTGGAAATTGAAGAATTGAGATCCGTCACTTACAGTGGGGATACCGGCGAAAAATACGATATTGTTATTGGCCGTTCTGCCGAAATGCGTATTGTGGATAAAAATACCCGCATTGCCCTTACCTCTGCTCACATTCCTTATGGTGCTCGGTTGTTTTTCCACAATGAAGATGAAGTGAAAAAAGGACAACTGATCAGCGATTGGGATCCGTATAATGCCGTTATCCTTTCAGAAGTTACAGGTAAAGTTAACTTCGAAAATATCATCGAGAATGTCACTTTCCGCATTGAATCCGATGAACAAACCGGCTACCATGAAAAAGTTGTTATCGAGTCACGTCAGAAGACAAAAAATCCGGCGATCAATATTCTTTCACCTTCAGGTGAGGTGATTAAAATATACGACATTCCTGTCGGATCGCATATCAACATCGAGGATAGTGTAAAGATCAAAGCCGGTGAAATCCTGGTGAAAATCCCCCGGGCAATCGGGAAAGCAGGTGATATCACAGGAGGTCTTCCGCGGGTTACTGAATTATTTGAGGCCCGTAACCCTTCGGATCCTGCTGTAGTTTCGGAAATTGATGGTGTGGTTTCATTTGCAAAAAAACTGAAACGCGGTAACCGCGAAGTCATCATCACCTCCAAAACCGGTGAAGAAAAACGTTACCTGGTTCCAACAACCAAGCAGATACTTGCCCAGGAAAACGATTATGTCAAGGCCGGTACTGCACTTTCCGATGGTGCCCTTACACCAAGTGACATCCTTGCCATCAAAGGCCCTATGAAGGTGCAGGAGTATATTGTGAACGAAATTCAGGAAGTGTATAGGCTGCAGGGGGTAAAAATCAACGACAAACATTTCGAAACTATTGTACGTCAGATGATGCGTAAGGTCGAAGTGGAAGACCCCGGTGATTCCCGTTTCCTTGAAGGTGAATTGATCAATAAAATTGATTTCCAGGATGAAAATGACTGGATCTACGGGAAAAAAGTTGTTGAAGATCCCGGTGATTCTCCCACACTTAAAGCAGGGCAGATAATCAGCGCCCGCAAACTCCGCGATGAAATATCAATGCTGAAACGGAAAGACAAAAAACTGGTTGTGGCCCGCGATGCAAAACCAGCCACCGCTTTCCAGATTCTTCAGGGAATTACCCGTGCTTCATTGCAAACCAAGAGCTGGATCTCTGCTGCTTCGTTCCAGGAAACAACAAAGGTACTCACTCAGGCTGCCATCAATGCCCGCCAGGATGAACTCATGGGACTTAAAGAAAACGTAATTGTGGGTCACCTTATCCCTGCCGGAACGGGTTTGCGTGAATATGAAAACCTGATCGTGGGCAGTAAAGAAGATTATGAAATGCTTCTTGCTTCCAAGGAAGAAGATTAATATTTGAGCTATGCAAGACAATAAAAATCCGGTCAATCAGATCAACATCGAAATATCCGAGGAAGTGGGTGAAGGAATTTATTCCAACCTCGCGATCATCACCCATTCTCCGACAGAATTTATTGTTGATTTTTTAAAAATGATGCCTGGTGTTCCTAAACCCAAAGTGAAATCCCGTATCATTCTTACACCTCAGCATGCAAAGCGGTTGTATAAAGCGCTGAAGGAAAATGTTACCAAGTATGAGGCCATGCATGGTGAGATCAAAGATCCGGGTGGAGATATGACCTACAACCTGCCCGTACCCACCGCTCAGGCCTGAAAGTAACCTGGCTTTTCTTCCACGACGGTGAGGAATCTCCTCAAAATCAATAAAAAGTACAAATGAAATACCTTATATTTGTACTTTTAGTAAAATTTTCCGTTCGTGCCTACGCGTAAAATCCGGAATGTGGTGTTTTTTGGTGCCGGGAATCTTGCATCACACCTTGCGTTGGCTTTAGTAAAACAGGACATATCTGTTATCCAGGTGTATAACAGGACATCCGAAAACGGAATAAAACTGGCTGCAAAAACCGGGGCGGATTACATATCCGGTATTGAGAAAATCACGCCCAGGGCTGATCTTTATATCGTCGCTGTCACCGATTCAATCCTGCCGGAGTTCACTTCAAAAATACGGTTGAAGGACAAACTGGTGGTTCACACCTCAGGGTCGCTTGATATGAATATCCTTGCACCTGTTTCTTCAAGGAATGGCGTTTTTTACCCATTACAGACTTTTTCGGGGAAGAGATCAATCGGTTTTAGTCATATTCCTGTTTGCATAGAAGCGAAGTATAAACAAGATCAGGATATCCTGACTGACCTCGCTTATCTTCTCACCAATGATGTTTTTCTGATCACCAGCGAGAAAAGGAAGTGGCTGCACATGACGGCAGTTTTTGCCGGTAATTTCCCTCATTTTATGTATACCATCGCTGAGGATTTGCTCCGGGAAAAGAATATTCCGTTCGATTTATTAAAACCGTTGATAAAACAGGTGGCCTTGAATGCGCAACATGACAATCTGTTTTCTCTTCAAACCGGGCCGGCGGTGCGGGAAGATTCCAATGTACTCGATGAACACCGGATGTTGTTGGATAATTATCCTGATTACCTGGAAATCTACAACCTTTTAAGTAATAATATAATGCATTACAAAAAGCAAAATGGGAAATTATAAGGAACTTTTGAAACATATCAATACATTTATTTTCGATTACGATGGGGTGTTGACCGATGGCAGTGTCATCATGACAAGTAACGGTGAGGCTTACCGGATTTCCAGTGTGAAAGATGGATATGCACTTCAACTCGCAAAAAAGAAAGGATATAAAGTGGCAGTTATTTCGGGGGCGAATTCGGAATCTATGGCCCTCCGTATGAAAGCGCTTCAGATTTCCGATGTGTTCCTGGGTATTGAAAAAAAACATACAGTATTCCGTGAATATCTGAAAAAAAATAACCTGCAGCCATCACAGGTGTTATTCATGGGAGATGATATACCCGATTATGAAGTCATGCTGGAGGCGGGGGTCCCGACATGCCCGGCTGACGCAGCTGAAGAAATTAAATCCGTGGCTAAATATATTTCTCATTTTGGCGGAGGTAAAGGATGTGTCCGCGATGTAATCGAACAGGTGCTCAAGGTTCAGGGTAAATGGATGAATGATGATGCATACCATTGGTGATGTAAAAGTTATAAAACTGAAACCATGCAAGTAAAAACCCTTACGGGAGCTGAAAAACTGAAGGCGGCCGCCCGGTTGATCCGGTTGCCCAATCTCCTGATCATCATCCTTATACAATACCTGTTGCGATATTGTATCCTCGTTCCTTTTATTTACTCCGGATCACCCTTTGCGATCAGTACCTTCACTGATTTTTCCCTGCTTGTTCTTGTGACAGTCCTCATTGCAACCGGAGGATATGTGATCAATGATTATTTCGATATTAAGATTGACCTGATCAACCGCCCGGATAAACTGGCTGTAAACCGGATCATTTCCCCCCGGGGAACGATCAAATTACACATGATTCTCAACACCATTGCCATTTTGATTGGTTTTTACCTTGCTTATCGCGTCAGGTCATTCAGCTTCGGCATAATATTCCCGTTCATCTCCGGTTTGCTCTGGATTTATTCGGCGAAATATAAACGTGTTCTGATCTGGGGGAACATTATTGTAGCCGTGCTCTCTGCGTTTGTCATCCTGATCGTATGGTTATTCGAGTTTTTTTGGAGCCGGACGAATCCTGATTTCTTTGTGACAATTATTCCTGACCTGCAATGGGTAACCAGAGTATTTCTTGCCTATTCTCTTTTTGCATTTCTTGTATCCTTTTTCCGTGAGATTATCAAGGACATGGAAGATTGGGGTGGCGATGAACCCAATGATTGCCGCACCCTCCCGGTTGTTACCGGATTGAGATTTTCGAAATTTGTCGTGGCAGCGCTGATCATTTTCACCATCGTATTATTGGGGTATGGACAAATCCTTCTCTTCCGTATGGAATTGAAATTACTCTTCTGGTATTTCTCCATAGCCGTACAATTACCTGCTTTGTATCTTTTTATAGCACTTTTCAAAGCCAGAGAGAAGACCGATTATCATTTACTCAGTTTGTTGTCAAAACTCATCATGATTGCAGGTATTCTTTCTTTGGAGGTGATTTTGATTACAACGTAAGATATGATCAACCATCGGTTAAACGGACGGCGTATCATTCTGGCCTCGCAATCGCCGAGACGCCAGTACCTGTTGAAAGAACTTGGCATCGATTTCGAAATCGGTAAGACCGATGTGAAAGAAATTTATCCCGTCGGTTTAAAGCCTATGGAAATTGCAGTTTTTCTGGCTGAACTGAAGGCGAACAATTTCGATACCTCAAGCTTGGAAAAAGACACCATAGTCATCACCGCTGATACTATAGTGTCGATCGGAGAAGAGATACTTGGTAAACCTCGTAATTACCAGGAAGCCATACAAATGCTTCAAAAATTATCGAATCGCAAACATGACGTAATTACGGCCGTTTGTTTGAAATCGAAGACCAGGATGAAAGTCTTTCATGTTCTATCCTCTGTTTCCTTTAAGACACTGAGCATGGAAGAGATTGATTATTATATTGATAATTTTCAACCTTTTGACAAAGCGGGTGGCTATGGTGTACAGGAATGGATCGGGTATATCGGTATCAGCAAAATTGAAGGATCATTCTTTAATGTGATGGGATTACCCGTGAAAGAACTCTATGAAGAATTATTGAAATTCTGATCTGAATTGTCTATTTTTCCTGGTTACAATTACATTCAGAGGAATCACCGATAGCAAAGAGAGAAAGATCATCGATAAAATAATAGCTGGATTTGAACAATGAATCGGTTGCAGATCGCAATTGAATATGCCAGAAATCATCGCCCTGAGTAAAATTACCAAGTGTTAAAAATCGTTCCTTCCCTTTGGCTTTATAAATTCCCCGGATACACATCCATTCATTCTGGTCATCAAGATATTTACCGCTGGTGAGTGGTGTATGGGGAAGTATCATTTTTTTTGATTGTTCTCCTTTAAGCTCGTTAACTGACAGTACAGCGCCGATTTCTTTGATCGCATAAGCACTCTGACCAAGGCTGACGAAACCCCGGATACAATATAGCTGTCCGGCAATGAGCGCGGAATCAAGCAGTGTCTCAAGGTATTCGAAAAATTCATTCCGGTTCAGATTATAAAATTGCAAACCGGCATATGCATGACCGGAATGGGCTACCTGTCCGCCTTTCTTATTGAATTCAGTACCATAATCAAGGCCAGGACTGCAATCGTTGAAATAATCCGGTGTTGCCATATTCGGGCTGAACCAATGACTGGCCAGGTGAATCTGGCCGGGTTGTTCGGGGCATCCCGTGTGTTGCTCAAAACCAGGGTTAGGAATCAGGTTTTGGGAATACGCAACCAGAGGGAACAACACATTTATCAATAGGATCAGGCGGAACATGGAGAGTTTTTAAATAAGCAAATAAACTCCAAAGCTACAGGATTTCTTCCTAATTTTGAAGAACTTTTTAAAACGCCAGTCCGACATCAAAATTTTATCCATGAAGGAAAAGCCCCTGATTCTGATAACCAATGACGATAGTTTGAATGCACCGGGGATCCGTGCCCTTATTGACTTTATAAGGCCTTTCGGAAGAACTGTTGTTGTAGCTCCCGATCGTCCGCAGTCGGGAACTGCACATGCCGTTACCATTGCACACCCATTACGCCTGGAATTGGTTTCCAAAAAAACGGATTATGAAGAATACAGTTGTAACGGAACTCCTGCCGACTGTGTGAAACTGGCCTTCAAGGTTGTGATGCGGCGCCGTCCCGATTTCCTTTTCTCAGGAATAAATCATGGGACGAACGCCTCGATCAACATCGTCTATTCAGGTACCATGGCAGCAGTGCTGGAAGGAGCCCTTGCCGGTGTGCCTTCGGTAGGGTTCTCTCTTTGTAACTATAGTATGAATGCAAATTTTGCCAACTCCAAAACGTTTGTCCGCACCATTGCTGAAAAAGTAATTTCGAACGGATTACCAACCGGAATATGCCTCAATGTCAACATTCCGGACATTCCGGCAGAACAGATTCAGGGGATCAAGGTTTGCCGTCAGTCGGAAGGCACCTGGCAGGAAGATTTTGACGAACGCGAAGATCCCAATGGCCGGAAATACTATTGGATGAAAGGTGTTTTTGTGAAGATAGGAAATGGTCAGGACACAGATCAATGGGCATTGGAAAACAATTTTGTTTCGGTGGTTCCAGTGCAATTTGATCTTACCGCCATTACCGCATTGGATTCTTTAAAAAACTGGTTTTAATGCGTTATTATATCATCGCGGGTGAAGCTTCCGGCGACCTTCATGCCTCCAACCTTATGAAAGCGTTGAAGACAGAGGATGCAGATGCCCGTTTCCGTTTCTGGGGGGGCGATCTGATGCAGCAACAGGGTGGAGAAATGGTCAAACATTACCGTGACCTTGCATATATGGGATTTATGGAAGTAGTGGCGCACCTTCCTGTCATTCTGGAAAATATCCGGCTTTGTGAACGCGATCTGCTTCAATACCGGCCGGATGTTCTGATCCTCGTGGATTATCCCGGTTTTAACCTTCGGATGGCCAGGTTTGCATCGAAACATGGTATACGGGTCTATTATTACATTTCACCGCAGCTCTGGGCATGGCGATCTTCACGGGTGAAAATTATCAAAAGGTGGGTAAATAAAATGTTTGTCATTCTTCCATTCGAAAAGGAATTCTATGCCCTCTATAATTATCCGGTTGATTTTGTGGGTCATCCGTTACTCGATGTCATTCATGATCAGATGACCGTTACACCAAGATCACAGTTTCTTTCATTCAACCGGCTTGACGAACGGCCCATTATCGCTTTATTGCCTGGAAGCCGTAAGATGGAGATAAAAGAAATGCTGCATGAGATGTTGGCAGTCCGGCATCATTTCCAGGATCATCAATTCGTAATCGCTGCAGCGCCATCTGTTCCCGAGGCATTTTACCTGGACGTGATCCGGAGATCCGATGTTCAACTCGTTAGCCATCAAACGTACGATCTTCTCCGGTATTCCCGTGCAGCGATGGTCGCTTCCGGTACAGCCACACTGGAAACCGCATTGATGGGGATTCCTCAGGTGGTATGTTACAAAGGCAATTACCTTTCTTACCAGATTGCACGCCGGTTGGTTCATGTCGACTATATCTCCCTGGTTAATTTAGTTGCGGCCAAACCTTTGATTGAAGAGCTGATTCAACAAGATATGAACCCGGTCCGCCTGACTGCGGCATTAAAGAATATCATTCAGGATGATGTCGTTCGTCAGAACATGATTTCAGGATATACTGAGCTGAAACAAAAATTGGGTGGAGGTGGTGCATCATCCCGTACTGCTAAACTGATCGTAAAATATTTACTTCTTCCGCTTTTCTTCTTTCTTTCCATTTCAACTGGTTTTTCTCAGAAAACAAAGCAGAAAGAGTTGATAGAATCAGGTATAATGAAAGCAAAGCTTTCCGATTTTCAAGCTGCTTTAATGGATTTTAATCAGGCGATCCTGATTGATTCGGCAGAAGCGGAACCCTATTATAACAGAGGAATTGTTCGTAGTGAAATGCAGGATTACAAAGGGGCGATACTCGATTTTAACAAAGTGATTCAGATCCGTCCGGCCTATCCGGAACCTTATTATAACAGGGGACTGGCTAAAGATTACCTGAAGGATTACCTTGGATCTATTCAGGATTATTCCAGGGCTATTGCCCTCAAAGCAGATTTTCCGGATGCTTTTCATAACTGTGCCCTTGCCAGGTTCGACCTGTGTGATTATAACGGGGCCATCGATGATTTCACACGTGCATTGCAGTACAAATCTGATTTCCCGGAGGCTTTTTATAACCGCGGGCTTTGCCGGTTTAATATTCATGATTTCCCCGGAGCCATCCAGGATTTTAATGATGCTATCCGTCTTGATACTACTCAGTATGAATATTTTTCCAGTCGAGGGGCAACCAAGGCTGCAGCAGGTAACTTTGATGATGCCATTGCCGATTTTCAAATTGCTTTAAGTATAAATCCTGAAGACTCCAGTACGACAAGGAACCTGGCTCTTGCATTTCTTTATGTTAAAAATTATCAAGCTGCGCTGAACTTATACTCTAAGATTCTCGAAAATGAACCCGAGGATGCAGAAGTTTTAGCAAACAGGGGTGTCGCAAAAAATTATCTTGGGGATAAAGCAGGGGCCTGCACTGATTGGAAATCAGCATCTGAACTGGGATCGGAGAAAGCAAAATCCTATTTGCGGAAATTTTGTGAGTGAGAGGAGTATTACTTTTTAGCATCTATCCCGATTAAGCAGATAGAGCTAAAATAATACATCATGAATCCGTGGCGTCCCTTCCCATTGCTCCGGTTAGTTTTTCCATTCCTGGCAGGGATTGGCTTTGCTATTACATATGGATTCAATCATAAGCCTCAGCCGTTACTTCCGGGGATATTCCTTATTATCTTATTTTTTACCATCCTCGTTCCACGCACATTTCGTCTTTACAGATACCGGTGGATATCAGGATTATTAATTAACGGATTTATTTTTGTGATTGCCTTTCAGCTGGTGGCATTACATCAGCCGACAACAGATAAAGTTTATTTTGGGGATACACCGGAAGGGACTTTTCTTACGGTTGTCACTGAACCGCCTTCAATAAAACTATCCTATACTAAAGCGATCCTGGAGATCAGGCAGCGCCGGAATGCAGGTAAGTGGCAAATGGCAAGCGGTAAGACCCTGGCCTATCTGAAACCGGACCGTAATGCCCACCCGGTCCAATTTGGAGATATTCTTCTCATTCATACCCGCTTTCAGGGAATTTCAGATAACGCAAATCCCCATTCCTTTCGTTATGCAGGATTTCTTATAATGAAAGGGATTACACATCAATCGTATATTTCAACCGGTTTTTGGAAAAAATTCAGTGCACCGTCTCCTTTATTTTTCCGGAGGTTTGCCTATCGGTTGCGTGATCGTATGCTCGATATTTTACGTCATAATGGGGTCAAGGGGAAAGAATTTGCAGTTGCCTCCGCACTCCTGCTGGGGTATGTTGAGGAACTGGACGATGAACTCCGGAGAGATTATTCGGCGACCGGTGCTATGCATATCCTTTCCGTTTCCGGTATGCATGTTGGGATCATATACGTTTTTCTCGAATTTTTATTGCTTTTCTTGAGCAGGAACAAGACTGGACGTATTTTAAAGACCATCATCCTGCTTGTTTTCATCTGGTTTTATGCATTCCTTACTGGTTTATCCCCATGTGTATTGAGAGCAGCTGCAATGCTTAGCTTACCAATCCTTGGCAAATCGCTGGATCGTCCTTCCGGTATGCCTAATATTCTTTCTGCATCACTGATCCTTATCCTTATACTTGATCCTTTCCTGGTACTGGACATTGGTTTTCAGCTGTCCTACCTGGCTGTGATCGGGATCGTATTGTTTTACAAGCCTGTGTATGACCGTTTTACCTTTACCTCTTGGTTCCCCGATAAAATATGGTCAATTCTTGCAGTTTCGATAGCGGCCCAGCTTTCAACGTTGCCCATCACTTTATATACCTTTCACCAGTTTCCCAATTATTTCATGTTGACCAACATTTTCGTTGTCCCGTTATCCAGCCTCATTATTTATAATGGCATCCTTGTTCTTGTGGTTGGATCAGTCCCATTCTTTTCGTTACTGGCCGCCAGGGTACTGAGTTTCTTAATATGGTCATTAAATTCAATTATTCATTTCATTGAGCAACTTCCCTATTCGACCCTGCGTGGATTTCATCCTGGTTTGATGGAAATGATGATGATGTATGTTGCCATTCTGGCCGGGTTTCTAATGCTGACCACACGGAAACCAACATGGGTATTTGTCTTTTTACTGACAATTATTATGTTAAGCATTTCATCTTTCACTTTCCGGTTGAAACGACTTTCTTCCTGCAGGTTTGTTGTCTATAACTCCCGGGGCAATTCATTGTTGCAATTCAGCTTTCAGAATAGGGCCGTATTATTTTATGATTTTACCACTTATCCTGGAGAAGATTATTTTCAGCGGGTCAGGCAAATAGTCCAGGGGGATTTGGACGCTCATGGAATCTGTTTTCGCCGTTTCTACTGGAATCGCAGGAAAGTTTCCGGTTCTGTTGTCCCGAAGAATCTCACTTGTTTGAATAAATCCGGTCGTTTTTTTCAATTCTGCGGAAAACGGATCGGAATATTGAGTACTAAAATTCCCAAGGGTTTCTACATGAAAATGGATCTGGATTATCTCGTTCTATCAGGCAATCCCCCGGTCGATCTGAGTGAAGCGATGAACGTATTTCATCCCGGAGAGATCGTCATTGACGGCTCCAATTCGGGTTTCAGGATAAAACAATGGTTGGAAGATTCACGAAAATTAAAGGTTCCGTGTTATACGGTTTCTCAGGATGGCGCTTTTGAAAGAGATTTTTAGGAAAGATAATTGTTTATTGTAAAAGTTTACTTACTTTTGCACCTCTTAATGAGGATCGGTAGTTCAGCTGGTTAGAATGCCGCCCTGTCACGGCGGAGGTCGCGGGTTCGAGTCCCGTCCGGTCCGCAAAAAATGAAAAAAGTCCTTGTAAATCAATCATTTACAAGGACTTTTTTCATTTTAATTTTTCACCAAACATTTATTTGGCGTAGCTTACCGCTCTGGTTTCGCGGATGACGGTAATTTTGATCTGACCTGGATAGGTCATCTCACTTTGAATTTTCTTGGAGAGATCAAAGGAGAGCTGGTTGGCTTCCACATCGGTCACCTTATCTGCTCCAACGATAACACGCAATTCCCTTCCTGCCTGGATAGCATATGTCTTTACTACGCCAGGATAGCTGAGCGCCAGTTCTTCAAGATGTTTCAGACGTTCGATATAAGCTTCCACAACTTCACGCCGGGCACCGGGTCGGGCACCGGAAATGGCATCGCAAACCTGGACGATGGGAGAAATGAGATTGGTCATCTCCATCTCATCATGGTGGGCACCAATGGCATTAATGATATCCGGTTTCTCCTTGAATTTTTCAGCTGTTTTCATACCCAAAATAGCATGCGGCAGATCGGGTTCATTGTCGGGGACCTTCCCGATATCATGCAATAATCCAGCACGCTTCGCAAGTTTCGGATTCAATCCAAGCTCTGCTGCCATTGTGGCTGAGAGTTTTGCTACCTCAATGGAATGCTGCAGAAGGTTTTGCCCGTAAGATGAACGATATTTCATCTTACCGATCATCCGTACCAGTTCGTGATGCATGTTATGAATGCCGAGATCAATGGTTATCCGTTTCCCGGTCTCAATAATTTCCTGCTCAATCTGTTTACGTGTTTTTGCGACCACCTCCTCAATACGTGCCGGATGGATACGACCGTCTGTAACAAGTTTGTGAAGTGATAACCTGGCTATCTCACGCCGCACAGGATCAAAGCCGGAGAGGATGATGGCATCCGGTGAATCGTCTATGATAATCTCAACACCGGTGAGGGATTCCAGTGTACGAATGTTCCGGCCTTCGCGTCCAATGATCCTGCCTTTAATTTCTTCACTTTCAATGTTGAAAACCGAAACTGTATTTTCAATGGCATGTTCGGAAGCCGTACGTTGGATCGTTTCAATAATGATCTTTTTAGCTTCGGTATTTGCAGTAAGCCTGGCTTCGTCGATAATATCCTTGACATGTACGATGGCTTCAGATTTGGCTTCTTCCTTAAGGGTTTCAATAAGCTGTGACTTCGCTTCAACGGCAGAAAGAGTCGAAATAGCTTCCAGTTTTTCCACCTGGATCTTCAGTGACTTATCCAGTTCTGTCTGTTTTTTATTGACGATTTCAAGTTGCTGGGTGAGATTTTGTTTTATGGTCCCAATCTCTTTTTGTTTCTTGGCAAGCTCTTCAACTTTTTGATTCAGTGAGCCCTCTTTTTGTTTCAGCCGGTTTTCATTCCGGGCAGCTTCTTCATTCTTTTCATGAATGTATTTTTCATGCTCCCCTTTCAATTGTAAAAACTTTTCCTTGGCCTGAAGAATTTTTTCTTTTTTTACGACTTCTGCCTTTTCCATGGCTTCTTTGAGAAGGCTGTCGCGTTTGCGTTCAAGCGCCCTGTTCATTATGGCTCCGGTGATAATACCACCAATGATGATTCCACTTACGGCAAAAATGATTAAGATGAGTGTATCTCCCATTATATCTATATTTTTGCCGGAAAACATTGAGATGTCTTCCGACGATTGTTAATACTATGAAGGACGTTGAGGGAAAGAAAAAACCCGCATTAACCAGCGAGGTATTGATAAACCTCAATTGACACGAATAGGGTAGCCAAGCTTTTCGAACGTCCACCGTCAAGGTACTTACCCTGAACATTCCGACGGATCGGAATGGTGAGGCCTGTCCTACGAGTATTGAGCGTTGCCCTAATATTTGTAATGTTAGGTTTACAAACTGTCTGGATTAATACGGGTAAATCTTCAGATTTTTTTCAAAGAACGGCAAGGGCTCAATCCTTAAGTTGAACATCAAGGGTCCGATCCATTTCCAGCAGTTTCAACTCCCATTGAGTTTCATTTTCCGACAGTAACTGTTCATTCTGCAAAAAACTGGTGGCATATTCAAGAGCAACCATGGCTAATAGATCCTGCTTATCCTTATACGCATAGCTGGCCGAATAATCTTTGATCCGTTTATCGATCAGTTTCGCCGCTTTGCGAAAAAGCTCCTCATGTTCTTTTTCTATCGCTAACCGGTAAATCCGCTCGGCGACAGGTAACGATATGGAGAGTTCATCCATTTGCTGATTGCTAATCCTTTATTAAGTATTTAAAAGCCCGATACATTTTTCGATTTCCCGCACAAGTTCGTTGATTTTCAACTTCGCTTCAACGTTTCCTTCTTTTGATTCCAGTGATTTAGCTATTTTAAGTATTTTAATCTTTTCTTCGAGTTGTTTTATGGTCTCTTTTTGTTTCGTGTTTAATGTGATTAATTCCTGAATTTTATTGATATATTGCCGGTTCTCTGTAAGAATTAAGTGATGCCTCTCAATCAGTTTATTCAACTTGTACTCAATTCCGGAAATCAACATTGTAACCTCACTCATGGTTCTCTTTTTCCATAGAATTTATGCAAAGATAATTGTTTTTTTCTTTTTTATCAACAACCCCTATTACCTTTTAACATTAAAACCGATTAAGAATCAATTTCTGAAGTCAATAAATATGATGAACGAAGAATTCCTTTATTTTCTCTGGAAATTCCGTTTACTTTATCCTCAATTGATTACTGAATCCGGTGACCCATTAACTATTTTGCACCCGGGCGAACGGAATACCGATAGCGGCCCCGACTTTGTCAATGCCCGTTTACGCATTGGCAATACCCTGTGGGCCGGCAACGTCGAAATTCACATCCATGCCTCCGATTGGATTAAACATCGTCATCAGGACGACCATGCTTATGATAACATCATCCTCCATGTAGTATATGAGAACGATTTGCCCGTTAAGGGTAAAAATAATACCCTTCTGCCTACCCTGGTTGTTGAGAATAAGTTTGCACCCCAGATTAATGATAACTATCAGTTATTGATGCTCAACCATCAATGGATTCCTTGTTTTAATCAGATCCATGCCCAGTCCGATCCGGTTTTCAACCTCTGGGCTCCTAGTTTGATTATTGAGAGATTATTTACAAAAGGAGCAGCCATTGATCAGCTATGGGAAAACTGCGATCACGACTGGGAAGAGACCTTTTACCGTCACCTTGCCATGAATTTCGGATTTAAAATCAACGCGTTTCCTTTTGTCATGCTGGCAAAATCTTTGCCCTTAAAAATTATTCAACAACACGTTCATGATTTCTTTCAACTGGAGTCACTGTTATTCGGACAGGCAGGTATGCTTGAACAAAGATTTACCGAAGATTATCCTGGAAAATTAGCAAAGGAATATAAATTTCTCCGGAGTAAATATGGGTTAACCCCGATTCCCCAATTAACCTGGAAATTTCTAAGGCTAAGACCCTCCAATTTTCCTACGCTGAGAATCAGTCAATGGGCAGACTTTCTTTCCCGAACCAAAGGAAGATTCTTTGGAATTTTGGATGTCGGTTCATTTCAACAGTTAAAAGAAATGCTGAACGTTTGTTCGTCACCCTATTGGAATGATCATTACTGTTTTGAAAAACCTTCAGAAAATCACTCCAAGTTTTTGGGTAACCAATGCCTGAATTTATTAATAATCAACGGATTGGTTCCATTTATGTTTTATTATGGGGATAGAAAATCCCAACCTTTAATGAAAGAAAACGCGATCCATTTTCTTGAGCAGTTACCCCCTGAAACCAATAATATATTAAAGCATTGGAAGAAAGTCGGGATAAACGGGATAAATGCTCTTCAGACCCAGGCATTGATTGAATTGAAAAAAGGGTACTGCGACCTGAAGCGATGTCTGAACTGCAGGATTGGGAACAAGTTGCTCGCAAACAGCAAACCAGAAAATAAAGGTTAAAATATGAGCGTTGATGATTGAAATCATTGATAATCATGATGATGAATTTCATACGTAATTTCTATATTCGGGGTTAAAAAATGGGCACAAAATTTTCGGCGAAAAAGATATTTTCACAGTGGGTAGTCGATTTTCTGTCATACAACCGCACGGAGCAAAAAGGAATTTTTGTCCTTTGTATTATTCTCTTTTTAGTCATTTTAGCCAATGTCGTGATTCCGGGCGAACGGGTATATCCACAAGATGATTTCAGTGCCTTCGAGAAGGAGGTACGGGCATTTGAAACCGCGTGGCAAAAAGCGGAGGATTCTATCACTTCCGCAAGATTAAAAAAATTCCGCAGCTACACAAACCATTACAGAATTGTTCCTTACGATACAACCTATGCACGGGAAAAGAAAGTAAAAGATGAGGTTGTAATTGAATTGAATGCAGCGGATACTTTTGACTTACAGCGGTTAAGAGGGATAGGTTCTTCCTTTGCACGGCGCATTGTCAGTTATCGCAAGCGGTTGGGCGGATTTAACGATAAACGACAATTGCTTGAAGTATTCGGAATGGATAACGCACGTTATCAAGGGTTGGTAGAACATGTTTGGGTAAATGAAGATTCGGTTCATCCCGTCGACCTGAACAATGTGTTGTTCAAAGAACTGTTAAAACATCCCTATTTCCCATTTGAGATCACCAAGGCAATTATGGTTTACCGACAAAAAAATAAGCGGTTTAAAACACTCGAAGAGCTAAAACAAATTGAAGGGATCAACGATTCGATATTCAAAAAAATCGAAATCTATCTTATAATCAGACCTTGAAAAGATCATTTCTTCAGATGATAAATAATTTCAGGAGGACTATCTGGTGTTTTTTCTGAAGATGATTCTTCCGGAGAACCGGAAATCCGATTCCCTGGTGGTTCAGGAGGAGGTATATCTTTTTTCCAGTAAGCGTCTTCAGGGTCATCATCCTCCGATTCTTCATTCCATTCATAGGTACTCCTCTGGGGCCCCCAGTCATGGTAATATATAGCGAGAACCATTCCGGCCAGTAAACCCATGAGATGTGATTCCCATGAAATGGGTTGATGTGGAAAAAGTTGGGGGAAAATACCCCAGATCAGCCCTCCGTAAAGAAAAGCTACAAGCATAGTGATCACCATGAGACTTTTTTCACGCCGGATTATCCCGCTGAAAAAAAGGAATGAGGCCATTCCGTATATTACCCCGCTGGCGCCAATGTGCACTCCGTTTCCCCGGGCAAATGTCCAGACCCAAATCCCTGTTATCAAATACAATAGACCTAAAATCATCCAGGCAATTTCTTTATAAAAATAAAAAAGGAAAGCGCCAAGAATCAACAGGGGAACCGAATTGGCAAATAAATGGGCCAGATTGGCATGAAGGAAGGGGGCGGTAAAGATTCCGATTAATCCAATAGTTTTTAGTGGAATTAAACCATAATTATTTAACCCAAGATCGAAAAGGATATCAATTGCTTTTATTATCCATAAAAGGACCACGATCAATGCAGGATAAAACAAACTCCGGTAAATCCGTATCTTTTCAGGGTTAGTCATGATAAAATAATTCTCGTTAAAATTAGTTAAAATTGAAACAAGTCAACGAGGGTAACAAGAAAAAAAAGTACCTTTGATGCCTCAAAACCATTGTTTAATAAGCAATTTCCAATGAATGTAGTAATTTTCAATCCACTGAAAAAAGGTTTGGTAATAGTCTTGGGTCTAATATTCTGTACCTATTCAGTACAGGCACAAAACAACCGTCAGGATCCAAATACAGGAGTAAAAAAATACAATTCAGCCATGCAAATAATCAAGTTTGCATATGTTGATACTGTTAACGAAGCGAAACTGGTTGAAAAAGCGATAATCGAAACCCTGAAAGAACTGGATCCGCATTCCATGTATATCTCCAAAAAAGATGTTCAGCGGGCCAATGAACCACTGGAAGGCAACTTCGACGGAATTGGTGTCCAATTTGAAATTTTACATGATACCATTACTGTTGTCCATCCTGTGCCCGGTGGTCCTTCCGAAAAACTTGGAATTATGTCAGGGGATAAGATCATCAAAATTGAAGGGGAGATAGTAATCGGGAAAAAAATCACCAATCAGTTTGTCCTTGACCACCTTCGTGGCAAAAGAGGTACAAAAGTTACCGTATCAATATTCAGGAAAGGAAAGAAGGATTTAATGGATTTTACCATTGTCCGCGATAAAATTCCCATCAACAGTGTTGATGCAGCATATATGATTAAGCCGGGTATCGGTTATATTAACCTCAATAAATTTGCCCAGAACTCCATGCAGGAATTTACCGATGCAACTCAACGGCTTAAAATGGAGGGAATGAAAAGTTTAATCCTTGATTTGAGAAATAATTCCGGTGGTTACATGGGAACGGCCATCGAACTGTCGGATGAATTCCTGAAATCAGGAAAGCTTATCGTATATACTGAGGGTGTACATAGCCCCAGGGAAGATTATCTTTCCACCGCAAAAGGGCTTTTTGAAGACGGAAAACTGGTCATTATCATCAATGAAAACTCAGCTTCTGCCAGCGAAATTGTGTCGGGCGCCATTCAGGATTGGGACCGAGGACTAATCGTTGGTCGCCGATCATTTGGAAAAGGCCTGGTACAGCGACCCTTTCAATTGCCCGATAGTTCACAGATGAGGCTTACCACTGCAAGGTATTACAACCCTTCCGGAAAATGTATTCAAAAATCCTATACGGAGGGCGTTGATAAGTATTATGAGGATTTCAGCAACCGCGTGAAACATGGTGAACTGGTACACCCCGACAGTATTAAGTTTCCAGACTCACTAAAGTTTTATACCTCGCGTAAACGGGTAGTTTATGGTGGCGGAGGGATTATGCCCGATGTATTTATCCCATGGGATTCAACGATCATTTCCGATTACTATCTTGATCTTCGTCGAAAAAATGTGATCAATAACTATGTCGGACAATATGTAGATAAAAACCGGAAATCACTTCAAAGGGAATTTCCGCAATTTTCTTCCTTTGATAAGCAATTTATACTTGATGATGCTTTCATGACCGATTTTTTTGTTTTTGCTGAAAAAGAAGGAGTTAAAAAGGATGAAAAAGGGTATGGTTTATCTGAAAATCTGATCAAATCACAAATTAAGGGTCTGATCGCTCAAAAGCTATGGGATATGACCGAAATGTATTCGATAATCAATCAGTCGGATAAAGAGGTACTGAAAGCTATAGATGTAATTGAAGATGATGCCTTATTCGAGAAACTCAACATTGATCGATAAAAAAGCAAAAACAATCCCCGAATTACCTTATCTTTATATTGCCCTTCCGGTAATGAATGAACAGGATCTGCTACCCCGGACCCTGGAATGTATCGCTGCACAATCATACCGGAATTTTAAGGTTTTTATCTGTGTCAATCAACCGGATGCCTGGTGGGATGATCCTTTAAAAATTGGAATTTGCCGGAATAATGCTCGGAGTCTTGAGTTTCTGGCTGGAATTAAATTGTTCGATCTGGTTGTACTTGATCATTCCTCACGAGGCAGTGGTTGGAAGGGTAAACGATTTGGCGTTGGGCAAGCCCGTAAGGTGCTGATGGATGAGATCAGCCATTCGGGTAAACCCAAAGACATCATTATCAGCCTCGATGCAGATACAACCTTTGCGGAGGATTATTTTTTATCTGTTGCCCGCAATTTTCAGGAAAATCCTGATGCCGTTGCGCTCAGTGTACCTTATTTTCACCACACCGTTCGCGATGAAAGGGCTTCCCGTGCTATACTCCGCTATGAAATTTATATGCGACATTATTTAATTAACCTCTTCAGAACAGGGTGCCCATATGCCTTTACTGCGCTTGGTTCGGCAATGGCTGTCCCTGTCTGGGCCTACCGGGCTATCGGTGGAATGACCCCGAAACTGAGCGGGGAAGATTTTTATTTTTTACAAAAACTCAGGAAATATGGTTCGGTCATGCTATGGAATGATGTTGTGGTTCATCCGGAAGCACGATTTTCCGACAGGGTGTTATTTGGTACCGGTCCTGCGATGATTAAAGGAGCAACAGGCGACTGGACAAGTTATCCAATTTATCCGGCAGCCCTTTTTAACGATCTGATGGACACTTATCTTATTCTGCCCGTATTGTATTTGAAGACGCTGGAAACCAAATTGGTAAATTTCCTTATCGGAATAATCAAGGAAAAGGATCCTTTCCGGCTATTGCGTGAGAACCATAAGGATCTGGATCATTTCACCCGGGCGTTTCACGAAAAGCTTGATGGATTAAGAATTTTACAGTACCTGAAAACCATGAACGTAGCTTTTCCCGGATCCGATGAAACAAACCTGCAAAAATTCCTGGTGAACTATTTTCCAGAGGTGGAATCGAAATTAAAAATCGGATGGACAAATTTTTCTTTCGAAAACGCTCCTCTTGCCGAATTGGAAAAAATCCGGCAATTTCTTTTTGAAAAGGAGATGGAACTACGCTTTAATTCAGCAATTGTGTGACAAGTCGGGCTGCATCCTCCAGTGTGACAGCTGAATGTACCTTAAGACCGGATTCGTCAATCAGTTTTTTACCTTCCATGGCATTGGTTCCCTGGAGCCTTACAATGATCGGTATATTGATCTTCCCGATGTTTTGATAAGCATCTACAATGCCCTGCGCAACCCGGTCACAACGGACAATTCCACCGAAAATGTTCACCAGGATTGCTTTCACAGCCGGATCTTTCAGGATGATACGAAACCCTTCTTCGACCCTTTTAGCGCTTGCAGAACCGCCCACATCTAAAAAATTAGCAGGATCGCCACCCGAAAGTTTAATGATATCCATTGTTGCCATGGCCAGCCCCGCACCATTCACCATACAACCCACGTTCCCGTTAAGTTTTACATAATTCAGATCATGCCGCGTCGCTTCCACTTCAATTGGGTCTTCTTCATCGTAATCGCGCATTGCTGCAATATCGTTATGGCGGAACAGGGCGTTGTTATCGATAACCACTTTGGCATCTGCTGCAAGGATCTTACTATCAGATGTTTTGAATACAGGATTGATCTCAATTAATGATGCATCACTCCCCTGGTAAGCATTGTAAACACCAAAGACGAATTTAACCATATTTTTATAGGCCTCATCGATGAGTCCCAGGTTAAATGCCACTTTCCGTGCCTGAAAGGGCTGAAGTCCGATTTTAGGATCGATCTCTTCAGTAAAAATAAGTTCAGGGGTTTCTTCCGCAACCTTCTCGATATCCATACCTCCACGCGGTGAATACATCAGGATAGTGTGACCTTTCTGCCGATTTAACAGAATGCTCATGTATATCTCAGCAGGTTCACTTGGACCAGTATAATAAATATTTTGTTCAATATAGACCTTTCTCACTAATTTTCCTTCCTTACGTGTCTGAGGGGTGATAAGGTTCATTCCGAGAATCTGTCTTGCGACTTGTCGAACCTCTTCAATTGATGTTGCAACTTTAACACCTCCGCCTTTTCCCCGTCCCCCGGCATGTATCTGGGCTTTCACAACAAATTTGTCGGTTCCGGTGACTCCCTGAATGTGTTCGGCTGCTTTCACCGCTTCTTCTTCTGTGTACGCAAGCGATCCTTCAGGTACCGTAACTCCGTATTGTTTTAAAATGGATTTGCTCTGGTACTCATGTAAATTCATAATAGATCTGATTTAGGAGGAGCCAAAAATAGTACTTTCAGGCCGAACCTCAAAAAATATTCTTGAGTAGTTTTATTATCTTTGCCGGTCAGTGGTTTTATATGGTCATAGCAGAGAATATCCGAAAATCCTTTGGTCCGCTTACCGTCCTTAAAGGAATCAGCCTGGTCGTTGAAAAAGGAGAAATCATTTCCATTGTCGGCGCTTCCGGCGCTGGTAAATCAACGTTACTGCATATTATTGGTACCCTCGACAAGGCCGATTCGGGTTCTGTAGAAATGAACGGGATCAAAGTTCAGGAATTGTCGGAACGTAAAATATCGGATTTCCGAAACCGGAATATTGGTTTCGTATTCCAGTTCCACCACCTGCTCCCTGAATTTACCGCGCTCGAAAATATCTGTATTCCTGCATTCATCGCAAAAAAATCTAAAAAGGAAGCCGAGAGCCGGGCTAAGGAATTACTGGATTTCATGAACCTGATGGACCGGGCACATCATAAACCCTCAGAATTATCGGGTGGCGAGCAACAGCGGGTCGCTGTAGCACGTGCACTTGTTAACAACCCAGATGTTATTCTGGCCGATGAACCCTCCGGTAACCTGGACTCAGCATCCTCCGTTGAATTACACAAATTATTTTTCAGATTACGCGATTCATTCCGGCAAACATATATCATTGTGACGCATAATACGGATCTCGCGGATATGGCTGACCGTAAATTGACCATCAAAGATGGATTGATTTAACATTGAGCGGTAGTATACTTATTCTTTATAAAAATCGTTAATCATTATTGTCGAAAATCGGAATCAGACCCCATATTATCGCATGAAAATCTTTCCAAACCAGAAGCCTGCCTCCGTTATTATCATTGTCTTATTTGCCCTTTTTGTTTTTGGAACAACCGCTCTGTTCCTGACTATTCCGGAAATTTCCAAACCTTTTTCAACAGGGATTCATAATAATCCACCCGATACTGTTCTTCAACAAAAACAAAATCCAACCGACTCGGTTTATCGTTCAATCCTTCTCCAGGCAGATAAATTATTATCGGAAAAGAAGTACGAAAAATGTCTTATTGAGTTGGAAAAAGCACAAAAAATTAAACCCAACGACCCGGTTTTGAAAGAACGGATTGTGAAAACCAGGTTGTTGATGACAGCACAAAACAATCAAACAGCAGAATCCCAAAAAGCGTTGTCCTCCGGTGATCGTTATTTCGATGCAAAAGATTATCTGAATGCCAAAGCTGCATACCAGATGGCTATTGGCCAAAACCCTGACGATTCAATAGCCAAAGCTAAACTTCGGAAAACCCTTGACCTGCTCCGTTCAACCAAAGCCCAGAATATTCTCTATGATGTTGCCGTTGCCAGCGCTGACAGGCTTTTACAATCTCATGAATACGAAACGGCAAAGGTAGAATATGAAAACGCCAGTAAAATTCTCCCATCGGAGCAATATCCTAAAACGAGGATCAACGAAATTATTAAAATTCAGGTTGATCAACAAGTGAACGCAGCAGAATACACCAAAGCCATTGCTGATGCCGATAAATTCTATGAATCAAAGGCTTACCAGTCAGCCTTGAAAGATTATAAAAGAGCAAATAACCTGAGACCGGATGAAAAATATCCCCAGGATCGGATAGCCGAATTGACTGCCTTGATCAACGCTCAAATGACAAAGGACGAAGCGTATAAAAAAGCAATCGCAACCGCTGATCAACTTT
Organism: Bacteroidales bacterium; assembly: GCA_023229525.1. Lineage (GTDB taxonomy): Bacteria > Bacteroidota > Bacteroidia > Bacteroidales > FEN-979 > CAIVAT01. The sequence continues at coordinate 26,580 of JALNZC010000049.1, forward strand.
TTCTGGGAACCCAATATGGAGATGCTAAAAAGGCATATCAACAGGCGCTTACAATAAAACCGGAACAGGAATACCCCGTAAAAAAGATCAGGGAAATTGAAGGCATCCTCGCCCAGGCACGAAAAGTACAGGAAGAGTATGATAAATATATCGCATATGCCGACAGTTTCTATATCGAAAAAAGTTATGTGAGGGCAAAGGATAATTATTTATTGGCTTCGACGGCAAAACCCAAAGAAAATTATCCGCGTCAAATGATAACCAAGGTGGAGATGATGATGGCTGGCCAGGAAACTGCTCTTGCAAAATCGCTGAACGAACAATATGCCACTGCGATTGCCGCTGCCGATAAATTATTGACCGAAAAATCATACAAACCTGCAAAGGATGAGTATCTGAAAGCTTCAAATCTTAAACCACAGGAGGAATACCCAAAAACAAAAATTGTAGAAGTTGATAGAATACTGGAAGAAATTTTAAAGGAAAAGGCATTCGAAGAAAAATATTCCGGATTCATCGCCAACGCAGACAAACTGTTTACCGATAAATCATATACCCTTGCAAGGACGGAGTATTCAAATGCGTCGGCCCTGAAACCGGCAGAGAGTTATCCGAAGGAAAAAATTACCCTAATCGACAATCTGCTGGCTGGTATTGCCGCTCAAAAAGCAACGGAGGAAAAATATCAGGCTGCGGTGGCGAATGCAGATAAGTTGATGCTGGCTAAAACATACGATCAGGCCAGGGCAGAATATACCAAAGCAGGAGACATTAAACCGGATGAACAATATCCCAAAACCAAGATCGGGGAGATAGATAAAATATTGGCGGATCTGGCAGCGCTGAAATCACTTGATGAGAAATATAGCGCCGCGATAGCAGGAGCGGATCAGTTGATGCTGGATAAGACT
>JALNZC010000003.1 GCA_023229525.1 Bacteroidales bacterium
GGCTTGAGAAAAAAAAATTAACCTTTGAAGGTGCAACGTATTCCTAAAATACGGGTAGTTTTATACCGTGAAATCCCATGATTAAGATTGATGTAATCTGTCAATTGAAAAATATGCCCAAAGCCAATAGTTACATGTACAAAGGGAATAAATATTCTTTAAATGGATTGTATGCCCTGGTAAAAAACAAAATGCGTACAGTGAAAAAATACGGATATAAACAAACCTCAATTTGTGTTGGGGTTCCCAAGACCGAATTGCAAATGAAAATTGTTTTTATTCATAATGACGGGGAATTAGGTTGGCATGCTTTTGCTTCAACTGATATTAGTTTTTCAGCAAAAAAAACATTAGACTATTATTCAAAAAGATGGAGTATTGAAGTATTTTATAAAAACTGTAAACAATACCTGAATTTTGGTAAAGAACAAATGAGTAACCTTGATTCAATTATAGCTTCAGACGCATTAGTGTTCATGCGCTATTTGGTTTTGACATACCTTTCCGCGCTCAATAATACCGGCTTTTCTGAAACACTTGAAAAAAAACGGCTGGACATAAAAATCCTGACGTACGGAGCAAGATTGTTAAATTTCATTCTGAACCAACTGAAGTATTATGTGGACTGTATTTACGAAATGATCGCGCAAAATAAAAATAATGAAGCCATCGAATTGCTGAGGAATATTTTTAATCCAACTCAAATTCCTCAGCTGGAATTTGTCAATTTGAAGTGAGAAATGTTAGTTTATTACAAACAGCTCTTTCAGATGGAGTTTTTGTTTCGCGATGCGAAGAACTATACCGGTCTGGAAAACTGCCAGGCAAGAAGCGTAATCAAGATAAACTTCCATGTGAATGCATCGCTTACTACTGTTTCTTTAGCAAAAGCAATCCATTATTTTCCTATTCCGAAGGACCAAGGGGAAAACTTTTCTATGCTTGATGTTCAGAAACTGTTTAAAATTCATTTGGAAATTCGATTAACTATCAACCGAATCATGGATAATTGGATAAATGCGATACCGGATTCGGGTTATCTTTCATAATCTTTGGACATTCTTCGATGAAAAGAAAGCCAGGCAAATGTTCGATCAACAATCCAACGTTTGGGCAAGACTTTGAAAGTTTTTAGTTCATTTCTATTAACGACTTCCAATATCCATCCAAATTGAATTCTCGCCCACTCAATCAATTTACCCAAGTAACCTCCATCAGCAAATATTTTCAGAATACTCGTAAGCCACTCCCTGGTGATCTTTTTCATATAGGAAAATTCCTGTTGAATTTATCTCTCTTTGAAAACTGCTGTTCAGTTGCACAAATTTATTATAAATTGGTTGGGTAAGTACGATAAGATCAAGTGAATATATTTCTCGTATAAAGGAAATCACATTGGCAATTTTCAATTTTACTTTCATTTTTTCTTTGAATGAAGAGTGGTTATATATATTCTTGGTACTACAAGCAGATCAATATCACTATCGGTATGCTCTGCCCCTCTGGAATATGACCCGAATAGTATTACCTTTTCCACCTAAAGAGGCAGCAATGATTCGACAATCTTATAATGAAATGAAATTTCGTTCATTTTTATTCAAGGTTGATGGTTCAAAGTTCCAGGTCCAAAGTAAATCTAAAATTGTAAATTATCAAGGGTTCCAGGCTCAAGGCAATTATTCCCCAGATTTCTTTTCGTCATTTTTCAATATGTTTTTTCTGATCCAGTACCTTAGCAAGGGATCGATTAGACGGGGCTGGGATGCATTCATTGTGTTATGTCCCGCATCGGATAAATATTTCAGTGTTCTGGAAATGTTTATTTTGTTGTTGTCAAGCGTAGTATACAGGGTTCCTTTCTCTTCAGCCAGCGCCAGCATGACTACTTTTTGCTGCCGGTTTCCAGAAATATTCTCCCAAAGTCTTTCCAGATAATCCTTTTCTACATAAAGGGTTTCTTCCAGTAGATGGGAGATCCGTTGGTTATCTGGCTTTAGTTTCCCGTGATGTATAACAGTCTGTTGTGCAAGAAGTTGTGTGTAATATGGATGCCCGTTTGTAAAATTAAAGATTTCGCGGGCCAATTTATCGAGTTCAGCAATGTTTGCTTCATTCAGACTCGATTCAAGATAGGGAATAAAGTATTCATCTGCAATATTTCCCAGTTTTATGATTCTGGCAAAACGCAGGAACGGAGAAGAAATCGACGAATAAGGTAAAATTGGTCTCTGCTTTTTTCCTGTTAAGCATCTCCAACAGAAAAGAGGTATTCCCAAACCGACGAGGTACGATCACAACAACACTTTACCCCATGTTGATGTATTCGCCTATCAATCTGACCTCATTTTTACGACCAATTAATTGATCGCCGATAACCGGCTTTCCAGCAGTGAAAATCATTTTATAATAGGACAGTTAGTGTATCGGACAGGGGGTGTATTGTTCAAAGTTCCACGTTCCAAGTTCAAGGTTCATGGGTACTTGTTTGAATCTCATTTAATTTTTTGAACTTTGAACTCAATGTTTTACGTTGGATAATTTACTTAAAACAAAATCTTTGATCTTAGAAGCATCGTTTATGGCATTTTGCATGTGGTAATGTTCGATTTCAAGTATGTTTGGGTATCTGACTTCGGAAGTATAAATTGTAAGATCGCTACAATGCCCTATAATTTCTTCAAAATCAGAATCATAATTGGTACATGTTTCACAAAGAACAACCAAGTCATGCGTTTTTTGTAATCTTCCATTATTCGATGCAATATAACCTTTCAGCATTTTTTCGGCACATTGATGGCAATGATAACAGATAATTTCATACTTTGGCTTCGCCTGGAGCGATAAGATTGTAGCCGCTTCAAAATCATTTTCAGCATATTCAAGCCATAAGAGCCAGTCTTTATTATTATCCATATATTTTTTGTCCTTCTGTTGCAATTAAATATTCGAATGTGGATAAATTGTCCTTTCTTTTGTTAAAATCGTTGATGTCGCACACCAAAATATCTACTGGCATAAATACCTTTTTCAATAGCAATCGCCTGGCCCTTTGGGTAATTTCAATTTTCTTTTTCCCGTTGAGGTCAGCTACAACAAATATATCAATGTCGCTATCGCTGGTTGCTTTATTTTGAGCATACGAGCCAAAAAGATACACTTGCCTGGCATCGATACCAGAAACCAGTATCGTTGAAATCTGGTTCACTATTTTTTTGATTTCTTCGTTCATTTTAAGGTTCGAAGTTCCAGGTTCAAAAATTTACTGATTGTTACGCTTACGCTGTTGGTTTTGCATTTTCTATCGGGGTTTTACCGGCGCCGAGGGAGTTGTCTTTAGCCAGAAGAAAATCATCGGCAATGCGATCGAGTTTTTCTTTGAATGTCACAAGATTTACCGGGTTTTTCAACCAACCTTGTCCTGGAAGCCATTCAACTGGGAAAGTGGTCAAACGCATCAGGACATCTGCTTCTGCTATAATCGCTTTCCGTAAAGCGTAAACAAATACATCTCCCCAATTGAAACTAAAAGCAGATGCAATAGTTACAATGTCAAATATATCTTTTGGCTCATCACGGCTTAATAACGCGGTAAGTTTGTTAGCTAAAATATTTCCAATCGTGTCGACTGGGGTTGTTCCGGCTAAAATCGGCGATCCCCAACGCTCAGAAACATCATTAACCATTTCTATTTTCAGATCCTCTTTACCTGGCACCCAGATACGGATATAATCCGGGTAAAGGACTATTTTGTCATCTGAGGTGTTGAATTGTGTTTTCAATATACTGCGTAAATGAACTGCTGACTGAATAAAAGCGGGATCCTGATTGGCAAAAAAATCAAGGTCTTCACTGTAGCGGTGATCAAGGTAAAACCTCCCCAGGGCTGTCCCTCCGGTAAGATGAAATACACCAAAATGACCGGATAAGGCCGCTAAAACTTTATCCTGAAGTTTGTAAAGTTCGGTATAATTCTTTGCGGATGAAGGCATATCTTTCGGATAACGATTTAAAACGCAGGGAACGGATGACATTATCAGTTAAAAGATCAAGGATTCTCTCGGGAGGGATAATTTTAAGTATGGTAAACCAGCGGTAAGATTCCAGCAACTTACGGAATAAAGTAGTTTCCGTATAATGCCCTGCCTTTTCGCGTTTACCTTCAAGCACTTCAAGGCAATGTTCCGGCGCGATGTTGTAATCCCACATAAGGGAACGCATTAGGTTAAGTCGTTCTTCGAGGGGGGCGGGCATGGGAAAAAAATTCAAAGCTCAAAGGTCAAAATTCAAAAAATAATAATCTCTGTGGATAAATTCCGCGCCCCTTTGGGGCGGAATCCGGGTACAGGGCTTGCCTTGGGGTTCATACCATTTATTCACCTAATCCCCCTGGCTTATTCCTTGGCCTTTTTTCCTGCGGGGGTTTCGAACAGTTGCACTTTGGCTGAGCTTTCGATGGCCTTGATGGCGATATCTTTCACGCTCCTGTCGGCCAGATCAGTCTTCTGGGTGAGTTGCTTCACGTAGCTTTCCTGCTCTTTGATGCGGTTTTCGAGGGTTTGAATGGTTTGGTCCTTTAGTTTCAGGAGTCCTTCATGTTCTTTCAGCAACAACTCTTTTTCAAACCCGAACCGGGTATTCAGTTTATCGGTGGCGCTTTTTTCGGCTTCTTTAACGGCTTTTGCCAGGTCGTCCTCAAACTTTGCAACTCTTGTATGAAGCAGGTTGAATTCCTGTTCCCTGAGTACGATAGCCTCTTCACGCTCCTGCAATGCTTTTCCCGTTTCGGAGGTTTTCGCAGCAAATTCCAGTTCCGCTTTCCTATGTTTTTCGGTATACTCATCCTGTTCTTTACGCCGTTTAAGCTGCAGGTTATAGTTGTATTCCTCTTCTTCGCGCTGGTGTTCTTTCCGGGCCCGCTCCTTATCCTCTTTCAATTCGGACTGGATACGGAGTTTTTCCTTATCCCAATCTGCCTTTTTCTGGGTCATCTCCCCATCGAATTCTTCGCGTTTTTGATCCAACTCCATTTTCAATTCCTGTGATTCAGCCTCAAGCTGAAGTTTTTTCTCTTTGTGCGCAAGCAACATGGCTGCCAGGGAATCGGCAGTGACCTTTACCTGGTACAATTCCGCGATCATGGTTTTCTGTACCTCCATTGCCTGTCGTATATCGGCAAGTTTCTTTTGTTCGGCCAGCAAGGAATCCTCAACCTGGTCGAACGATGCAGCCACTTTAAGTTTTAGATCGGCGATCGAACGAACAATGGTATCGGGTGTCATTTCCGATACTTTTTTAATGAGCACCTGCTTTTCCTCTTTTTCCCGGATCTCCTGGGGTTTCATATTTTCGAGGTCTGCTACTTTTTTCAGCATGGATTCATAGGCATCAAAAATCTCATTTTTGGTGCTGGACTTGGTGATGGTTTCTTTGGGCATATGGCTTTGGGTTTTAACTCTTTCTGATATCGTTTACGAACTCACTGAACAGGAAAAGCTTATTTTTCAGTATCCCATATATAATTTCAAGGTCGATTTTTTCGTATCGGTGAACAATAAAATTCCTGAATTTCACCATATCATTATACTCAGGTTTGGCAGAAATAATTCCCAATTCTTGCAACCTGATGATATTTTCATTGGACGTCGGGAGCGGCCGCTCCTTGTTTAAAGCCAGGATACGCTCACTGATGTCGATCATGACCTCTATGCAGATTTGAAGCGCCCGCTCCACAGCGTTTTGCAATAATGAACTCTCAGCCAGTTGGTTAAAAGAGAGAATATTCCAGCTTTCTATCTCTGCTAGCTTTTGCTCTATGATCCTGAGTTTCGATTCAATGATCCCATTGTACTTCATATCCACGATATTGAAGTTGTTTTTTCATCCAGGCTATGGTATCCTCATATTCCCTGCAGGTCAGGGAATAAAACCCCGAATAAATGTCCATCGCTTCCTCTCTGACGAAAAGAAGCCGGCCCTGAAGCGCTTCGAAAGCCAATTGGCTGCCGGCTTCATTAAACAGAATCAGATCGCAGGATACGCCCTGTGTTATCGATTCCACGATACCGGTCAAACGGGGAATCAAATCCATTTTGTTCACGGGGTTCTTGACCCATACGGCTATATCCACATCCCCCCCGGCCCTGACCGATCCCTCTTTTGCCGATCCAAAAATATATGCGAATAAAACTTCCGGAAACTGTTGTTCCAGGATTAAAGCCAGATTGTAAATGTCGAAGTTTTGAACGGGCAAGGGGAAAATAATTAACAATTAAGAATCAATCAGTGATCAAGATCGATTGCCTTTTCAATTAAAAAACCACGGATTTCCTCCTCCGAAGCAGAGGTGACAAGGAATTCCACCGGTTCGGAGTAATCGATATCTTTGTGGAATGCAAGTTGTTCCCTGAACAATTTTTCTGAAAACTGATCCCTGAAATTCTTTTCACACTCCATGCAGATTTCAGAAATTGAATAGTGATCCTTCAGAATAAAATAGAGATCGACATAATCTTTCCATTTGGCTCTTCGACCCAGCGCAAATGCTTTCATTGACGCGAGTGTGATTAATGATGGTATTGAAAAAAAAGTCTCAACCTTGACCGGATGTTCTATAACGTAAGGAAAATAGAAAAAAGTAGTTTTCACTCCATTGATAAGCAGGTGAAGTTGATCAATATCTTCGAGTAAAGGAACCTGTTTAAAAGGAATAAGTTGTAATTTGCGTTTAATCCGATGTTTAACAAGAGGAGATGGTCGAAACAGGTCGAAATCGATCGAACGGCGATGTCCCAAGTGTAAAGCAATGGAGGTTCCTCCTACCAGATAAAATGATTTGCCAAAACCTTTGAGCCAAGGCAATAATTCAACCTGCCTTGCGTCAAATATTTCAAGGTGCATACCGATGAAAGAAAAGAGTGAAATAGTTTAGGGTTAAATCGTGGTAGTTGCCTTTTCTCCGGTCACTGAGATTGATCGAATAGAAGAAAATATCGGCAACTTTTTTCATCCCGAGTAAAGCTATGAGTTGTTTTACCCCCTGAATATCCCCATAATTCAAGATCGTTTCCACTAAAAATTCAGGACTGATCTCCTCCTTTTTATTTTCGGGAGTATACCAGAACAACGCACTGTGATCACGGATAAATTGTTTTAGTTCAGGAGAATGCACAAGGTTAAAATTACTAAAAAATTCTGCCTTTAACTGTAATTTTGAATTTTGATTTTTGAACTATGAACTACTTCTCCCTGACTTCCCGTTTCAATCTCGCCAGGTGCCCTCTTCCAAGCGCTTTGACTTCGCAACCGAGTTCAAAATACCGGCGAATCTGGTCATCTTTCAGGATACCATAGGCATCAATGACGGCGATGACACCGCCTGCCCATTTAACAATTTGGTCGGGATTTAGGTTTAAGTAATCGTGGTGGGGTACGGCCAGGATTAAAGCTTCAACCCCTTCCAACGATTTTTTCAGATCTTTTTCGACTACCGTTTGTTTCAGATTTTCCTGGTTGCGGAAAAAACGTTTCCATGAACTTCCAGGGGATGGGTAAGTGTCTTGTTCTTCCAATTCATACCAGTGTTCCACATAGGGATCGTGGATTCGGATCTCAGCGCTCATCTCAGTGAGCTTGCGAACCACCATTTCACTGCCGCTGTACCGGGTATCGCCTACATCCTGACGGTAACTAGCGCCACATAAGAGGACCTTGGAGCCTGCGATATAACGGCCCATATTCCGTAATGCGTCGCGGGTAAGCTCGGCTACATGCAGTGCCCGGGTATCATTGATGTCGATAGCCGCAGGTGTGAGTTTGAAAATTTTGTCGCCATCTTCAAACCCGAGGATGTGCTTATAGGCCCAGTAGCCCAATCCACCGTCCTTGGGCAGGCAATAGCCGCCTATTCCGGGACCGGGGAAGATCATGTTATTGTGTGTCGGGCGCATTTTGATGGCGTTGATCACTTTGATCAGGTCCACACCATTGCGTTCGGCAAAGAGGCTCCATTCGTTTAGATAAGCAAGAATGGTAGCCCGATAAGAGTTTTCCACGATCTTGGTGGTCTCTGATTCGATGGGGCGGTCCATCATCGTCAACGGAAAATCTTTGGTGTTCAACACCTCGTGCAGGAATTTCTCTACGCGTTTACGGGCGTTTTCTTCACAACCGGAGCACACCCGCCAGAAATCGCGGATGCTTGCCACATATTGCTTGCCGGGCATCACGCGTTCAAAACTATGGGCCAGCAAAGGAACACTCTTGATGTTGCGTTTTGAGAATTCTTTTTTCAGGATAGGCCATGCCACAAATTCGGTGGTGCCGGGGGCAACGGTTGTCTCGATCAAAACCAGGCATCCGGGCTGTATTTTCTCACCGATGGTACGAAGCGTGTCTTCAAGAGCGGCCATGTCGGCTTCACCACTCTTCATATTGCCAAGCTCCTTTTTAGCAAAATCGCACTGTACATCCACCACCACACAGTCGGCAAACCGGAGGCAATCGCTGTTGTATGTAGCTACAAGAGTCTTATCTTTCAGCACACATCGTTTGATGAGGACATCTACCTCCGGGTCTTCGGCCTTAACAGGCGCCTCTCCACGATTGATCAGCGGGATTTTCCAGTAGGAACGGGTAGAAGGGCGCTGACAACCGATGACAAACTTGCTCTTTTTACCTTTGGCGTCGGTGGTATCGGCCACAATGGCGGCCATCACGGCGCCCACGAAACCGAGGCCCATCACCACCACGATCTCTTTTTTCTCTTGGCGTGCTTTGGCAACGAGCGTTTCGATGTGTTTCAGTTCTTTGTCATAGTCAGCCTTTGAAGGCAGGGGGAAGGATTCACCGGAGGGGGAGTCACTTTGTGCAGTCATAGGAATGAATAAAGAAAAAATGAATATTGAATATTGAACAATGAATTTTGAATGGCGAATAAATGACTGATGAATAATTTATTTATTAATCGGATTTATTTTTTTCCCAGATCAGGAGTGTGGCGGGGTAGTCGCGGAGGTAACTTTTTTCTTCGTTTTCTTTGAGAACAGCGCAATGGATATCGCGTTTGATGAGTGATTCGGCTTTCCGGAGGTATTTTTCCAAGAATTCAAGGTTGATGTTTTTACCCACCAGGACCAAGTCAATTGTAGGGGAGTCCAATCCTGCAGCAAGATCGCCGACCATATAAGCTCTGGAGACATTACCGAATTTATCTACTACCTGTTCCACGATACGGTCGAGACCGAGGTGTTTACGCAGGATGTTATGGATATCGCTATACAGCGGATGTCCTATATTGGCCATATAAACTTTTTTATTGCCTTCTATGTTGCTAAGGAGCAGTCCAGCCTCTTCGAACCGGTTGAGTTCGACACGGATGGAGTTAGTCGATTCATCGAACTCCTCTTCCAATCCGCGCAGATAGCTTCTGCTGCCGGAATTTAAAAAGAACCGGAGAAGAAGCTTAAGACGGGTTTTATTGGTGATCAGGGTGTCGAGCACAAATAATTAATTACAGCTTCGCCCTTTCAGTCACAGAAATGTGACATAGCAAGGTTTGATTATGAGTAACAAAAATACTCAACATTTTTTGTAATAAACAAATAATTTTTCACTTTTTTTTCGTTTTTTTTACGTATGGGTATCAACATAACATAAGAAAAATGCATTTTTCTTGATATTCAACGCTTTTCAGATAGACACGTATCATTAGCAATACATGCTCTGGATACTCTTTTGATACAGGATACAAGATGCAGGATGCAGGCTCGCTGCGCCTACGATCCAGTATCTTGTATCTTTTATCCTGTATCTTGTATCCTGTATCTTGTATCTTGTATCCTGCATCCTGTATCCTGTATCTTGTATCTTGTATCCAGTATCCTGCATCCTGTATCCTGTATCTTGTATCCTGTATCCTGTATCCTGTATCCTGTATCCTGCATACTGTATCCTGTATCTTGTATCCTGTATCCTGAATCCTGTATCTTGTATCCTGCCTGCTTCCAGCATCTAACGAACTTCCTCCACCAACATCGGAGATATGTTTATTATCAGCACCTGATCAAGGTGATCGATCCGGATGATAACCCGGTTCTTCCCGGCGAGACGGATCAGTTCACCCTGGATCCCGGCCATAGGACCGGCTGTTATCCTTACGCTGGTACCGGGTTTGAAATGGACGGGGATACAATCAACTGCAACGTCGGCGCCGGTAATCACCCTGAGTATATCGATTTGCCTGTCGGGAATGGCAGCCGGTTTGCCCGAAAACCACACATATCTCACCGCACCCGGGGTGTTCAGTACATCAAAGTATTGTTTATACACAATTTTCACGAAACAATAAGAGCGGATAAGTGGAACCTCGACCATTTTTTTTCGGTCACTCCATTGCCGGACCACTTTGTGAATGGGAACATATGCTTCTATACCGATTTCTTTCAAACGTTGCTCCAGTTTTTTTTCCTGTCTGCTTTTGGTATAAACAGCAAACCAATGCCCGGTCGGATCCATGGTAAAAGGATTAGTTTACAAAGGTAGTAAAAGAGCTGGATGCAGGATGTAAGTTCGCTTCGCTCACGATACAGGATACAGGATGCAAGATAAAAGTCGCTTCGCTCCTGATGCTGGATGCTGGATGAATGCTCGCTTTGCTTGCTGATACTGGATGATGGATAAATATTTTCATCGGAAGTATGAGCCAGGAGTTTAATCCTCTATCTTCTTTCGTCCTTCGTCTTTCGTCCTTCGTCCTTCTTGTTTCCGTTTGTTATTTTCTAAACAAAAGATTATCTTTGCACCCTTTGTAAAAAACATCCCAGATGAGTTTAAGATCTAAGACCACTGAATTGAAGCGGCGCATGCAGGAAGCCTTCCAGGGGGGTGGCGAACAGGCCCTTGAGAAGCAGAAGGCATCGGGAAAAATGACCGCCCGTGAGCGGATCCTCGCCCTGCTGGACCCCAATTCGTTTCATGAATATGATCTCTTTGTCAAACATGCCGGGCAGGATTTCGACATGGATAAAAAATATCTTCCCGGTGATGGAGTGATCACCGGCACCGGATCGATCAGCGCCTGGCCGGTTTGCATCTTCGCACAGGACTTCACCGTAGCCGGCGGTTCACTGGGATACATGCATGCCAAAAAGATCGCCAAGATCATGGACCATGCCATGAAGATGAAGGTACCCCTCATCGGGATCAATGACTCGGGCGGAGCCCGTATCCAGGAAGGAGTAAACTCCCTGGCCGGATATGGTGAAATATTCTATCGTAATACCCAGGCTTCAGGCGTCATACCGCAGATTTCGGTTATCCTTGGTCCTTGTGCCGGTGGTGCAGTGTATTCACCTGCGCTTACCGACTTTGTTTTCGTGGTCGATAAAATATCCAAGATGTTCATCACCGGTCCTGAGGTGATCAAGACCGTTCTGGGAGAGGAGATCTCGATGGAAGATCTCGGTGGCGCCCGGGTTCATGCCGAGATCACCGGCAATGCACATTTCTTTGCTGAAAGTGAACAGGAGTGTTTTGATCAGATCAAACGCCTGGTAAGTTACATCCCGTGGAACAACGACAAGAAGGCGGAAGTCTTTCCCAAGAAGGCACCGAAATCGCGGCAATATAAGCTCGACAGCATTTTCCCAACCAATCCGATGCAGCCGTACGATGTGCGCGACGTGATCCGCGCTATCGCTGACGACAGCGACTTCTTCGAAGTCCATGAACTCTGGGCAGCCAATATCGTAGTCGGTTTCGGCCGTCTCGATGGGCAAACCATCGGTTACGTAGCCAATCAACCCATGGTGCTGGCGGGGGTACTCGACTGCGATTCAAGCGATAAGGCAGCTCGTTTTATCCGTTATTGCGATGCCTTCAACATCCCACTAGTAACACTTGTAGACTTGCCTGGATATCTGCCGGGGGTAGACCAGGAGCATGCAGGTGTGATCCGTCATGGAGCCAAGGTGCTTTATGCTTACAGTGAAGCCACGGTACCCAAGCTTACGGTGATCCTGCGCAAGGCATACGGCGGAGGATATATTGCCATGTGTTCTAACCATCTGCGGGCCGACTTCGTTTTTGCCTGGCCTACCGCCGAAATCGCCGTAATGGGCCCCGAAGGCGCGGCCAACATCATCTTCCGCAGTGAGATCAAAGCGAGCGATAATCCCGAGGAGACTCGCAAACGACTCATCGAAGAATACCGGCAGAAATTTGCCAATCCATACGTAGCTGCAGCCTATGGATATGTGGATGCCGTTATCGAACCCAACGAAACCCGCAACTATCTTACCCACTCGCTTGTCCTGGCATTGAGTAAGCAGGAGATCCCGCCGAGGAAGAAACATGGCTTGCCACCTTTCTAATTAAAATTAAGAATTAATAATTAATAATTGTTAATTTTTCATTGTTAATTATGCTTTATGGACGAAAATATACAATTTATTGATTTTCCTTACGAAGAAGTGACTTTCAGGACTACGCTAACCAAAAAGTTTGCGAACCGCAAGCCTTATAGTCCTCCTGATTCGCGCAGGGTGGTTGCCTTTATCCCCGGTACCATATTGAAAGTGCATGTGAAGGATGGTTCCAAAGTAAAGAAAGGTGATAAATTACTTGTACTCCAAGCCATGAAGATGGATAATCTCCTGGTAGCGCATAGAAACGGGACTGTTAAAAAGGTTTATGTGAAACAAGGAGAGGTGGTTCCCAAGCATCAGTTACTTGTAGAATTGAAATAAAATCCTCAGAATCCGGTGGAAATATTGCAACGTGGCTGCGGGGTGGGCGTCGATTAAATATCACATCGCGGCTAAATGACGAGCCGCACTTGGCCTACACACAACCAAAGCTCTTTCATAAGGCCGCTTATGTGATATTTCAATCTCCTTTAATATTATTTATCCAGTATCCATTATCCTGTATCTTGCATCCTGCATCCAGCATCCTGTATCCAGTATCCAGCATCCAGTATCCTGTATCCTGCATCCTGCATCCTGCATCCTGTATCCAGCATCCAGTCTCCTGTATACTGTATCTTGCATCCTGCATCCTGCATCCTGCATCCTGTATCCAGCATCCAGTATCCAGCATCTGGAACGAAGCGACCATACATCCTGTTTTATCTTCTTCGAAATTTTCCGACCTTTCTTGCAACCTTTTCCCGAAGGTTTTGTCTTTGTAAGAAAAAGAAAGCATGAAGTCGAAAAAAGTAGATTTAAATAAACTGACCATGGCGCTGCAAGCAGATTGTCATTTTGTTTTATTTGCCATAATCACCGGGTTTGATCAGGAAAAACAGGTGCCTTTGGAGAAAAACCTGGAATTATCGGTATATGTGGAATCGGGGACAGGCAGTATCATGGCGCTGGAAAAGTTACTCTTTGTGGTGAACAAGGTAGTGCCGGATTTCTTTTGTGAAATTATCCTGCTGAATAAGACTGATGCGGATTCACGTTTCAAGGCAGCAGGAGGTACCTGTCTTTTCATTCGTCCTGGCAATGAAATTCTTTATGAATTATTTGTATCCAGGGCCAGCTTCGATTACCGGGTAAAACGTGCCCAATTGAAAGTCTGGGAAAAACGGGGAAAGTAAACACTTTAATTCTTACTTTATTTCCATCAGGACTTCTCCCACTTTTCCCAGTACTTCTTCGCATCCATAGCGGGTTTTGGCCGAGGTTGAAATGATCAGGGGAAGTTCTTCCCAATATCCGGAGAGGATATTTTTATAGGAATTCAAATGTACCGTCAATTGAGATTTTGACAATTTATCAATCTTGGTAAACAGGATTACAAATGGAATATCATGATCGCCCAGCCAATTCATAAATTCAAGATCGATTTTTTGCGGTTCGAGCCGTGCGTCGATTAACAGGAAGGTCAGGGCAAGATTTTCGCGATTTTCGAGATAGTTCCGGATCACTCCCTCAAATTTTTCTCGTTGTACCTTGGAAAGTTTTGCAAAACCATAGCCGGGAAGATCCACAAGAAACCAGGAAAACGGATGCAGGATACAGGATGCATGGTCGCTGCGCTCCCGATGCAGGATGAAAGGTTGTTTCGCTCCCGATCCTGTATCCTGTATCTTGTATCTTGTATCTTGTATGCTTGACTTTACCAGGAAGTGGTTGATCAGCCTTGTTTTTCCGGGGGTTCCGGAGACTTTGGCCAGTCCTTTCCGGTTTACAATCATATTGATAAGCGACGACTTCCCCACATTGGAACGTCCGATAAAGGCAAATTCGGGTAATTCCTGCCGTGGACAATCACGCAGGGAAGGGCTGCTGCAAAGAAATTCAATATTCTCGATGATCATAAAAATCAATTAATAATGAACAATTAATAATTATTAATTCTTAATTATTAATTTTTTGTTCCAGAGTGTAAACCTTTTCCTTCACCCATTCCGCCCATTGACTTTCGGTTCTGGATTTATCGAAAGTGGAGTAGGGGATGATATCGCCGATCATCAGTGTAATCGTCTTTCCCAGTTGCAACGTCATCTCATCAACGAGGTAAAGCATCTCAATATTTGCCTTAATGCCCAGGCGTTTGCGCCAGTTTGAAAGATTATAGAACCAATCGGAATTCCGACCGGAAATGTATACGGGAATAATATCGCGATGATACTTTTTTGCTTTTTTGATGAAGGTGCTTTTCCATTCAAGGTCACGAATGACGGATGTAGGATGCAGGAAGCTAGATATAGGATATAGGATGCAGGATGCAGGATGCAGGATACTGGATGCTGGATGCTGGATTCTCCCCTCTCCTTGAGGAGAGGGGTTAGGGGGTGAGGTGGATGCTTTAAGTTTCTTTCTGGATATTTTTCTAGAGACAAGACCTGCCGGAAAGTATAGTATCATCTTTTCAGAGGCGAATGTTTCATCGATGAGGCGGGCATTTTCGGTATTACGGCCATGTTTGTTGATAGGAATAAACAACGGCCGGAGTCCAGGTACATTCATTAACAGATCATTCACCGGAAAAACGATATCCTGACGTACCTTTCCAAGGACCTGCATAAGCGCCATTCCGTCGAGGCCACCGAGGGGATGGTTGGAGGCGACAATGTAACGGCCGGAAGAGGGAACAATCGGCTCGCTTCGCTCACGATCCTGGATGCTGTATGCAGAGTCGCTTCGCTCCTGATTCAGGATGCAAGATGCAGGATGCAGGCTCGCTCCGCTCACTGATGCTGGATACTGGATGCCAGATGCTGTATCCTGGATCTTGGATCCTGTATCCTGTATCCTGTATCCTGTATCCTTCATATCGGGTGATTGAGGCTTTTTCCGGGCATTGATGACTTCAACGTTGACTCCGAACTCTTTCAGGATGGCGTCGACAAAAGGCAATCCCACTTTATCACGGTTTCGCCAGATATACCCGTTTACTTCATCCTGGTGTACAATCCGCTTCAGATAAGTAAGGACAAACCCGGGAATGAACCTCAGTAATTTCGGGTTCTTTGCAGCAAACAAGGCTTCAATGTCGATCAGCCGTTCTGTAATTTCGGAATTTTCAGATGTTGACATGGTGCAAAGATAAGGAAAAGATGCTGGATGAAAGGTCGTTTCGCTCCCGATCCAAGATCCAAGATACAGGATGCAGGCTCGCTTCGCTCGCTGATGCTGGATAAATATTCATTCGAAGGTGAAAATGTTGCAAAAGTAACCTTCGCGAGAGCTTTGGTAGTGCGGTATGCTTGTGCGGCTCGAGACGGAGCACGTTGCAATATTTCAACCTACATCCAGCATCCTGTATCCAGCATCCTGCATCCTGTATCCTGTATCCTGTATCCTGTATCCTGTATCCTCCATCTATCATCCAGTATCCAGCATCCAGCCTCCAGCTTCCAATACCCAGACCCGCAGCCGCGATGCAATATCCCCACCGGAGTTCCGACTGCTTCAATTTTGCAATTTGTCATGCTTTGCATACCTTTGTATCAAAGAAGAAATTATCTAGATCAACCTTCTTTCAGTCGTCAATTGTAAACCTTTTCTTCTTTATATCAGGTTATGGAAGAAATCATTCCGCCTATTGATCCGCAGCTTGTAGAAGCAGAGCTTACCGAAAGCAAATTTTTGCGCAATACCAACAATGGGCATAAAAAAATATTCGTTTTTACCGCATACGATTCACCCATCCTGATGAAGGAAGTAGGACGACTGCGTGAGATCACCTTCCGGGATGCGGGAGGAGGTACTGGAAAATCGGTTGACGTCGACGAATACGATATCATGGAAGTGCCGTTTCATCAGCTCATCGTTTGGGATCCCGTTGAAAAAGAGATCACCGGCGGCTACCGGTTCATCCACGGACGTGATATCATGTGCGGACAAAAAGGATGCATTCACAGTGCCACAGCGGAACTCTTTGATTTTTCCAACCGCTTTGTCCACGATTACCTTCCCATCAGCATCGAGCTTGGACGTTCATTTGTCCAGCCCAATTACCAACCCCTGGTTAATTTCCGTAAGGGGATGTATGCACTTGATAATCTCTGGGACGGACTTGGCGCCATGATCATTGAAAATCCCGATGTGAAGTATTTCTTTGGAAAGATGACCATGTATCCCGATTATGATAGGAAAGCAAGGGATATCGTTCTTTTTTTCCTGAGAAAATATTTTCCGGATACCGAATCGCTGATGATTCCACGTGAATCTGTTATATTCGAAACCTCCGAGAACATCCTCTCGGATATCTTTACCGGCCGGAATTATGAAGAAAATTATAAGATCCTCATCCATGAGGTAAGACAGCACAATCAGAATGTACCGCCGCTGGTCAATGCATACATGAACCTTTCACCCACAATGCGGACTTTCGGGACTGCCATCAATCATGAATTCGGTGAAGTCGAAGAGACCGGGATATTAATCCATATCGACGATATCTATCCGGTTAAGAAGGAACGCCACCTAACGACATATATCGAAAGACTTTCTTCGCTGAAGAACCTGCGTTGGAGGCGTAAAAAATAAAAACCCTAAACTAACAAACAGGAATTACTTTTCGGCAGGAGGGGCTGCAGGGGTTGCAGGCGAAGCAGCATTGGCCTTACGCATCAGTTTGCTTTTCAGGTTAGCCGCTTTATTTTTATGGATAACACTTTTCTTGGCCAGTTTATCAATTTTGGATACCACTGCCGAAATTTCTTTTACGAGTACTTCCTTTTCTTCAGTGTCGCGTAATTTTTTAACGGAATTACGAACGGTTCGGCCCTGATAACGGTTCTGGGTGCGTTTGGTCTTTGTGTTGCGGATACGTTTTTCTGCGCTGATATGATTCGCCATAATCGGGTAAAATTTTCAAATTGGGGTGCAAAGATACGACTTTGCAGTTAAAATGCAAAGGGATATTAAGAGTCTGTTTAAAAATTTATGATAATTGATCATTAAAGTGACTGAGTGACTGAGTGATTGAAGGTCAGAAGGATTGAAGGTCAGAAGGATTGAAGGATTGAAGGTCAGAAGGATTGAAGGTCAGAAGGATTGAAGGCCAGAAGGATTGAGGGTCAGAAGGATTGAGGGGTCAGAAGGATTGAGGGTCAGAAGGATTGAGGGTCAGAAGGATTGAAGGATTGAAAGTCAGAAGGATTGAAGGATTGAAGGTCAGAAGGAATGAGGGTCAGAAGGATTGAAGGATTGAAAGTCAGAAGGATTGAAGGATTGAAAGTCAGAAGGATTGAAGGTCAGAAGGATTGAAGGATTGAATGAAGATTCAAGGAGGTTAACTGAATTTGATATAGTTTTTCTCCGGTCATTATTCGGTTGATGGTTAATCGTATTGCCAAATGAATTTTAACAGTCACTAAAAATTTGGCAGGGGATAAGAGCAATGAGATTGGGGATAGGGGAACGGAGATAGGAGAAAGAGAATAAAAGATGGGAGATCTCCCATCTCTTTCAATTGTCATTCCATTTTTGGTGATTCGGCAGCAGGAACGATAGGTTGGGTAGTGGGTTTTTCATTTGTAGAAATGTCGGAAACTTTGTTTGTACGCCCAGTTTTTTTTGTCTTTTTCCTACTCCTGTTTTTTTTCGGTTTTACTTCCTGTTTCGGGGTTGCCTCTTTTTTTTCAGGAACCGGGGCAACAACCTCTGACAGCTGTTTTTTCGGCCGGCCCCGTTTCCCTTTTTTATGGGTCGTAATCGAGCTGTCAGGCTTTATTTTACGGGGTCTACCGGGTTTTCCTTTTTTCACTTTTATTTCAGCTGCTGTGGAAGCGATTTCAGTCGTTTTCTTTTCGGTAGCGCCCAATTTTTTCAGAATATTTTTCAATTCCGCGATATAATTTTCGGCATCGATCAACTCAAGTTCATAATGGTTGATCAGAAATTCAAGTTCCGAATCATTAAATTTTACCGATTTCATAAAAAAGGATTTTGTTTCTATGGATAATTTTTGGTAAAAATAAAAAATAATCAATTCAAAAAATAATTTCCGAAGGCTTATCTGAATGTGACTTCGGTTATTCCTGTACCGCCCGATTCGAGAGCCGCATCCCGTGCCGATTTCACTTCCCGCTGCGATCGCAGGTAATCGCGGGTAACCTGTCGCAAAACTCCATTTCCTTTTCCATGTAAGATCCTGACCTCATGGATGGATAACAAGATAGCGTCATCAATATATCGTTGCAGCAATGCCAGCGCCTCGTCGACCCGTTTTCCGCGGAGATCAAGCGTAAGAGAAAATTGATCCGATCTTTGTTGAAGGTCTGCGAGATAGCTGTGATAGGGACTTTTTTTATAACCGGTGTCCGATGCAGGATCCAGGATCCAGGATGCAGGATGAGAGTTCGCCCCGCTCGATGGACTCACTTCGTTCGCCGATGAGTTCGCTCCGCTCACGATGCGGGATGCAGGATGCAGGATATGAGATCCTGTATCTTTAATCTTGTATCCTGTATCCTGTATCCTGTATCCTGGATCCTGTATCTTGTATCCTGCATCTTCTTTCAAGGCTTTCTTATCTTTGCTGAGTTTTTCCCGCGCCACCTTGGTTATGGATTTTTCTGCCTGTGCTTCCCGGATCTCTTTAATGGTTTTTTCGATAATTTTATTCGAATTATCCAACAGTTGTTGTGCTTCATTCCTTGCTTTCTCAAGGATATCCTTTTTATTATTTTCCAGGTCGGTGATTATTTTTTCATATTTTTTAATCAATTCGGCCAAAAAATCATCAGCTACTTTTAATTCGCTCTCTTTTTTATTGATTTCTTGTTTTTCAACTTCAAGGTTCTGCAACTCCCGGTCAAAATCAAGCTGACTTTTCCCGGTTTTTTTCCGGGCTTTATTCAGAACTTCCTCAGGAAATCCTATTTCATGGGCAATTTCGAGGGCAAAGGAACTTCCAGGTTTACCGGTTTTTAACTGATAGAGCGGTTTTAATTTTTTCAGATCGAAGAGCATGGCGCCGTTCACGATTCCCGGTTCACGGCCGGCAAGAAGTTTCAGGTTGGAGTAATGGGTAGTAACCACACCAAATGCTCCCACGTTATTGAGCGATTCAAGGGTAGCCTCGGCAATGGCTCCACCGAGTGAAGGATCGGTACCTGTGCCAAGCTCATCGATCAGAAAAAGGGATGAGACGTCGAGGTGTTCAATGAAATATTTCAGGTTGAGCAATTTTGAAGTATAGGTACTGAGATCGTTATCGATCGATTGTTCGTCGCCGATATCGATGAATATCCTGGAGAAAACGGAGAATTCCGAATCTTCTTTCACCGGAGGAAGCAAACCACATTGAAACATATATTGCAATAATCCCACAGTTTTGAGACAAACCGACTTGCCACCGGCATTCGGTCCCGAGATAATCAGTATCCGTTGCGCTGAATTGAGTTCAATGTCGAGCGGTACCACCGGCCGGTTTTGTTTCCTATGACTAAGGTAAAGCAGCGGGTGAACGGCGCTGCGCCAAAGAAGGGCCGGCTCACTTCGTTCGCTGATAAGTTCGCTCTGCTCACGATGCAGGATGCAGGATGCAGGATGAGGGGTCGCTTCGCTCCGGATGCTGGATGAAAGATCCTGGATGCTGGATGCTGGATGAGAGGTCGCTTCGCTCCCGATACTGGATGCTAGATTCTGGATGCTGGATTTCTTGTCTCCTATCTCCGATCTCATGGTTATCATGGGCTTCCAGCCGTTGACTTCGACCGCAAGTCGGGCCTTAGCGCGGATGAAGTCGATTTTACCAAGAAATTGATAACCTTGGAGAAGTTCGTCGATGCCAGGTCTCAGGAGATCAGCGAATTTTATCAGAATTTGAATGATTTCACGGTGTTCTGCATATTCAAGTTCGCGGATTTCGTTGTTGGTCTCGAAAATTTCTGCAGGTTCCACATACACGGTATGGCCCGTGGCCGATTCATCGTGTATGAACCCGGGAATCTTGCGCTTGTGTGTGCTGACCAGGGGAATTACCAGACGACCATTCCGGATTGTGATCTCTGCATCATCGGGGGTCCAACCGCTGTGACGAGCCTGTTTGAAACATTGTACCACCTGTCGTTCAACCCCAGATTGTTTGGAAGCTTTCTCTTTGCGAATTCGTTGAAGTTCCGGTGAAGCGGAATCGCGAACAGCTGATTTTTCGTTTACAATCTTATCGATTTGAGGGAGGAGGTCCGAAATAAGGGATGCTGGATGCTGGATGCTGGATACTGGATACTGGATACTGGATGCTGGATACTGGATGCTGGATACTGGATGCTGGATGCTGGATGCTGGATACTGGATGCTGGATACTGGATGCTGGATGAGCTGAGAGAGGCTCGGATAAGTTTCAGCGTGTGTTTCCAGAAAATCATATAAACCGGAAATGGTAATCAATGACAGACGCAATTCCGACAACTGTTCCGGTTCCAGGTAGGAGCCTGGAATACGGATGTCCAGAAGTGCAGGAATCATATCGTAATAGTCCTGGGCAGGGAAATGGCCCTCGAACTGTACGATCTGTTTCATCTCGGCTGTCTGTGAGAGCATTGTCCTAATCTCTTCCGCATCGGTTGAAAAGGCGATCTGTTCCACCCGATTCCGGCCCAGTGAACTCAGGCAATATTCAGAAAGCATTTGCCGGATCGTATCAAAACCCAGTTTTTGTTCAAAGTTTGAGGGAAAAATCATTCTGCAAAGATACAAGATACTGGATACTGGATGCTGGATGCTGGATGCTGGATGCTGGATGCTGGATGAACTTGGAAAGTTAATAAAGATGTGAACACAAAATATCACCTTTTAATGAAAGATCTGATTAACAATAAAACAACTACAGTATGAATTACGAAGACTTAAAAATATGGAAATTGTCCAACGAGATAGTTGTTAAGATTCATGAAATGACATTGACAAAACTACCAAAATTTGAAATGTATGAAATTGGTTGTCAGATTCGTAGATCAAGCAAATCTGTCAAATCGAATATTGTTGAAGGATTTGGGCGAAGATGTTATAAGCAGGAGTTTATTCATTTTTTAATTATTTCTCAAGCTTCAAATGACGAAACCCTGGATCACCTTAATACTTTATTTGAAACAAAGTCGCTTAAAGATGAAAAAATATATATTGAAATAAAAGAAAAAGTCATCATTCTTGGAAAACAAATAAACAATTTTATATCAAGCATCAGAAATAATCATAAAGTATAAAGCTTGAATTAACTCCATCAAGCATCCAGCATCCAGTATCGGGAGCGAAGCAATCCTTCATCCAGGATCTGCGAGCGAAGCGAACTTTTATCCTGAATCTTTTTCTCAACCTCCTACCATTATTGATTGAATTTTTGTACTTTTGCCAGCTGTTAGGAAATTCACAAGAAAGAAACTAAATTCTTAAAATTCAATATATTATGACCAATTCAAAAAAATTCTTATCGTGCGACGGGAACCAGGCTGCTTCACATATGGCCTATATGTTCAGTGAAGTCGCTGCGATTTATCCCATCACACCGTCGTCGAACATGGCAGAAAACGTAGATGAATGGGCTGCCCATGGCCGGAAAAATATTTTCGGCGACGAAGTAAAAGTTGTGGAAATGCAGAGTGAAGCCGGCGCTGCCGGCGCTTTACACGGTTCTTTACAGGCAGGAGCCCTTACCACAACATTCACAGCATCCCAGGGTCTTCTGCTGATGATCCCCAACATGTACAAGTTGGCCGGGGAATTGCTTCCTGCTGTTTTTCACGTCAGCGCCCGCACCGTAGCAGCCCATGCACTCTCGATCTTTGGCGATCACGGCGATGTTTATGCCACACGCCAAACCGGATTTGCCATGCTCGCTTCAGGATCGGTACAGGAAGTGATGGACCTGGCCGGGATTGCCCATCTTGCGGCCATCAAAACACGCATTCCGTTCCTCCATTTCTTCGATGGTTTTCGCACATCACATGAAATCCAGAAAATCGAATATTTCGATAATGAAGATATGATCAAATTGCTCGACACCAACGCGTTGCAGGAATTCCGTGATCGCGCGCTTAATCCCGAACATCCCGTAACCCGCGGTACCGCACAGAATCCTGACATTTTTTTCCAGGCCAAAGAAGCGATAAACCGGTTCTATGAACCTGTTCCCGATGTAGTAGATGCGTATATGCAGGAAATCACCAAAATGACCGGGCGGATTTACCATCCCTTTACGTATTATGGCCATCCTGAAGCCGAAAATATCATCGTGGCGATGGGATCCATCACCGATACCACCAAGGAAGTAATTGATTACCTGATGTCGAAGGGGGAAAAAGTGGGACTGATCTCTGTTCACCTCTACCGTCCCTTCTCTTCAAAATACTTCTTCAACGTATTACCCGCGAGCGTAAAACGTATTTGTGTACTTGACCGTACCAAGGAAGCCGGAGCTAACGGTGACCCACTGTACCTCGATATCCGCGATATATTCTACGAAAGCAAGATCCGTCCGATGATTATCGCTGGACGGTATGGCATCAGTTCCAAGGACACAACACCGTCACAGGTCATCTCGGTATTCAATAATTTAAAGACAAACGAACCCAAGAATCATTTCACGGTAGGTATTATCGACGACGTTACTTTCCATTCACTACCCTTGCTTCCCGAGATGGATATTTCTCCAAAGGGCACCTATTCGGCTAAATTTTATGGTATTGGCTCAGACGGCACCGTGGGCGCCAACAAGAACTCCATAAAGATCATTGGCGATAACACCGATAAATACGCACAGGCATATTTTGCCTACGATTCAAAGAAATCGGGTGGCATTACCGTATCACACCTGCGTTTCGGTGACAGTCCAATCCGTTCGCCGTACCTGGTGATCACCCCCGACTTTGTGGCCTGCCACGTACCGGCATACCTCGAAAAATACGATATGTTGAAAGGCCTTAAGGATGGAGGCACTTTCCTCCTCAATTCCATCTGGGATGCAGAAGAAACCAAGCGGCGCCTTCCTGGTCATATAAAGAAATACATGGCCGAACACAAGATCAACTTCTACATCATCGATGCAACCAAGATCGCGGAAGAGATTGGTCTCGGAAACCGCACCAATTCGATCATGCAGAGCGCATTCTTCAAGGTAGCCAACGTCATTCCTTACAATGATGCAGTGGACGATATGAAAAAAGCCATCTATAAAACCTATGGACGGAAGGGTGAAAATATCGTCAACATGAACTATTCAGCCATCGACCGTGGCGGTGAAGTGACGCGGATCGAGGTGCCTGCCGAATGGACGACAATTGAAGTGGAACCGGCTTCGGATGAAAGCAAGGATATCTTCCTGCGTCAGATCTTCGATCCGGTCAGCGCCATGAACGGCGACGATATCCCCGTCAGCGCTTTTGTCGGCCGTGAAGACGGTACTTTCCCCATGGGCATGACACAATATGAAAAACGCGGTATTGCCGTAAACGTTCCCGAGTGGATCCCTGCCAATTGTATCCAGTGTAATCAGTGTTCCTATGTTTGTCCCCACGCGGTAATACGTCCTTTCCTGCTTAATGAGACCGAAAAAACCAATGCTCCCGCCGGTATGACAACTCTTAAAGCGATTGGTAAAGAACTTGCCGGCCTGGAATTTCGCATCCAGGTCAGTACGCTGGATTGTACCGGTTGCGGCAACTGTGTAGATGTTTGTCCGGCCAAGACCAAGGCTCTCGAAATGCGCGAATTGGGTTCGCAACTTCATGAGATAAAGCATTGGGATTACCTGGTCAGTAAAGTTTCGTATAAGACCGATACCATCGACCGTTTCAAGACATTCAAGAACAGCCAGTTTGCACAGCCTCTCTTCGAATTTTCGGGAGCCTGTGCCGGATGTGGAGAAACGCCTTACATAAAGCTGCTGACCCAGCTCTATGGCGATCGCATGATGATCGCCAATGCCACGGGATGTTCCTCCATCTATGGGGGTACTGCTCCGTTTACTCCTTACCGTCAGAACAGCGAAGGAAAAGGTCCCGCCTGGGCAAATTCCCTCTTTGAAGACAATTCCGAATACGGGTATGGGATGGCGGTTGCTATAACAAAGCTTCGTAAGCGGATGGCTGAAAAGATGCGTGCTGCTATCAAGGAAAATATGATGGGCGTGGATACGCTGGATGCCATGAAAGCCTGGATCGACGGGATGTACGAAGCGGAAGCTTCCAAGCAGGCAGCAGTAAAGTTGCTCCCATTATTGGAAAAGGAAAAGAATCCGTTAGCGTCTGACCTGATCAGTCTTCGCCAATACCTGGTCAAAAAATCGATCTGGATCATCGGTGGCGACGGGTGGGCTTATGATATCGGTTATGGCGGACTGGATCATGTGATCGCTTCGGGAGAAGATATCAACATCCTGGTGCTCGACACGGAAGTTTATTCCAACACCGGCGGACAGTCTTCGAAATCGACCCCCGTTGGCGCCGTCGCCAAATTTGCCGCTTCAGGGAAGAAAGTCCGCAAAAAAGACCTGGGCGCCATGGCCATGACTTATGGTTATGTGTATGTTTCACAGGTTTCAATGGGCGCCAACAACAGCCAGTTGTTCCGGGCCGTAAAGGAAGCCGAATCGTATCACGGACCATCGCTCATTATCGCTTATGCTCCGTGTATCAATCACGGATTACACCAGGGGATGGGCAAATCGGAAGATGAGATGGACCGTGCTGTTGTTTCCGGATATTGGCAACTATACCGTTACAACCCGCTAAACGGTCAGGCCGGGAAAAATCCGTTTACACTGGATTCGAAGGAACCCGAATGGAATAAGTTCCAGGAATTCCTCAATGGAGAAGTGCGCTATACATCCCTTACAAAGATGTTCCCTGAAGAAGCTGAGCAGCTTTTCAAGGCTGCCGAAGCCGATGCAAAATGGCGTTACAACCATTACCGGCGACTTGCGACCATGGATTATAGCCAGCAGTAGTGACGAGTGACGAGGGACGAAGGACGAAGGACGAGGGATGAAGGATGAAGGACGAAGGACGAAGGACGAAGGATACAAAAAAGGGGATTTGAAAATTAAGCATAATTTGTAATTATATTAAATCGCAGCTGCGTCTCGATGTGGATAACCATATCCCACAACCGAATGTCTCCACAATCCTAATTCTTAATTGTATTTATTTCCAGTATCCGGTATCCAGCATCTTGAATTCTGCATCAGGAACGTAAAGACCTTTCATCCAGCATCCAGTATCCAGCATCTTGAATCCTTCATCGGGAGCGAAACGACCTTTCATCTGGTATCCAGCATCTTGAATCCTGCATCAGGAACATAGAGACCTTTCATCCAGCATCCAGTATCCAGCATCTTGAATCCTGCATCGGGAAAGTAGAGACCTTTCATCAAGCATCCAACATCCAGGATCGTGAGCGAAGCGAACATTCATCCAGCATCGGAAGCGAAGCGACTTTTTTAACATTTTTTTTCTGAAAAAGATTATATTTGTAGGAATGATTAAACCTGACGTCTTATGGCTAATTTAACGACAAAATTTTTAGGACTACAATTAAAGAATCCAGTGATTGTAGGTGCAAGCAACCTGATAAAGGATGTTGATAACTGTAAAAAAATGGAGGAAGCAGGCGCTGCCGCCATCGTATACAAAACTCTTTTCGAAGAGCAGATCGAACTGGAACGGCTGCAACTCAGCGAAGAACTGAACCAATATAACGAGCGTCATGCTGAGATGATCAGTCTTTTTCCCGACATTGAGCATGCCGGTCCCAGGGAGCATCTGAGTCATTTAAAGAAAGTGGTCGACGCAGTGAAAATCCCGGTTATCGCGAGTTTAAACTGCACATTTGACGAAACATGGGTGGAATATGCCAAACAGCTTGAGAATACCGGCATTAATGCGTTGGAACTTAATTTTTATGCGATTCCCGGCGATTTCAAGAAGGATGGCAAAGCCATCATCAACGAACAGATAGATGTGGTGAGCGAAGTCAAGAAGAACGTAAAAATCCCGGTGAGCGTAAAGTTAAGTTCTTTTTATACCAATGCACTGATGGTTGTGCAGAATATGTATTATGCAGGAGCTGATGGTTTTGTATTATTCAATCGGCTTTTCCAACCCGATATAGATCTGGAAAAAGAGGAACATCATTTTCCCTATAACCTCAGTCATGAAGAGGACAACCGGTTGGCACAGCGGTTCATCGGGCTGCTTTATGGAGAGATCCATGGTTCCTTGTGTGCCAATACAGGTATTTTTAACGGGAAAGATGTGGTTAAAATGATACTTACCGGTGCCGACTGTGTCCAGGTGGTCAGCACCATATATAAACACGGAATCGGTCAGATCAATAAGATCATTGAAGAACTTGAAACCTGGATGGAGCATAAACAATATGACACCCTTGATGCCTTCCGGGGCAAATTGGCACGTAAACATCAGAAAGATACCTTTGCTTACCGTCGTGGACAGTATATTGATATCCTGATGAACAGCGAGGAGATTTTCAAGAAATATCCGATGCGATAGATCGCTACCGGAGATCCATCTCAAAGAGGATTCTTGCCTGCACCCCTTTCATTTCCTGAATTTCTTTCAGATATTGGTAGTATTGGTAATTCTGACCCAGCGCTTGCTTGAGTTTGGCTGCAGGATCAGTATTTCCGGTGATCTGATCGATCAATTCTTCGAACCACTCTTTTTGTTCGGGGAGTGAGATCAGGCGATAGTCTTTTATTTTGGCGAGTTCTGAGGCAAGTTCGATGGCTCTGGTCAATCCGCCGAATTCGTCAATGAGGCCGATGGTTTTAGCATCGTTGCCGCTCCAGACGCGGCCCTGACCGATGCTGTCGACCTTTGATTTGTCCAGTTTACGGCCAGCGGCGACTTTCCCGGTAAACACATCGTAGATATGATCCACCTCACGCTGAATCAGTAAGGTCTGATAAGATGAAAGGGGTTTCATAACGGGGATATAGTCGCTGTTTTTATTGGTCATTGCCCGGTCGAAAGTGATACCCAGTTTTTTGGAGAAGAGTCCCTCCATATTGGGCACGACTCCGAAAACACCAATAGATCCGGTAATGGAAGTCGGATCGGCAACGATTTTAGTGGCAGCACAGGCAATATAATAACCACCACTGGCAGCAACATCGCCAAAAGAAGCGATCACCGGTTTAGCCTGGCGGGCGAGATCGATCTCGCGCCAGATCACATCGCTGGCAAGGGCGCTTCCGCCACCGGAATTGATTCGGAATACGATGGCTTTTACCTTTTCGTCCTCACGCGCTTTGCGGATGGCTTTTGAAATCCGCTCGGAGCCGATGCTCTGATCATCGCCTTCTCCACCGGCTATAGAACCGCTTGCATAGATCACTGCAATTTTGGCTTTCGTGGTTCCTGACTTTTTCTTCCCGACAACATCGGTATAATTGTCCATCGTAACATACTGGACCTTCTTCTTTTCGTCGATGGTCAGTTTTTTCTTCATCACGCTGATCAATTCATCTTTGTAAACCAATTGGTCGACAAGCTTATATTTCAGGGCATCTTCCGCGGTCTGGATTTTCAGGCTGTCAGCAATCCGGTTCAATTCTTCCTTCCCTATTTTACGGGTTTCAGCTATACCATTTATCATCTTATCCCAGATATCGTTGATCAGTTCAGTGATCTGTTTGCGGTTTTCAGGACTCATTTTATCCAGGAAAAGGGGTTCTGTAGCTGATTTGAATTTCCCATGACGGATGATCTGCATTTTGACATCCAGCTTTTCAAGTAATCCTTTAAGAAATACCATCTCCGCATTGAGTCCTTTGAAATCAATACCTCCTTGTGGATTCAGGAAAATTTTATCAGCGGCGCTCGCCAGATAATACGATTTCTGAGTATATACTTCACTGTATGCCCAGATAAATTTTCCCGATTTTTTGAAATCGAGCAGGCCGTCCCTGATCTCGTCCACAGTTGATATCCCTGAAGGAATATCGCTCAGGTCGAGGTAAATCCCAGCGATATTATCGTCTTTTTTAGCTTTTTGAAGATTTTCGAGGATGTCGTTCAGTCCTGTCAATTTTTCAGGACCGGCATAGCCCATCACAAATTTTGTTTTGGTACTGCGGTCGGCAATCGTCTTATCGAAACGGGCCAACAGCACAGTATTTTTGGAGATTACCACTTCGGTTTGTGAAGTTGCGGCGACGATACCGGCAATAATGCCAAGGGTGATCAACGATGCAATCACGCACAGAATCAATGTTCCCAGCATGCTGGCAAACATGAATTTGAAGAATTCTTTCATGATACTTGGTATTTGAAGGTCAACAAAAAAAAGATATATGGTTTATGATTGAACGAATACTGATATCAAAAATACAATCTTTATAACAAATGTATGAAAATCAGGATAAATTGCAAAATTATCGGATAATGGATGCGGATGCAGGATGCAGGATACAGGATACAGGATACAGGATACAGGATACAAGATACAAGATACAAGATACAAGATACAAGATACTGGTTACTGGATCGTGAGCGAAGCGAGTCTTCATCCAGCATCCAGAATCGTGAGCACAGCGAGCCTGCATCCTGCATCCTGCATCAGCGAGCGTAGCGAGCTTGCATCCTGCATCAGCGCGCGTAGCGAGCCTGCCTCCTGTATCCTGCATCAGCGAGCGCAGCGAGCCTTTATCCCTTTACCAGGGTATGCATTCCAATAGGGTATTCTTTCAGGATCTCGTTTTTCAACCAGGTATAATCGTGTTCATTGTTCACAAAATCGAGATTATTGGTGTCGATCAGGAGTACCCGCAGATCGTTTTGTTGGCGCAGAAAGTCGAGATAACCGGTTTGGATTCTATCCAGGTATTCAAACTGGATATTCTGTTCGTATGGCCGGCCGCGCTTGCTGATATTCCGTTTCAGGTTTTCGAGGTTGAGGTAAAGGTAAACAATCAATTCGGGCCTGGGAACCACAGACGAAACGATGGAAAACAATCTGCTGTAAAGGGAGTACTCCAGCGCTTCCAGGTTACGGCTGGCAAAGATCAGGGACTTAAAAATAAAATAATCAGCGATGGTGAGAGTGGTAAAGAGGTCGGGTTTATTAAAGTGGTTTTTAAGTTGCTGATACCGGTCAGCCAGGAAAGAGAGTTCCAGCGGAAAAGAATATCGAAGTGGATCTTCATAAAATTTGGGAAGGAATGAATTCTCTTCGAATTGTTCGAGGATGAGCGAGGCATTGAGTTCGTTGGCCATACGGGTACTCAGGGAGGTCTTACCGGCGCCAATGTTTCCTTCGATTACGATGTAGTTGTACATAGGTCTGAATTATGGATACAGGATGCTGGATATTGGATACTGGATACAGGATGCTGGATACTGGATACTTGATGATGGATGCTGGATGCTGGATGCAAGATAATTTACATAATAGTTTTTCATTCGTATTTTTTATTTAATCTCTCCGGCTAAATTCCCCGCCCCTCTGGGGCGGAACCCGGGTCCAGGGCTCTGCCCTGGGGTAAATACCAATTTATTATATGATTTCCATCATTTCATCTATCACATATATTTTACATTTGAGCCTGCTCCGAAAAGTCTGCGAACAAGGTTTGCAGCCAATCTACCCACCCCAAACCCCTCCCTTGAAAAGGGAGGGGAAAAGCACCACTATACCCAATAACAAGATATACAGTATGTTGCCTGAGCAAAGATGTTCCCCTCCCTATGGTCAGAGAGGGGCTAGGGGTGGGTAGATTTACCATAAGCTACTTTTCGGAGTGGCCTCTATCTTGTATCTTGTATCTTGTATCTTGTATCTTGTATCTTATCTCTTATCTCCCATCTCCATTAACAGTGTCGTTATTGTCTTCCGCAGGATCGGGTGCATAAATTTTGGGGCTATATCCAAAAGGGGCCGCAGCGCAAAAAACCGTTCATGCAATCGCGGGTGTGGGATCATCAGGGTATCAGTAAAAAAAAGTTTTGTTCCGTAAAACAGAATGTCAATATCCATTGTCCTGCCATAATAGGCCGGCACTGTATTACCGAATGCCGGATAAGAATCATCGTAATTCCCGTTTCCCAATGAGCATCCGAAACCTTTTACCGGCCGGATTCTCCCCAGTGTTTTTTCAATGTCAAGGAGAGTTTCCAGCAACTTTTCGGGTGGGAGCAGGGTCTCGATTTCAATCGTCTGGTTCAGGAAAGGGATGGGGTCTTCGAATCCCCATGGTTCAGTTTCATATATACCGGAGAATTGAAGGATGATTCCTGTTTTTTTTGTTATCATGTCCTTAGCTTGCTGCAACAATTCACGGCGGTTACCACGGTTCGAACCCAGGAGTAAAAACACTTCTCGCATGCCACAAATATCGGGAAAAAAATGTGGCTTTATATAAAAAAAGAAACCCGGTTTATGACCGGGTTTCTTTTTACAATCAGTAAACAAATCACTTCACAATATTCTGGAAATCCGGAGTATTTGCGAAGCTATAGAATTCACGATCACCCTTGGCCTGAGTTTTCAAGTCGGTGTTCTGGCAGGCTTTCATGAGGTAATCATACAACATCTTTGTATTGTTGGTACGTGCGCCTATGATAGCAAGCAGGTAGAATGTTTCGGGTGTTTGCGGAGCACACTTGAGGGTAGTTTCAGCAGCAGTGTTGTTTCCGGATACAAGCTGGGCAAGACCCAGGTTGTAGTTGCATTTTGCATTGGCGAGTAAAGTCAGGGCTTTCGGATAATCGCCTTTCGGGATCAGAAGAATACCCTGGTTGTAATTGGTGTTTTCGCCGAGCGTAGCTGCTTTTTTGAACTGGGCTTCCGCTTTTTTCAGATCTTTCTGACGGGCGGCAACAACACCGATATTGTTCTCGATCATGCCGTTGTTCGGAGCAATACTCTGGGCTTTGGTAAGCAATTCACCGGCCCGGGCCAGATTTCCTTTGTTGATTTCAGCAACGGCTGCATTGTTCAGGGCTTTCCAGTTGGTTGGGAATTGTTTTGCAGCATTCTCGGTAATGGTCACCTTTATGTTGTTGTCATTGGTGAGGGTAGCGGCATAGAGCAGTTCTTCAACCTTCAGTTTTTCTGGGTTTGAAACAGCATACTGACTTAATTGTACATCGGTCAAACGTGGTTCGTAAAGTGTAGCTGTGATTTCACTACGACGCAATGGAGGAAGAAGGTCTTTTTCGATTTCAGGATAGATCAGGATCATGTTGCGGATTTCCTGTTCTTTCTTTAACTGATCAGAGTTGGAGTTGATCACATTGAGGATTTTATCTTTATCCTTAAGGTTGCTGGCCTGAACGGCCTTAAGGAAGCCATTCCAGTCGGGACCGTGGTGTTGGAGAACCATATTAACATCTTTACCTGCCGATTCAATGGCGGCTTTTACGGCTTTCTTGTCCTTATTATCTTTATTGGCTTCTTTTGCCCAAGTCTGGAACTGATCAATCACGTATTTATTACCGGTCTTTGAACGGTTTTCAGACAGATTGGCATTGAAGGTTTCTTCACCTTCGGGGGAAGCCCAGCCATTCATGGTGATGTCTTTGATCTTCCAACCCTGTTTTACAAAGGCGTCGAGATCGGTGAGCCCTGTTTTTGCGGTTTCGGTCTTGTTGATACCAAATTTCAGATCGAGATCATACTTGTTCTTTTTAAAGAAGATCACACCGGTTTTGGATTGGAATACCTCTTTCTGATAACCATGATCAGCGATGATTCCGACCTGATCAAGCTGGATACGTGTCGGGGTATATATCACACCGGGCACGAGATCGCGCGAGGGAAGCTCGATAAATTTCACCTTTTCCTTGATCTCATCCTTCTTCGGCATAACCTTTTCCTTGGGTTCATAGATAATGGGGGCCACACTGAGCATGGATGTGTTCATCTCGGGTTTGTACGGGAAAGTTGTGGTGTAAGTGAAAGAACCACCGTCTTTGTATTTGATCATCGTGCCTTCGCCAGTCAACTTTTCACCGTAAATGTGCGCGGGTTTCAGATCAGTCTGACCACCGGGATAAGTAAGTATCGGTTGGAAATACATGGCGGCTTTCGTGGCAAAATATTTTGGCGGGAAGATGCCTTTTATGGTCACCATCACGCTGTCGCCCTTTTCGGAAAGTACCGGAGGCTGAACTTCATATTTAACCAGTTCGTATTTCTTGGCCATCTCCTTGATTCCACCGCCGGCATAACCGAATTTGTAGGTTAATCCAAGTGTTGCTGAACTGTACATATCGTTGATGACTTGCTTGGCTCCTCCGTGGGTCATATCGACGATATCGCCGTCGCGCCATCTCCAGTAAAACTCAATGGGAACTGCCCAATGTTTATTGATGTTAATGTCGAAACCTAGACCTGCGCCGGCTTTCATCTCCAGGTTCCAACTACCCAAACCGCTCTTATTGCCTATGCTGGGTTGATTTTTATTTCCAATCCAAGCAACATCCTTGTTGAGGAGAAGATCCGTTTTATGCCCGATGGTCTGATCGGCTCCGAAACCAAAAATAGCATAAGATGAAAACACGCGTTCGGGCTTGTATCCAAAGGCCCAATTCCACCAATTGATTGTTAACTGAAGATCGGTTTCCCATATATAGGCTCTAAATGATTCCGAAACGTAACCGGGTTTTCCGTTCTTGTAGTCATAAACAAATTTATTTTCTACCCTGCTCTGAACTTTCCCGTATGCCAGGCGGCCACGAACTCCAATGACACGGGTGAATTGTTTGGTTAAAACCAGGCCGGCATTATAGCCGATGCTTTGTTTGCTAAGGTTGATCCAAAGATTTTTGGAAAGGTCCCCATTGAATTGCTGGATACCTCCAAAGACGCCAACAGAC
Organism: Bacteroidales bacterium; assembly: GCA_023229525.1. GTDB lineage: Bacteria > Bacteroidota > Bacteroidia > Bacteroidales > FEN-979 > CAIVAT01. The sequence goes on from JALNZC010000003.1 coordinate 33,296, forward strand.
CAATATTTATAAGATGGGGCGGTGTTTCTGACCTTTTGATCCGTTGTTTTGTTTTGAGCAAAGGATGCCAATGGAACAATTGCAATGAGCATGACAATTAGTGCCTTTTGCAAGATTTGATAGATTTTTTTCATAACATTGAAGTTTTGGTTTAAATATTGTTTACTGATTAAGCAAATATAAAGAAAAATATGTTTTTATTTTTAACTGTTCCAATTTAGCAAATATAATATAAAATGTTGCAGTTTGTCAAAATAATTTGAAATCTTATTAATAGACTATTTAAAAATTTAATTTAAGCCATTCATCATCCTGATTAACAACCGAATAGAAATATTGAATAATACATACATAGTGCAATCCTTTATCTTATAAATCGTTATATGATTTAAAACAGGTTACATAATTCACACACTTCCAAAATAGTTTAGATTTTGTTTAACGTAGTTTTGCCTGGATTTTTTATCAATGTTGAATATCATAAGATTATAGAAGGTTATCCGAATCTGGTCTTGTTTTATCCAATTACTCATGATAAAATAGATGATTAGACGAATTTCTGAATGAATTTAAATAGCCGCTATTTCTCATTTTTTTTATTGTACGTTTAAAATAGAATAGGGTTTCATTTCATTCCCGGAAATTTCAGCTTGGATAAAACATCCCATATCACAATCCCAACAGCGACGGAAACATTGATGGAATGCTTGGTCCCAAATTGCGGTATTTCAATGCATTCATGGATCATCTGGAGTGCGTTTTCGTCGATACCATTCACCTCATTACCAAAGAGAAAGGCAAGTTTCCAGCCAGGTTCCGGATGAAAGTTATTCAGGTGGATACTTCCTTCAGTTTGCTCCACAGCAATGATCCGATACCCTTCATCGATCATTTGCTTTATCGCATCAGTGGTTCTTTCATAATAGCTCCATGAAACCGATTCAGTAGCGCCGAGGGCGGTCTTATGAATTTCCCGGTGTGGTGGAACCGCCGTGATTCCACAAAGGATGATACCCGCCAGCCGGAACGCGTCGGCAGTGCGGAATACTGATCCGATGTTATTCAGGCTCCGGATGTTATCCAGCACAACCACTACCGGGATCTTTTCAGAGGCTTTGAACTCTTCTACGGTGAGACGGTTTAACTCTGACATCGAAAGTTTATGCACAATCAATTACGGTTTACGGTTTGTGGGTTATGGGTTACGGGTTACGGGTTACGGGTTATGGATTGCGGGTTATGGGCTATGGGTTGCGGGTTATGGGTTGTGGGTTGCGGGTTGTGGGTTGCGGGTTGCGGGGTGATGATGGCAAAGATAATTAAAGAAACTTTATTTTTTACTTATCAACAAAATCAATTCATTTCATTGCTCATTCTTAACTTTGAATTTTTATACTAAGAGCCCATTCCGAAATTGAATATGTTAAATTTCGGCGTAGGTTTATACTATTTATTAATCAATTACTTAACCCTCAACCCGCCACTTCTATGTTAAAACAAAAGGAGATAGCGGAAACACCTTTGATGAAGCAGTATAACGCGATCAAGGTGAAGTATCCGGATGCAATGCTATTGTTTCGTGTTGGAGATTTCTATGAGACCTTCGGTGAGGATGCCATCCGTGCTTCGAACATTCTTGGGATCGTGCTTACCCGACGGGCCAATGGGGTAGCGACATACATTGAACTGGCCGGATTTCCGCATCATTCACTTGATCTTTATTTACCGAAACTGGTAAAAGCGGGATTACGTGTGGCCATCTGCGATCAGCTTGAGGATCCGAAACTGACAAAAACCATCGTGAAACGCGGTGTCACCGAATTGGTCACCCCGGGCGTTTCCTATAACGATAAAATTTTAGAGCAGAAGGAAAATAATTTCCTGGCTGGACTTCATCTCGAAGCCAAGACCTCCGGTATCTCATTTCTCGATATTTCCACTGGTGAATTTTACGTTGCCCAGGGAAATATGGAATACATCGATAAACTGATCCAGAGCTTCAGACCAAGTGAAGTGATAATCCAGAAAAACCGGCGGCAACAGTTCACCGAACTTTTCGGCAATAAATTTTACATCAACACTTTCGACGACTGGGTCTTTACCCCTGATTTTGCCCATGACCTGTTACTGAAGCAGTTTGGAACGGCCTCCTTGAAGGGGTTTGGTGTTGAAAACCTGGAGATAGGCTTAATTGCTGCCGGAGCGGCCCTGCATTACCTGGCTGAAACACAGCACGACAAGGTACAGCATATTTGCAAACTAAGCAGGATAGAGGAGGACCATTATGTATGGCTCGACCGGTTCACGATCCGGAACCTGGAGTTGCTCAGTTCGGCCAATGAACAAGCAAAAACTTTACTCGATGTTCTCGATCAGACGGTTTCACCCATGGGATCACGTCAATTACGACGATGGATCATCCTCCCGCTCAAAAACCGGCAACCTATTGAAGAGAGGCTCGATACCGTAGAATTTTTCACCCGTCATCCGGAAACATCAGACCAGTTACATCACCACTTTCAGCAGATCGGTGACCTGGAACGGCTGATCTCAAAGGTAGCCGTCGCCAGGGTAAATCCACGGGAAATGATCTGGCTTAAAAGAGCCCTGGATTCCATTGAAGCAGTGAAACAAGTATGCGAAGCGTCAAAGAATGAAGGATTACTCAAGATCGGGGATCAGCTTAACGGGTGTGCCCTCGTCCGCGAACGGATCGAACGCGAAATCAATCCTGAACCTCCGGCATTGGCCATCAAAGGTAATATCATCCGCGAAGGGGTAAATAAGGAACTGGATGAGTTAAGGGAAATGGCTTTTTCGGGAAAAGATTATTTGGTACAGATACAGCAACGCGAGATTGAACGTACCGGGATCAGTTCGCTGAAAATCGGATATACCAATGTTTTTGGCTACTATCTGGAAGTAACCAACGTCCACAAGGAAAAGGTGCCACAGGAATGGCACAGGAAGCAAACCCTTGTCAACGCTGAAAGGTACATTACAGATGAGCTGAAGAGCTATGAAGAAAAGATCCTTCATGCTGAAGAGAAAATGCTGGAATTGGAACTCACACTCTATAACGACCTGATCTTGTTCCTGGCCGATTATATCCGTCCGGTCCAGCTCAATGCCACTCTTATAGCCCGCCTGGATGTGCTGGTTTCTTTTTCCATCAGCGCGATAAAATACCGTTATACCCGGCCGGAACTCAACGATAGCTTTATACTGGACATTAAGGATGGCCGTCACCCGGTGATCGAACGCCAGATGAAACCCGGTGAGGAATATATTGCCAATGATGTTTACCTTGACGATAAATCACAACAGATCATTATCCTCACCGGTCCGAACATGTCAGGCAAATCGGCCCTGTTGCGGCAGACAGCGCTCATCGTACTGATGGCACAGATGGGTAGTTTTGTACCTGCTGCGGAAGCCCGCCTGGGCATTATCGATAAAATTTTCACCCGTGTGGGAGCATCGGATAATATTTCCTCAGGCGAGTCGACTTTTATGGTCGAAATGAATGAAACCGCGAGTATCCTGAACAATATTTCGAACCGAAGCCTTATTTTCCTCGACGAGATCGGCCGCGGAACCAGTACCTACGACGGTATCAGCATTGCCTGGGCCATCGCCGAATTCCTTCATCAGCACCCCCTGTTTAAGCCGCGTGTACTGTTTGCCACCCATTACCATGAACTGAACGAGATGACCATTCGAATGCCCAGGATTAAAAATTATCATGTGGCGGTAAAAGAGATACAGAACAAGGTGATCTTTTTAAGGAAACTATTACCCGGTGGCAGCGAGCACAGTTTTGGTATCCATGTGGCCAAAATGGCCGGTATGCCCAGGTCGGTTTTGGAACGGGCAGGTGAGCTCCTGGTTCAACTGGAGGAAGCACACGATGCGGAGGAGATCGGAAAACAGATGCAGGATGCAGGATACAGGATACAGGATAAAAAAAAGAAATCGGGACGCAGCCTATCCAACATCCAGCATCCAGCATCCGGTGTCCAGCTTAGTTTCATCCAGCTCGACGATCCGCTGCTTCAACAGATCAAAGAAGATATTCTCAATACCGAGATCAATACCCTGACACCGATAGAGGCGTTGATGAAGTTGAACGAGATTAAAAAATTGCTGGAAAAAAAATAAGAAGAATGATTTTTTTTATACATTTGCAGCCTTAAAAAAGACGTTGCGAAAGTAGCTCAGCTGGTAGAGCACGACCTTGCCAAGGTCGGGGTCGCGGGTCCGAATCCCGTCTTTCGCTCAAAAATAAAACCCTCTGACCAGTGAGGGTTTTTTCATCAAATTGTGTAGCGACGCACTGCAGTGCGTCACTACACTGCGGTGCGTCACTACACAATTTGCCCTGGTGGTGGAACTGGTAGACACGCAGGACTTAAAATCCTGTGACCATTGCGGTCGTGCGGGTTCAAGTCCCGCCCGGGGTACAGCAAATTCACCTGTTAAACCTGTAAGCCAGATGTTTACAGGTTTTTTAATACTTCATCCCCCGGCTCCTTCTCCTTGAGGAGAAGGGGTTCAGGGGTTGAGGTCAGAGCCTCAGCTTCAGACTCAAGAAGAATTCCCTACCTGGCGCCGGCTGATAGCTGTTGTAATCGGGACCGTTATTCGGTTCGGTAAAGCCGAAATACTGCTCATCGAACAGGTTCTTGGCATAGAAACCGAGATCGCCTTCCAGGCCTCCGAGTTTCCAAGTATAATTCAATCCGAGATTGAATATTTTATAACCGTTCACCCATGAACTGCGAATGCTACCTGGCTGATAGTATGTCTGGCTGATCGTGTAGTTGTTGTAAATAGAATCATCTACCTGGATACACCATTTCGATTGCCATTGCATCCCCAGGGTCACTGTAAAATGCTTGAGGAATTTGTACGAAGCCTGTGCCGTGAGCATATGTTCCGGACTTTGAGGCAACCAGTGCCCCTTGATGTTGTATATCCCGTTCGTGGTATCGGTATAATCGGGTGCAGTGTACCTGAAATGGGAGTAGGTATAGGCTGCATCTATGATTAAATTCTGAACGGGGGACCAGGAAAAGCTGGTTTCAATACCCCATTTGTTACTCTTGCCTATATTTTTGTAAAAAGCGGTGTTGTTACCTCTGCCCGGAACGCTGAACCTGGTAAATTCATTGTCGGACCAGATGTTGAATCCGGTCAGATCATAGTGGAATGTCTTCCCGATTTCGCCCCGTATACCGAGTTCAACGGCAGTGGAAGTGGAGGGTTTGATCAGCGCGTTGAATCCTCCCCAGGCTTCGGGGTTGTTGTAAAGTTCATCCCCGGAGGGCGTGAGAAAACCGGTTCCGTAGTTTGCAAAAATGTTCAATGATCTGGTAAAGTCATACATCAGCCCGATACGGTAAGTAAAATGTTCGTATTGCTTATTGCCCGAAGGATTCACGGAGTCGGGTACCGGGATGTTGCTTCCCAGGCTGCTGTAAATGTAATCATAGCGAAGGTTGATCAGGGCAAACAATTTTTTTGCGATGTCGAGTTTGTCGATGGCAAATACACCGGCGCTGCGCTGTTTTATGATCTGGTTGATAAGGATGGTACCGAGATCGAAGCATTCGCGGCTCCAATGGCTGTCGACGCGCATCGAGTCGCGCTCATTCTCAGACGGAACGGCGAAGAGATGCTCAGTGATGACCTGGGTCTGATAATCTACACCGAGACTGAAATGGTTCATAAGGTTCTCCTTTCCGGAGTGGAGGTTGTACTGAGCTGATCCCCCCATATTGATGTAGGGTTTGTAATCGTCGCCATTGTTGGAGGTTTCCCGGTAGCTGTTTGTTCTCAGAAAACCTTTGACCTGAAGTTCCTGGTTCCGGGAGATTTGAAATCTTCCGAGAAGCGCACCGGTAAGCCGTTTGGTTTCATGGAACTCATTGTATGGTACGGCGTCGGTATTGGCAGCCTGGTGTCCAAAGATCTTGTAAGAAAATGGATTCGGTCCATCGGAGGTCTCATACCGGTAAAGGTTGATCCCTTCGGCATTCTGGTTGAAATAATTGGTATAGGTGAGGATCTGGGTGATCTTTACTTTATCCGACGGAGTCCAATTGATCTTTTCACTGAAATTGTCCGACATGAAAGACTGGTGGTCGCGGTAACCGTGTCCCTGCATGTGAGAGTAAGAAACGCGATAATTGATCTTATCCTGGGTTCCGTCAACATTGCCAAGGATTTTCCAGAATCCGTAGGATCCGGCAGTGGCATATAAGGTGGAATTGACCGGTTTCTTTCCGCCGTCGAAGGTGGTAATGTTCACGACCCCGCCGGCAGCATTTGCTCCATACATGGAGGCCGCCAGACCTTTAACCACTTCAACACATTGCACGATAGACCAATCGACATCATAAAGATCGGGACAGAACCCTCCCGGATCATTCACCGGTACACCGTCGATAAGGACCTGGATCCCTCTGAAACCGCTTTCAGTCAGGATCCCCTGGCCACGGATATAAAGATGTACCCTGGAACCGTCGGTGCCGTTTTCAAGTCTTACACCGGGGACAAGCCGGAGCGCTTCATCAGGAGCAATAGATTTGGATAGTGTGTTCAGCTGTCGTTGGTTAACCACTGAGATCGAGGCGGGGAGTTCCTTAAGGGGAGTTATCGATCGCATGGCCGTGATCTCAACCTCATCCAGGTTCCTGGTCTTGGTTGTATCGCCCGGTTCATTGACTGACCGGATTTTATTTTGAGCATTCCCTGCGAAGGTTAAAAGGAATATCGATGCGAGGAATATATATAATGATTTCATGATTTGTTATTTTAGTTGTTATTGATTTTAGCTTTTAAATTCCTTCCATAGAAAAGAGTGAAACACGTAGCCTGCCTGAAATTCGTGACAGTCGTACTGATACATCATGGGAATTCATACCTGAAAGGAAACTGAAACGAATCCGTCCGTATCATCAGTGAAAAGTCAATCGGAAAGTGTGCTTACGGGAAAAAATGAAAGGACGGGAGATCAGACTATTTCAGGAGGCGGGGCGACATGAACCAGGTATACCGGGAGGATGCGTGAAATTACTTCAGGATACCTGAACACAGATGAGGATGAGGGAACCGGAATGGTAACCTGGTTTACCAGTGCAAGGGTTACCATATTATTTAGCAGCACCTGAACCGGGTTATCCTTGCGGGATGAAGGATCATGCCCGCTTCTACGGAGGAAAAAGGCAAAATTGTTCAGCAGGTTCTCCTCCTTTTTGTCATGGAAACAATAAAAGAAAGTAGTATCGCCTGCCTTTCGTTCAACAACGATGTCATATAGTTTGCCGAACCATCTGAATTCTTTCCGGTCGATCCGACGAAAAGTTTTTGCCTGTTCAGGATGAACGATCTTCAACAACACCATTTCGTCGTGGAACTTACCTGACCTGATCTGGCTCATCATTTCCTGTTGAAGAAAGTACCGGTTACACCTGAATACCACGAAATATCCCATGGTATGGAACAGGAAAATGATTAACAGGACAATTGCACCGGTCTTTTTCAAGCCATTTATTGTTTGATGATCTTCACCGTATTTATGGTACCTTCATTTATCACGTTGAGAATGTAGATACCGGCAGGTTTCCCTTCGAGGGAAATCTCTTTTTTGACAGCACCGAATAATTGATCCCGGAAAATCATCTCGCCCATGATTCCATAGATCCGGACAAGGGAAACAGTGGCAGGGGCAGCTGAGTTAAATTCGATGATGAATTTACCGGTGGTTGGATTGGGATATACTTTGAGGCCAGGTGTACCTTGTAACGAGTAACCAAACTTTTCTACCAACCCAACCGGGGATGTCACCATAGCAGGGGGAAGAGATGCGCAATAACTGCTTGTTTCCGTAATATAGGCATGGAGATATCCCCCAGACAGAACAGTTGCGTCCGGCAGAAAAATAATTTTATGTCCTGAAATGAAAGTGACGGAACCTCCGGTTTCCAGCATGAAATAAGTTCCGTTACCGGCAACGGTGATTGTATCCGTGGCATCGAAACAGTTTGGTGGCCCGGCAGTAAAAGTCGCATCGGTAATATTCAGCAATGCAGGTACCGGGGTATTCACGGTAACCGGAAAATCGGGAGAAGGTGTACCATCACCGCATCCGTTAGTACCAACGACAGTCATGACACCCGAAGTAGCAATGGATGAAAAGTCTACCGTTATGCCGGGTGTTCCTGTCCCGGAAGCGATGGAAGAGCCCGGCGGCAGGTTCCATACATAGTCTGTTGCTCCGTCGATTGTGGGAATGGAATAAGCAACACCTGTAGTTCCTTTATCGACAGTACCGGAACCGCTTATCGTACCTGCTGCTGCGGGTGGTGCCGTCACTTCAATCAAGTTGCCGGAATAAGATACTGGAGTTATCTCAATACCGGATGAAGCAAATAGAACGCTCACGGGTACGGGATCGGGAGTGTCTTTGAAAAGCATGGTGGTTGTGCCGGCATTGGCTAGGTTGAAGACCAGTTCCATAAGTTTCTCTCCGGAAAGATTTGTCCCTGTCGTACCGGTTTCTTTCAATAAAACTGCCATTGTTCCCGGTGCGTAATCGGGATAGAATCCCACAACAGAAAACCGGGGATCAACCGATGCATTTGGTATACTGCCCGGTACCATCAAGTTATGATCGTAATTAATATAGAAAGCCATGCTATCAAGATTCATTCCGGTGATATGTACCGGCACATGTATTGTGTCACCCTGGCAGCCCGTTCGGTTTGGTGACAAGGATACGGCAGTTGCCACGATCGTCACAGATGCGGGGGTTGTGGCTCCTGATTCAAGAACACCATAAACTGCTGTGACGGTATAGTCGTAGCTTCCCGGATCCAGTCCGTTATCATTATAAATCCTTTCGGTGATGGGAACCGGTGTAAGTTTGATTGCGCCGCGAAAAACATTATACCCTGTCAGGCCGATACCTCCCAGGGGTTCGGCCCAGGTCATCTGTACCTTGTTTCCGGCTATGGACGCCTGCAGGCCGGTTGGCGGCGGAGGGACAGATGCAGCCTGGGTTACGGTAACATTGATGGGAGTAAGCCCGCTCACCATTACCGTAATGGTGGCAATCCGCGGCTGATATGTTGTATTTTGAGAATAAGTAGCCGTGAGTGTTCCGTTTCCGCTTCCGGATGCAGGAACCAGACACCAGGATGGAACGTCGCTGACCGCGGTCCATGCTGTATTTGAGGTGACGGAAAAATTGGTGATCCCGGCGACTGAAGTTACATTTTGGTTCGTCGGGGTAACGGCAAGCGTAGCCAGTGTACCTGTGATTTGAACATCATCAAAAGCCCAGTAATATCCCCAGGTACCGGTATAATTCCATTTGAATTTTACCTGGCTCTGCCTGGCCACGGCAGGTATTGATTGTGAAAAGGTTGCCGGATTCGCAGTGGTAGTAGTAAAGGTCTGGATGATGGTCCAGGTAGATCCATTATTGATACTATAAGACAAAGTTCCCGACGATCCCGAATAACTTCTGAAATAATGCTTAAATCCTAATGTAACAGTCAAATAACCAGATAAATTTAAAAGAGGAGAGACAAGGTCGGCATTTTGCGAATTTCCGTCTCCATAGCCATCACTGTTGAAATAGGCATAATTTCCAGTGAGGGCAGGATTGGATGTGTATCCTGTAATCACCCCAAATTGCCAGATCTGTCCGTTTCCCTGGTTATCGACCTGTGACCAGCAGTTGGGGATGTTCGTAATGGGGAAGGATTCAGTGAAAGGTAAAGTAAAAGTTCCACAAAGAGTGGTAAACTGCAGATCATCTCCGTAATAAGTACCGGCTCCGTTGGTGGCATAGGCCCTTACATGATAAGTCGTGTTGGACAATAACCCGGTGATGGCGCTGGTGAAACTCCCCAAACCGGAACCGTCGGAAGTATGATTTCCAGCAACTATCGGATTGACAGATGTACTCCAGCATACCCCACGGGCGGTAACGGGAGAACCGCCATCGGTAGTGACATTTCCTCCGGAAGTTGCCGTTGTCATAGTAACATCGGTGATTGCCGTTGTGGTTACAGCAGCAGCGCCAGGGGTGAAAGTCATATCGTTGCCATTGGTCGTACCGTCACTATTAACACCGGTAAGACGGAAATGATAGGTAAAGCCAGCGGTCAGCCCATTGATGGCAGCCTGCACGCTTACTGTAGTGGAACCTGAACCGGCCGCCACGATAGGAGTGGAATTCCCGTAACTCACGGTGGTTCCCCATTCAAAATGATAATCGGTCGAAAGGCCGTTGGGATTAACCGTTCCGTTAAGCGTAGCGGAGTTGCCCGTGACATTTGTTGCAGCCAGCGTGATAACGGAAGGACTGTTCCCAAACTGGAAAGAACCTATTTTGGTGTTTCGGCTGTTTCCGGTGTCAATATATTCACTGGTGAACCAGAATGTTTCATCATCGGTAGGATCTACGCTCATCAATGAATAATCACCCCACCGGTTATAGCTTGTCTGTGAATTGACCCCAGTCTGAATGATCTCTTCGGGGAGATCCATTATACCTGATGCGCTGGCATAGGCGGTGGCCGATTGGCCGCAATACCGGATACCCGGGTTCAGGGTGGAACTGGAAACGGAATAACCAAGCGCGATCTTGTTACTGCCATTCAGCATGATGCTTCCCATCCATCTGGAGTGGGCATCGGGTGCATAGGTGCCGGTCTGACGAAGCGTCCAGGCCCCCGTTGTTCTCCGGAGTTCATACCACCGGACGCCAGCGTGATTGGTGTTGTCAACATCTACGGTATGACAACAAACGATGGTCTGGTAGGTGCCAAAATTCCGGTATTGGGGAACATTCATGATGACCTGGGGAATGGCATCCAGCTTTTGGGTCGTTCCCTTTTGTGCTATATTGTCCCAGTTATTACCAAAATTACTGTCGAATGCGGGAACATTGATTTGTTGCGAGCGGATGAAAGTAGAGGAAGCCGGAGTGGTCCAGTTCACTGCCAGTTCGTAGAGCCACAACTGATCGGTACCACCGCCTAAAGCATCATCATTAAAGGCAATATATAATCCGGGTGAGCCGGCGGGAGCATAAGCGCCATCGTTATCTACGGGTGGAACGCACATAAATCCATCGATGGATGAAGGCCGGTAGGGATTATTGAAACCCACTGCCTGGGCGGTTTGGCCGAGCAGCATCTTCGACCGTTCAAACACATAGATATCTTTAGTAGAGCTGTTATTATCACCCATATAATAGCCGTCTCTCCAAACACTGAATTTTGGGTAATCGGGCATGGCATCAACTACAAAAGAATATTTGTACCAGGCGCCGGTCGGATCATTTGTTATCGAAACCGCCATCATTACATAATTGGTTGCACCGGAAATGGAAAATTCAGTGGCAAGCCACCGGTCGGCCTGTTCATCATAAAGAATGATGGGATCTCCATCATTGTATATAGCTCCGGGAACACCAGTGAACAAAGAATTCATAGCTGAGGGCCCCGCGACCAGCGTTCCTGTTTTATTATAGATGGCATAAACACAATTGATGGTCTGCATAAAATGATTGGGTCCGGGAACCCCATTGCAATCAGGAGGGAAATATGGAGAATCCTGTCCATTGAAATTAACAAGCGGGGCTCTTGTACCCCCTTTTGCCGAACCCATTGATTTTTGCCATACCGGATCAGGACCCTTGGGGAGAGCCGTTGAAGCAAAAGGATATGAACGATACCGGAGTTCTTCATTTCTTTCGCGGCTTTCAGCTTTTAATTCCATCTGATGCAATTCCTCGGGAGTCAGGGCAGAGAGATCGCGTAAGGGTTTGCTTACTCCCAGAAAGGTTACCGTGCCAATAACAGAGGGGTGTGCCGGTTTATCTTGTGCGTTGAGTGTCAACAAAGTAAAGAAAAAAACAGCAATCAGGAGTAAATTTCGCATGGGTCGACTATTTAAGGATAAAGATCGAAAAGCAGGTTAAAAACAGACGGCAAAGGTAAATTTAATTTGAATTGGGCACCATAACAAAGGGGAAGAACAGGTTAAAATTCAGTGTGTATCCAATCCATGCAACATATAAATCATATGTATCAGAGAATTAAATATTTCGGTAAGGTATTCATTCACAGCCTTAACGCTTCCCGGAAGTGTAAACAGGAGTGATTTACCCATAACACCTGCTACTGAACGGCTCACGAGGACATTGGGTTTTCCGGCGCCATATTTCATACGGATCATTTCCATTATTCCGGGTATCTCTTTGTCCAGCAAAGGTTTTACCACATCGGGTGTAAAATCCCGTGGCCCGATGCCGGTTCCTCCGGTAGTGATCACCAAGTCGATCAGATCTTCATTGGCCTTGTGCAGCAATTCATCCAGTTTATGGGGATCATCGGGGATCAGGGAATAATGAATAAAGAGGTGAAGGTTCCTGGATTCGAAAAAATCTTTCACCAATTCCCGGATCCGGGGGCCCGACAAGTCTTCGTATTCACCGGATGCAGCGCGGTCGCTAAGGGTAATGACCATGATCCGGAATATCTTCGGGTGATAGTCGAATTCCATTCCTGCATGTAACTGACCCGGGCTCAGTACCCGGCAGAAGATACCTTCTTTGGGCATAACGCAGTCGCCAATCTCTTTAAAAATGGTACAGTAAGTTCCGTGGCATTCTTTACCGATCTGGGTGATTTCCAGTTCGATATCTCCGGAAGTGAAACGGTCAAGGGGATGCGTTTTCCAGAGCTCAATTCCTGAAGTGGTGATATTCTCAGCAAATTCGCCAGGTAAAACTTTGCGTCCATGTTCTTTTTCAAATTTACGGATGCTCTCCTCTCCAAGAAGGCTGACCTGCCTGTTCCAATGCCCGGAATGAGCATCTCCTTTCACACCGGTATGGTTAAGTTCTATTGTTTTAACAGTATTCTTTAGCGTCCCTTTTTTTATCGAAGTATTAACCGAAAGAACCATTATTTTATTCATTTACGACTGAAAATTTGAAGATTTGAGGATTTGAAAATTTGAAGATTTGGGGATTTGGGGATTTGGGGATTTGAAAATTATTACAAATGATAAAGTATGTAATATCCAGCATCCAGCATCCTGCATCGCGAGCGCAGCGACTTTGCATCCAGCATCCCTCGTCCTTCATCCATCGTCCTTCGTCTTACTCACCAGCCGGACTTCGTCGATCACCATGGTTTTATCCACTGCCTTGCACATGTCGTAGATGGTGAGTAATGCCACTGAGACGGCGGTGAGCGCTTCCATTTCGATGCCTGTGGGGCCTGTGCAGCGGGCGGTACTTGTAATGGCAACTCCCGATTCATCGATACTGGCCTGAACATCGAGTTTGGTGATTTGTAAAGGATGACAAAGGGGGATCAGGTCGCTGGTACGTTTTCCGCCCTGGATACCGGCAATCTCAGAAATGGTGAGTACATCCCCTTTCTTCATTTTGTTTTCCCGGATGAGTCTGACCGTTTCGGCGCTCATCCGGATGTGTCCCAATGCAGTAGCAGTACGCAACTGATCCGGTTTACCCGAAACGTCCACCATATTGGCTTTGCCAGCTTCAGTGGTATGGGATAATTTTTTCATAGGTCAAAGATAAACGTTTAAAAGATGCAGGATACAAGATACAAGATACTGGATGCTGGATATATTACCATATACATGAACGGAATATAACTACAGATCCCCTATCTCCTGTCTATTTTCAAATTTTCAAATCCTCAAATTTTCAAATCCTCAAATCGTAAATCGTAAATCTAGATCATCCTCCAATATTATGAAATCCTCCGTTTGTGTTGACGGTTCCCCGTTCCGGTTTCATTTCCAGCGCCATCTCGAGCGCTTTCCTGATCCCGTATTCACGGATGCTGAATTGTGCATCATTGAAAAGGCAGGGACGGATCAAACCGTTTGCCGTCAGGCGAAGCCGGTTGCAATTCCGGCAATCGCCACCATGGCCATTTTCGACGATGGTAAAACAACCGTCAGCAAGACTCATTTCATGGATAAAACGGACTTCCAGACCATTTGTAATACAAAATTCCTTAACCGACCTTGCATCCGGTTCTCCGGATGAATTGCGTACAACACAGTTGATTTTTATGGGAAACAATCCGGCTTTTTTAGCCGCATCGATGCCCTCGAAGACCTTAAGAATATCCCCTTCACGGGTAATTTCACGATATTTTCCCGGATCCAGTGTATCCAGACTGATATTGATGCGATGAAGTCCTGCCTGTGCCAGATCTCCGGCAAAACCAGCCAACAAAATGCCATTGGTGGTGAGACCCAGGTCAAGGATACCTTCGATTGCAGCGACCCTGTTTACAAAGGAGACGATCCCTTTTCTGACCAGGGGTTCTCCTCCGGTGATCCTTACCTTTGAGATACCCATTTTAACGGCTTCAGTAATGACTTCCAGGATCTCTTCGTAAGAAAGTATATCGCTATGTTTCAGCAGCTGAACGCCATCTTCAGGCATGCAGTATGAACATCGAAGATTGCATCGGTCGGTGACGGAAACCCGCAAATAAGAAATACTCCGGTTATAGCGGTCGTACATGAACCTTTTCTCCTTTCCTGATTTTCTCTATTCCGGGTTCGATGATCAGAATTCCATTGGCAAAGGTGTATGCATTGATATGTGCTGATCCATGATATTCAACCGGAAAAACCAGATCACCGCTGATCGTGACCGGTATCATATTTTTCCGTAACGATTTTCTTCGAGAATACCCGGTTCCCATATGAAAGGTCATGATCCGTGTTTCAGATTTCGCACCCATCATCTTTAATAAATAAGGCTTGACCATGACTTCAAACAATACGAAGGAAGAAACCGGATTCCCTGGCAAGCCGAACACGAATTTGTCTCCTTTCAGACCAAATACTGTAGGTCTTCCTGGCTGGATAGCTACGCTCCGGAATAATATTTCGATTTCTGTTTCTTTCAGGATTTCAGGTACAAAATCGAAATCACCCATTGAAACTCCTCCTGTCAGCAATACACCGTCATTATCTTTAAACGCTTTTCTAAGGGTGGTTTTAAGGGCAGGACCCTGATCCGATGCAATTCCAAAATAGGAAGGGATGACCGGAACTAACTTTAATTGGGTTATGAGCTGACTGGCATTTGAATTACGGATCTGAGATTTTCCGGGAGATGTCCAGGGTTCCACGAGTTCATCCCCCGTGGAAACAACACCAACGCGGGGAAGCGCTGACACCAGTGGATTCACGGCACCAACGCTGGCCATGACCGCAACAAGGGCCGGGTTAATGATCGTACCTTTCTCAAGGACCTTATCTCCATTTCTGATATTTTCGGCCCGATAACAAATGTTCCTGGATATATTATCCGGGGTAAATCTGATCATCTGATCACCGGTAACAATGGTATCTTCAACCATGATCACGCAGTCGGCTCCATCAGGGAGCATGGCCCCGGTCATGATTTTTGAACATTGGCCCCGACCGACGGTTTCTTTTGGAATTTTCCCTGCCGGGATGGTTTCCAAAACCATGAATTCCCTTAGAGACGCACCGCGGTGCGTCTCTAAGGGGTGCGTTTTAAAGGGGTGCGTTTTTAAGAGAGACGCACCGCGGTGCGTCTCTATGCGGTGCGTCTCTAAAGATGCGGGTAAAATATCCTCCATCCGGCAGGCATATCCATCCACCGCTGATTTGTCGAAAGGAGGCATGTCGAGGTCGGAAAAAATATCTTCTGCAAGAACCCGGCCGGTCGATTCCAACAATGGAACCCGTTCAGAGCCAACGGTATTCACATGAGAAAAAACAATATTAATGGAATCTTCGAAAGAAATCATGTTAATGAATATTAAAATTAAATCATTCTATTGTTCCCCTAACTCGGAATAAACCGTATGGCTGTCGCTTTCACATGTACCCAGAGTCTTATTCCCTCTTCGATATGAAGGCTAGCTATGGATTCCGGAGTGATGAGTGCGTGAAGCGGTGTTCCGATATCAAGTGTTATTTCCATTCCATTGATGGAAGGAACGATCTCCAGGACCCTGCCTTCGAAGTTGTTGGTTGCACTCGATTCGATCGGTCCGGAGGAAAGGAGGATATCCTCACCGCGTATCAGCACGAAGCCTTCAGTTTCCGGTTCATTAGTAACGACACGAAAGTACAGATTGTTGCCTATGTTTGCTATTACGAACCCGTTTTTTCGGAAGAGGGTAGCCGGGAAGAAGTTGCGGATACCGACAAAGCGGGCGACAAATTCCGACTTAGGTGAATGGAAGACCTCACCCGGTGGCCCTTTCTGGATGATCTCCCCATTGTTTATAACTGCGACCTGAGTTCCCAGGGAAATGGCCTCTTCATAATCGTGTGTGACATGAAGAATGGTCTGTCCTTCCCGGTGGATCTGGCGGAGCAGGACACGTAATTCGGATTTCAGCCGTGTATCAAGTGAATTTAACGGCTCATCGAGTAAAAGGATCCTTGGTTTCTGGATGAGGGTACGGGCCAGCGCCACACGTTGAAGTTCTCCTCCCGAGAGGGTCAGGGGTCTCCGGTCAAGCTGCTCGAAAATGTTCAATCTCCCGGAAATGGATTCAACAAGCGCCATCCTTTCAGAGCACGGCTGATCTGAATCATGCAATGCAAAATGAATGTTCTCACGCACTGTCATATGCGGGAATATGGCATGATCCTGAAAAACCAGACCGATCCTCCGGTTCTGGATCTTTTCATTGGAGATATCCTTACCGTCAAGTTGGATGATCCCTGAATCGGGTGTGACAAGTCCTGCAATGGTTTCAAGCACCATCGACTTCCCGGCGCCTGATTCACCCAATAGAATAAAATAGTCGCCATCATGCACATCGAACGAGATGCCGGTCAGGGCGAAATTGCGATATCTTTTTGATATATTATTTAAAGATAGCAAGCTGATATTTAATTAATAATTCGTTTTTTTCCCAGCCATCTGAAGGTAATGAACAGCGCCAGGGAGATGATGATGAATAGTACTGAAACAGGCCGGGCATATTTCAGTCCGAAAGCCCCGAATCGTTCATAGATCAGTACCGGGGTGATCATGGGGTGGTAAGCGATGATGATGACGGCCCCGAATTCGCTCATGCCCCGTGCAAACATCAGGATGAGTCCGGAAACAATATTCCGCCATGCGAGCGGGAGAGATATCGTGAAAAAAACCCTTGACGGTGAAGCCCCCAGCGTAAATGCGGCTTTTTCAAGTCTTTCGGGAACACCGGCAAATCCATCCCGGGCTGTATTGATAAGGTATGGGATGCTCACAAAAGCCATGGCGATGACAATTCCTGCAGGATGACCGATAAAGTTCAGTCCAACCATCGATCCCATCTGTCCCAGGGTCGAATCGCGGCTGACAAATCCCAGCAAGGCAATACCGGCAGCGGAGTGGGGAATGACTACAGGGAGATCAATGATACCGGTAACCAACCGCTTCATGGGGAAGGTTTTGCGGGCCAATAGGTAAGACAGGGGAATGGCGGCCAGGGAGAAGATCAGGGTACCTGCCATGGAGGTCCAGATCGTGAGCCAGATGCTGTCGCGGACCTCCGTTTCACGGGCTGTTTCAAACAATGTTTGCGGACTGGTCTTCAATACCATCCCTAATAAAGGTGCAATGATGAAAAGCAAAATCAATCCACCCAGAAAGATGAATACCAGGTTTATGTAACTGAATCTTTTCAACGTTAATTGCTTTATTTACTGATATGAGATAGGAGACAAAATCATCACCTATCACCTATCTCTTATCTCCTATCTCTTATCGTCCGTTATCTTCTCAACAAAGATGTCCGAAACCGCCTTCACGGCCCTGTCAGAGAAAAAATCGCAGGAGGGGAAGATCCGGAATTTTCCTCCGTCTTCTTTCGCAGGACAGGGAACCACCAGGATCTCTGCCTGGTCGTTCCGATTCATGATTTCGCTATAGGAATAAACGGCATGGTATCCGTCTTTCCCGACGATGGTAACCAAACCTTGTTGAAGGGCTGTCCGGTTGAAAGGGAATTGGTTTTTCAGGATATCTTTCAGATATTTACCGGTAAAGGGCTGAGTACTGTGAATCCCGCGACCTTTCCCATAGAAAATAGTGTGGAGGGTTTCCATCTGTATATTTTCCGGAAGGGACGCCAGTTTTTTCACTTCCTTGTTATTATCATGAAAGATGATCTCAGGTGAGGTAAGGGGTTTCATTTCACGGTTAATCACGAAGGAACGGGGATAGGATTTTACAGTTATCCTGACCGGAGCGGAGATATTCCGTTCCGAGACCAGGTCGCCGGCAATCACAATTTTACTTTCTGTAGGAAGGGGCCACAGTTCTTTCGTTTTGCTGGGTACGATCCGCATCACATCCGTTGCAATAATGACATTATGAAGACAATTAGGGTAATAGATCTCGCCCCAGCTTATGACAACCTTTTCTCCTTTGGCATTCTCGATCTCAATGAAAAGGTCGATGATTGGAGCAAATTCCGCTTTATTTTTCTTTTTAATGATCCGGTCATTAAGGATATCGAAAAGGGAGTAACCATCATAGCGATAAGCGCCTATAAAGATATTGGAGCCATCTTCCTTCAGCAGGGTTTCTTTTACAATTACAGAACGTTTTTTAAGTTTTGAGAAATCAACCTTTCCGGGATTTTCAACCTCGCCGGCAATCTCAAGTTCGGACACAGGGAGGGAGTAAGTCTCTTCATTATCGTAAAAGTCGTTGGTCTTGTCATCCTTGTCGGGTACAATTGTGGCGTTGATAATCGTTTTAGCGGGATCAGGTGAAGCTGGGTTCATATTCTGGGAATACATTGATTGCAAAAGCAAACTAAATATAGCAATAAATAAAATCTGTTTCATGGTTGCGCTCTCCCGGTTTATTGTTTTTTTGCAAAGGATTTGAGTTCAATGGGTAATTTATCATAATTCATGGTTGGCAAGGGGATCACCGAGGGTTGCCCGTTTTTTTCCATGATGGCCATCCCTTTTTCCCGGGTGAGTAAGAATTTTGTGAATGCAATAGCTGCCTCCCTGTTCGGGGCATCCCTGAGTATGGTAATCCCGTAAATCATCGGTTCGCCTTTCACCACTTCCTTTTTCCCGGGTTCTTTCCCGTTAATCTCGGTTGAAACGGAGGCATAAAGGTCAGCAAAAACAAGAGTTTTGAGATTAACTTCGTCGGGCAATATAAGGTACTTCAGTTTGTGCTGTAAGGCGACAGATCGATATAGGAAAATGTAATCGATGCTTCCTGATTCAAGCAAAGCCACGAGGTCAACCTCTTTCGGACGCATATAGTTCAGATCCTTTTCCATGATCCGTTTGGCAAGTCCTGGTTTCTTATAATATTTCTCTGCCAGCAGCAGAGAAAGTATCGACCGGTACCCACAAGGGTCAGCATTGGGATCGGCCCGGCTGAAAGCTACATCAGGCTTCATCAGGATTTCGAACCAGTTTTTATTGTTGATATTATTTGCATAGCGTGATTTTTCATGGTAAACGATGGATAATTCATTGCTCACGAACCGGATGTTCCAGTCAGCATATTTGGGAATCAGCATGTTGTCGATGACGGCATAATCGGATGATGCCAGGATGTCGCAGGGACGGTTAAGGTCTGTTATTTTCCTGGCAGATGCAATGCTCCCCGCCGATTCCATCTGGATTCTCACATTGGGGTAAATTTTATTGAATGCGGCTGCAACTTCCTTCATGGGGACGGAGAGGCTACCGGCATGGAAGATGATAAGGTCACCCTTGAGACCTTTGGATTTCTGCTGGGCAAAAACGGTGGATGTCATCATAATCCCAACAATTGAGCTGATTAGTAGTTTTTTGTACATATCCTGAATTTTTATCTTTTTAGTTCACTCTTAAATGCATCAAAGCCTTTCTGAATCGTAGCATCAACGGTTTCATGAAAAACATCGAAAGCCCGTACAAGCCGGCGCCCATCTTCCGTGAGGACGGTTTTACCACCCTCAGTTCCTCCACGGGTCCTTTCGAGCAAAGGAAACCCGAAGAATTTTTCAATCTTGACAAGGTTACCCCATGTCCGGCGATAGGTATAGCCAAGCTCATCGCAGGCTGCTTTCAACGATCCCTTCTGATCGATGAGTTTCAACATATGCCATTTGCCGTCGCCCAGTATACCGGTCTCTTTTTCATCCGACATCCAGATCTTGTAATGAAGACGGATATCGGATAATTTACTGTTGAATTTTGTTTCCATAAATTAGTTGGTGAGTTGGTGAGCTGGTGAACTGGTGAATTTGTAAAATTGTCATATGAATGAAAAAAATAGATAACAGGAATAATTATGATGCAAAAATAGAATTTTTCTCGACATGTCGGTGCTTGCATATCGGGAATATAACGTAATTTTGTAGCATAAACAAACCATTACTATGAATAATGCACTATTTAATCTCGAGCGTCCGCAGAATGAGCATACCCTGAGTTATGCCCCCGGATGCAAGGAACGAAAAGAATTGAACACCGAACTGGACCGGCTGAGCTCAGAGGTACAGGATATCCCGCTGATCATCGGTGGGAAGGAGATTCGTACCGGGAATACGGGAAAATTGGTAATGCCACATGACCATCAGCATTTACTGGCCAACTATCACAAGGCCGAAGAAAAGGAAGTCGGACTGGCAATCAATGCGGCCCTCAAAGCCCACAAAGAGTGGGAATCATTCCCCTGGGTCGACCGGGTTTCGATAACGCTCAAAGCGGCAGAGTTGATCTCGAAAAAATATCGATTCCTGATCAATGCTTCAACCATGCTCGGCCAGGGTAAAAGCGCCTACCAGGCCGAAATAGATGCTGCATGCGAAACCATCGATTTTCTCAGATTCAATGCCTGGTTCATCACTGAAATCTATAAGGAGCAGCCACATTCACAACCCGGGATCATCAACCGCATTGAATACCGTCCGTTGGAAGGATTCGTGTTTACGGTGACTCCGTTCAACTTTACGGCCATTGCCTCGAACCTGAACATGGCTCCTGCTCTGATGGGGAACACATCAGTCTGGAAGCCGGCTACAACCTCGCTGCTTTCGAATTACTTTCTGATGAAGGTCTTCCAGGAAGCCGGTCTCCCTGACGGTGTCATCAATTTCCTACCGGGATCAGGTAGCCTGATCGGGAAGGTTGCTATGGCTCACCGCGATTTGACAGGAATCCATTTCACAGGTTCCAATAATACTTTCAATGGCTTATGGCAGACGGCAGCGCAGAATATGGGCAGTTACCGTTCCTATCCCCGCATCGTGGGAGAAACTGGAGGCAAGGACTTCATCTTTGTTCATTCCTCGTGTGATCCCCAGGAGGTGTCGGTAGCTATTGTACGCGGCGCTTTCGAATACCAGGGACAAAAATGTTCAGCCGCTTCCCGGGCATATGTTCCGGAATCGATGTGGCCGGAAGTCAATTCCCGGATCGGTGAAATGATCGGCCGGATCACCGTAGGCGATGTGCGTGAATTCAGCCATTTTATGAATGCAGTGATCGACGAAGCCTCCTTCGACAATATCATGGATTATATCAATTATGCCAGAAAATCGAACGATGCGGAAGTGATTTTTGGTGGAACCGGTGATAAATCAAAGGGATATTTCATCCAGCCTACTGTGATCAGGACGACCAACCCGCATTTTAAAACCATGGAAGAGGAAATTTTCGGTCCGGTGATGACCATCTATGTTTATAAGGACAAAGATTTCGAGGAGACCCTTCGGATCTGCGATCAGACCTCTCCCTATGGATTAACCGGTTCGGTGTTTGCCAAGGACCGTGATGCCATCAATAAGGCTTGTCGAGTCCTTCGTTATGCTGCCGGAAACTTTTACTTCAACGACAAACCAAGTGGTGCCGTGGTAGGGCAACAGCCATTCGGCGGCGCTCGCGGATCGGGAACGAACGATAAATCAGGCAGTCACCTGAACCTGTTGCGGTGGACCAACCCCAGAACTATCAAGGAGACACTTATCCCGCCGACCGAGTTTACTTATCCCTATATGAAGGAAGATAGATGCCATTAGGGGGATAAAATTCAGTTCTGGGTGCTGGATGGTGGATACTGGATGCTGGATAAATCGTAAATTGAATTGACCAATCTGAGGTTAATTACTATTGCATTTGGGTTGTCAGTTTTTTCTAACGGACTGGAGGCCATGCTCAGCCATGTATGCTGCAAATCCGTCATAGCCAGATTCCCTGATTTTGGCGATGCAGGCAGCACGGTCTGATCTGAATATAAGGGCAAAGATTTTTGAAAAAAAGTTATTGAACTTCTTACAATCCATTGGATTTGGAAATTCAGTACAGTCTGCACAACTGGAATACCCGCGTTCAATATTACAACTGCGGACTTTACACCATGAAGCCTTACTGTTTTCATGGCATCCTGGGCATGATCCTGACTGGTATTTCCTGCATGCTCCGCAATACAACCCGCAATAGGCGATATTTTTTTTATCAGCAATAACAGTTTTCATTTTCTGTCTTTTATTTTATATTGTCAATTGTCCACAAATTTGAACAAAAAAATCAAAAAACAAAAATCCAGCCCCATCCTATTTTGTAATAACCACCACACCACCACACAATCTCATCATCTCACAATCTCTCCACCTCACTCACTCACACACTCACTCACTCATTCCTTCATTCCTTCATTCCTTCATTCCTTCTCACCTTCTCACCACACGCCATTTCCTCACTGCAACGGTGCAACCACCGCTATCAGTTCAGGCAGGTCCATACCGATTTTTTTCAGATGCTCAATTTTAGGAACGCCATTCTTTGTCCATCCCCTGCGTTCATAAACGGCATCAAGGAGCTGCTCATAACGGTTTTCGCGGTATTGACGTAATACCTTCATTTTCTCTTCGGTTGTTTTTCCCGCGGGATCGAAGTTTACCTGTTCCATCAATTGTTTGTCATACCGCTCTGCCCGTGATTCGTATTCTTCTTTTGTAACAGGTCCGCAGGCGCGATAGGGCTGAGCATCGTGTTTCCGCAGACCGTATCCCCGGCGGATGTTAAAGATACGCTGGAAGTTATAAACCCGTTCCGACATGCGGACGATTTCGGTTTTGTCGATGTTAGCTCCGGTCACAGCATTAAAAATCGTCACATAATTGTCTACATGCTCAGGAACCTTCGCAGGTTCATTTGTCTGCGCATTGTCTTCAGGTTCCACGTCGTTCCAAGGTAGTTTGCAGAAACCGGCCAAACCGAACCAGGTACGAAACATGGGAAAATAGTGAAGCGCCTCCGCTTTTTTCTCAAAAGTCGGGATTTGGTTGTTGACCATGTCCATGAAGATGAGCCAGGCTTCATCATGCTGCGGACCTTTATTGGTCATGGCATATCCGCCCTGCTGGGCCAGCGATTCTTTGGAAACATACTGGGAGTATTCCAGCCCTTTGTTTTCCATACCGATATCCTGCATGAACTTCGGATCACCCCAACCATTCTGTGCGAAAATTTCTTTCATTTTTCTGACCCCTTTTCCGGCAATGAGCCCGAAACCTTCACCGCGTGAAACCCGGTGCAATAGTTCCATGGCATCATCGGCATTACCAAAGTTCAGTTTCAGACCGCCGGTACGCTCTTCATTCAGAATGCCGTTTTCGTAACACTCCATCATGAAACCGAGGATAGTACCCCACGAGATGGTGCAGATTCCATAGGTATCGCAATAGAAATTGGCTTCAATGGTAAAGTCGGGATTGAAAATTCCGGCAACGGAGCCGAGTGACGATGTTGTTTCATATTCCGGTCCATCAACAATAACCTTTTCGCCTTTATACGGACCGGTGCGGAGTTCGTAATTATCGACACCCTTGGCGCAGGCCATGTTGCAGCCTACCCAGCAACCATCGGGAACATTTTGTGTAAAGTATGATTTCCATACATCGCCACGGATTTTATAGGCATCGGGATGACTGCCGAATTTGAAATTTTTAACCGGTAACAGGTCATAGTCGTTCATGATGTGGGTGAGATGGGCCGTGCCTTTTGAACGCATTTCGCATTGTTTGTCATCCAGATCCCGCATCTCTTTGTTGAAACGGCGGCCCCGTTCCTGGATAGCTTCCATGTTCGCAACATTGTTCCGGTTTCCGCCAATTGTTTTCACATGGGCAATTACTGCTTTGATCTTTTTATCGCGCAGGACGGTTCCGATACCACCACGGCCAGCTTGTTTCAGGCGGACTTTCTTCCGTTTAATATCATAGAAGGAGAAATTGAGCATCCCGATCAGGGAATGTTCGGCGGCTGAACCGGCTGATACGACCGCTACATTATATTTATCTTTTTCATTTACAGGGTTTGCCATCATTTCGTGAAGCGCTTCGGTGAGAATATGACTGTCGGCCGGAAGATCTCCGGCTTCATAGACCTCGATCACTTCACGGGCTTCTTCAAATACGATCATGATCTCCTGATCCGATTTTCCCTGGATCTCAAGTGCATCGAAACCGCAGAATTTAAGAAAAGGGCCGAAGAAACCACCCACATTTGAATCGACGATGATATCGGTCTGTGGACTGATGGCGCAACAGATGGCTTTTCCTGCACCGGAATACTGGGTGATCCCACAACAAGGTCCACCGGAGATCACGATCTCGTTCGCAGGATCGTTCCATTTGGTGTCGGGCTGAGTGGCATCCCATAGCAAGCGCAGGTCAAATCCTTTTCCACCGGTGAATTTTTCTTTCATCTCCAACGAAACCGGTTTTTCAAGGATGGCCATGTCGCCAACGTTTATGTAAATTGTGCGGTTATTATAGCCCTTATCGATCGGAGCCCACGTATACCGGTATTGTTTCAGCAGCTTGTGCGTCTTTTTAAATTCATCGAAAGTCATAATGGAAGTTTTTTGTTTTCAGGGATCAAAATTATTGAAAATTGTTAATTTAATCACAAGAGAATCAAAAAGTTCGATGTGTTTTTTCGTGCATATCGAGAAAGGATGGTAAAAATCGTTATTTTTGTATAGAAGGAAGAATCCCTGAGACAGGACATGACATTTGAGGAGATAAAAGAAAAATTAGCGCATAAGCGTGTGGGGATTGCCGGATGTGGTGGTCTGGGTTCGAATTGTGCCGTTGCATTGGCGCGGGTTGGAATTGGGACATTGGTTATTGTGGATTTTGATGTAATCAGTGAAAGTAATCTCAACCGGCAGTATTTTTTCTTTGACCAGATCGGATTGAAAAAAGTTCTTGCCCTGAAGGAAAATATTGGCAGGATCAATCCCATGGTTAAAGTTTATTCCAGTGATGTAAAGCTGGTCCCGGATAATATCGCATTGCTGTTTAACGGATGTGACGTGATTGTTGAAGCCTTCGACCAATCGGATCAGAAAGAAATGTTCATAGAAACGGTGCTCGCTGATCTTCCATCCATACCACTTGTCATCGGATTGGGAATGGCAGGATGGGGGCGGAATGAATCCATCCATTGCCGTAAAATTGATAATCTTTATATTTGCGGAGACGAGGTTTCGGAAATCGGCCCGGATATGCCCCCCATCGCTCCACGGGTAGGAATGGTGTCGAATATGCAAGCCAATGTGGTACTGGAGATTTTGCTGGGAATTCAGTAGAACCGGATACAGGATGAAAGGTCGCTTCGCTCCCGGTGCTGGATGCTGGATAGAAGGTCGCTTCGCTCCCGATCCTGGATGCTGGATACTGGATACTGGATAAAATGGAGGAAATTATGAAGATTAATTTAAATAATACATTTGAGGTTTTTTCTCCGGAGTCGATGACGGTTTCGGAATTGCTGAAGGTCAAAAATTTTACTTTCAGGATGCTGATCATTAAAATCAATGGGAGTCTGGTAAAAAAAACCGAATATGAAACAACCCGGATTTCCGATGGAGACGAAGTTCATGTGTTGCATCTTATTTCCGGCGGATAACCGGCATCGATTTTGGGCATAATCCCCGGCTTGACCTTTAAATTACTTCTGCAACGACAAAATTGCTCCCGCCGACAAACACCAGGTCCTTGCTAAATGCCGCCTTTCTCGCCGCTTCATAAGCGGCTTTTACCGAAGGATAAACCAAACCGTGCAGGCCGGCACGGATAGCTGATTTCTCAAGCGTTTCAGCGACAAGTCCTCGGGGTATGTCAGGTTTGCAGTAATAGTAAGTAGCATCCTTTGGCAGTATTTTCAGAATTGGAGCCAGATGTTTGTCATTCACCATACCAATGACAAAGTGCAGATGATCAAAAGGTGTTGCTGCGATCTGAGCGACGACTTCTTTCAATCCACCTTCGTTGTGACCTGTGTCGCAAATAGTCAATGGGTCTAGCCCTATAATCTGCCAGCGACCGGCCAGTCCCGTTTTTCTGATTACATTCTTGATACCCGTCCGGATTATAGCTGGTGATAGATCAAATCCCAGGGAATTCAACCCTTCGCAAACACCCATTACCGTAATAATGTTTTTTCGCTGGTAGTTCCCAGTTAACGGTGAATGAAGGTTGGGAAGATAAGGGGTTCCCATTCGCGTAATGTCGAGGACAAGGCGTCTGCTTTTATCACGACCTTCTGCATGCGTATTGACAGCGGTAAACAGCGCATCCGCAAAAAAAACAGGTGAATTGCATGATTGGGCCTTGTGCCGGAATACCTCCTCGGTATCAGATTGGGTTTCGCCAATCACGACCGGTATATCGGTTTTGATGATCCCCGCCTTTTCTGTCGCGATCTTTTCCAGCGTATTCCCGAGAAACTGCATGTGGTCGAAGCTGATATTGGTAATAACGGAAAGCACGGGAGTAATAATATTTGTGGAATCAAGCCGCCCACCTAACCCTGCTTCAATCACAGCCACATCCACATCCCTGTCCCGGAAATACTGAAAGGCCATGCCAACGGTAAGTTCAAAGAAAGAGGGCTGGATCTTTTCGAACTTTTTCCGGTACTTCCCAATAAAACTGGTGACATACTGTTTATCAATCATCCGGCCATCTACCCTGATGCGTTCCCTGAAATCCTTCAGGTGGGGGGAAGTATATAATCCGGTTCGCACGCCGCTGGTCTGAAGGATTGATGCCAGCATGTGAGATACGGACCCTTTGCCATTCGTCCCGGTAACATGAATGGTTTTAAAGGAATGGTGCGGGTTTCCCAGCAAGTCACAAAGCGCAATGGTGTTATTAAGATCAGCTTTGTATGCCGAAGCGCCTACCCTGTGATACATCGGTAACTGGGCAAAAAGATAATCGATCGTTTGCAGATAGGTCATTTAAGAAACAGCGCCAGGATACCGACCATAATACCAGTTTGGCCTGCCCAGAAAATGAACATCCACTTTATGATTTCGGACTTGGTCTTTTCGATTTTTACTTCCAGTTTAGCGACTTCATTCATGAGATCCGCTTTGGTTGCCATAATATCCGCTTTGGTTGCCAGGCCGCTAACCTCCCCTTCAACCTGCAGGGTAATTTTCTGTTCAACATATTCTACCAATGTTTTTGCTTCTACCTCCCCGATCTTGGATCTGAGGATATTGTATAAATCCAATGTTGTGACTGACATATCCTGTTTTTTTTTCATTGTGATATGTGCTTTATCCGATGATGGGTGAAAAGGTAATACAAAAATACGACAATTTTATGAACAGGGGGGGAAATAAACAGACCCTCCGGAGTTGTCGGAAACTGCACCGGTAACCGATCGGAGACAATTGACTTCATTGCGCCATCGCAACACACCCAGGAATCCAAAGATCAGCGCTTCCTTATAATTGATGGTATCTTTGTCAGGAATAATGATCTCCCACCCGGTATGGTGACGGATCCTTTCAACCAAGTACCCATTAAAAGCGCCTCCTCCCGTAACCAGTAATTTATTAACCGGAATTCTGTCCACAATTAATTTTCCGGATGATTTATCCGCCAGTTTCATCCCAGTATTAATTACCTCATCCCCCGTCCCCTTCTCCTTAAGGAGAAGGGGTGCAGGGGTTGAGGTGCTCAGGGTTAAATTACCCGTCCCTTGGGTTAATTCCGGCAATCGACCCGATATTGCCCTTGAAATTTGATAAGCTGCATGTTCACACCAGGTGGCCAATAAATCGTACAATTTATTGGCCGGAATTGTTGACGTAAGAGATGAAAGAGATGAAAGTGTGAGGGAGTTATTGAAATCAACTCCCGGGACAAAATCGTTCATCAGCGGCCAGATATGGGCATTTACCCATTCCTTTCCCAGTGACTTTGGCGGTGGTTGGGAATAAAAAGACAAGGTATTAAGCGCTTTTAAAAGTCCAGGGAGTATTGTGCCCTGACGGGCAAACAAACCATCCCGGTCGTAATGTTCACCCAGTTTTACAGCAATTGCATTGAGTACGATATTTACCGGGCATATATCAAAAGCGATCCGATTTCCGTCCTTCTCAAATGAGACATTGGCGAAACCGCCCAGATTGAGGCAGTATTCATAATCTGCAAATAATGACCGGTCACCCATCGGGACCAATGGCGCACCCTGTCCGCCAAGGGCAACATCGAGCGACCGGAAATCGCATACTACGGGACATCCGGTTTCTGCTGCAATGGCCGAACCGCGTCCGATCTGGGCGGTGAGTTTCACTTCCGGCTGATGAAAGACAGTGTGTCCGTGCGAAGCAATGAAATCCGGACGGATCTGGTATCGATCCATGAATTCCCGGGTCAACCGGCCCAGCAGGTGGCCATATTCAATATCTGTCGCAACAAATTCGAAGGCTGAACCCCTTTCAACATTCGACAGTCGATTACGCCAGTGTTCTGTATAGGGAATGGTTTCTGCCTGAATGATCCGGTAATTCCAGGAGTTTCCTTTTTTCCAGAAAGTGCAATAGGCGATATCGAGCCCATCCAGGCTAGTTCCCGACATCAATCCGATTACAGTGTATGATACAGCCATTACTTTAAAAACAGAACCAACAAGGCAATATTTAACTGATTTGGCCAATCCAGAAAATGAACATCCACTTGATCATATCCGCTTTTACAGACTGAAGGTCACTTTTCGATGCCAGAAAATCTTTGCGTTCTTCGAGTTTCTGATCCACGTTTGCCTCAACAAATTCAACCAAATTCTTTGCCTCCAATTCTTCGATTTTTATTAAAGAGCATCAACCACTTTTTCCAGTTTTATCCCCCGAGATCCCTTGATCAGGATCGTGGAATTTGTCAACCGGTGATGTTCAAGCCATACCCTGGCCAGTTCGCTGTCGTGGAAGCAGATGTTCTCAAGTTGTGTATTTAACCGGGTAAAAACCGGCCCGACAAGGAAGACCTGTTGAAAGGCATACTTGTCCAGCAATTCGAGGATACGAATATGTTCTTCATCTGATTCTTCGCCCAGTTCCAACATGTCGCCGAGCAATACAACCTTATCGGACCAAGTGGATTCGGCAAAGGTGGCAAGGGCAGCTGTCATACTGGTGGGATTGGCATTATATGCATCCAGGATCAACCGGTTCCGGGATGTCCGGGCGACCTGGGAACGGTTATTAGCAGGACGGTAATTCTCCAGCGCTTCTTTGATCATTTTCGGGTTGACTCCGAAATACTGACCAATGCAAGCTGTAGCAAGCATATTCGGAACATTATATTTGCCGTATAGTTGCGATTGGATTTCAACCGGATGATGATCCTGGAAAACCAGGTCCATAGTGATAAAGGGCCGGGCGTTTATATTTTTCACGCTGAGACCGTCCGGACCGGTACCATAAATGATTCGTTCCAATCCCAGAGACTGTTCCATAAGGAGGGAATCATCACCATGAACGAAGACCTTTTTCCTGTTTCCAAGTAAATAACGGTACAACTCTGTTTTAGCGCTGATCACCCCACTAAAGCCACCGAATCCTTCAAGGTGTGCCCTTCCGATATTGGTGATTATCCCATAATCGGGAAGCGCAAGATGACAAAGAAAATCAATTTCCCCCCGATGATTGGCGCCCATTTCGATTATCGCAATTTCAGTATCGGGGCAAAGCTGAAGCAGGGTAAGAGGTACTCCGATATGGTTGTTCAGGTTCCCTTGGGTCGCGAGGGTCCGGTACTTTTTTGATAATACCGCATAAATCAATTCTTTGGTCGTTGTCTTCCCATTGGTACCGGTGATAGCGATAACCGGAATACCTGATTTCATGCGGTGCAGACGGGCCAGGTCTTGAAGGGTTGTTAATACATTGTCGACAAGCAGAATCCTGGCGTCAACGGCAACTTCCGGTTCATCGGCGATGGCATAGGAAGCGCCAAGTTGCAGTGCCTGAGCTGCAAATTCATTGCCGTTGAAAGAGTCGCCCCGGAGGGCAAAAAACAAAGAACCGGGTTGAATATGGCGGGTATCGGTTGAAACCAATGGATGTTCAAGAAAAATTTGATAGATATTTTCAAGTATGGTAAACATGTCCCGGAAATTCTCTTGCAAAATAAACAAAAAACCCCACTTCGCAAGCGAAATGGGGTTTGAATCTTTCAGGGATCATTATTTTCCGGCGATGGCTCCGCCAACACGGGTCATGGCGCAACGGAAACCGATGGCATCTGAAGCGTCGTTCTCATCCAGATAACGACGTGTTCCCGGGCTTAGGTAGTAGGCGGGATCTTTCCAGTTACCCCCTTTATAAACCCGGGCATGGTCGGTGATCAGTGAGCTAATCCCGTACTGATACATAAGGTTGGTAGCGCTTGAATCCTTTCCTGTTTCCTTCCATAGATTGTTATCAACATTTGAGGCAAAGTCTCCATCGAGGTAATTAATGTTGTCAGCTTGCCGGTAATTTTTCCGGTTCATGGCTTCCGCTGTAGTGATGTCGCGATATTTGATATGGCCAAGACTGTCTTTTTCGACCAGAAATCCTTCCGCATCACGTACAGGAGTTTTATAAACATTTCCACGGAAGGGATGGAAATCGGAAACTTCCAGTGCATTCAGCGGACGATATACATCAAGCACCCATTCGCTGACGTTCCCGGCCATGTTGTACAAACCGTAATCGTTGGGGAAATAGGATCCGCAGGGCGCCGGAATATCAGATCCATCGTTCAGGTTTCCGGCAACTCCCATATAATCGCCTTTGCCGCGTTTGAAATTGTCCATGAAACCGCCGTAATATTTTGATTCGCTGATCCTGACATAGTTCCCGTTCCAAGGATAGGTTCTCCGTTCAATAACGCGCTCATGTTTGGTATTTCCGATGAGCCCCAGGGCGGCATATTCCCATTCGGCTTCGGTTGGAAGCCGGTACTTGGGAAGCATTATTCCATCTTCCATTTTGACTTTGCGGGTACCTGTTCCATTGGGATTCAGATCGGGTAGGGCTTTGTCGACAAGGCCTTCATATTGGCCGACGAGATAGGCTTCTGTGTTAAAGTTGTTTTCGTTTTTCTGGGCGGGATCCATCGAAAGAATACCTTTCCTGATAAGTAACATCTCATTCACGCGGTCGGTACGCCAGAGACAATAATCGTTGGCCTGTACCCAGGTAACACCAACCACCGGATAATTGCGGTATGCCGGGTGACGGAAATAATACTCAAGGAGCGGTTCGTTGTACGACATTTTATCGCGCCACACAAGTGTGTCGGGTAAAGCTTTCCGGTAAACTCCGGGATGATCAGTCCCGTATACCCGGTTCAACCAGTAAAGGTATTCAAGGTAATCGAGGTTACGAACCTCGGTTTCGTCCATATAAAAACTGGCCACTGAAACTCTGCGGGGCTGGTTGTTCCATTCAAACATCACATCATCTTCGGTCTGGCCCATTGTAAAGGTCCCTCCTTCGATAAATACCAGTCCCGGACCGGTTTCCTGATCGGAAAATTTTCTGACCTCAAAACCGCCGTTTTTGGAATTGTTGTATTCCCAACCGGTGGTACTGGAAGTTTTTGAACTGCTGCCTTTTTTGTTACAAGATGTTGTTGTAACAATGGCAGCAATCAGAATACAAACCTGTAAGACTCGTTTAATTTTCATCCGTTGAAAATTTTTGCAAACCTACATGAATTTTATAAGAATTTCAATCTCGCTTCTAAAATTCATATAGACCCACGATGATCTTTTTTCTGAAAATTATATCTAAGAATACAAATAACTAAAACCTGGGGCATTTTATTGCCCTGATCTCTCTTCTTTTTTCAATGGCGGCAAATTGCCAGGAGGCGGAAACTTCGTGTGCCCCGCCCGACGCGTCTTTCAGCTTACTGAGAGAATAATCGTAACTGTATCCGACCCTTAAATTTTTCCAATGAAATCCAATCAGGGGAATTACGGCATCGGAATTTTCGAAGTTATGCCTGAACCAGACACCTGCTATTATGGGATCGATGGTCAGGTAAACACCAATGTTGAGCTGATGGAAATTAAACTGTTGCTGATAAAGCACATTGGGTGAAATCGAAAATTCACGATCATCATCGTATCCGCCACCGGGGCGAAGATTGATCACCGAACCCATATGCGCAGTCATTTTTATATACAGTGGTGAGGGATTCACAGAAGAAAAACCAATGTTTGGTTGAGAAAGATGGTCCACAGCAATCCCGCCATAAAGAATATTGTCGAAACTGAGAAAAATTCCGGCTCCAAAATCAGGAACGCCGGCGGAAGCTGATAAGGAGTAAAAATAGGGGTCATTCGGTTCCAGAAGGGTTAGATTATTTTTATTTAAGTAACTGGCATAATAACCGGCTTTGACTGCTCCACTGGCTTGAAAGCGTTCGGTGATATTGAATTTGTAAGCATACATGGCACTGATTGCGAAAGAATTCAGATTGCCTCCCCCGGCTTGATCAAATGTAATATCCAGACCTACCCCACCGTGCAGGGGTCTTAAATACATATCGTAAGAGGCATGGTAAGTCACAAAAGCATTTCCCAGACCGGGCCATTGATTCCGGTAACCGGCTACGATCCGGGGACCGCTGGTGGCTCCGGCCAGGGCAGGGTTAAGATACAGCGGATTTGCATAAAACTGGGAGAATTCAGGATCCTGGCTAAAACATGTTCGTGCCATGAATAAAAAAGCGAGCAACCCAATTATTTTTAATCCTTCAGGCATCGTCAACAATAAAGATCGGTTGGACCGCGTGAAAAGAAAATGGAAAATATTAATACCCCTTATCTTTAATAACAATATTAACCTTAAGCAAACGTTAAAATCTCCAATGATCATATAGTTTTGTAAATATTTTTTCCTGATGGCAACCTTTCGAAGGATGTCGCTGTCTTTTACATAGTATATTTACCGTGCGAATGTATACAAAATATCCTTTATTTCTCCTGGTTTTTTCACTTCTTCTGTCAGTTGTGGTGCCTGGTAACATTTATTCCCAACAAATTATCACGAAAAATGTCAGGATCTCATGGGAGAATGAGCCGGAAGGAAATGGATCAAAGAACGGAGTTCCTGCGATTCTTTCCTTTTCAGGTTCCATCACACGTGAAAATTTCGGGCTTTTACCACTTTGGATTAATTCGTTTCCGTTGAATTCTGCAAATGAGGAGGTCGTTTCCCTGGTTTTAGAAAACCCGGTATACGAACCGCTACCGGCTTCACCCACGGGCAGTTACCGTGATGCAGATAAAATTTCGGACACCATCACGGTTTTACATGAATTGTCGGTTCGCCGTAAAATACCATCACTCAACGTGATCATTATGCCCCTGCGTATCAACACGACAACCGGGGAAACGGAGCGTTTGGTCTCTTTCACCCTGATTCTCACTTTGAATACAGCATCGGAAAGCCGATATATTCTTAAATCGGAAGACGCATATGCTGAAAATTCGGCGCTTGCCAGCGGGACGTGGTATAAATTCGCAGCCGGAACAGGGGGTATCTATCAGCTGACTTATGACGATCTGAAAAATGCAGGTATTGATGTGGCTTCGATCAATCCCATGAATCTGCGCATTTACGGTAACGGGGGCGGGATGCTTCCTGAAGCAAATGCGGTTTCCCGTATCGATGACCTGATGGAGAACGCCATTTTTGTTTACGGTGAAGAGGACGGAAGATTTGATCCGGGCGATTATATTCTGTTTTATGGTAAACCGGCCGACACATGGGCTTACAACACTACTGACCATTTATTTCATCACAGGAAGAATATCTATTCCGATCAGGTTTGCTATTTTTTGAATTTTGACCTTGGACCGGGGAAACGTATCACCACACAGGCTTCGTCGGTCCTACCTCCAACCGGCACCGTCAACCGCTTCGATGATTTTGCCTTTTATGAAAAAGATGATCTCAATTTCATAAAATCGGGAAGGGATTGGTGGGACAGTCAATCTTTTGAACTGACACTCACAAGAAACTACGCATTCACATTTCCGAATATCGATACCGGGAATCCTGCTATTCTCACCGCCAAAGTAGCAGCACGCTCCACAGCCGGGTGGTCATCGTTCAAGGCTTCGGTGGATGGGAACATACTCATGACATTAAACATTGATCCAACCGGAACTAGCCTGGAAAGTGATTATGCTAAGGAAAATCAGGGTTTTGCCCGGTTTACTCCATCCGGTGATGCCGTTACCGTAAATCTGCAATACTTTAAATCCCCCAGTTCCGTCGGTTATCTGAACTATCTTGAGATCAATGCCACAAGGTTACTCCGCCAATCAGGATCCCAGATGGCTTTTCGTTCCATGGCATCAGTCATGATAAATGGGATAACCGAATTTTCACTTGACGGAAACGGTCAAAACCTGCAGATATGGGATGTAACAACTACCGGAGAAACCAAGCGACTGGATCCGGTGAAGAATGGCAATAACTACATCTTCCGGGTTGAAACCCCTATTCTGAAGGAGTTCGTTGCTTTTGACGGGAGCTCTTTTTATAAACCTGCATATATCGGACGGGTAGAGAATCAAAATCTTCACGGCGCTGAAGTGGCAGATTATATAATGGTAAGCCATCCCAATTTTCTCGCCGAGGCTGAACGACTTGCCGATTTTCATCGCCAGCATTCCAACCTTTCGGTATTTGTCACAACCCCGGATAAAATATATAATGAATTTTCTTCAGGAACCCAGGATATTACGGCTATCCGTGACTTTGTCAGGATGATGTACAATAAAGCGCTGCCAGGCAAAGAACCCAAATACCTGCTGCTTTTCGGCGATGCGTCATTCGATTATAAGAGCAGGATTCAAAACAATACCAACTTTGTTCCTGCTTTCGAATCAGTAAATTCACTCATTCCCGACAAATCTTTTGTTTCCGATGATTATTTTGTACTTCTCGACCCGAATGAAGGACAAGGCGCTATCGGAGATCTTGATATGGGAGTGGGGCGTTTTCCGGTTTCGACTCCTGAAGATGCGACCAATGCGGTCAATAAAATCGTGCACTATTGTGCCAACAGCGATTCGGTGAAAAACGACTGGCGGAACGTAATTACTTTTGTCGCGGATGACCAGAATGAAGGAGGAAATTTATTTATCAAAGATTCCGAATCGCTGGCTACCATAGTGGATACCACTGACCGTACCTACAACATTGATAAAATATATTCCGATGCTTATACCATGATCAGTACCCCGGGAGGCAACCGCTACCCGGAAGTCAATGAAGTCATCAACAAGCGTGTTGAAAAAGGAAGTCTTATCATTAACTATGTGGGTCATGGCGGGGAACTGGGATGGGCCCATGAGCGTATCCTTGAGATCCCGGATATCCAGGCCTGGCGAAATCTCGCCAACATGCCGGTATTCGTAACGGCTACCTGTGAATTCAGCCGGTATGATGATCCTGAACGTGTTTCGGCCGGTGAATGGGTTTTCTTGAATAAGAATGGGGGTGGAATAGCGCTGTTTACTACCTCAAGACTAACCTATGCAGGAACCAATAAAGAATTACTTGTTAATTTTTACAGCAGTATTTTTAAAAAAACTGCCGGACAATATTTAAAACTTGGCGATCTTCTCGTTGCTTCCAAGTATATGATGGGATCAGGCGCCAATGTGCATGCCTTCGTCCTGCTGGGAGACCCGGCTCTTCAAATGGATTATCCCGACCTGAATGTGGTTACGACCTCCATTAATAATAATCCGCCTTCTTTCGTACCGGATACCCTGAAAGCGCTATCGCAAATAACGATCACC
Source organism: Bacteroidales bacterium (assembly GCA_023229525.1). Lineage (GTDB taxonomy): Bacteria > Bacteroidota > Bacteroidia > Bacteroidales > FEN-979 > CAIVAT01. The sequence continues at coordinate 69,497 of JALNZC010000003.1, forward strand.
GGCGAAGTCAGGAATGCAGATGGACAAAGAGCAGAAAATTTTTCAGGGACCGTTTTCCCGACGGTTTATGACAAGGCTGTTGAGAACTGGACAAAAGCCAATTACGGTGAAGACGAAAAATATCCGTTCATGCTTCGTAAAAGTCCTGTTTATAAAGGAAAGGTAGAAGTAACCAACGGGTCTTTCTCATTTACCTTTATTGTTCCAAAGGATATTGCTTACAAATTCGGGACGGGCAAGATCAGTTATTATGCCCGCAGCCCCGAAACCGACGCAAACGGATATGATGAAAATCTTCAGGTAGGTGGATATAACACGGCAGCAATCCCTGATGACCATGGACCGGAAATCAGACTTTTCATGAATGACCGGAATTTTATCTCCGGCGGGATTACCAATCAGACTCCTTTCTTACTGGCTGATATCATCGACTCTTCCGGTATCAATACCGTCGGAAATGGAATCGGGCATGACATTATCGTAGTCATTGACGACAAAACCTCTGATCCGGTCATCCTGAATGATTACTATGTCGCAAACCTGAATACATATAAAAGCGGTACCATTGGCTATCCCCTCAGCGCGATGGCCGACGGTTTGCATCACCTGACATTGAAGGTTTGGGACGTTTACAATAATTCTTCAGAAGCGACCATTTATTTTCAGGTGGTGTCTTCGGCCGATTTTGCTTTTAACTGTTTATACAATTACCCCAATCCGATGCGGGATAATACCACCTTTTCATGGGAAACCAATCAGGTGAACCAAGCAGTTGAAATCGAAATCCGCATTTTTACCCTTGACGGTAACATCATCAAAACCTTGCGTGAGAACATTTTCAACCAGGGATTCAGGGCTGTCACGATCAACTGGGACGGGATGACTGACAATGGTCGTAAAATCAGTTCCGGACTTTATGTTTACCGGATGCAAATGATGCTGGAAGATGGAACCGCTAAATACCAGACTTCAAAATTGGTAGTGATCCGATAATTGCCTAATTTTGTTTTTTTTCAGCCTATGTTCAGAAAATACAATTTAATATTTATAATATTCCTGCTCCCTTTATATACCCTTGCCGGTTTGCCGCACAAAAATGTTTCCGTTCTGGCTCACGGGAACTGGTACAAGCTGGCTGTCGTCAATTCCGGAATACACAGGATCACCTTTCAGGACCTGGAGAGCCTGGGCATTGATATGACCACTCTTGATCCGGCAAAAATCCGTCTCTTTGGCAATGGAGGCGGAATGCTGCCGGAATTAAACGCTGCTAAGCGTATCGATGATCTAAGGGAAAATGCCATTCTTGTGGTTGATGGAGGCGATGGACGGTTCGATCCCGGTGATTATATCCTTTTCTATGGGGAATCACCCGACAAGTGGCTGTTTGATGAAAATAGCCGTTTGTTCTCTCACCAGAGAAATCTCTATTCCGACACCACTTTTTATTTTTTAAACCTTGACAACCAAAACGGTTTAAGGGTTCAGCCATTGGAATCCACAACCTTGGCAATCAATTATATTGCCATAAAATTCAATGATTATGCCTGTCATGAATTGGATCAGGTTAACTTGATCAGGTCAGGTAAAGAGTGGTATGGCGAAGTATTTGATAACACGAAAACCACCCGGGATTTTTCCTTTTCTTTTCCCCACATTGACTCACTTTCCCCGATGCGATTACGGAGTTATGTTGCTGCCAAAGCCTCGGTCAACAGCTATTTTATCATTATTTGCAATGGGAAAAGGCTCGATTCATTAAAGGTCGACCTTACGAATCCCACTGATCAATCAAGGTTCTGTAAATTAAAAACCAAACAAACGATAATCGTGAAGCCAAAGGCTGAACAAACGATAACCTTGGAATATAATTTGCCTCAAAATAATTCCTCAGGATGGCTTAATTATCTGGAGATAAACTGCGTGCGGGAATTGATTTGGGAAGGACCTCAAATGTCGTTCAGGAATGTAAACTCTTATGGACAGGGGAAAGTGACACAATTTTCCCTTCAGAAGGCAACTCCTGAAACGGTGATCTGGGATGTTACCGATCCTTCAGCCATTGGTCTTGTTCAGGCCACCCTGACAGACAGCCTGTTAAAATTCAGGTTGCAAACGGATAGTTTACGGCAATTCATTGCTTTTGACGGGTCCTTTTATTACCCCGTTATCCGTAGAGGCGTGGTTCCCAATCAGAACCTTCATGCCTCTGATCCAACAACCATGGTCATCGTTTCCGCTCCGGAATTTCTTTTACAAGCCAATATGTTAGCCGATTTTCACCGTCAGCACAACAATATATCTGTTCAGGTAGTCTCCACCACATCCATTTTTAATGAATTTGCCTGCGGAAGTCCTGATGTAACAGCGATTCGCGATTTTATGAAACTCCTGTACGATAAAGTCGACTCCGCTTCCGCACCCCGTTATCTTTTGCTATTTGGTGATGGGTCGTACGACCCTAAAAACAGGATTCCAGGCAATAATAATTTTATACCCACATTCCAATCGGCGGAATCTTTATCACCTACCGCAAGTTATGTGACCGACGATTATTTCGGGATTATGGGTGATACTTCAGGAATCGAGTCGAACGGTATCATCAATATCGGGATTGGCCGTTTTCCTGTTTCCGATACCGCTACGGCGCTTATTATGGTTAACAAGATATTCAATTATTCAGAGAAATATTATCCGGCCACTTCCGATTGGAGAAATACCATAACCTTTCTGGCTGATGATGAGGATGAGAACCTGCATTTGCACCAGGCCGAAGAGATAGCTGCCGTAGTTGGGGAACAGTATCCGATATTCAATGTCAATAAAATTTATTTCGACGCATATAAACGTATACAGATTCCCGGAGGTTACCGTTTCCCTGACGCCAACAAGGCCCTCAATGAGGCGGTCGCAAAAGGATCGCTCATTATCAACTATACCGGACATGGAGGTGAAGCCGGGTGGAGCTTTGAACAGGTATTGACAATAGCCGATATTGAACAATGGAACAATCGGCATAAACTACCGGTTTTTTTCACGGCAACCTGTGAATTCAGCCGCTTTGACAATCCCGAAAGGTATACGGCAGGGGAGACGGTGATCCTTCATCCGAATGGTGGAGCAATAGCGCTATTTTCAACCACCCGCCTTGCATTCGCGGGGTGGAATATTCAATTAAACACCAGCTTTTTCCAGCATCTTATGGACAAAGATGCAGATGGTCATTATCTGAAAATGGGAGATATGATCAGGCTTTCAAAAAATCTAAACAACAATAATGCGTTACTTCGAAATTTCGTTTTATTGGGTGATCCTGCACAAAACATTGCATTTGCTGATTACGGTGTTAAAACCGTCTCCATCAATAATCAAGCTGTAAATCAACCGGATACAGTTCTTGGGTTATCCAACGTTACGGTGAACGGGATTATCGAAGATGATATGGGACAAAAAGTGACTTCATTCAACGGCATTGTAACCAACTCGGTTTTTGATAAGCCATGTACCTATACCACCCTTGGAAATATTCCACCACCCATAACCTACCCGGAGGAATTCAATGTTCAAAACAGTCTGTTATTCAAAGGAGATGTCCCTGTTACCGCGGGTGAGTTCAAGTTTACCTTTGTTTTACCCAAGGAAATCGCACTGCAATTCGGACGCGGAAAACTAAGTTACTACGCTTACAACGGGCAGGCGGATGCTTCAGGTTATTCCGATCAGATCGTTATCGGCGGTACCAACCCTTCGGTCAATCCTGAAAATCCCGGACCCGCCATTGCCCTTTATCTCGATAACCGCAACTTCATCTCCGGAGACAGAACCAACCGGGATCCGGTTATCCTTGCTGATATTTTTGATACCAATGGGGTAAACAATATCGGTCTGGGAATCGGACACGAAATTGAAGCTGTGTTGGATAGCGACAGGGCACATTCCATGGTACTGAATGATTATTATACTCCGGTTTTCAATTCATATACAAGGGGCTCGGTATCTTATCCGCTTTCCGGATTGACCGACGGAATACATCATTTGAGCTTAAAAGCCTGGGATATGTTCAACAATTCCTCGGAAACCGAAATCTCTTTCTATGTGTTCCCACAGAATGCACTCACCGTCAAGCAGGTTATGAATATCCCTAATCCACTCTTTGATCATACCTGGTTCATTTTTCAGCCAGATAAATCTGCCGGTGGCAGCCTCGAAGTGCAGATCAATATTTATGACATAACCGGCAGGCAGGTGAACACCCTCACCGGAAATTGGGGAGAAATGGGTTCCGATATACCGGACCAGGCAAAGCTTTACTGGGATGGTACTGATGCCAACGGGAAAAAGCTCAGTACAGGAATTTATCCGTATAAAATCATCTTTCAAGGAAGAAACGGCGCCTTTACAGAAACATCACAAAAGCTCGTGATTATCAGATGATTTCAAACCTACAACTGAGATATACCAGTACAGAGCGGGTTAATGGAATTTATCTTTCTGATCACCAAGGAATCATTGTAAACATAAAGAAAATGCTGTAGTTTTTAAAACCGGTAAATTTCGGTTTACAGACAATATTTGAATATGGAATCCGTTATTTTCTCTACTCAACCCAATTTATCATTTAATTTCAGGAATAAACCAATGAAGATCCGATTACTTTTACTTTTCGCTTTGGCTATAAGTGCAGGCAGCATTTTTGGGCAAGATACAGAACCCAACGATGGGAGCCGCGTCATTTCCACAGCCGTACCTTTTGTTACGATTTCACCCGATGCCCGTTCCGGAGGTATGGGTGATGTGGGCGTTGCCACCAGCCCCGATGCCTACTCCATGTTCTGGAATCCGGCAAAATATGCCTTTAGCGAAAAATCTTTCGGAGTTGGCGTTGGTTATGTCCCCTGGTTAAGAGGACTTGTCAATGATATTGGATTGGCCTCCATAGTTGGTTTTGGAAAAATCGGAGATAAACAGGCTGTTGCAGTATCGTTACGCTATTTCTCCATGGGTTCGGTCATGTTTACCAATGATGTGGGAACGGAATTGGGTGAAGTTAAACCCAACGAATGGGCTGTTGACGCGACCTATGCCCGTAAATTTTCCAGAGAGTTTTCTGGCGCTGTAGCTGCCCGGTTCATTTATTCAAACCTGGTACCGGTAAACTATACCGCTTATGATGTTCGTCCCGGAACTTCTATCGCTGCCGATGTAGCCATTTATTACCATCATCCCATGGAGATCAGCGGTATGAGCGGTGCATCGATCGATGTTGGCCTCGATATTTCCAACATCGGGAATAAAATGTCATACAGCAGTACATCCGTGGTCCGCGATTTTATTCCGACAACCCTTAGGCTCGGCCCCTCTTTCACAATGGATATTGACGACTATAACCGCCTCTCTTTTTCACTCGACCTAAGCAAACTCCTGGTGCCAACTCCTCCGGTATATGCAAAAGATACCAATAATAACCCGATCATCGGGCCGGACGGAAAGAAAGTTATCGAAAAGGGATATGATCCCGATGTTTCTGTTGTCAAAGGGATGATCCAATCATTTTATGACGCCCCATACGGGTTCAAGGAAGAGTTACAGGAAATCAATATTGCTGTTGCAGCGGAATACTGGTATAACAAACTTTTTTCGATCCGCGCCGGTTATTTCTATGAATCAAAATACAAGGGTGACCGCCAGTTCTTTACGCTCGGAGCCGGCCTACGGTACAATGTTTTCGGACTCGATTTTTCCTATTTGCTTCCCATCCGGAACAACAACCCGTTACAGAATACATTGCAATTTACTTTGTTGTTTAACTTTGATACCGCAGGCAAGGGAACCAAAGATACAGGAACAAATTAGCTGGTGAGTTGGTGAGCTGGTGAGTTTGTGAGTTAGTGAGTTAATGAGTTAGTGAGTTAATGAGTTAGTAAACTCGTGAGTTTGTGAGTTAGTGGCTTTCGAGCTCACCAGTTCGCCAGCTCACCAGCTCGCCAGCTCACCAGCTTACCAGCTTACCAGCTCGCCAGCTCACCAGCTCACCAGCTCACGTGCTATGATTCGAATCGGTTTTGGCTTTGACACACACGCGATGGAATCCGACCACAATTTCCGGTTGGGAGGAATCGATATCCCACATTCCAAAGGCCCTGTCGGTCATTCCGATGCAGATGTGCTCATTCATGCGATCATCGATGCTTTGCTGGGAGCCGCAGGTCTTCGTGATATCGGGAAACAGTTCCCGGATACCGATCCAGCCCTGAAAGATATCGACAGCAGGATACTGTTGAATAAAACTATGCAGCTTATCCGGGAAAGAGGATTTTCGGTTGGAAACATCGACACGACAATTGTTTTACAATATCCAAAGATCAGCCACCTGATCCCAGAGATGATCAGCGAACTGACAAAAGCCATGGACCTGGAAGCAGGGCAACTTTCCATTAAAGCAAAGACCAGTGAAAAACTGGGATTTATCGGCCGCGGGGAAGGAATTTCGGCGTATGCTGTAGTGTTGTTACAAAAAGTGTAGAATCCGGCAGGATTTTGCATCGCGGCTGCGCCTCGAGCCGCACAGTCATAACGCACAGCCAAAGCTCTCTCCAAGGCCACTTTTGCAACATTTTCACCTCCGAATAAATATTTATCCAGCATCCAGTATCCCGCATCCCGCATCCTGTATCCTGTATCCAGCATTCTGTATCCTGCATCCTGTATCCTGTATCCTGTATCCTGTATCCAGCATCCAGTATCCTTCATCCTTCATCCTTCGTCCTTCGTCCTTCATCCTTCGTCCTTCATCCCTCGTCCCTCGTCCCGCCGCTAATACTTAACCCGGTAAAAACGCAGCTCAAAATCATCGATGAGCATCGGTTGCTTGCCTGTATTCCAAATGTAGACCTTAAGTATTCCTTTGGGATTCACAATTTCCGGAAGGGTTAACGAGAAACGGCATTTTCGCCAGATTTTCAAATCTTTGCGTGGAATATCATTCAACCGGAAACCTTGCCAGTAATTTTCACGGGGATTGATGCTGTCCATACTCAATACAATCAGGGCCCTATTACTTGCTCCTTTCAAACTATCCCAAACCATCAGTTCACCCTCTAAAAAAAACCGGGATGGAAGGTCACCGATGTTTTGTGCCTGAATATGAACGCCGGGGCTGAACTGGTGAAGCGAATCAAGATAACCGACATGATCAGGTGAAATAGACCGGGACGAACGTTGGATCGAAATGTTGCTCCATGAATCGGGTTCCTTCTCAAAATCGTTCCATAAAATTAAGTCCGGTTTTTGCAGATCAACAGAATAATCAGCAATTTCCCGGTTACCTCCAAGACAATTTATATACGCCGAATCGGCTTTCAGAAAAACATAATTGTACTTTTCGCGGTTCATACTGTTGGGTTGGATGACATTATGGGTATATTGCCATGTTTGGAACAGATTCAGGAAAACCATAGGAAAAATCACAGCAATGAACAGGGGAATAATAAATTTTCGTGGCAGACGGTTCATCGGTATCGCCAGGAGCAGACAATAAATCCCGTAATAATCAATGAAGGCGCGTAATCCGAAACCATCACCATAATACCAATTCCACCAGCATGAAATAATATACGTGCTCACTGCGATGAAAATGAGCATGCTGAAAAAACGTATACGGTTAGTGAATAACAGAAAAATCAATCCTAACCACGACAGAAAGATTAATGGCGTATAAAAAAATAAACCCTTCCGGTAACTGAATAACACATTGAATATTTCGGGTCTGGAAAAGAGAAATCCTTCATTATGGTATGACCAGATGAAGAATTTCCCGGTCTGAACAAACCAAAGTACCGGTTGAATGATTGCAAGAAGAATGAAACCGGCGAAAAAGATGAGGGTAACGTTTTTTTTCTGCCAGATCGCCTTAAAGAATGTAACCAGTGTCGTCTTTTCTCCGGACAGGAATGGCAACAAAACAAGAACTACCAGGTTTGTCGGGCGGATCAGAAAAACCAGTCCCAGGAACAACCCGGTACGGATGGCTGACCGGTAATCCCATGATCTGAATGCGGAAAGGAAACAACAAATCAGACCATTTATGGCAAAAAACGAATAGAGATGAGACATGGTCAATTGCCAGAGGGTATAATAAAACAGGTTGGTCCCCAATAAAATTATCGATAGCAACAATGCCGTTAATACTGGCCTGATGCGGAAATACTGAAGTATCCGGTACAGGTAGAATAAACCCATCATGAGGTAAAACAATGCCCCAATCCCAACGGAAATCTGGAAAAAGAAAGAATAGCCGTCGACCGGGGTCCCATATAAATAGGAAAGTAATAATCCAAGTAAAAAGAAAGGAAGCAACAACAACGCTTCTCCCGAGAAATATTTATTTACAGGTTGACCATCAACCCTGACCATATAACCGGGTTTATAACCGGGATACCCCAGTAAACGTGATTCCCGTTCCACTACCTTACTGAAGGTCGGATCCCCATCGATGATCAGTGCCGGCAGATAGGCATAATAGCCTCGTCCGTCGCTGGTGACAATATGTTTCCAGCCTTTACCGTCACCTTCGAAAATCAGGTGGCTGACAAAAAATGCGATCAGGAAACAAAAGATGCCAAATATTGTAATTCCCGGATACTTGCTGTTTTGCATCACCCTTTGAAAAGCATAAAATCAGACAAATGAATCAAAAGTCAAAGTTAGAGAAGTTTACCTTTGGTTATATGATTTCTTATTGCTACTTTTGCAGTCCTTTTTGAAATTATAAATTCATTAAAAATCAACGAGAAATGTTAAACCAGTATGAAACCGTTTTCATTATGACTCCCGTTTTGTCTGATGAACAGATGAAGGAAACGGTAGAAAAGTATCAGAAGTTCCTCGTAAGCAAAGGCGCTGAAGTTGTCTTCGAGGATCATTGGGGTTTGCGTAAACTTGCTTACCCGATTCAGAAAAAATCGACCGGGTTCTACCATTTGATTGAGTTCAAAGCAGAACCTACATTAATTCGTGAATGGGAAGTGACCTTTAAACGCGATGAACGGATTCTACGCTTTCTGACTGTAGTTCTTGACAAGCATATGCTTGCATATAGCGAAAAGAAACGCAGCAAAGCCAAGGCAGTAAAAGAAGAAAAAGTACAGTAACCCCGAAATTTAATCAAAATGGCAACACAACAACAAGGTGAAATAAAATATCTGACCCCGATTGCGGTCGACACCAAAAAGAAAAAATATTGCCGCTTCAAAAAGAGCGGAATCAAGTATATCGATTATAAAGATGCAGATTTTCTCATCAAATTTGTCAATGAACAGGGGAAACTGCTTCCGCGCCGGATAACCGGTACTTCTACCAAATATCAGCGGAAGGTAGCACAGGCAGTTAAACGGGCCCGGCACATTGCCTTATTGCCCTATGTTGGAGATTTATTAAAATAAGGAGGCAGGAACCATGGAAGTGATTTTAAAGCAAGATGTGCTCAACCTGGGCTATGCAAACGAAAAAGTAAATGTTAAGGCCGGTTATGCCAGGAATTTTCTGATCCCACAAGGGATCGCTATTCTGGCTACCGAATCGAACAAAAAAGTTCTGGCAGAAACCCTGAAACAAAAAGCACATAAAGAGGCTAAGATTAAAAACGCCGCTGAAGATCTTTCGAAAGAACTGAAAGACGTAATGTTGAAGATCGGTGCAAAAGCCGCTGAAAGTGGAAAAATTTTCGGTTCGGTAAATGCACTCCAGATTTCTCAAGCGCTAAAAGACCAATATCATGTTGAGATAGATCGGAAAAAGATCCATGTCGACCATGAACATATTAAAGAGTTGGGAACATACAAAGCCAGGATCCACTTACATAAAGATGTCCATATAGAAATCAGCTTCGAAGTTTTTGCGGAATAGTTAAACCAGGTGGTGAGCTCGTGAGATGGTGAAATGGTGAGATGGTGAGATGGTGGATTCATCTTTCGAAAGCTAATTAACGATTTCCTCTACTTGACATAATAAAAGTTGATCTATTATTCGGCAGGTAATCACTGAAAAATGTAACTTTATCCCGGAATTGTTCAGATTCCGGGTTTTTTATGCTCTCTAAGAATCAGATCAAACATGTTTCAGCGCTCCGGCTTAAAAAATTCCGCGGAGAATATGGCCAATTTATAGCCGAGGGTGAAAAATTAGTAAAAGATATCCTTAACAGCAGGTTCAGGATCGTGGAAATATATGCCTCTGCCTCCTGGATCACACATTACCGTACCCTTGTACAGCAAAAAGAGATCCCCGTATTCGAAACGCTACACGGCGAAATGGAAAGAATTTCAGCACTTACAACACCCAGCCCGGTACTGGCCGTGGTAAAGATACCGGATACAGGATGCAGGATACAGGATCCAGCATCCGGCCTCTTTCTTGCTCTCGACGACATCCGCGATCCGGGGAATCTGGGAACCATTATCCGGATCGCCGACTGGTTCGGGATTAATACGATATTTTGTTCTGAACAATCGGTTGAATTATATAACCCAAAAGTAATCCAAGCTACCATGGGCTCAATTGCCCGCGTCAGCGTAATATATTGCGACCTGGTAAAAACGCTTTCCAGGTTGAGTGAAACAATCCCGGTTTTCGGAACTTTTCTTGGGGGTGAAAACCTTTTTGAACAAACCTTACCCGCAGAGTGTATTATCCTGATTGGCAATGAATCAAAAGGAATTTCTCCGGAACTCGAGCATTTAGTTACTAAAAAGCTTTTTATTCCTTCTTTCGGACCCGCCGACATGGGCAAAGCTGAATCACTCAATGCCTCTGTAGCAACGGCTATTATTTGTGCGGAATTCAGGAAAGGCCAGGTGAATCGATAGGAGATAAAAAATTAAGATCGAAAACGGATTGCCTTACAGAAGCTACTACCATGTTACAACACATCCTGATAAAACATCAACATTCAAACACGAAGTACAATCCCCGTGTTTTTTTTCTTCTATCTTCTATCTTCTATCTCCTGTCTCTTTCTATTCTTTTCTTCCCTTTTACCGTATGTGCTGAAGATTTTCCCAATACCAATGCCATTTACGATCCAGGTATCCGGACCATTCAGGTTTATAAAACTGGTTTCGAAATGTCGGCTCCTATTATCCAGCTTAATACCGATGAAAAACTGACGATTTCGTTCGACGATTTGGGCACCGGGATTAAAAGATTTAAATACACCATCCGTCATTGTGAATCCGATTGGAGCACTTCTACCGGCATTGATGCCATCGATTATATCAATGGTTTCCGCGAAGAAAATATTGACCAGTTCGAATATTCGTACAATACAACGGTTAAATATACTCATTTTACTGCTGCATTCCCCTCCGCAAATATGCAACCCAGGATTTCAGGGAACTATCTGTTGATTGTCTATGAAGATGACATTTCCGTTATTGCTTTTACCTGGCGAATTATGGTGGTGGAGTCCTCTCCTGTGGTGGCAACCGGAACCGTGGTCCAGAGCAGCCGGATGGAAGATCATTTAACCCACCAACAGGTTGATCTTGTTGTAAAACTAAACGGTATGAATGTTCTGGATATTACCCGGGAAATCAAGGTTGTCATTCAGCAAAACGGCCGGTGGGACAATATCCTCAGGGTAGGGAAACCAAGGTTTATCAGGGGCGATGAACTTGACTACCGGTACGACGAATCCATCGCATTTGAAGCGGGAAATCAATACCGTTCATTCGATTTTAAAAGTTTGCTCTATCAATCCGAAAGAATTTCAAAAATCAGGTTCGATACCGCAAATCAGGTTTTCCTTGTCAATGACCTCCCCCGAACTTTCAGACAGTATGTTTTCGAAAAGGATCTGAATGGTAAATTTTATATTAAGAATGAAGATCATGCGGAAAACAGCAACACGGAAGCAGATTATGCCTGGGTCCATTTCTTCCTGCCTTATCCTGCTTTATTGACCACCGGGCAGTTTAACGTAATCGGTGAGCTGACCCAGTGGGAACTGAATGAAGCCGGCCGGATGACGTTCAATTTTGATCGGAAAGGTTATGAACTGAGCCTATTCCTGAAACAGGGATATTATAACTACCTTTATGCATTCAAGGAAAAAAACAAACCATACGGTGATGTGGCTTTTATCGAGGGAAATCATTGGGAAACTGAAAATGAATATGCAATTTTTGTCTATTTTCACGAAACCGGTTCATTATATGATCGTCTGATTGCAGTTAACTTTATAAATTCAAATTAATCCTCTATTCTGGTGAAACCCGGATTGAAATTGAATATATTTCGCATACTTATTCTTGTATTTCTGCTGGGCACATGGAATTCCTGTAAAAAAGACGAGGATGAAAATATTCCTGGAGTATCGGATAAAACCATGGATCAGCTCCTCATTGATCGACTTTTTAACTGGTCGATGGTGACCCAGAATGTTGGCATTTCTATCAAAGCGCTTAGTACTGCGGGTAATCCATTAAGATTTGTCCGTTTCAACGTATATACTTCCAGTCCCCTTTCAGGTGGAATATTGATGTTTTGTGGATGTACCGATAACGATGGGTTGTATGAGACCACTATACCTCTTCCCGTTACGACAGAAAATGTAACTATTGTAACGACATATAATAATGAATCGATCGAAAAAAATGTTCCGGTATTGAATATGAAAATCAGCGCCCTTTTCGATGGTCTGATTCCGGATACCACCCGCAACGACGCTGATTGGGACGGAGTGCCGGATATATTTGATGACTATCCCGCAGATACCATAAAGGCATTTAACAGTTATATTCCCAATGCGGCTGGTTTCAATCACCTCATCTTTGAAGACGACTGGCCCAATAGTGGTGACTATGATTTCAACGATATGGTAATAAGCTATCGTTTTAATCTGATAACCAATTTTCAGAATCAGGTAGTCCAGGTAAAAGTCATTTTAATTACTGAAGCAACCGGTACTTTACAGCACGACGGTTTTGGATTTCAACTGCTTCTGGATACGGTTTTGTTAAAGAGAGTTTATGGCTCAAGGTTGAAACCCGGATTTATCCATGTTGATGATAAGGGGTTTGAAACCGGTCAGCGTAAAGCCGTAGTGATCGCATTTGATGATGCCGGCGACATGTTTCTACCCCCCTCAGGTGGAAAGGTAACCAATACGGTCTCCGGTAGTCCATATGTGACACCCGACACACTGTTCCTGACCATTGATCTGAAGGACCATATATCCTTCCCGGTAAGCGGGTTAGGGACACCATTTTTTAACCCATTTATCTTCGTAAACGGAGACCGGACACGGGAAATTCACTTGCCCGATTACCCTCCGACAGATAAAGCAGATTCAACTTTATTCGGAACTTTTTCCGACAATAGTAACCCCATTATATACAGATATTATAAATCAAGAAATAATCTTCCATGGGCGTTACATATTCCGGGTAATTTCAGGTACCCGAAAGAAGGTGTTGCGATAAATCAGGCCTACCTGATGTTCAACGCCTGGGCCGAAATGTCAGGTTGGGGATTTAAAGATTGGTATCAGAATACTTCTGCAGGATTCCGCAATAATTCAATGATCTATTCACACTAATAACCAAAAATTTCTTTTCAGACGGGTCAGAACGGATATCCGATCCCAAAATTCCAGATAATATCTTTCAGTTGCATTTTGTTGAAATACCAACGGTCGTTTTGCGGATACCATGGCACTCGCAAAGGGATGGCCGGATCAAACCTGAAAATGAAAAAATCAAAATCCAGCCGGATGCCGAGTCCGGCATCGATGGCAATTTGATTGACAAAATCGGGAAAGACGAATTTCCCGCCTGGCAAATCCCCTTCGTCGTTTAGCAACCAGATGTTTCCGGCATCTACAAAAAGGGCGCCCCGTATCCAATGATAAACAGGGAAACGATATTCAACGTTGGCCTCAATTTGTATATCGCCGATCTGATTAAAGGTGGTCTGATCATTCGAATGGTAACTCCCGGGTCCGAGATAATACATCTTCCATCCGCGCATCCCGTTGGCGCCTCCCGCGAAGAAAGCTTTTTCAAATGGAAGCACACCAGAATTGCCATACGGGATCCCAATCCCTCCATAAAAGCGGTAGACAAGCGAGAAGTTATTTCCCAATACATTAAAATACCTGAAATCAATATCCGGTCTTACATACTGGGAATAAGGGAGCCCAAAAAGGGTGTACATCCCACTGTCGCTTTTGGGGATGTTAAAAATCTTATCAATGGCATAAATGAGGTTTCCCCCCGTTTCGAGATTGGACCGTATATAAATGAAGTCTTTGATCTTATTGACTTTCTGAGTACTGAAGGTAAATGTATATTTTAACCCGGCAACCATATGGTCGGTATATTGATTCTTCAACCGTTTATCGGGTTGCGAATTGATTACGGAATCAAAATAGGCATCCGTAAATACTTTGACAAGAGAAATTTCTATAGGGTTCAGGATATGCCGGATCTTTTCATTCTGTAACCATGAATAACCGAAACTAATATTGGAGATATGCCGGTCATAATCAATCTGGTGCTGGTAGTTATAACCAATGGTGATGGTAGTCTTTGGTTTGAATTTTTTTGGCAGTGTTTCCGGTTTTATCGGAATCAGGAACTGCGGGAAAGTCAGAGCAGCATTGATCCCAACCTCAATAGTGTTGAAAAACTGTGAGCCACTGCTTCCTCCTGAGGCCTGCATCTGAAGCGAACCACTTAAATTGATCCTGAAAAGTTGCGCGCCCCTGAAAACATTCCGGTTCTGATAACCTATATTTCCCTGGATACCAAAGGCGCCTCCTGAATTCGTTCCATCGGTGGTAACCGTAAAGGAATGTGCGGGTGACCGGGAAAGTTCCACCTTGCAATCCAGGATATCTTTGCCCGGAACCCGGAATGTAGACGGATCGAGCGATTCATAGAACTGAAGGTTGATATATTTGAATACCTGGAGCCCCGATAGCTGCGAATAGGTTTGGTTAACGTCAAAAAGGTTATAGTTTAATCCGGGCGAGACAAAAATAGATTGGGCAATGGTACGTGGCTTTACATTGAATCTGTTCCGGTAAAGGAAATAAAAAGTGTTGGGTGGTTGACCTTTAACCGCGCTCTGGTATGATTTTACAAGGGTGTCGTACCTGCCAGTATCGGTTATCAGATGGTCAAATTCAGGATAAACATAAATTTTATTGATAAAATATCGTTTATGAGGTGCTTGAAGAACTGTATTGAAGTTTTCGAACGACGGGACTACAGGGTTCGTGATTTCTAATGTTATATCCATCTGGTACTGCCGGAAATTACTGTCGATGCGGTATACGATATAGATGTTGGAAAATTTATAAAACCCTGAATTCTGAAGGTTACTTGTGATCCTTGTCCGCTCATCGTCGAAAAGATAAGCATCGTAATTTTTCCCGCGCTTGATCAGGCTTTTGGCGGTATCCTTATATACAAAGGCCGCCACCTGAGTGTCGGGGATCGAATAGAACAAATTCCTGACCTTGTATGGATTCGAAGTTTGAATATGGTATTCGACGGAGGCTTTCTTTTTTTTATACCTTATCGAGTCGGTCACCATCGAATGGAAATACCCTTTGTTTCCCAAGTAGAGACTCATTTGTTTGAGCGTCACGGACACCAGCGATGTATCCAACAATACAGGTGCCGTTCCTATTTTATTACGCAGCCATTTTTTGAATTTAGTTTCCTTACCATGACTGCCCATGTTGTAAAAAGCAATATTTGTCCTGAATAAACCAAGGAGTTTTTTATTGGGATGTTGCTGAACATAAGGTTCCAGGTCTTCCATAGGGACCTTGTGATCAGCGACGATGATTTTATTCCCGGTAAGAAGGAACTCGTTGGATGAAAAATTTTTCGTGACATTACAGCCTGTCAGAATAACAATGACAAGGATAAAAAAACAGAAACCGGAGATGAACTTTCTGTTCATTATTTGTTAAATCGATTCAGGCTGTTTTGCGTGATTAAATTCCAATCCGGTTTACCGATAAATGATTGTAAGTCTTTGCTATCAGTATAAGACATAGCCGATGACAAATAATCTATAAAATTCTCGACCCATCCTTCCAGTGAGTATTCAACCTGGATCATCCGTGTCACCCCTTCCGACGACCGGAGTTCATTTCCAAGATGTGCCTGAACCTCTTTGGTACTCATGCCACGAAATTTTTTGTAAAACACCGATCCCATTTTGAAGGCTGTTCTTACCTCGTCGCTGTACTGATCTACCTGGTCTCCCGGAACAGTATATCCCTCGAACTTCTTATTGGCTGAATAGGTATGTCCGGCAGACTCCAGCGCTTTATTAAAAATTCCACCACACATAATATAATCGGCGCCAAGAGCTAAAGCCTTGATGATATCGGCATATTTTTTTATCCCGCCATCGGCAATTACTTTGGCAAATTTTCCATTATGAGCGCCTTTTTCCTGGTATATATCATAAATCAGGGAAGCGAGCGGATAACCGATTCCTGTATGAACAGAGGTGCTGCAACCCGATCCGTTTCCGACCCCGACCCGCACATAATCGGCTCTCGCAGCCGACAATTCAAAAAACGTTGCGGGATTCGCCACATTTCCGACCATGACCAATAATTGGCTGTGATATTTATCTTTGACTTTTCTTACGAGATCCATTAACCGCTTCATGTGACCGTTCGCAATATCTATACAAATTTGAACCTTCACGGAATTGCTCAAAGCCCTTCCGGTACCAAACAGTTGTTCAAACTGGTCGAGGCTCAAAGCAACCCAACCATTCAATTTTGTGCAGTCGTCCCAAGTGAAGTGTCTTGTTTCTGTTCGCGGAACGATCGAATGGATATGATTCTCCCGGAAAATATTCCGGTGTGACAAATCAGTCACAGTATCCATCGGCGCTGTAAACAAGGGAAGCATATTGGTTTCATCCATAACAGAAACTGACTTCCTCGAATTTATTGAGCTCTGAACAGCAGGTTGAATTAAAATATCATCGAAATCAAATTTTGGGTTTTTATTCTCCATGATCGATTTATTATTTGGTTTTCTATCAACTGGAATATAACAACAAGAAGCGGTTGTGTATTGGTATTTCTTCGGATACCTACACAACCGCTTTTAACCATTATTCAATCGGAATCTTTCTTCTATTTTTCAATCAATATACTTCTGTTGAATTTACCGGTTTTCGTATTAATCCTGATCATATACAATCCTGGTTTGAAATCTGAAGTGGAAATCCGGGTTTCTTTCGCATTCAGTATCTGGTTATAAATTTCCTGGCCTGTAACGGTACAAATTTGGATTCCATGCATCATATCGCTGGTTTTTAACATAATAAAATCTTTCGCAGGATTAGGATAAACCATTACCGGGTCGTTATTCAGGTTTTCAAGTCCAAGAGCATTACCTACCCCGCCATTGATAAAGACAGGGGTAAAAATGGTTCCGGTGTAATCGGCAAACTCACGGATGGTAGGAGTGTCGCCCCATGTAATAGCGGAGTTATCTGTCGATCCCGTTGTAAAAGATGTAAAATGAAGGTCTGCCAGTTTACCATTCGCAATTGATATACCGTTCGCATCCGCTGCCCAGACGAAAGTCAGTTTCCCTGGTAGCGGATTTCCTACGGTGACATTATCAATCCCCTGAAACCATTGGTCGATACCTGTAAATGTTAATTTATCCGGATTGTAACTGAGTGTAAACTGGAATGATCCAAGATTCTGGATATCGGTTGCAAGCACCGGAATGGTAACCTCACCGGGCCGGACCGGATCAACCGATTCGATTGTTAATACACCTGAAGTGGTTTTCGACTCCTTACCATCAGAAAAACCTTTGGAGGCCGGAATGTATGATGCATTGGCATCACCGTAACATAACCCGTTAAAGTTCTGGGTTACATTGCCACTGCTTATGGTTACCGGAAGGTTGTTGAATAACCAGTCGCCCACGGTGAAGGAGTTTATGATATTCCCGATACGTTTTTTCACCAAAAGGACATCGGCGGCAGTAAGGCCACCAGAACCGTTTACATCGCCGGAAGCCAGGAAAATTCCTGTTAGCAGTGAAATATTGGCAATATGTTTCCGGTAAAGCAGCACATCCAAAGCGGTAACACCACCCCACGGTTTAGTGGCGGTGGGTTCCAGGGTATAATTACCGTTTATCAGGCTGTTGAAGGAATAACTTCCGGAAGCATTGGTTGTGGTAGTACCCACAATGGTCCCGGATCCATTTTTCAGGGTCACGGTAATACCGGCCAACGGGGTAGGGGCGCTACCCGGATAAGTAATCGTTCCCGAGAGCGAATAACTAGTTACGGCATTCAGTGTGAAGGAGCCGATCCTGGTTTTCCAGGCAACGGATGAAGTATTCTGAAAATACTCCTGGGTATACCAGAATTTTGACGGTTCCGAAGGATCCACACTCATGGAGCTGTAATCGCCCCAGCGGCCCGGCGTGGTCCAGGTGTTAGTCTGGGAGCCTCCACCTTCTTTGATGATCCCTTCCTGGATGGTCATCTCTCCGAGCGGATCATTGGCCAATCGTCCGGTATAATAGATGGAGGGGAATTTGGTGGTACCCGAAACGGAATACCCGAGTGCCATGTTGCCTGAAGAATCCATGGCAATGCTTCCCATCCAGCGGCAATTGTTGTCGGGAGAATAGGTACCCTGCTGATATATAGCCCATGGATTTGTACCCTCCTTACGTAGTTCATACCAACGCATACTAGCTACATTGGCTCCGACATTGATGGTATGACAGGTGACCATTGACCAGTGATCGGCAAAGGTGCGAAACTGGAGCCGGAACATTAACCGATCCGATAGGGTGGCTAATTTTATACTGGTATTTTTCTGTGGAATTCCACTGGGGAGATTTGAGTTAAAGGCATTCACGTTCAATAAAGCATGCTGTGTGTACGTAGAAGAAGCTGTGTTGTTCCAGTCCACATGAAATGCGTACATACCAAGCCGGTCGGGACCATCATTAATATAAGTGAAATAGTTGGGTGTACCCACTGGCGGAAAGGTGCCATCACAATCGGAAGGTAACATACTATATGCTTCACTGGATCCGGATAATGTAAAGTATACTATATTGGCGGTGGGATCACCAGCCAGCATTTTGGTCCGGTTCAATGCGGCAGCGCCGGTACCCACATAATTTCCCGAACCGGCTGAAAAACGGTTGAATGATAAGTAATAACCGTCGGGCCATACCCCTAATTTAGGGTAGTCGGGCAGGTCTGCAAACTGAAACTGATAGCGGTACCACGAACCTGTGGGGTCGGATGTTTGCGAAATGGCAACCATTTCAAAGAAAGGACCATTGGGGTAATTGGGTAGGGAAAACTGCGAAAATAACCAACGGTCCGCCGCTTCATCGTAAATAACGATGCCGTCGCCGTCGTTGCTGTTGTTCGGTAGCCCTGAAAAAATAGAACTGTTTGCATGGGGTCCGAACAAGAGACTGCCGGTTTTTGAGTAAATGGCGTAACTCATATTGACTTCCTGAAAATAATGGTTGGGCCCGACATCGCCATCTGTGTCAGGTGGAACAACACCCGCCAGATTGGTAACACCATCAAAGGATTGGGCAACTGAATCAGGTGCTCTGGGACCAAGCCAGCTCTGAACATTAGGATCAGTTGCTAAAGGATCATCGGTATCAGCAGGATGAAACCGCTTAACGTCAAAGAAATTCTTAACTACACCGTCTTTCCAGGTCATATCTGCCTTGGGCGGAATATTCTTAATCATCTCGCGTAACGGAGGCGAGATATCAAAATAGGATGCCTTGATAACAATCGGCTTTGAGGCTTCCTGCTGACTGTATGAAATTGATGCAAGCAAGATAAATGCCGCAAAGAAAATAATCCGTTTTTTCATTGAATAGTTTATGTGAAATTTTGTGTAAAGTTACAGGAAGTTTTGGTTTAACCCTGCTGTCGGTTGGACTTTTTATAAATTTATAAACAGGTACAGTACCTTATTGTCCAAATGCATAGATCATGCATCTTAATGAAAATGCAGATTATTTTTGTTCATGAAGCGCTAATGTTGACGAGCACAATAAAGAATCAACTCACCTTATGGATTGAAACATAGGTACAGGCTCCGGGTTGTTTAGGCGGAATAGCACCGAAATCGGCGCCCAGAATCCAAGCCTGGGGATTACTGAAATTCTGAAAAACGTAAATCTCCACTACATCTCCCGGATTCAGGTGTATAACATCACAAACGACTGGGGCATCGTTATCTGCATTGCGGGCTCCACCGACATCAAAGATATTCAATTTGTTCCCGTAAGCAACCGCGAACCCATTCACATAGATCGCCATTGAAACATAGGAAGGAGTAGTGGTCTGTTGATATTCCCATGAAATGAATTCGGTCCTGGCATTTATCTGGTAATACCCCTCTTCCTTCGTAATGAATTTCCCCGGAGTCGGGTTCAATGGTGGTGGAGGAATTAACGGTTGAACGATGCCCGCAACATATTCCAATTGTTCGTCCCAGGTTATTAAATCAAAACTGACGGCATACCATAAATTCCATGGAACCGGCTGCCCCATAATTGGTCCTGCGAAATTTATTCCATGCAGAAATGCCCTTGCCCGACTCTGATGATTGATGTGCGTGATCCCGGGGTTGGCTCTGCTGATGGTCATCATCGTGCGTGGATTGGAATAGGTGTTGCCTGTCAATCCCGCACTGTCGCAAATCTTGAAGGTGTTATGCGACTGGTCAAGACCAATAGCATAATTGCCACTTCCAAGGCCGACATTCAGGTTCAACCCCAGTGAGGCATCACCCGTACCGGTTTGTTCAATCTGGATGACCGGTTTAACATTAGTGATGTTATTATCCCAGAGATGTAACCGAAAAACAGGATTGTTCGTACCGATGCCCACACTGTCTGTAGTATTATTAAGGTAGGTTTTCGATGAAGCTGTTATGCGCGACCAGAGCCTTTCAAACTGCATTTCCTGCCAGTTTGTTGCATCATAGAAATACATGGTTTTACCGGTCTTGTCATAAACCATTAATCCCTCAGCAGGAGTACCGATGCCAATTCGTTGGGCAGACGTCATACGGGGCGGAAGAAACCCCAGGGTGATTGATTTTACGTCAAGCATTGCTGACGGGTCAGCCGCAGACCCGTCGGTATTAATGCCCACCTGGGCAAGCAATGTGCTGCTGCCCATTAAAAGAAATACGATAAGGACGCTGATTGTTTTCATATGTCTTTGTTTTGGTATTCATTTTACTTTTATTTAGCGATATTAAGGAATGATCAATTCTTTACTATTTTAGCTAACTCCGCATGATTTTCGCACCTGGACTGTATCAGATAAATACCCGCAGGTAAACCTGCCAGTGAAAATTGATGACTGCTTTCTCCCGAGATTATTTTCGAGATGATCTTTTCACCCTGCATGGTATAAATGTCAATATATACGGCAGAAGCAAGGTAGGCTGGAAAGACATCAATAATCAGGAAGCCGGTGGATGGATTGGGATATATTTTGATTATACGATCATCAGGAATTGGTGGATTTTCATTCCCTTCCATGATCACATTACTAACCAGGGGATTCATTTTGAAACTGCTGCAGTAACTTGAAGTGGTTGTGATGTAAGCATATAATGTGCCCCCGGAATCGACTGTGGCTCCGGGCAGGATAGAAATTTTCTGTCCGGCAACCAGCGTAACATCTCCTCCATTTTGAATCAAAAAAGTAGCTCCATTTCCGGCCACTGTAAGTACCTGAACTGCATCATAACAAGTCGTTACTCCATTTCCTATGGTAATATTCTGCAATTCCCGGTTATCAGGAGGTGTGGCGCTTTCATGAACCCCGGTGTACGACCCGGAAAGCATAATGCTGTCCGGAGTGAGCCGGTGGTTGACCACATCGGCCAAGGCATAGGTAATCCAGGGTACAGGGTTCACCTTGGAGCAGGAAATGGCGCTTTCGGTACCTGTTACATCTGCAGCGAGGTATTGAAAGATCACATCACAGGTAAAATTGCTGATTCCCGATTTGCCAAGTGTCCAGTATCGGTTGAGGTAATCTCCGGTGATATTGGCATCCGGATATTTAGCATTAACCAGTTTTACACCGACATAATTCCCGCCACTGAAGGTACCACCGGAAAAATTCAGGGTGACTGGCGAATATTCAGCAGTACCGGTCGCATCCCCAACGGGAAAAATGAATACCCCGGTGAAGCCGGAAGCGAACTCTTTTCGAAGTTCTCCGGTTGACACAGGAACGATCATTGCTGACGCAGAAGGACCGCCGGTAATCAGAGCGGATGATCCGAGAAAAAGGTTATTTCCGCCCAGGGTGATAAGTCCAACGATTAGGTTCAGGGTGCCATTAACAGTCGTATTCCCGTTTAGTGTGACTCCTGAAGCATTGTTCATCCTGAAAATCTGGAAGATGTTTTGTCCGCTGATCTGCTGGTTCGTCGTACCTGAGAATTCAAACGTACCATTACCAAGAATGTTCGGTGCGCCATTCTGGTTGGTAAGATTTTTCTTAACAATTAGGTTGCCTGAATTACTTAGGATGGCTCCGGCTTTGATCAGCAGATGGTCAACAGAAATCAGGGTGGTTCCGGAATTGATTTTTACTGTGGTTCCACTGTTGATGACCAGTTCGGCTGTGGCTGTCAAAATGGAAGTACAATAAAGGATGATCGAAATTATAAACTTCAGTACCGGATGAAACCGGTTTTTTCTGATAGGCGTAAATGGATGTTTCATATTACCTGATGTTTTAAGGTGGATAATAAGGAATGAAACTATATATGGTTAAAAAGAATGGCTGGAAAAGATGGGATCTTTTGAATGTAACAGTTTGCATGGCAGAAATTTTTATATTCCTGTTGCCCTTCACAAGTGAGGTTCCCTGAGATCGGAAAAAAGATATTCATGAGTTAACAAGAGGCAGCTGAGGGAGAGAGGGTTTTTGGGAGCCTGCCGGTTTCGGTTAACTGCAATTTTCGTGGATCGAAATATACGACATATTTAGGTGAAAAGCAAATAAAAAGTACTGTTTATGAAGGAGATAGCGGTGTTTTTTAAACATGAAGTGTCTCTGTCTTCTTTATCCCGGTCAATCGCGTCTTATGGTGACATGTAGATTAATAAATAAAAAGAAATTTCAAACATATATTTAAAAACATTTATGTAATTTTGTTTTTCTCATGACAGGCAAAACCGTTGTTAGACCTGCTTCCATATTATCTTGATTCACATAAATTTAAAAAACATGAAACAGTTGTATATCATTGTTGGTTTGTGTCTGTTACTGGCAGTGGCTGCCTGTAAAAAAAGTGAAATCAATGCACCGGATAATTCTGGGACTACATTCAAATTTATCAGTCTGGTTGCAAAGGACACCCTGATCAAGGTCAATGGTACGACCTCCATTACGGCCAATGCTACAGGTGAAAACCTGACCTATAAATGGACTTCGGATTTCGGAACATTTATCGGTAGCGGGAAAACGGTTCAATGGACAGTCTGCCACTCCGATATATTCACGATAAATTGTCAGGTCACAGATAAAAACAACCAATCCGAAAGCAAAAATGTTACCATCAGGACCGAAGAATAAATCAGCATCAGTTCTGGTAGCAATTTTGCTCCTCTTTTCCATTTCATCTGTATCATTTGCCCAGTGCTGTTCAACGGGAAGTCCGGTAGGCGCTTCTGTTTATGTGGGTGTTTTGGGAAAAAATTATCTCCGGGTGATCGCCTTTTACCGTTACAGCAATTCCGATACCTATTATCAGGGCAACATCAAAACCGACAATAACCCGCTGCAATCAGCCAACTATGATTTTACAGGTCTCGCATTTGGTTACGGGATAACAAACCGACTTACCGCCGAAGTTGATTTTGGGTATTTTATCAATAAAACCCAGATTTATCTCGACAACAACATCTTTAACGGGTTGAAGACGAAAGGATTCGGACTTTCGAATGGCGGGGTGAATCTGAAATACGGTATTTTCGTATTGCCGGCCAAACAGATCGAACTTACTGCCGGAGCTGGATTCCGTTATCCTTTTACAACAAACCCGCAGATGGTCGACGGAGTACAGCTAAACCGCGATATCCAGCCTTCAACGAATGCTTTCGGAGCCAATGGCATGTTGTTTTTCAATTTCGGGATTCCCTCCATTACCTTACGATTATTCACCATCAACAGGTATGAATACAACTTCCCCGACAAAATCAATTATAAGTACGGCAATATCCTGATGAATTCCATTTTTATCTCCAAGAAAATCACGAAATATTTCTTTGGGATACTCCAGATGCGCAATGAATATAAAACCACGGACATTTATAAAGGAGATCCTGAGGTGAATACAGGGTATGATATTCTTTTCCTGTCGCCTCAGTTGAGTTATTCGGTTGCCGGTAAGTGGAACGTCACCCTGTTGTGCGACATCCCTGTTTATAAAACCTATAAAGGTCGTCAGCTGACACCGAAATATGCCTGCGCTTTGAGCCTGACCCGTGACATCAATCTTGGTAAAAAGCAGCCTAGAATAGAGCCCGGGATGCTTACCAAGTGATTAGTAATTCTTTCCCGTTTCTTTTATTTTTGAAAAAAAAACCACCTTCAAAAAAATATTGTAAGTGATTATTCTATTGGTGGGAGCTACAGGATTCGAACCTGTGACCCTCTGCTTGTAAGGCAGATGCTCTGAACCAACTGAGCTAAGCTCCCAAAATGAGGATGCAAAGATAGAAGAATTTTTAATTGAACCAAACCGGTCTGTGATAATTGACCAAAATTGCTCAGTTTGGCAGGCGTCCGAAGAAGCGTTTGATATTCCGGTGAAATTTATGAATTCCTTTTACCGGGTCCGTATACATCAGAATGCATTGTTTATAAATGAGGTTGACACCACTGGTCTTTGCCAGTATCAGTGTCTCAGGAGTTTCTGACATTTGCTGGATCCATATATTTTTGAGCTTTCTTTCCAGCGCTTCAGTAACAATGCCCGGGGTTTGACTGCGGGGGGTAATAATGAGCAGGCTGCTGACATCATCCGGCAATTCGCTTACATGTCTTAAACAAGGTGTTCCGTCGATATTATCAGCTTCAGGATTGATGGGAATTACTTCGAATCCCTTTTCTTTTAACTCCTTAAATACTGAAAAGCCGAATTTTTTCGGATCTCTGGAAACCCCTGCAATTGCAAGTTTACGGGGAGCAAGAAATGCATCAATCGATTTTTTTGTGACTTTCATAGGTGTTTAGTTAAAATACAATGTAAAAATTATTTTCCTGAAAGATCAAATCGTTCAGGATAACGGGCTACCTTATCACGGTAAAAATCCCGGATGATTTTCATATCCTTTTCGTAATCGCCTGAGGGATGGATTATTGGGCCGACACCTCCGGTTTTGTTCCGGTAGTTGATATATCCAAGGGCGATGGGAACACGGGCACGCTGGGCGATAAGATAAAACCCTTTTTTCCATCGGTCAACCTTTTGCCGGGTCCCCTCGGGAGTGATGACCACGACCAGAGATTCATGTTCGTTAAACATGCGTACCACCTGATCAACCATGGTATTAGCCGTGTTCCGCTCTACCGGCAGACCGCCCAGTTTCCGAAGCAGGATCCCGAGTGGAAAGAAAAATACCTCCTTCTTGATGAGAAAACGGATGTTCACCCTGATTGCCCAGAAGGTGAACCGGCCAATGACAAAATCCCAGTAACTGGTATGTGGTGCCGAAATCAAAACTGCTTTGTTTATCCCTTCCGGTAAGGCTCCGCTGGTATTCCATCCCATGAGCCACAAAATATATTTTGAAAATTTTCTCCCCATCTTTTAACCAATATCCGTACTCACTGGTTGATATAACAAATCTGGATTCCCGCTTGTATCAATGATTAAATTGCATTTCACCAGACCATTAAACATTTTCATTGTCAATTTTCAATGAGGTTTAATATTCGATTTCGAGATCCAGTTCTTCTCTTAAGGTCCGGAGTCCCGGATTTTTTTCAGCCATTTTTTCAAATTTTTCTTTATCGGTGTATGGCTTCGAATCCTTCAGGTTTTCAGCAATTTTAGTAAATAATTGAATTTTGAAATTGTTCAACCGTGTGCAAAGGAATTCCATTAATTCACCTTTCTTCAAATTGAGTTCATCATCGAGAATCTTGTTTTCGAGGGTAAATTCAATTTGCCATTCCGGAAGTAGTTTGGGGCGGAACTTCCGTAACGTTGAATAGAGATGAGGTGAATCATTTTTTAGTTTTTCTGCAAATTCATCCCATGCCAAGCTAAGATCCGTCTGGGTGAATGGTGTAGCTGATTGATATTTTGTTGATTCTTCCTGGGCTGTTGGAGCATCCTGCTCTTTTTTCAACGGGTTCTTTATGGACAATGTACTGGTAAACTCCTTTTCAATATCCTTCATTTTAACCGTGCCGGGATGCTGAGAGCTGCTTTTTGGATGCTGGACACTGGATGATGGATGCTGGATGCTGGATTCTGGATGCTGGATGCTGGATGCTTGTTTTTGGACATTGGATGCTGGATGCTGGATGCTGGATGCTGGATAAGGGCTACCGGTTGTCGCGGCCGAAGCAGATATTTGCTGGGCTTGCATCATCAATGAGCACATTTGCATCAGGGAAAGTTCAAGGTGAAGACGTTTGTTGTTGCTGGTCTTGTAATTAAGATCACACCGGTTATTTATATCGAGCGCCTTCAAAAGAAATCCAGTGGAACATCGCTCCGATTGCTCCAGATAATGACTGCGTATGGAAGGAGCGGTTTCGAGCAGTTTGGCGGTGGTGGGATCTTTGCAGACCATCAGGTTTCGCAGATGTTCGCCAAAACCGATAAGAAAATGCTGCCCGTCAAACCCTTTGTCGAGGATGTCATTGACAGTCAGCAGTGTTCCTGAAATATCCCCCAGAAGGATCTGATCGGTGATCTTGAAAAAATATTCATAATCGAGCACATTGAGATTTTCAAGAACCGTTTCGTAGGTCAGTTTATCTCCCGCGAAACTCACCAGCTGATCAAAGATCGACAAGGCATCACGCATTGCCCCGTCGGCCTTCAGGGCAATAATATGGAGTGCATCGTCCTCAGCCATGATGTTCTCCATTGAGGCCACATGATGGAGATGATTGGCAATATCATCGACTGTGATCCGTTTGAAATCAAAAATCTGGCATCGTGAAAGAATCGTCGGAATGATCTTATGTTTTTCGGTGGTGGCCAGGATAAATTTAGCGTAAGGTGGCGGTTCTTCAAGTGTTTTCAGAAAAGCATTGAAAGCAGAGGCCGAAAGCATGTGCACTTCATCGATGATATATACTTTGTATTTGCCCATTTGGGGTGGGATGCGCACCTGGTCAACCAGGGTACGGATATCATCCACCGAATTATTGGAGGCTCCATCGAGTTCATAAATATTGAAAGAAGCGTTTTCGTTGAATGAAATACAGGATGGACAACTGTCGCAGGCTTCCCCACTGGGAGAAAGCTTTTCGCAGTTGATGGTCTTTGCCAGGATGCGGGCACAGGTTGTCTTGCCCACTCCCCTGGGTCCACAGAAAAGAAAAGCCTGGGCAAGTTGGTTATTCCTGATGGCATTTTTCAGAGTATTGGTTATGGACTTTTGACCGACTACGGTACCAAAGGTCTGGGGCCGGTATTTTCTTGCTGAAACAATAAAGTTCTCCATTTCGTGTCCGGTACTGTTCTAAATTAACATTCAAAAGTACGAAAGTTTTTGTTTTTTACGTAATTTGGCTGCAAAGACAATTACCCCCAATTCATGCTTTTAATCTATTCGCCAACCCGGACTAACCGCCTTGAGTACATTCTTCAACTCACGTTGAGTGAGATACTTGGTGTGACATGGGAACTTACTGCTGATCGTGAGAAGTACCTGTCCTTTCCAGGACCGAAACTTGCTTATGCACCGGATCCTTTGCCCGGTGGATTGTTTATTGAAGCTTCCGGTTTACTTTTTGAGCAGAATATTATTCCGCAGGATCTGAAGGTGAATTACAAGCATGACCTGCCCGTTATTTTCACTTCGGAAAATCCCAGCTCGGCTTTGCCGTTCGATCCATTTGCCGCCGCCTTTTATATGGTAACACGGTATGAAGAGTACTTCAGCCACCATACCGACCGCTATGGACGGTTTTTAGTCACCGATAGTATCGCATCGAAAGGAAAGTTTCTTGACCGCCCAATTGTTCATGAATGGTTACAGAAATTGGCGCTCTGCTTGAAGAAAAACTTTCCGGTTGTTGAAATGAAGCCGCGGAGCTATCGCTATGTTCCCACGATCGATATCGATCATGCTTACGCCTATTGCTATCGTCCATTGGTTCGTACCCTGGGTGGGATTGGCAGGTCGCTGGCACATGGCCATTTCCAGGACCTTATTCAGCGGATCAAAGTCCTTTCCGGCCGTTATCCGGATCCATACAGTAATTATACATACCTGCGTGGTGTTCATGACCCATTGGGACACCGGGTGCTTTATTTTATTTTATTTGCCGATTATGGAGGGAGCGATAATAATATTCCGGTTACTCATGATGCCTTTCACAGATTGCTACGGGAGCTTGACCGTGATGGGAGTGTCGGGATCCATCCTTCATTTTCCTCAAATAAACATCCAGACCGTCTCGAATCGGAATATTCCGGATTATGTCAGGTGCTGGGCCGTGATGTCACGTTGAGCCGGCAGCATTTCCTGAAGATATCGATACCTAAAACATATCAACACCTGATCCATCTGGGCATAAAAGAGGATTTCTCCATGGGATATGCATCCCACTCCGGATTCAGGGCAGGGCTCGCAATACCTTTCCCCTTTTTCGACCTTTCAAAAAATGAAATTGGTCCGCTCACGATTCACCCGGTTACCGTGATGGATGTAACGCTGAAGGACTATCTTCGTCTAAGCACCGAAAAGAGCCTCGAAAAAATAGAAAGTATGATCACCACCATTAAATCGGTAAACGGTGAATTTGTCAGTCTCTGGCATAACGAAAGTCTTGGTGAAACGGGCCGCTGGAAGGGCTGGCGGAGGGTTTATGAAGAAATGGTTAGGATGGCGTCTTCTTAAAAAACGGCATGATACGTTACCTGAAGCATACTGAGATCGACAAGCAACGCTGGGACGATTGTATTTATCGCGCAGTAAACAGCAGGATTTACGCCTATTCCTGGTATCTCGACCGGATCTGTCCGGGTTGGGAAGCGCTGGTTGAGGATGATTATTCCTGCGTTTTTCCATTGACTGGCAATTATAAATGGGGGATCCATTATTTGTATCAGCCCTTTTTTGCACAGCAACTCGGTCTTTTTTCTTCGGAATTGTTAACATGGTCAAAGCTTAACGAATTTCTGAGTGCCATCCCCGGAAAATTCCGTTTCATTCAGATTCATCTTAACTCATTGAATAAGCCTGAAGAACTACCTGTGTCTTTGAAACTCAGGATCAATCATGAACTGGACATGATCGCTCCATACGAAAACCTGGCAAAGAATTATTCACAAAACACGCGCAGGAACCTGAAAAAAGCAATGGATGCAGGGATCATTTTAAAGCGCAACACCGTAGCCGATGAACTAGTCAACTTGTTCAAGGAAAATTTCGGTCAAAAAGAGGGAAAGCTTAAATTCCGTCATTATGAGATGATGCGGAACCTGATTCAGTATTTTCAAAAAACCAGCAAGGGCTATCTCCTGGGCGCTTTTTCTGCAGACGGAATACTCTCGTCAATGGCATTTTTTGTACAGGATCAGTCGCGAATCTATCTTTTATTTGCTGCTTCAACGCCCTTGTCGCGCGAGAACGGGGCCATGTTTATGCTTGTTGATACATTCATCCGTGATCATAGTGGTCAAGCCCTGACCCTTGATTTTGAAGGGGGTAACGATCCTTCACTGGGAAGGTTTTATAAAGGTTTTGGTGCAATGGAAATCAGCTATCCTGTACTTAAAATCAACCGGCTTCCGTGGCTTATCAACCAGGGTTTTCATTTAAATCGTAAATTCTGGAAATAGAGAAAAATAGCTACTTTTGTCAATAGATACATTCCACAAAATCATCCGAAAATGGTTCATGTCCTGTCCTCCTCGCAATCCATCCTGAATCAGTTTATTGCTGAAATCAGGGATATTGAGATCCAGCGCGATAATATGCGTTTCCGTAAAAACCTTGAGCGGTTGGGAGCTATTTTTGCTTACGCGATCAGTAATCAGTTGACATACGATCTGAAAGAGGTTGTTACCCCGCTTGGTATTGCCAATGTGCCTATGCTGAAGGAATACCCGGTATTGGCCACCATCCTTCGTGCCGGGCTGCCATTCCACCAGGGATTGCTGAGTTTTTTTGATAAATCGGAAAATGCTTTTATCTCGGCCTTCCGTCAACACCAGAAAGATGGTACCTTTTCCATCAATATTGAATATGCATCGATGACCGATATTGAAAACAAAGTAGTGATTTTATCAGATACCATGCTTGCTTCAGGTTCGTCGATGGTTCTTGCTTACCGCGAATTGATCACCCACGGGAAACCGAAACATACCCACATCGCGACGATACTGGCCAGCACTGAAGGATTGGAATACGTGAAAAAGCACCTGACCCGGCAAGATGTCACAATTTGGGTAGGCGTCATTGACGAAGAGCTGACAGCCCAGTCATATATTGTTCCAGGATTGGGTGATGCCGGCGACCTGGCATATGGAATAAAACATTAAAGATGAAAATAAAAAACGTACTGGTTCTTGAGAATGTCCGGATATCGCTCGATTCCATCCGTAGCCATCTGCTCCGAACCATTCTTACCATCATGATCATCGCTTTCGGAATTATGGCTTTGGTCGGAATACTGACAGCTACCGATTCCATCAAATATTTTCTTACCCAGAATTTTTCAATGATGGGCTCGAATACGTTCACTATCCGGAACCGGTCGATGAATGCCCATATAGGAGGAGATCGTCCCCGGGAAAAACGCTATGAACCCATTACCTACAATCAGGCGGAGGAATTTAAAAACCGGTATGATTTTCCGGGAACAGCTTCCATCTTCACCTGGGCTACTGGTATTGCAACACTGAAATACGAAACCAATAAAACCAATCCCAATGTCAGGGTGATGGGTACCGATGAAAGTTACTTTATCACATCGGGTGATGAAATCGAAAAGGGCCGAAATTTTACTCCCACCGAGATTTTCTATGGATCCAGCGCAGTGATCCTTGGTGCCGAACTTGTGACCAACCTGTTTAAGAAAAAAGAAGATCCCATAGGAAAGATCATCTCCATCGGGCCAGGTAAATACCGGATTATCGGTGTGTTGAAATCCAAAGGCTCGAGTATGGGTTTCAGTGGTGACCGTTCCTGTTTCATACCTTTGAATAATGTTCGAACCAGTTTCCCCCGCGACAACATGTCCTTTAACATCAATGTTATGGCCCATCGAACCGACCTGGTTGACGCCGCTGTCGGTGAAGCCACATCCGTATTGAGAAACATCCGCAAGGTGCCCGTGGGTATTGATGATACGTTCGAAATTACCAAAAGCGATAACATTGCCAAGATGCTGATTGAGAACATCAAGTATGTAACCCTTGCCGCGACGATGATTGGTTTTATCACATTACTTGGCGCCGCCATCGGCCTGATGAATATCATGCTTGTATCGGTAACCGAACGCACCCGTGAGATCGGTATCCGCAAAGCTATCGGTGCGACCAAACGGGTGATACGCAACCAGTTCATGGTTGAAGCTATCGTCATTGCCCAACTGGGAGGAATTTTTGGTATTTTTCTGGGTATTATGGTCGGAAATGTGATTTCCCTGCTCATCGGCAGCGCTTTTCTGGTACCCTGGAAGTGGATCATGACTGGCGTCGTTCTTTGCTTCGTCGTCGCATTGATCAGTGGTATCGTTCCGGCCAGGAAAGCTGCAAACCTCGATCCCATAGAATCGCTCCGTTATGAATAATCCGGTATCGTGGATTTGACCAGGGTCATATCCTTGTTGCGCAAGGAATTTCCATACGAACCTACTTCAGGTCAGGACCAGCTTTTAGGGGAATTGGCTGTTTTCCTCACCATCTCCTGGAAACAGCAAAATGCATTGTTTATCCTTCGCGGATATGCCGGTACCGGAAAAACGACAGTGGTACAATCGCTGGTCAATGTCCTGCCACATCTCGGGAAAAAGACCGTCCTTCTTGCTCCTACAGGACGTGCCGCCAAGGTACTCTCAGGTTATACTCAGAAGCAAGCCAATACAATCCATCGCAAAATCTACCTTGCCAGGACCAATAAAGATGGGATGCTGGACCTCAAACTCCAGGTCAATCATCACAGACATACCTTGTTTATTGTGGATGAAGCTTCCATGATCCAGCATGCAATGCCGGTTGAGGGGACGCTTTTTTCCACCCAGAATTTACTGGATGATCTGTTTCAGTACGTTTACAGCGGAGAAAACTGCAGGATGCTATTTATCGGTGATGCCGCCCAGCTTCCACCCGTGGGCCTTGAGCACAGTCCGGCGCTTGACATCGCCTTTCTTACAAGGGCCTACCATCTTTCCATCGATTCGTTCGAGCTTACTGAAGTAGTTCGTCAGGCCAGTAAATCGGGAATACTTAGCAATGCCACGAGGGTAAGGCAAAAATTGCAGGAACAACCGTTCGGTTTTCCTATGTTTTCGTTGGAAGGGTTCCGGGATATCTGCCGGCTCACCGGCCAGGATCTCGAGGAGACACTGAACCAGACATACGCCGGGACCGGAAAAGACAACAATGTCATTATTTGCCGGTCAAACAAAAGAGCCAATATCTACAATCGTGAGATAAGACGCAGAATCCTTTTCCTCGAAGAAGAAATATCCCCTGGCGATTATTTGATGGTGGTCAAGAACAATTACTTCTGGTTACCGCCAGATTCTACCGCCGGCTTCATAGCCAATGGCGACATTGTAGAATTGACGCGGATCCGGAAGATAGAAGAATTGTACGGATTCCGTTTTGCTGAAGTCACCATCCGTTTCCTTGATTATCCCGATGAAAAACCGCTCGATGTAAAAATTATCCTCGACACGCTGATGTCAGAGTCAGCGGCGCTTACACAAACCGACAACAACAGGCTCTTCCAGACAGTCATGGCCGATTACCAGGAATTGGGATCCAAACGCAAACGTATAGAAAAAGTAAAGGAAAACCCTTATTTCAATGCCCTTCAAGTGAAGTTTGCCTATGCCCTTACCTGTCATAAAACCCAGGGAGGGCAATGGGATACCGTTTTTATCGACCAGGGATACCTCAACGATAAAATGATCAACACGGAATTCGGTCGCTGGCTTTATACAGCAGTAACAAGAGCCACCAAAAAATTATTCCTGATTAATTTTGAAGACCGGTTTTTTCAGGAACAACCTTAGCAATTTACGATTTTGGATTTACGAATTACGATTTTTCTGACGCTAGCATCCTGTATCCTGTATCCTGTATCTTGTATCCTGTATCCTGTAACTTGTAACTTGTATCCAGTATCCAGCATCCAGCATCCAGTACCCGGCATTCCCTCACTTACCAACCGAGCAGCGTAATCCCCATTGTCCAAGGATAAAGTTCCGGTCCCTGGTTTTTCTGGAACATCTGGGTAAGGGAATAGGTGGCAAACAGGTTCAGGTGCGACCACCCGATACGGAAAGCAGCATCGAGCTTGAATGGGGCCAAATGATAAGCACCCCGGTCACGGACAACATGGTGATCTACCTCGTAAGTAGCTACCCTTTTCCCGTTGTTATCTATCAGATAATAGGTATTTTCCCTATCGCGATAGATCTGCTTGGTATATGATCCTATACGCACACCGGCGATCACGCCTATCGTGACATGAAAACTGCTCGTGCGGCGGAATGGATTCGTCTGATATTCGAAAAACAATGGGAGGTTCAGGTACGATACCACCATTTTGTTTATTGGGATACTGACGGGATTCCCATAACTATCCTGGACCTGATAAGCAACCAGGGCCATGGAATCTTTCAACATGACATAGTTGTTGGTGAAATAATAGTTACTAATCTGGAAGCCAAGGCCAGTGGTAAACCCGAGATGATTTCTGTAAAGGTTAGCATTGATCTCAAATGGATTCAGGTTCACTGTGAGAGAACGGGCTGTATTCATATTCATATAAGGATACGCCGGATTAAAATTCATGTTGAAATCGGGAGTAACATAACCGCTGATGCCGAGTTCAACACCGGCCCAATGACCATTATAACGTTTTTTGTCCTTACAGAACGGAAAATCGTTCATGGAAAAATCGTGTGTAGGACAGTGAAAAGCGTTCCATGTTGTGGAGTCGCTCATGGGCCAGTCGTGTTTGTGCCTCGAATGACGATGTCCATCCTGGGCATTTACAAAGGAAGCAAAATCAACAAGAAATAATACCAGAAGGGTAAGACGGATAGTGTTTTTCATCTTATAAGAAATTAAAGTTTAACAATTATCTGGCTGGTATGACGAAAAAAAAAGCAGAATGTTACAATTCAATAACACTTATGAATCCAGTTTAAGTACTGCCAGGAATGCTTTCTGTGGAACCTCCACATTTCCGATTTGCCGCATGCGTTTCTTTCCCTTCTTTTGTTTTTCAAGCAATTTCCGTTTCCGTGTGATATCGCCGCCGTAACATTTGGCCGTAACATCCTTGCGAACTGCCTTCACGGTTTCCCGGGCTATAATTTTGGCGCCAATGGCTGCCTGAATGGCCACTTCATATTGCTGACGGGGAATATACTCTTTGAGTTTTTCACAGAACCGCCGACCGAAATCATAGGCATTATTCCGGGTGATAAGCGACGAAAGTGCATCGACAATATCACCGTTGAGCAGGATGTCGAGTTTGACCAGATCGGCGGTTTGCCATCCGGAAGGGTAATAATCGAAGGAGGCATATCCCTTGGAAATACTTTTCAACCGGTCGTAAAAATCGAAGACAATTTCACCGAGAGGTAATTCAACTGTGAGCTCAATCCGGTCGGTGGTGATATAAACCTGGTTTTTCAATAAACCGCGTTTCCCTACGCAGAGGGTCATGATCGCCCCTATATATTCCGATTTAGTGATGATGTTTGCCGTGATGCACGGTTCTTCAATTTTTTCAATGTAATTGGGTTCAGGCAGTCCGGAAGGATTATAAACATTGAGTACTTCACCTTTTGTGGTATACACTTTATAGGATACGTTGGGCACCGTGGTGATTACATCCATATCGAATTCACGGTCAAGCCTTTCCTGGATGATCTCCATGTGGAGCAATCCCAGGAATCCGCAACGGAATCCAAAACCAAGGGCAGCCGAGGCTTCGGGCTCAAAGGTCAGCGAAGCATCATTGAGGTGCAGTTTTTCCAATGAATCTCGCAGTTCTTCGTATTCATCGGCATCGGTGGGGTAAATTCCCGCGAATACCATCGGTTTTACGCCACGGAACCCAGCTACTACGGATGTACAGGAATTTTCCACGTGGGTGATGGTATCCCCCATCTGAACCTCTTTGCTGTTCTTGATACCGGAGATGATATATCCGACATCGCCGGTTCGCACAGTGTTGCGGGGCTCAGGTTTCAGCCGTAATATCCCGACTTCATCGGCATAATAATCCATCCCCGTTGCTACAAATTTTACATGATCACCCTTGCTGATTGATCCCTGGAAAACCCGGAAGTAAGCAACTATGCCCCGGAATGGATTGAACAACGAATCAAAAATCACGGCCTGCAACGGGGCATCGGGATCGCCTATAGGAGAAGGAATTCGGGTAATAATGGCGTAAAGCACTTCGTCAATCCCAATTCCCATCTTAGCGCTGACCGTCAGGATTTCCCCTCGGTCGCAACCCAGCAAATCCACGATCTGGTCTTTTACTTCTTCCACCATGGCGGCATCCATGTCTATTTTATTGAGCACCGGAATAATGGTCAGATTATGCTCAATTGCCAGATAAAGGTTCGAAATGGTTTGTGCCTGGATACCTTGTGTTGCATCCACCACCAATAAAGCGCCTTCACATGCAGCGATGGCTCTTGAAACTTCGTACGAAAAATCAACATGGCCGGGGGTATCAATCAAGTTCAGGATATATTCCTGTTCCTCATGACGATAATTCATCTGGATTGCATGACTTTTAATGGTAATTCCGCGTTCGCGCTCCAGTTCCATGTCGTCGAGTACCTGCTCCCGTGAATCGCGCTCCGAAACCGTATCTGTCCATTGTAATAACCGATCGGCAAGAGTTGATTTCCCGTGATCTATGTGGGCGATAATGCAAAAGTTGCGTAAATTTTTCATTGACGCAAAGATAGAAAAAAAGAATTGATGCAGGATACAAGATGCAGGATGCAGGATGTTGGATGTTGGATACTGGATAAATCTAAAATCTAAAATCTAAAATTTAAAATTTAAAATCGTATATCGCAAATCGTATATCGCAAATCGCAAATCGTATATCGTATATCGCAAATCGTATATCGTATATCGCAAATCGTATATCGTATATCGTAAACCGTAAATTATCTAAGTATAGTGAGGCTTCCCTGGATAGATCGCTTGATTGTTCCTGTGAGGGTGATTTCAAACACATCGCAAACAAAAAAATAGGTTCCGTCGCTGCAGGCTGGTTGGTCGTTTTATCTTTCCCATCCCAGTTGATATCGGGGTCGTTGGTTTCAAAAACCATCCTGCCCCACCGGTCAAAAATCTTCAAATTGATTTCACTGACCGAAGTGTAAGGGAATGGATGAAACAGATCGTTGAAACCATCTCCATTGGGACTGAAGACATTCGGCAGAGTGTATACCGGACAAGCTGTATAATCCACACATACGATATTGCCCATCGAACTCCGGTTGCCAACCGAATCAATGGCGATTACACCATAACAACCGACAATTGACTGAGGCGGTTTGTGAATATACACCGTGTCTTTTTGATTAAGCAGCGAATCGATAAGTGCCAGATTTGCAGTAGAGGATGAATAATAGATATAATATTTGGATATGTCACGCTGACACGTATCGGCTGGAATGGTCCACGTAAGAATATTGGTTGATTCCTTGCAATCGGTAATAACGGAGAGCAAAGGAGGACAGGGAGGAATGTTATCAACAGGAATACCGCAATTTTCCTGTGAGTAATTGATGATCGGATCGACGAACCCGGTACCCGAGTATTTCCCAAAACTTTTTATCCTATAGCAATAGGTCAATCCGTTCACCAGCCCTTTGTCATTGAACGATGGAACCAAACTTGTCCCTACCGAATCGAATACGGAAGCACCGGGATTTTTCCGGTAGATAACAAACCGGAGGTTGGTCCAGGGAACATCGTTTGTCCATCTAAGTTTAAGGGTTTTATCCGTCGGGGTTATTGTGAGGTACATGGAGGAGGCAACCTGGGAAGAGCCTATGAGAAACCGGTTACCTGGCGAAAGGTTGTAAAGGTCAATCCTGTAACGGTATCCGAATTGCAATGTGTTCAGGAGCGTATCGGTATAAAGGGTATCGTTCAGTGAATTAAGAGAGTCGATCATGACAAACTGACCCGGGGTATCTGACCGGGACCGTGCAATGATGTATTTATACGGACCGTGGGCTTGTATCGTATCAATTTCAGTTGGTTTTGACCAGGCAACGAAGATTGATCCTGTGCTTTCGTTCGTGGTGTTGATGCTGACATTGGTGATCACCGCAACATCTTTTTTAAGTGCCGCACATGCTTCGTTTGATGCATGACTTTCGGCCAGATCGGGATACCAGGCCACAACCAGGTAGCAGTATTTAATTCCTCTTATCAATCCATTACCCTTATTGTCGTCGAGGTATGTGGTGCGGGTGATATCACTAAATTCATCAATTTTGGTAAATCCGAGATACGGTGGAACACCGGTCTCGCAATATCCTGGTATATAGCCCGTGGAATCAGTTTTGCGATAGATTTTATACCCTGTGGCATTCTGGCAGGCATAGGGATCCCATGACAGGGTGATGGTATTTCCCATGGGAGTGGCAGTCAGATTTTCGGGAGGAGGGCCGATCACTTTTATTTTAATCGATTTGATGGTTACAAGATTGACCGGACTGGCATCATCTTTAGCTTTGAAAAAAACCTGGTATGGCCGGTTTTGAACGTGGGCGCAAAGGGTACTCCAGCGGAATATTGCCTGGACCTGTCCGTGACCCGTAGCCGGATTTGGTTCCATGGTTGCAGGACTGTTGGACAGAACCATGGGGCCACCGGTTCCGGTGAGTGTGATATTATTGCTGTCGGGGTCGTAGGAATGTACGGGAAAGCGCAGTGTTTTCCCGGCTTCCACACAGGTATCGCTTATCGAATCAATTACCGGAGGGTGATTGTTGCAGGCGATAATAATGATCTGCATGTCGCGCAACACGCTTCCGATCTTGACTCCATTTCTCCATTCCTCGATAAGGATCGCAATATTGTACTCTCCTTGCTGGATGGGGCTGTCCCAGACCAGATCGCCGGTTACCGGATCAAGGGTCAATGATTTTGAAGCTGCCGGATAGGTATATCCCGGAATTTCCAGACCCTGGGCCCCGCGGCATGGGACCAACCTGTAGGAAAGGCTGTCTCCATCGATATCGTAAGCGCCCGGATTGTGATAAAATGGTTGGTTCACGCAACCATTGTCAATGGGAGGGAGGAGTAAAACCGGCGAATTATTGTAATCTCCCAAAAACGGATTGATGGTAAGCTCAGAGTAAATAAATAATGGAGTGTTGATTGAATTCGGGATGTTCAGAATTCCGCCATTACGATTGGGATCTTCACAGGAAATAGTATAGGTGGCGGGTCCCGGAAAAGTGTGCGTGCCCTGATACCGGTTATAAGTAATATCGCCGGGCAGGTAAACCACTTCACGCCGCGCGATCTCTGAAGCATTTCCGTCACCCCAGTTAATCATTAGGTAATCCCGGTATGCATTGGCCGGACTGGGTGTAAAAGTATAGGAGATAAGGGTGAATTCGTAAGTGAGTCCCGAAAGATGTTTGTACACTATTTCAGCGGCCCGCTGATGAGTGGCGAAAAGTGAAAAGGGACATACAACCGGAAAAAAAATCAGGGGAAATATCCATCGATAAATGAATCGTTGCAACATGTCAGGTCCGTGTCATCGTAAGGCTCCGTCAAAAGTAATAATTTTCTATGCTCCGGTGCAGATATCCTGCCATTATTTCAAATCATGCTGAATTTCAGCTAACTTTGCAATCCATATCTAAACTGTGAAGAGTGATGTACCAACCCGATACGGACATTGAAAAACACGAGATACTGAAACGCTACCGGAACCTGCTCCATCTTTGGAAACCCAGGAATCCCGAAGATAAGAAAAGTGTTAAAAAAGCTTTCAAAATGGCGCTTGAAGCCCATAAGGATATGCGCCGGAAAAGCGGTGAACCTTACATTTATCATCCGCTAAGTGTTGCCACGATTGCTGCCGGTGAGATCGGTCTCGGTGCTACCTCCATTATCTGCGCATTGCTCCATGATGTTGTGGAGGATACTGAATATACGATAGAAGATATTCGTGGCCTTTTTGGGGAAAAAGTAGCCGGGATTATCGATGGTCTGACCAAAATCAAAGGTATTTTTGATCAACGGACCGATTCGATACATGCCGAAAATTTCAAGAAAATCCTTCTTACTCTTTCCGATGATGTGCGTGTCATTCTGATTAAGCTGGCCGATCGACTTCATAACATGCGTACCCTCGATGCCCTGGCTCCCGAAAAACAGTTGAAGATATCATCTGAGACCATGTATCTATATGCCCCACTGGCCCATCGCCTTGGGTTACATGCCATTAAAAGCGAACTCGAAGACCTGGCGCTTAAATACACCGAACCTCAGGTGTATGAATCCATCTTGCGTAAATTAAAAGAATCAGCCAAAGGCCGGTCACGCTTTGTCAACAAATTTATTTATCCTATTAAAAAAGACCTGGCCGGGAAAGGTTTCAAATTTAGCATTTTTGCGAGGGAAAAATCAATTGCCGCCATCTGGCAGAAAATGCAGAAAAAAGAGGTGCCGTTTGACGAGATCTACGACATCTTTGCTATCCGGATCGTAATTGATTCACCGACAGAGACGGAAAAAACCGATTGCTGGAAAGTATATTCCGCCATTACTGATCATTACCGGCCCAATATGGATCGCTTGCGCGATTGGATTTCGATCCCCAAGGCCAACGGATACGAAGCCCTGCATACAACCGTTATGAGCCATACCGGGCAGTGGGTTGAAATTCAAATCCGCTCACGTCGTATGGATGAAATTGCCGAGAAAGGATATGCTGCGCACTGGAAGTACAAGGAATCGATGAACCTCAACAGTCAGCTCGATAACTGGCTTGATCGCATCAAAGAGATGATTGAAAGTCCTGATGCCGACGCACTATCCTTTATCGACGATGTGAAAGGATATTTTTTCCTCGACGAAATCTCAGTCTTTACGCCCCAGGGTGAATTGCGCACCTTACCGGCTAATTCCACAGTTCTTGATTTTGCTTATGCAATCCACACTGAACTCGGTCATACTTGCATCGGAGCTAAAGTCGATAAAAAACTGACCCCGATAAACCAGGTTCTGAAAAACGGTCAGCAGGTTGAACTTATCACCTCACGCAAACAATCCCCGAGGGAGGAATGGCTGAATTATGTTGTTACTACCCGTGCGAAAAGCAATATAAAACTGGCGGTCAGGCACGAAAAGAAAAAATTTTCCAAGCAGGGAAAAGATAAATTGGGTAAATGGTTCCTTCAGTTTGATATAGATTTTACCCAGGAGAACATCAGGAAATTTCTCGCCGCGAATAATTTCAGTAGCCTGATCGATCTTTACTTTGCAGCGGCACAGGATAAAATAGGGCTGAAAGATGTGAAGATTTTTGCTGCATCCAGTTTCCGGAATGGGTGGGTGAATTATGTCAGTAA
Organism: Bacteroidales bacterium; assembly: GCA_023229525.1. Taxonomy (GTDB): domain Bacteria; phylum Bacteroidota; class Bacteroidia; order Bacteroidales; family FEN-979; genus CAIVAT01. Next base: position 110,612 of record JALNZC010000003.1, read on the forward strand.
AAATAAATCCAGAAGGAAAACTGATCTTCCTACCGGTCTAAAACCATCAAAAGCTGAAATTCTCCAGGGAGGAACTGGTCAACACGTGGATGGTACAAATGGACAGTTTGATTATGAAGTGGCAAACTGTTGTAACCCAATCCCCGGTGATGATGTTATAGGCCTGAAGGTATCGGAAACCTTGCCTGTCCGGATTCACCGTACCAAATGTCCCAAAGCACAGGAACAGATTTCTATGTTTGGGAACCGCATGATCAAACTGAACTGGATCAACCATGCCTCCATCTCTTATCTGACTGATATTAAAGTGACAGGACTGGATAGGCAGGGTTTGATCAATGAAATTACACGGATCATTTCCAATGAACTCAGCTTGAATATCAAATCATTCTATATCGAAGCCCACGACGGGCTTACCGAAGGATCGATAACCCTGTATGTTCAGGATACTTCGATTCTGAATGACGCTCTTGCAAAACTGAAAAATGTCGACGGAATTATACATGTCACAAGAATTGATTAAAAAATTTATTTTTATTTGTTCTAAATAGTAACAAAATTGTATCTTTGAACTAAATTTCAAGTTATGATCAAAAAAGTTGCTGAAGATGCCTTTGAAAATGTACGCAAGGTTTTCACGGATTACCTCGAACGTCACGGCCATCGTAAAACCCCGGAACGGTACACCATACTCCGTGAAATCTTTGCCACGGAAGGCCATTTTGATATTGAAACACTTTATATCAGGATGAAGAACCACAAATACCGGGTAAGCAGGGCCACACTTTATAATACCATTGAATTATTGCTTGATTGCAGTCTTGTCACCAAGCATCAATTCGGTACAAACTATGCCCAGTTTGAAAAGTCAGCCCTGGTAACGCAACATGATCATTTCATTTTTAACGATTCGGGTGAAGTTCTTGAATTTTACGATCCCCGTATAGAACAGATCAAACAGGATGTTGAAAAACGATTCAGCGTCCAGGTTACCCAATATGCACTTACTTTTTACGGTCAGTCAAAATCCAAGAAGTAAACTCCGGTTATGAAGGTTGATGTAATCCTGGGATTGCAGTGGGGAGATGAAGGGAAAGGGAAGATAGTCGATGTATTCACCCCGCGTTATAATATTATTGCCCGGTTTCAGGGCGGCCCGAATGCAGGCCATACCATCGAGTTTCAGGGCAAAAAGTTCGTCCTGCACACCATCCCTTCCGGAATTTTTCATCCCGCGACACAAAATGTGATCGGGAATGGTGTTATTATTGACCCCTTGATCCTGTACCGGGAATTGGACGAATTGCGTGAAGCCGGGATGAACCCCGAAGAAAACCTCATGGTATCGCGTCGGGCACATCTGATCCTTCCGTCACACCGCCTGCTCGATGCCGCATTGGAAGCGCTGAAAGGCGCCGCAAAAATCGGTTCCACACTCAAAGGGATCGGACCTGCCTATACCGATAAATATGGCCGGAACGGGATACGCGTTGGAAATATCCTGGAGGCTGATTTCTCGGTCCGTTACCATCAGCTTAAGGAATCGCATCTCGGGATGATTAAAAACCTGGGTTTTGATACCTCTTTATGTCTGTTCGATAAACTTTCGTTTGAAGCTTATGAAGAACAATGGTTGGAAGCTGTGAAACGGATGAAAACACTCAATATCATCGATAGCGAGATATTTATCAATAAGTCGCTGGATGAAGGTAGGTCCGTTCTTGCTGAAGGAGCGCAGGGCACCATGCTCGATGTCGATTTCGGATCTTATCCATATGTAACCTCCTCCAATACTATTTCAGCCGGGGTTTGTTCCGGTCTGGGTATTGCCCCACAACGGATTGGAAATGTTTTCGGTATCTTCAAAGCTTATTGTACACGCGTAGGGAGCGGACCATTTCCAACCGAATTGCACGATAAGGATGGGGAAAAAATGCGCAGGCAAGGGAATGAATTCGGATCTACAACCGGCCGTCCGCGACGCTGTGGATGGCTTGACCTGCCTGCCCTGAAATATGCCATCATGCTGAATGGTGTGAATAAACTTATCATGATGAAGGCCGATGTATTGAATGAGTTCCCGGTGATAAAAATCTGCACCAATTATCAACTGGAAAAGACTGTGATGGATGCTTATCCTTTTGAATCCGGTAACGGCAACTTTAAAATGGTATACCGGAAAATGAAAGGTTGGAAAGAATCGCTGGCACAATGCAGTTCGATACAAGACATCCCAACAGGACTGGCAGCTTACATAAAGTTTATCGAAAACTCTGTAGGTTTGCCCATTGATATCGTATCCATCGGCCCCGATCGTTTACAAACCTTACAACGTTAATCCTTATAACTTCCTTTTGATTTCGATCTGCTCGTAACCTTCAATGATATCCCCCGTTTTAATGTCGTTGAAGTTTTCGATGTTTAATCCGCATTCATAACCCGTCTGAACTTCTTTTACATCTTCCTTGAACCGTTTCAGTGAGCCCAGGATACCGGTATAGACAACGATACCATCACGTATCACGCGGATCTTGGTACTTCGGGTGACTTTTCCATCAAGGACCATACAGCCTGCAACAGTCCCAACCTTGGTAATCCGGAAAACATCACGAACTTCGATATTGCAGATAATTTTTTCTTCGATTTCAGGGGATAACATTCCTTCGATGGCCATTTTAATCTCCTCTATGGCCTGGTAAATGATGGAATAGAGTCGAATGTCAATCTGTTCAGCCTCAGCCAGTTTACGGGCATTCACCGACGGACGCACCTGGAACCCAACAATCACCGCATTCGAGGCCGAAGCCAGCAGTACATCGGATTCGGTGATGGCTCCAACGGATTTATGGATGACATTAACCATTACCTCTTCAGTGGATAATTTCAACAAAGAATCCGAAAGCGCTTCAACTGAACCATCCACATCTCCCTTAACGATAATATTAAGTTCCTTGAAATCGCCGATGGCAATACGACGACCAATTTCGTCGAGTGTAATGTGTTTCTGGGTCCGGAGTCCCTGTTCGCGTTGTAACTGTAACCGCTTGGTGGCAATAACTTTGGATTCTTTTTCGTCGGTCATTACATTAAATCCGTCACCGGCCTGCGGAGCGCCGTTCAAACCCAGCATAAGGATGGGCTGGGATGGGCCGGCTTCCCTGACCGATTGATTGCGCTCATTATACATCGCCTTGACTTTGCCATAAGTTGCGCCTGCCAGTACAATATCCCCGATCTGGAGTGTGCCATTTTGGACCAGAAGTTTGGCTACATAACCCCGGCCTTTATCGAGTGAAGATTCGATGACAGTCCCTGTGGCTAACCGGGTCTGGTTTGCTTTTACATTCAGCATTTCGGCTTCCAGCAATACTTTCTCCAGTAAAAGATCCACGTTGGATCCGGTCTTTGCAGAGATTTCCTGGGTTTGGTATTTCCCTCCCCATTCTTCAACGAGGATGTTTATCTTGGATAATTCTTCGCGTAATTTTTCCGGGTTGGCATTGGGTTTATCGATCTTGTTAAAGGCGAAAACGATGGGTACACCGGCAGCCAGGGCATGGTTGATGGCTTCCCGAGTCTGGGGCATAACTGTTTCATCGGCTGCAATGACAATGATGGCAACGTCGGTAACACTGGCGCCACGTGCGCGCATGGCTGTAAAGGCTTCATGGCCCGGAGTGTCGAGAAAGGTGATTTTCTTCCCGTTTTCCAGTTGTACTTCATAAGCGCCGATATGTTGGGTGATCCCACCGGCTTCACCGGCTACTACGTTTGTACTGCGGATAAAATCCAGAAGTTTGGTCTTTCCATGGTCGACATGGCCCATCACTGTAACAATCGGGGGTCGTTCAGTAAGATCTTCCGGGTTATCGGGCTCATGTTGTTTAATGGCTTCTTGTACCTCAACACTCACAAATTCTACTTTAAATCCGAATTCTTCGGCTACCAGGGTTAGGGTTTCCGCATCAAGACGTTGGTTGATCGATACGAACATCCCAAGTGCCATACAAGTCGAAATAACATCAGTTACAGGAACATTCAACATGGAAGCCAGTTCGTTGGCTGTGACAAATTCAGTGACCTTGATGATCCGTTTACCTTCTTCCACCAATTCCTGTGCATGATGCATCTGTTGGCTTATGGCTTCACGTTTGGCCTTGCGATATTTTGATGCTTTTGATTTCCCGGTGGGACTTAACCTCGCCAGGGTTTCTTTTATCTGCTTTTCGATGTCTTCTACCGTCACTTCAGGCTTAAGGATTTCCTTATGGAATTTTTTATCCTTTGCCAGTTGGGGTTTTGCTATTCCGGATCTCGGAACTTCAATGTTGGATGCCTCTTCACCCTGCCGTCTGATGCGTTTGCGTTTTTTCTTCTTCGATTTCAACGTTTCATCTGAGGAACTCGCAACAGGTTGTGGCTTCTTTTTCTCGAATTTTTTGGGCTCGGGTAAGACAATAGAACCAAGGATGGTAGGACCTTCCAGAATGATCCGCTCCGTGGGCAGAAAATTATCTTCCTGAATGGGTTCATCACTCTTCGTAATAATCAGATCTTCAAGCTGCTCTATTAATTCAGGTAGCACTTCGGGCAATGCTTCAATTTCCTCCAACTCCTCCGGTAACGGGACTACTGGTTCATCCACAACAGGTGCAGCAGCGGGTTGTTCAGGTTCCTGTTTTTTGGATTTCGCTTTCTTTGAAGGTTTCTTCTCAAATTGTCCCAGATCCATCTTCCCGACAATTTTTATATCTGTCTTCGGTTTTTCGTCGGAAACAGGTTCGGCAGGTAAAATGGTTTCTTCAGATGTGACAGGGCTTATTGCCAGATCGTCCGTAGGGGGTAATTCGGTTGTTTCGGCTTTCTTTGACTTTTCCGGGATTTTAGTGACGGGTACTTCAGGAACCGGTTTTGGTTCCGCGACTGGTGCAACAGGCTCTGCAGGAGCGGCTTGAACAACCTTCGGTTCTGGTTTTTTCTCTTCCTTGACCGGTTCTTTGGTTATCTGTTCCCTGGTTTTACGGGCAGCATCGAACTGTTTCTTATCGAATTCCATCGAAACATTCTTGATGAATAGTTCGTCCAGTTCTCTTTCACGGTCTTTGGTCGCGGTTTTCTTATCCTCGATGGTGATTGTTTCGTGGGGTGTGAATAGCAGCCCGATCTTTTTAGCCTCTTCCTTCACATGTTTTTCAGAGGCAAACTCTTTCATCAACAGAGTATACATCTCCTGCGACAATTTGGCATTGGGATCGTTACCGATAGAAAATCCTTTTTTCGTCAGGAAGTCCACAACGGTTTTGATTCCAATATTAAATTCCCGCGCGGCTTTGCTAAGCCTGGTAGTTGTTACACCTTCACTCATTGAGCAAAATTATGATTTTTTATTCAAATTCGGCTTTTATTATGCGAATTACTTCCCTGATGGTCTCTTCCTCGAGGTCGGTACGCTTTACTAATTCTTGTACATCGAGATCCAGAACGCTTTTCGCAGTGTCGCAACCGATCGCTTTAAGTTCATCTATGATCCACTGATCTATTTCATCAGAAAATTCTTGAATGTCAACATCTTCATTGTCTACATCCGTATCACGGTAGACATCAATCTCGTACCCGGTGAGTTTACCGGCAAGTTTGATATTGAATCCCCCTTTACCAATAGCCAATGAAACCTGATCAGGTTTCATATAAACATCGGCCCGTTTCTCTTCCTCATTAATCACAATCGAAGAAACCTTGGCCGGACTTAAAGCGCGCTGGATAAACAGGGAAGGATTGTTGGTGAAATTGATCACATCGATGTTTTCATTCTTCAATTCCCTGACGATTCCATGGATGCGGCTTCCCTTCATCCCGACACATGCACCAACAGGATCGATGCGGTCATCATAGGATTCTACGGCAATCTTGGCCCGTTCTCCCGGTACCCTGACGATCTTCTTAATACTGATCAACCCGTCGAAAACCTCCGGAACTTCAGCTTCAAACAATCGTTCCAGGAATGCTTCAGAAGTCCGCGACAAAATGATCACCGGATTGTTATTCTTCATTTCAACTTTGGAAACCACTGCGCGGATTGAGTCGCCCTTACGGTAAAAATCAGAAGGAATCTGCTCCGATTTCGGAAGGATCAGTTCAATACCTTCGTCATCAAGCACCAGGATCTCCTTCTTCCACACCTGGTATACTTCCCCGGCGATGATTTCCCCGATTTTTTCCCGGTACTTGGTATAAACATTATTTTTCTCATATTCCTGTATCTTGGAAATCAGATTTTGCCGGATGGCGAGAATCTCACGCCTTCCAAAGCTACCCAACCTGACCTCCTCGGAAAGTTCTTCACCCACTTCGAAATCAGGTTCAATCTTCATGGCTTCGGATAAAGGAACCTGAGTGTTTTCATCTTCCACAGCGCCATCGTCAACGATAATGCGGGAGCGTAAGATTTCAAGGTCTCCTTTATCAATGTTTACAATGATGTCGAAATTGTCGGCTGACCCAAAGCGTTTTGTCAGCATATGTTTGAATACATCTTCCAGGATGCTCATCATGGTTTCCCTGTCGATGTTCTTGAATTCCTTGAATTCTGAAAAGGTTTCGACTAAATTCAGATGTTCCATTGCTTGATAATTCTACTTTTTAAATGTTATTACTTCTTTAGCTGATCGGATGGTTTCAAAGGATAGGGATAAAAATATCTTTTCCGCTATTTTTTTTATTTTTTTTGGAATTAATTCGACCTCAATTCCACGTTCATCGACGCTAATCACTTTCCCGGTTAAGGTTTCTCCCGTCACTGTTGTGATATCAAGGGCATTACTAATATTTTTCTTAAATTGACGAGGAAACTGTAAAGGACGATCAATACCTGCCGAAGAAACGGTGAGCTCAAAATCTTCCTTATCGCGATCAAGATTGAGTTCCAGGAAGTGACTGAGATGGTGACATGCCTCGATGGTTACACGGTTATCCCCATCAATATAGACAAATATCTTGTTGACAGGTTTCACTGTTACTTCAATCAGGAAAAGATCGCTTCCTTTCAGAAAATCTTCAACCAGTTGTTTGACTTGTTCTTCAGTGATCATGGTTCATCAATAAAAGAGGGGACTTTTTGTCCCCTCTTATCAACATTGGTAAATTCGGATGCAAAGATACACAATATTTGTTGAACACCAAATCTTTTCATTAGATTTGTATACAGAATCATGTTTTCATGAGATATCAAGCCTGGATATTATGGCTAGTACTGTTTTACCCCCAAACTGCTTATAACCAGTGGGAATATGTTAATCCGGTAGCAACAGCCGATAATTATGTTGCCATGGATTTCTTGGATGCTGCAACAGGATTCGCATTAACCTCGCATGGTACCCTCATGGGTACAGCCGATGGAGGCAATAGATGGGCAAAGGTCGAGTCGGTTTCTCCGCATTCGGGTTTTTTTCTCGATATGGTTTTCACATCATCATCGGAAGGAACTATTACAAGCACTCGTGGACTAATCCTCCATACCAGGAATGGTGGCCACACATGGGATTCCATTCCATCAGGAACCAATGCCAACCTTCAATCGGTTTTTATGTATTCAAATTCCATTGGTTATATCGTGGGACTTCATGGTACCGTATTGAAAACCGTTGATGGCGGCCTCACATGGAATCCTGTACAGACAATTCCTGGCAGGGATTTATACGATTGCTGGTTTGTTGATCCTGAAACGGGTTTTGTGGCAGCGGATAAACATGTTTTCAAAACACGGGACGGTGGAAATACGTGGAATCAAATTCTTCTTGCCGATTCCGGGGATAATTTTATCCGGATAGCTTTTGCCGATTCCCTGAATGGATTCACAGTTGGCAGAAGGGGAGCGGCTTTTAAGACCTCCGACGGGGGAAACAACTGGATCCGGACTCCTACCGGAACGACCCGTTACCTGTACGGTCTGTCGATTGTGAACCCGCAAGTCGTTTACATTACCGGTAGTAATGGTTTGATCCTGAAAAGTAAAGACAATGGTGAAACCTGGAATATGCAATCTTCCGGTATCCCTTATGATCTTGGAAGTATTGTTTTCACCGATGAAAATAAAGGCTCTGCGTCAGGCCCTTTGGGCGCGATTCTTCATACGACGGACGGAGGAAATACGTGGAAGCCCGCAACCTATGCCACTTTAAATAATTTGTGGGATTGTTCATTTCCGGAATTGGAGATTGGATATGCCTGCGGATCGGATGGTACAATCCTGAAAACTAACGATGGCGGCAACTCATGGTCATTATTGGAAACCGGGACTGCACAAACATTATATACGATTTTTATGACCAGCCCACTGGTGGGTTATTCTGCAGGCGATGGAGGAACCATTATTAAAACGATAGACGAAGGAAATACGTGGAATAAACTTACATCGCCGGAACCGGTTTTCTGGAATAATTTGTTCTTTAGTGACGCAAATAATGGTTTCCTGGTAGGAAGGACCCAGGTGATCTATCACACCACGGATGGAGGTCAAACGTGGGATTCATACAATACCGGTACAAATGCAGCCCTAAACGCTATTGAATTTCATGGGTTATCAGGTTATGCCTGCGGGATTAACGCCACTCTTTTACAAACCATGAATGGAGGAGTTTCCTGGCAGCAGATTGTAGTACCTGAGCTTTGTGAAGCCAACCTGAATGTGATCAGTTGTATTGATCAAGATAACTGTTATGTTGCGGGTAATCAATATATTGATAACGCTAATATCTGTTTTCTCGCTTTTACCCACGATGGTGGAAATACGTGGCAAGTAAAGACTTTTGCATTTTTCCCTTCGAAGATTTTTACCGCGTTATTTTTTAGGGATGCCATGACCGGTTACCTGGGAGGTAGCGGATTTATCTGGAAGACACGCGATGGAGGCAACCATTGGATTGATCAAACCACCTATATGGAACAGACCAATCCGAATGCGTTTTTTTTTGTAACGGATGAAGTCGGATTTTCCGTTTCCTATGGTGGTCAAATCATGAGGACTATCAACGGAGGCGGCATTGGATTCAAAGACCCCGGGATGGTTAATTCATCCCTCCTTGAACAGAACTACCCGAACCCATTTTCCAGCAAAACCAGAATAACCTATCATCTTCCGGTGAAAAGCAAAGTTGAATTGGTAATTGTCGATGTAACCGGCCGGAAAGTCATAACATTGATCAATCAGGATCAATCAGCCGGAACTTATTTTTACGATTTCGATGGTACCGGATTGCCGTCAGGCTTTTATTTTTACAGGTTATTATCCAAGGGAGGAATTGAGACAGGGAAAATGGTTAAAAATTAGAAATCCCGGTCTGAGGGTTGACCGGGATGAGAGATAAAACGAGGTAGTTCGAAGTGAATTGCAGTTTTATTGGTCTGAGAAATCGGCATATTCAGGCATAACAGGTGCGAATGTTTTAATATTCATCGGCCGATCTGTTTCATTATCTTCAAAGTCGGCTTCCCGTGGTGTTACCGGTGTCAGATCTAAAAGAAGTTTCTCATAAAATGGTTCATTTTCAATAGCATCTGTAAAATCAGCTTCTTTTGGTAATGAAGGTGCCAGATCAGTGAGTTTCACTGTGGTTTCGGTTTTTGGAAACACTGTTTTAACAGGATCGCCCGCTCCATTATTGGCAAAGAGCATGTTGATATTTATGGCCAGAAGGAAGATGAGTATAATGGTTGGTGTTTTCATTGTTTATGGTTTTTTGTTGTTTTGAACATAAGACGGATGATGATCATATACGTTACTTCAGAACTGATGAAAGTCATAAAGAAATCGACGAACAACGGAAAAATACCGGTCTAATTTCTATTGTGGTAAGTTCCCACTGAATTTTTTTTTCTTTTTCTGCAACCAACGGTTAAATTATTTGTCTTTATTGGTAAATGTTAGAGGGAAATTAAATGACCCTTCTATTTTACCAAAACATTACCAATATGTTAACCCGGTGTACTTTTTTTCCCAATCTTTCTTTTCGCGGGGAAATTAATCTGCAAAAATGTCTTCATCCACCCTGAAATATTTCCCGAAATCCGGACAAAATCAATCTGGTACCCGGTTTCTCAATAAACATAATCGGATATAAAATTCATTTAATCATTTTTAAGAAATAATTGTTATGAAACAAAGAAGAAATATATTATTGGCGGTATTCATCCTTAGTTTGTTTGATATGTCGTTTGCACAAAACGTCATTGTGGGTGATGAAGGAAGTAATAATACAACTTTCGAAAATGATGGGACTATGGTTTTCAATGGCAACGCCACTGTTTGGGATGATATACAAATGCCTGGGATTATTGGAAAAATAGGTGTACGGACCCCTACATTTTCTGTTTTTCGAGGTGGGCTATATGCTTATTCCTTTGATACTCCAGACGCATTGTTTTTTCAAATTCAAATTCAACACTCATGGAAACAAGGCTCTCCGATTACTCCACATATACATATCTCTCCTTCAAATGGGAATTCAGGAAATACTGTTTGGCATATTGAATATTGCTGGGCCAACGTAAATAAGACATTCCGGTCGATAACTAATATTTTGGATGCAACAATACCTATAAATGCAAATGATCATCAGAATCTTATTCTTTCATTTGGAAATATAGCTCCGACAGAAGGAGACGATCCTAATGCCAATGATCTGATAAGCAGTATTTTGATGTGCAAAATATATCGGGACAATACTGGATTAGATACCTATGCTTCAAAAATTTTTCTTCTCAGTTTCGACGTGCATTATGAGAAAGATACTGAAGGGAGTAGAGAGCAAATAACAAAATAGCTTATTTTTTTAATTCAAACATACCCTAATTATGAAAACAAACTTTATTCCTTTTATGCTTATTCTTTTTTCTGTTCCCATCCCTTTTCACGGTCAGGGCATTGGAATTCAGCAGGGGGCAAGGGTGACGGTTCAGAGTGGTGCAAAAATTGCAACCACTGGATATTTCGGGATCACTATAGAATCGGGGGAAACGGGAACGGGTTCTTTTTTGGATCAGAATTCGTCAGGTTCCAATGTTCATTTTAGCGGATCGCAAAGGGTGCAGCGATACATAACCGGGGATACCAGGTATCATTTCTTCTCACCAGCGGTTTCGGGGGTGACTTTTGGTACTATTTTTCCTTCAGATCAGGACCATATCTGGGTTAGGGAGTTCATCGAGGAAAACAATTCATGGATCAACAGGATCCATAACGAAACAGCTATCCAGGGTAAAGGATACTCCGTTTACCTGAATGATATCTCTTCGACAACCGCCCAGTTTACAGGGCTTCTTGGAACCGGCGACATTCCCTGCGGAGGATCATTGACGGGTAATATGGCCACTGGACCGGGTAATGGATGGAATCTCACCGGAAACCCTTACCCCTCGGCCATAAGCTGGAATCTGCTGACCAGATCCGGCATTCTTGGTTCGGTTTATGCCTGGAATGCCATCAACGGGAACTGGGATAGTTTCAACGGTACGGTGGGTGCGCTCACCGATGGGATTATCCCGAGCGGTCAGGGATTTTTCATTCAGGTTACCGGTGAGAATCCGGTACTGACTTATTCCAATTCATGCAGGGTACATGGAAACAGTACAATTTACTATAAATCGTCACCATTGCCCAATTGGCTTACCATCGGTGTGACAACTTCAGCAAATCCATACAGTGATAAAGTCTTTATTGGTTTTGATCCGGACGCCACGCCGGGTTTCGATCCTGATCATGATGCATACAAACTGCGGGGTGAAGAAGTCGCACCTGAAATTTTCACATCCGGCGATCCTATTCTTTCCATCGATGTGCTTCATTCGGTTGACGAAACCTCCTCGGTATCTCTTGGTTTCAAAGCCGGGATTGATGCGGATTATACATTTATTGCCTCCGGAACGGAATCGTTTGCACTGGGAAATCCGGTCTTGCTGGAAGACAGGCTGACCGGGGCTTTGATCAATCTGAAGGAATATCCGGTTTATACATTCCATGCTGCAAAAGGTGAATGGCGAAACCGTTTCAGCGTGAAATTTTCGTCTGTCGGAGAAATGGAAGATAAGGTGACATCCATTTCTTTTTATACAATCCGGAAAACGATCTGCCTGAATTTTCCTGAAGCCCTGGATGGAACGGTGACGGTCTACTCGATGATCGGGCAGTGTATATCAAGCCTTCCCATTACTTCGCCAGGGGAAATGAAAATAAATGTAGCCGGAGCATCGGGGAATTACATCGTATCGGTAGTGACAAACCACTCGGTCCTTTGCCGGAAATTGTTTATTCAATAATTATCCTTATTCATTATACTATTTTTTAACAAAAAGTTATGACAAATCGAATTTTGTTCGTGGGTCTTTTTGCACTGGCTTCACTAATATGTCCGGGAGATCCCCCGTCACCGCCGGCCGGCGGATCTACGGGCAATTCTGGCACAAACGGTTCCCCGGTGGGCGCACCTGTCGGTGACGGACTGGGTATTTTATTACTTTTTGCTTCTGGATATGGAGGAACAAAACTGTTGGTATGGCGAAAGAAAAGGATTGGATCAAAGCCAAAAACTTCTATTCCCTGATGAATTTAATCAGGTTAATGGTCCTCTGAAATTTGATCCGCAAAAAGTAGATTCCGGATGAAATCCCTTTGATATCCAACTGGTAACGTCTGTCATTACCCGGACTACCGTTAAATAATTTCCTCACCCTGCCCAGATTGTCAATGATTTCTCCATCGAAATGTCCTGAATGCCCATTTTGAAACCAAAGTGTTATGGTTTCGCCGGCAGGGTTTGGACTCAGGGTAATCACGGAATTTGTAACCGGGATTTCGCTCACCGCAGAAGGATGTAACTGGTTCAGGATGGAATTATACCGGGTAGCCAGAAAAGGCCTGACCCCATATGGCGTATGGCCGTCAATCGGTTGAATGAAGCCATTGTGGAAATCGTTCACCGTGTATCCGTAATCAAGACAACGGAAAGTGTCGGTAATGGCAGCCGGAGTGATCAGCTGTTTGATATCGCTGATGTGTGTAAAAACAGAATCTGGGTTGATCACGTTACGGGCGATGGTATCAAGGTATAGTTTATACCTGTTGAAAAAATCAGGGATCTCCAGTAACTTTTGGGCCAGGGGAAGTGGCATGGTAGTGTTGATCCATGAAAGACAATTCCGGGTTCCCCAATTGACCTGCATCCAATCAACCCCGATGGTATTATCGGGATCATAGGCGATATATTCAAACTGCCCTGAGGCCGGATTGTCGTATAGATAGTAGTTATTTTTATTATATCCATAGTCATCCCAGTTACCCGTTGCCACATCCAGCGCCAATGCTTTAAGATATTCATTCACGTTCAGAATTTGTCCGATATTTATTGCAAACAGGGAATCGGCAGGCTCATTAAGTGCCGCTATAAGGGTAACCAACCGGGTATAATCATCCTGCGACTTATTGGTCTGCAGGTCATAGACCCGTCCTCCGGTGACCGTAGAATTTTCAAGGTCTTTGTAAACCTGCTGGTCGTTACCCAGGTAAACAAGGTCGGCAGGATATGCGCATTTATAAAGGTTCCCGCCATTCTGGGGATAAACGCGGGTAACCCATTCCTTTTCCATCTCTTCCAGATTGGTATAAAGACCATAATAGATGCCATTGATAAATACCTTCACAAAATTTGTACGGCGTTCAACCATCCCTGTTTTTTTCCATAAATCGTAAAAAAGTTTTTCACGGATCATGGTGGGATCGTTATGTTCCCCGTTCAGGTTGATTTTTTTTACTCCCTGATATTTCCGTCCGGAAACATATTCATTGAAACTGATCTTAAAAGACTTCTTCAAAGAATAACGTGACGTATTCCCACGAAGCCGGAAGCCGATATTCTCAAGGGTATCCCGATGGGTATTGTCATCGAAAATAAAACGTGCATGAAAATAATAATCCGACAATACATTATTCATGATCCAGGCCAGTGAATCTGCAGGAAGATCAACATAGATGGATGAAACGCGGGTATCATCAAAAAGGGTGTTATTCTGGGACCTCGATACACCGGTCAGGGCCAATAACAGGGTAAGCGTAAATAGAAGTTTTCTCATAGAATACAAATTAAATGACGGAATGTAAAAATAACAAACAATAGCGACACTAATACGGATGTATGAAGAAAAGACTGAAAGATAAAAACGCTAATTTTGAATGATCAAAGAAGCGGGCTTATAAATAATCATCAGCATGAAAACTCCAGGTATTTGGATCTCGGTTTTGTCTTTGATATTACTGCTTTTTTACTGTCTGAACGGTTGTAATGGACAAAGAAATTTAAATGATCCGGTGACTGCCGGTTTTTCGATTCCCGATACGGCTTGCGTGAACAGACCGATATACATTGAAAACCTGTCGCAAGGCGCCACAACCTATTATTGGAAATTCTGTTCGGGGAATGCTTTAACAAACTCTAATGGTATTGATCTCGGTAACCCTTCAAATACACTAAGCGCACCCCGGAGCATATCGCTGGCACAGGATGGTCTCAATTTTTTTGCGTTTGTTGCCAATTCAGGGGACAGCACAATCACCAGGGTTCATTGGTCAAACGGATTGACGGATCGTTATCCCGCAGCTGTTAATCTGGGAAATTTCGGTATCCTGGGACCGCACATTTTCGGAATACAGGTAAAGAACGGCAATGGGATCTGGTTTGGATTTGTCACCAACGGAACATCGCTGGTCCGTCTCGATTTCGGATCATCGCTTTTGAACCAGACACCTTTAGCCACCACCATTGCGACATTTCCGGACAGTATCAGAGGATTGGTTATAGAAAAAGACGGGAATGACTGGATCGGTTTTTCGACCAATTATTGGCCGGAAACCACCGTAACCCGGTTCCACTGGGTTAATTCCTTATCTGCCAACCCGACAGTTGAAAACCTTGGTAATATAGGTGGTTTGACAATTCCGATGCAGCCGGCGCTGATCAGGGATAATACCGGATGGTACCTTTTCATAGCCAACACAACCTCATTATCACAATTATATTTCGGAAACTCCCTGCTGAATCCTCCTACAGGAATTAACCTGGGAGATTTAGGCTACGCGACTGATGATCGAGGATTGTGCTTATTGATGGAATGCAACCATCCTTTTGGGTTAATTGTGAATCACAATACAGTGCATAATCTTCTGTTACAGTTACATTTTAACGGAGGGCCCGGTGGAACAAAAGCCATCACACCGTTGGGTATTATTGCCAACCTTTATCTTCCTTGCGCATTGTCGGAAGCAGTAATTACCAGCGACACGATTTATACTATTGCGGTTAACGAAAGTACGCTGACCACGTTGTTTTTTCCACCATGCACCGATGCTCCCATACCGCCGGATACCCTGTTTGATCCTTCGCCTATTGTATTTACCATTCCAGGTACCTATACCATTACGTTAATCGTTGATCTGGGATTAGCGACCGAGCAGCGTATCTGCAAAGAGATTGTAATTGATACCCCCAAACCTTTTTCTTTGGGGAACGACACCACAATCTGTGAAGGAACCGGTCTTCTCCTGACCCCTGGTAGCGGATATAAACATTACCTGTGGAATACCGGTGACACCGGCAGAGCGATCCTTGTGGGCAAGACAGGTTATTATTCCGTACAAGTTACCAATTTTCATGATTGTGAAATGGAGGATGGAATCTATGTGGATGTCCTTCAAAACCAATCCTTGACTGTTGATACAACGATCTGTTGGGGACAAAAATATTTGGCCGGAGGAAAATTGCAGTCAACCAGCGGTACTTACATTGATACGTTGGCTTTACCTTATGGATGTCATAAAATCATCACGACCAACATGGTAGTCAGGCCGGAAGTCGTCGTGAATATTACAGGTGATACCTGTCTTGTCAAAGGGAATATAATCGTGTTATCAACCCATGTTGATGGAGCATCGGACTATACCTGGCAGGATAGCTCTCACGATTCTGTTTTCAGGGTCACCGTCCCTGGAGATTATTGGGTGAATGTGACCGTGAATAAATGTACGGTGTCGGATACCATCCAAATAAAAAAATGCCAGAAATTCACCTCTTTTTCCTTGCCGACCGCATTCACTCCAAATGATGATGGAATAAATGATGTGTTTGGACCGACGGGAAACAAAATTGAGGACTTTCATATGATGATTTACAATCGCTGGGGACAAATGTTATATGAAACCCGCAATCCCGAGCAGGGTTGGGATGGAAAATATGAGAACAAATATTGTGAAACAGGCATCTATGTCTATGTCGTCAGCTACCGGGATGCAAATAATCCGGATGAAGTAACAACAACAAAAGGTAATGTCACTTTGGTAAGATAACCGATGGCAAAGCTGAAGATGAGTAAAGGGAATATGAATTAGATGCGTTTAAAAGCAGTTGACCCACCAGGATTCGAACCTAGACCGAGAGAACCAAAATCTCTTGTGCTGCCATTACACCATGGGTCAATTCAATTTACGATTTATCCAGCATCCAGCATCCAGACTTGTGATTTACGAATTGGACTGCAAAAGTAGAAAATATTTCTTTTTGCCAGGGTAATCCGGTTAAAAAATATTACTGTTCACTCTTTTCGGTTAAATTTGTACTTTCGTGCCCGATTATCAAATAAATACTTTTTTATGAAGAATTTCCAGAAACTGAACAATATTTTCGGCTGGGTCACCTTTGTTATTGCCTCGGTAGTATATTTGCTGACTATAGAACCCACAGCCAGTTGGTGGGATTGTGGAGAGTATATTGCAACAGCATTTAAACTCCAGGTTGGGCATCCTCCAGGAGCTCCTTTATTCCAGATGATCGGGCGATTCTTTTCACTCTTCGCATTCGGAAATGTTTCGCATGTGGCCATGATGGTGAATATCATGTCGGCGCTCTCCAGCGGTTTCTGTATTTTATTTCTTTTCTGGAGTATCGTTTTGTTTGCACGGAAATTTTTCGGAAGCGAAGACGAAATGACGAATGCCGCGAAATACACCATTTTTGCCGCTGCTTTCATTGGTTCCATGGCCTATACCTTCAGCGATACTTTCTGGTTCTCTGCGGAGGAAGGCGAAGTGTATGCCATGTCTTCTTTTTTCACGGCCATCTCTTTTTGGGCAATACTTAAATGGGAGAGCGTTGCACATGAACAACATTCTTACCGGTGGCTTGTGCTGATCGCATTTCTGATTGGACTGGCCATTGGCGTTCACCTGCTGAATTTGCTGGTCATTCCGGCGACCTGTATGGTTTATTATTATAAAAATTATAAGACGACGAAACTTGGGATGCTTCTGACCTTTATTTTATCGATTCTGATATTGGCTTTTGTCATGTTCATCATCATTCCTTGGGTTGTAGAGTTTTCCGGAAAATTTGAAATACTTTTCGTCAATTCTTTTGGATTGCCATTCAATTCCGGTACGATTTTTTATTTTGCATTGCTGATCGGTCTGATCATATGGGGATTATACTATACCCGGAAGAAAGGGAAAACCGTTTTGAATACGATACTGTTATCCTTTACCTTTATCCTGATCGGTTATTCTTCATTTCTGATGCTTGTCATCCGTGCCAATGCCGATACTCCGATCAATGAAAATGCCCCCAAGGACGCAGTTAGCCTGCTGTCATACCTCAACCGTGAACAGTATGGAGATTTCCCGATCTTTTACGGCCAGTATTACAATGCCCCCATCATTGATTATGCCGATGGGAAACCTTACTATCAGAAAGATCTGAAATCGGGGAAATATATTGTTATTGATGAACGTAAGGGTACGATACCCGTTTGGGATCCCCGTTTTACCACCCTTTTCCCACGTATGTGGAGCAATCAGCGAAAAGGCGCTGCCGAATTTTATAAAAACTGGGGTGGCCCTGGAGTTCCCATCGAAGTGACCTCTCCTGACGGGAAAGCACAAACATTGAACAGACCTACTTTTTTGGAAAATCTGAAATATTTCTTCTCTTATCAGATCGGGCATATGTATATCCGCTATTTTATGTGGAATTTTGCCGGCCGTCAGAATGATGTACAGGGTTTTGGCGGATCAAAGGAAGATGGAAACTGGATCAGCGGGATACCGTTTCTCGATAAAATGAGGCTGGGGCATGACCAGACCAATTTGCCCGATAGTAAGAAGAACCGGGGCACAAACAAATATTACCTGCTTCCGCTTATCCTTGGTCTGATCGGATTTTTTTTCCAGGTTAATAAGGATGGCAAGGGAACGATGATCATCGGGTTGCTTTTTATGATGACCGGATTGGCTATCCTTGTATATCTCAACCAGCAGCCGTATGAACCGCGTGAGCGGGACTATGCCTATGCCGCTTCGTTTTACGCTTTTGCGATCTGGATCGGGCTTGGCATAATTCCATTGATCAACTTGCTGAAAAAGAAACTGAGTGAAAACCTTTCGGTGATTATTGTATTCGTGTTGACGCTTATCCTGGTACCGGGAATTATGGCAAAAGAAAACTGGAATGATCATGACCGCTCCGGGAAATATGCATGCCGTGATTTTGCTGCAGATTACATGAATTCCTGCGATCCGCAGGGCATCCTTTTTACCAATGGCGACAACGATACTTTCCCGTTATGGTACGACCAGGAGGTAGAAGGGATCGGTACCAGCGTACGGGTGGTTAACCTGATGCTGTCGTCCGGGCCCTGGTATATCAATCAACTCTACAAAAAAGCCTATGAATCTGAACCGATACCCTTAACATTGTCGCAGGAACAATATCGGCAGGGGACAAACGACATAATTCCGTTTTACGATATCGGGATCAAAGGGTATGTGGAATTGAAGGATATGATCGATTTCATCAAGAGTGATAATCCGCAAACATTTCTGACCCTTCAGAATGGTGAAAAGATGAAATTTTTCCCTTCAAAAAAAGTAAAGATCACGGTTGATTCCGCTGCCTGTGTCAAATACGGCATAGTACCCAAACACCTCCGGGGAAAAATGGTCGATTCGATTTACTGGACAATCCGCACCAACCAGTTGTATAAGAACGATCTGATGTTGCTGGATTTACTGGCAACGAATAAATGGAAAAGACCTTTGTATTTTGCCGCACCTTCCAGCGTCAGTCATTGTGCTGCCATTGATTCGTTTTGCATGGTACAGGGCTGGGTTTACAAGTTCATGCCGGTAAAAGCCGATACGGCTGATTATATCCAGGGGATGGGAGGGGTAGATGGGATTACTTCTTATAATATCCTCAAGAATAAGTGTGCCTGGGGAAACCTTCAGGACCCGCACGTTTATGTTGATCCCGAAAGTTTAAACAACACGGTCCGTCCCAAAACCAATATTATGCGTGTTGCCAAGTCGTTGCTGGCAGGAGGAAAGAAGAAAGAGGCCATCGAGATGCTGGATACCTATATCACCTTTTTCCCGGATTCAAAAGTTCCGTTCGACATGTACATGCTTCCGTATGCTGAGTTTTATTATCAGGCCGGAGCCACTGAAAAAGCGAATAAACTAATGGAACGGCTCGGACAGATTTACAGTCAGAATCTTGATTATTATTATTCTTACCCGGCCAGTTACCGGCAATATTTTGACCAGGATATTCAAACATCGCTGGGGATCATCCGCCGGATATCGATGTTAGCCTCTGAGAACAAACAGACAAAATTGGCAGCAAGGATGGATACCTTGTTTAATTTAAAATTGAAATCATTTCAATAAATTGGCCCATGACCCTTTTGTTTATAAGCTGGGATCCTAATCCTGAGATTTTCAGACTCAGCAGTTTTGCTGTACGCTGGTATGGTTTGCTCTTTGCAAGTTCCTTTTTCTTCGGGTATCTGATCATGCAAAAGTTCTTTCAAAAAGAAGGAGTCCCGATCAAGCTTTTAGATGAATTAACTACTTATATGATCATTGGTACCATTGTTGGTGCACGTTTGGGACACGTTTTTTTTTATGAGCCCTCGTGGTACCTGGCGCATCCGCTAAAAATCCTGGAAGTCTGGGAAGGCGGATTAGCCAGTCATGGTGCGGCCGTCGGGATTATCCTCGCGCTTCTTATCTTTTCCCGGGTCAGGAAAAAACCCTTTCTCTGGGTAATTGACCGGATTGTCATCGTGGTGGCCCTCTCCGGTTTCTTCATCCGAATGGGGAACCTGATGAATTCTGAAATTTACGGACATCAGACAAATCTTCCCTGGGGATTTCTGTTTTTGCGATCATCCGTTCCCTCAGAAAGTCTTGTGCCGCGTCATCCCACGCAGATCTATGAAGGATTGTCCTATTTACTGATCTTTTTGCTTCTCTGGTGGTATTATTACAAAAAGGAAGGTAAACCGGCTCCCGGTTTCGTGTTCGGTCTTTTCCTGATACTTGTTTTCGGAGTTCGTATAGTTATTGAGTTCATCAAAGAACCTCAGGTAGGTTTTGAGCGAGGCCTTTCATTGAACATGGGACAAATGTTATCCATCCCGTTTGTCCTTGCCGGGATTCTCTTCGTTTACTTGTCGCAAAGAAGGACGCCAAGCTGACAATTCAAGAATCCGGTCTTTAAGTATGGTATAGTCGTTCCGTATGATCATTCCGGGAAAATTTTTCGACATTTCAAGGGCATAAACCAGATCAAAATCGTGTTGATTCATGGAGAAGAATATTTTCTTTTCCAGCAGATAACGAGCCAGGTATTCCTGTTCAGTCTGACCCGGTGTGGGGATAAAGATGGCCCGTTTGCCAAGGGTCACGATATCCATAATACTTGAATATCCTGAGCGGCAGATGATCATTGCAGCCCGTTGCATAACCCTGGCCATTTTCTCAGTTTCAAGGTGTGAAAAAATATGGATCCGTTCATTCACAACCCGGAAATCATCTGTTTCAGTGATCCCCTGGATCAGGATCACTTTCATATTAATATTTTCAAGATATCCCAGGATTTTTTTCTCCAGGATGCTACGCTGAGGCTCAGGCCCGGAAAGCATCACGACTAAATCGATGACAGGTTCATCAATTTCTTTAAGCAATTCGGGATATGCTGAAAATCGCGATAGGATACCAATAAAATGTGCGTTTGACGGCAGGTGAGCCGGATGTGACAGGGCGCCGGCAAGTCCCTTGTGCGGTTCAAAATCGGGAATCCAGCATTCATGATACTTCCGGATGAACCAATGGTTAAGATAGTTCAGGGGACGCGCTAGAAATCTGATCGCATCAGGAACCTGAATATCTACCTGATGGGTGATGAATACGGAAGGAATATCAGGATGCCAGCAGCCATAACGGTTGTCGGAAATAATCAGGTCGGGTTTAATTTCCCTGACTAATGTTTTTAGTGTCCGATGTTCCCGCCAGATACCTGCAAAGAAAACAGGAGCGAATCTGAACATTTTTAAGGTCATCCGATGGTTTTTCGGATACTTGACCGAGATACCGGGGAATTCAATAAGGGTTATTCCTGGACATTCCTTTTTCAAGAATTGCAGTGGGCGGCCACTGGTGGCAGCGATTATCTGATAACCGGAATCCTGTAATGCCCTGATTACGGGGATGCAACGTGTGGCATGGCCAATACCCCAATCAAGCGGACAAATCAGAACTTTCATAATTTCCTTCACATCAATTAATTTATCGGACCGAAACAGAACTAAACCCTATCTCCGGATAATGCATATTTTTCAAATATACATGCAAATCAATCAAATCCTGGAAAAAAGTTATTCACAGTGTATTACCTTTTATGAACGGAACCGATAAAGTTGGATGCAGGTCGCTTCGCGACTGATGCTGGATGCTGGATGCTGGATGCTGGATGCAAGATGCAGGATAAGGATACAGGATGCTGGATGCTGGATAAAGGATGCAGGATGCAGGATGCAGGATGCAGGATACAGGATGCAAGATGCAGGATAAAGGATGCAAGATGCTGGATACAGGAAACAGGATGCTGGAGCAGGATAAAGGATGCTGGATGCTGGATAAAGGATGTAATAAAACATCTGAATTCAGTCATTTGACTTTTGAGTTTTGACTTTTGATTTTTGATATATAGAGTATGGTTGAGGAAAATCTTGTTTTTCAGATCGCATTAACACTGATTCCGGGAGTTGGTGATGTCCTGGGGAAAAAACTGGTATCGATATTCGGGAGTGCAGAAGCAGTTTTCAGGGACCAACGGCCGGTTTTAAAAAAGATGGGACGGGTTGGTGATTTGATTTCACAAGCTGTAAAGAATAAAGAGGTTCTTCTCCGGGCTGAAAAGGAAGCAACGTTTATACATCGCTATGGGATAACTCCACTTTTTTTTCAAGATAAAAGATATCCCCAGCGTCTGCGGCACTGTTATGACAGTCCGGTTCTGCTGTATTACAAAGGGACGGCTGATCTGAATATGCCACGCATTGTTGGTGTAGTCGGCACACGCAGTGCGACCACTTATGGAAAAACCATAACGCAGAATATCATTCGTAATCTGGTTCCGCAGCAAATCTTGCTCATCAGCGGACTGGCTTACGGTATTGACGGATGCGCCCATCGGAATGCTCTTGATCTTGGGTTGAATACCATTGGTGTTCTGGGGCATGGACTGGACCGGATTTACCCCTCCCTTCATAAGTCGATGGCTGAAAAGATGCTGACACAAGGGGGATTGGTAACTGAGTTTCTGAGCGGGTCAAAACCCGACCGGGAGAATTTTCCGCGGAGAAACAGGATCATCGCCGGACTTTGTGATGCCATCATCGTAGTGGAAGCAGCAACAAAAGGAGGAGCCCTGATAACGGCCGATATCGCCAATTCATACAACCGGGATGTGTTTGCTGTTCCAGGCAGGATTAGTGACCCCTATTCAGAAGGGACCAATTATCTCATCCGGACAAATCGTGCTGCATTGATACAGAAAGCAGAGGACCTGGAATATCTGATGGGATGGAAACAGGATATATCTGTTCCGAAAGTGATCCAACGAAAGATTTTTCAGGAACTTACGCCTGAAGAGGAGCAAATAATAAATTTGATGCAAGATCAGCGGCAGGTCAGTATCGATGAAATTACCATCCGGACCAATTTGGCCATGAGTATGGTCTCCTCGGCCTTGCTCAATCTTGAATTCGAAGGATTGGTCAGGTGTCTGCCAGGGAAAGTGTACGTATTGCTATGACCGCTCGGGTTGTGTATAAGCGGCTTTCAATCCCAGGATAAATACGATTACCGTGGAGCCAAATGAAAAAAGGCTGAGCAATTTAAAATCATGGGTAATGAGGCAAAAATTGAAAAGACCGTGAAAAAATGCAGCCCCCAGAAGTCCCGTCATAGAAAAGACAAATCTTGTTTTAAGAAATTTGGCCATCCCGACGAAAAAGCCCATGATGACTGCAAACAAGATGTTGCCTGGAACAAAAATCAAGGTATAAAGCGTGGAAGGAAATATATGCTGTGTCCCGAACGGATCAAGGGCATACAACAGAAGAAAAAGGGTAGAGAACCCAAGTGCAGTCATCACCGAAAACGTTACTCCATGAATCGGTCGATCGATCAGTTTATCAGGGATAATTAAATAGCGTAATACAATAAACTTAGCCAGCTCCGAACTACCGCCTACCGTGATAAATGAATAAAACAACGTTCTTTTTAAAGAACGGGGATCGTCCAATCCTAACCAGGAACTTATTAGTTCTGCCGCAAGGAAAACCAAAATCCCGGATGCTCCGGCTACGAAACTTTTGGTCAGCAATTTTAGGAAGGATTTATCATACCGTTGGGCACAATAGAAATAAATACTAATAGCTATTACCGGAGCAAAGCATAAAGTAATATAGGCAATGGGTCTCATGGCGGTTGTATTAGGTAATATAACCTGTCAAATGTAGTTATTTTTTATACTTTTACCAAGCAATGTAAAAACATTGCCGATTCTCTGAATAAACTCCAAGGATCTTTGAAAGGAATAGTGATCAAATCGACCGGAAGCTGGACAACGGTGAGGTTGTCGGATGGAACACAGCTTGATTGTAAACTCAAGGGTCAGTTCCGGATCAGGGATATTAAACACACAAACCCCGTAGCTATCGGCGACAAGGTGGATGTTGCGTTTTCGGATCAGGATAGCCATGCTATGATAGTGAATATAGATACAAGGGATAACTATATTATCCGTAAAGCGACTAAGTTATCGAAGGTGTCGCACATCATTGCGGCCAACCTCGATTATGCATACCTGGTAATTACATTAGCCCATCCTCGTACTTCCAATGGTTTTATCGACCGGTTCCTGGTAACCGCCACCGGATATTTTATTCCGGCAGGTTTGATTTTTAACAAAATTGATCTTCATTCTAAAGAAGAAGAGCAAACATTAAAAACATTGCAGCTGATTTATGAAGCTGCTGGTTACCCTTGTTATTCCGTTTCTGCTTTGCATGGTGATGGAGTTGAGATTTTACGAGAGGTGCTTAAAGACAAACTGAATTTGTTCTCAGGACATTCCGGCTCCGGAAAGTCTGCCCTCATCAAAGCGATTGATCCTGAATTGAATCCAAAAACCGGTATGATCTCAGGTATGCATAAAAAAGGGAAGCACACCACCACATTTGCCGAGATGTACGAACTGACTGGTGGCGGTTTTATAGTCGATACACCTGGCATCAAAGAATTCGGACTGATTGATTTCGAAAAATCCGAAATTCCCCGCTGTTTTCCGGAAATGGACCGTTTATTACATTTATGTCAATATAAAAACTGTTCGCATACCCATGAGCCGGGATGTGCGGTGAAATCGGGAATTGATAACGGAACCGTGAGCAGATTACGGTATAATTCATATCTTAGCATTCTCAATGACCGCTAAACAATTGGTTACCGAATCATTTGTACCCCTGAAACCTTCGGATACAGGAGCATTTGCCCTGTCACAGATGGAGGAATTCCGGGTTTCGCACCTGCCGGTGGTGAATGGATCGGAATATATCGGATTGATTTCCGAGACCGATATTCTATCCATTAACGACCCAGAATCTCCTATCAGCAGCTATAAAATTACCTGGAACCTGGCCAGCTTAACCGATGACCAGCACATCTATGAGGTCGTCCGTATGTTTGCGGAATTAAAACTCACGGCTCTTCCCGTTCTCAATGATAAGAACAATTTTCTTGGATTGATTACCCAGCCGACACTGATAGAACATTTTGCTACTTTAACTGCAATCAGTAGCCCCGGAGGTGTCATCGTGCTGGAATTGAATGAGAAGGACTATGACCTGGTTGAAATAGCACAGATCGTGGAATCAAATGACAATAAGATCCTCAGCGTCTATGTTACTTCATTTCCTGATTCGACAAAGTTAGAGGTGACATTGAAACTCAACCGGATTGACATAGGCCCTGTTCTTCAGACCTTTTTCCGCTATAATTACCTGGTAAAAGCTTCATGGTCGAATGAAGATGCATATAACCAGGGACTTCAGGAACGTTTTGACGGACTAATGAACTACCTGAACATCTGACGATGATGCTGTTACGATTTTTCAGGTTGATCGTGAAAGTGATATCAGGAAGTTTAATAATACTTCTCATTTCACCCGGCCTGTATGCCCGGGAACCTCTTCTTCAACCGGTGGTCTATGACAGTTCATTTATTACCATCCGTCATATCGAAATTGCAGGAAATTCGATTACCCGGCCATCCATCATTCTCCGTGAAATGAAATTCCGGGAGGGGGATTCCTTGTTAAGATCAGATCTTGTAAAACAGCTATCGGCCAGCCAGGAAAACATTTTCAATACACGGTTGTTTAATATTGTCACCATAGACACTTTACCGGTTAAAGGTATCCCCAAAACCGATATCCGGATTTCAGTCACCGAGCGGTGGTATATCTGGCCCATTCCTTTTTTTCAGATTTCCGACCGGAACTTTAATGTCTGGTGGGAAACCCGGGATTTCAGCCGTCTGACCTATGGCGTTGATTTTACTTTTTCAAATGTACGTGGCCGGAATGAAACGCTGAAGATAATGACCCATTTCGGATATAATCAAAAATATGGATTTACGTATAAGATACCCTATATCGACCGTAAACAGAAGCTGGGGATCGGATTTGGCGCTGAAGTGGATTTAAACCATGAAATTGTAGTGACTTCTGAAAATAACAAACCAGTCTATTTTAAAGATGGTTCCTCTTTCCTGAAAAAACTTGTTTATGGCTACCTTGAGCTGATTGTCCGTCCTGATTTTTACACAACGCATACTATGCGTGTTTCTTACAACTACTACGATTTTGAAGACCGTTTGTTGGGGGTTCCGGGTTTTTTTTTCGATGAATCGGTCATCCAGCAGTTTGCAACCATCAACTACTTTTTTAAAAATGACAAACGCGATGTTCAGTTTTATCCGTTGAAGGGATATTACATCGACGTGGAATTCAATTATACCATCCCCTTTATGGAAGCTCACAATGCTTATATCAAAGGGAATTTCAGGAAATATTGGCAACTGCACCAGCGCTGGTACTGGGCTTCCGGTTTTACCGGGAAATTAAGCCTGGAAAAAGAACAACCTTATTTTCTTCAACAGGGACTTGGATATGGACGCGAGTTTGTGCGGGGATATGAATACTATGTGATTGATGGACAACATTTTGCTTTGCTAAAAAACAATCTGAAATTCGCTTTACTGCCACAGCGGCTGGCCAGGCTGGGATTTATCAACACCTCGAAATTCAATCCGATCCCGTTGGCTCTTTACATCAATGCCTTTGCTGACGTGGGTTATGTTTATAATTATCAGGATCAGAATCCCTGGAACCGGTCAATAAATAACAACACGCTTCAAAACAGCCTCCTTGTCGGATATGGTGTGGGACTTGATTTTACTACCTATTACGATATTGTTATCCGCATGGAAATATCAGTTAATGCTATGGGTAGTGCTGGTTTTTATCTTCATTTCATGGCCCCCATATAGTTGAAAAGTACGGTGTGAGGAAAAATCGAGTATCTTTGCATCCTCATTTCAGGAAATCAACCATGATCATAAAGGTTGCCCTATTCGGAATAAATGTTGCCGACGCGGTTATTCCATGTGTTCAGGAGTTGGTTGACCGTTTGCATACGGCTGACGGAAATCTCTTCATTTACAGACCATTTTATGAATGCATCCGGGAAAGGGTGAATTTTACATTTACACCTGGGCTTTTCGACGTAAATACCGGTCTCAAAGGGAAAGTTGATTTCTTGTTTTCCATTGGCGGGGATGGTACGATTCTCGATGCCATCAGGGTTATCGGTGATTCGGGAATTCCGGTTGCCGGAATCAACCTGGGTCGTCTCGGTTTTTTGTCAGGTATCTCCAAAGAACAAATTTTACCGGCTCTGTCTGCCATAAGTCAGGGCAAGTATTTACTGGAGGAACGGTCAATGCTTCAGTTGGTAACACCTTCGAATCTTTTTGGAGGAACCAACTTCGCATTGAATGAACTTACGGTATATAAACCAAATGTGACAACGATACTGACCATTAAAACCTGGATCAACGGGGAATTTCTAAACACTTATTGGGGAGATGGTTTGATTGTGGCCACACCCACCGGTTCGACCGCTTATTCGTTGAGTTGTACTGGTCCGATCCTGACTCCGGACACTGAAAGTTTCGTAATCACACCTATTGCCAATCATAACCTCACGGTAAGGCCAATCGTTGTACGCGACGATTGCGAGATCCGGATACGGGTGGATGGAAAGGGAAACGAATTCCTGGTCAGCCTGGATTCCCGGTTTGAAAAGTTGCAGAACTCCATTGAATTGGTTATCAGAAAGGCCGGATTTAAGATTCATCTACTCCGATTACCTGAAAAAGATTTCTTTCAAACGATCCGCGAAAAATTGAACTGGGGATTGGATAATCGTAACTGATCCTAAATTAATCCGGAAAAACCTTTGGTATATCAAATAAAGTAACGGTTCGGGCGTTATAAGAAGTTGTTGAAAAGAATAATCGAAATACCATTTCAGGAGAGTATGTTGCGTTATCGTTCCCGGCCGGTTTTCTGGGGATGTCTCTTTTTTATACTGTCCTTCCCGTCGTACTCACAGGATCTGGAAGTCGGAATATCGGGAGGAGGAGCCTATTATCTGGGAGACCTCAATCCCGGAAAGCAATTTCTCAATACGCAGCTCTCGTATGGAGCATTGATACGGTATAATATCGATACACGATGGGCTGTGAAACTTGCAGTCACGCGTGGATCTGTGAAAGGCAATGCCTCCCAGGGAACTCCCTTTATTCAAAGTCTTGGGCTGGCGTTCAAAAGCAATATTACCGACATTTCAGGTGTGGCGGAATTTAATTTCTTCCCTTACTTTACAGGCAGCGAAAGGAACAGAATATCCCCGTATCTTTACGCCGGAATTTCGGTATTCTTTTTTAATCCTTATGTCTCTGACCCCGCGTTTGGGAAACAATATCTGAAAGAATTGGGCACTGAAGGGCAGAATACACCTTATAGTCCTGTTGGCATTTCAATTCCTTTCGGCCTAGGTGTGAAAGTGAGCCTTACAGAAAGATTGGGTTTACAGGTTTACTGGGAAATGCATAAAACATTTACTGATTATCTCGATGATGTAAGTACTACTTTCTATTTGGATGGGGCCAGAATAAACAGAAATGACCCCAAACAATATCTTTCTGATCCACTGATGAGCCACCAAGCTGGTATGCAGCGTGGTGACCCCGGCACTATGGATTGGTTTTCATTTTTCGGTGTGTCGCTCTGCTACAAATTCAATCTGCCGGGAAGTAAAAAGTGTAAGGATCTGAATCATTGAGATACAGGTATAGACCATGGAATTAAAAGAGCAGATCGATAAAAGCAGGATACCGGCTCATGTGGCAGTGATCATGGATGGTAATGGGCGATGGGCCAGGAAGCGTGGTTTTGCGCGGACATTGGGCCACGAAAAAGGGGTAGATGCGGTCAGGAACACAGTGGAAGCTGCAGCCGAACTTGGGATCGGTTACCTGACACTCTATGCTTTCTCGACCGAAAACTGGAACCGACCCAAATATGAGATCGACGCCCTGATGAGGATATTGGTTGATTCCATTCACGGGGAAATGAAGACATTAATGAAAAATAACATCCGGCTAACGGCGATCGGCGATCTGAAAAGTCTGCCCCCAAAAAGTTACAGGGAATTGATGCTTGCAATTTCTGATACTTCGACCAATACCGGACTAACCATGATTCTGGCGCTGAGTTACAGTTCGCGGTGGGAATTGCTTGAAGTAGCCCGTTCTATTGCCCGGAAAGTGGAATCAAAGGAATTAAAACCAGACCAGATCGAATTGAAAACCTTTACTTCATTACTTGCTACGGCAGATATTCCCGATCCTGAATTGCTAATCCGCACGAGTGGTGAATACCGGGTCAGTAACTTCCTGTTATGGCAGATCGCTTATACAGAATTATATTTCACCCAAACCCTCTGGCCTGATTTTGGTAAAGAAGAATTTTATAAAGCCATTCTTGATTTTCAACACAGGGAACGAAGATTTGGACTTACCAGCGAACAACTCAATGAATTAGAAGGAAAACTACGAACTTAGACCCTGATGAAATCCCGTTATCTGACACTTTTACTATTTCCGCTGTTATTCGTTGAATCTCTGTTTGCACAGGTCAGCCTGGGAGATATCGATGTTAACGATTATAATAATCCGAAAGAATTTTATATCGGAGGAATTACCGTGAGTGGCGTGAAATACCTCGACGGCAATGTCCTGGTCATGCTTTCCGGCCTTACCGTTGGTGATAAGATCAAGGTCCCGACAGGCGATAAAATTTCACAGGCGGTTAAAAAACTCTGGGACCAGGGGCTTTTTGAAGATATCCGCATCAGCGTGACAAAAGTAGTTGATAATCAGATATTCCTGGATATTTATTTGCAGGAACGACCTCGCCTTTCAAAATTTCAATTCAACGGTATAAAAAAATCAGATGCCGATGATATCCGTCAGAAAATCCGGCTTGTCAAGGGAGACTATGTCACCGATAACATGATCATCAAAACCAAAAACATCATCCGGAAGTTTTATAACGATAAAGGTTTTTTAAATGCCGAAGTGGATGTTTTGCTGAAGAAAGACAGCACTACTGCCAATGAAGTGACCATGTACATTAACATTGACAAGAATGAGAAAGTGAAGGTCTACACAATCAATATCCATGGGAATAAAGAGGTAAATGCGGATATGGTGAAGGCTGCTTTTAAGAAAACCAAAGAGAAAAGTATATTCAATCCGATGAACAATCTCGATAATATGGTGGTTGAAACGGTGAAAACAACAGCCAATATGGATTTTGTCGAGATCGCCAATGTGGTTGGCAAGCAAGGGACGGAGAACATCCGGTTACGGATCTTCAAATCGTCAAAATTCATTGATGAAGATTATCAGGAAGATAAACTGTTGCTGATCAAGAAATACAATTCGCTCGGCTTTCGCGATGCAAGAATTGTCCGGGATTCGATTTCAAAGAATCCCGACAATACCATCAACATCGATCTCTGGATTGAGGAAGGAGTGAAATATTATATCCGGAACATTACTTGGGTAGGAAATACCAAATATCCTTCCAGGTTTCTTGACCGGATTTTAAAGATACAAAAAGGTGACGTTTATGATCAGGATGTGTTGGAACAGGCGCTTACCTATAATCCCAACGGAGCGGATATCCGTTCGTTATACATGGATGACGGATATCTGTTTTTTGATGTGGTACCCGTAGAAACCCGGGTTGAAAACGATTCCATCGATCTTGAGATCAGAATGCATGAAGGAAAACAGGCGACCGTGAATAAGGTGACGATTAAAGGAAATACCAAAACCAATGATCATGTTGCCCTGAGGGAAACCGACACCCGGCCGGGTCAGCTCTTCAGCCGTGACCGTTTGATCCGGTCGCAGCGTACTTTGGCTCAGCTCAAGTATTTTGACGCCGAAAAACTAACCCCGAATGTCAATCCAAACCCGGATGACGGTACAGTAGATATCGGGTTTGATGTTACTGAGACCTCTGCGGACCAAATTGAATTATCGGGTGGTTGGGGCTATGGACGTATTGTAGGTACCGTGGGACTGTCATTCAACAATTTTTCGTTACGCAATATTGTGAACCTGAAGGCATGGAGACCTATTCCTGCAGGAGATGGTCAGAAACTCAGCCTTCGTTTCCAGACCTATGGCCAAGGCTATTTCAGTTATAGCTTCTCTTTTACTGAACCCTGGATGGGTGGTCGCAAACCATTGGCGCTCAGTCTTTCCTATTTTCATTCCCGGTATACCAACGGATTGGCGAATAATGACGTGGGTTTTGCCTATTTCAAGATCGATGGAATTTCAGTGGGGCTGGGACAACGGCTACGCTGGCCCGATGATTATTTTTCCCTTTACCAGAGCATTAACTACAACCGGTACAACACACATAATTATACCTCTATCTTTAGTTTTGGAGGCGGCAACGGGGTTTACAATGCGATCAGTTATGGCATCGTGCTTTCACGAAATTCAGTAGATGCGCCGATATTTGCCCGGACCGGTTCCGAAATTTCCATAAATCTGGAACTGACACCTCCATATTCGCTTTTCAGGGGAAAAGTTGATTACAAAACAATGGACCCAAGCGAAAAGTACAAATGGGTGGAATACTATAAGCTCAAATTCAAGGGCTCATGGTACATCGACCTGATAGAAAAACTGGTCCTCACTCCACGTATACAGTTTGGTTACCTTGGAGCTTATAATTCAAATCTGGGTATCACACCTTTTGAAAGGTTTTATCTCGGTGGAGACGGTCTGACGGGATATAATAATATGGATGGACGTGAATTGATCGGTATGCGCGGGTATATAAATAATTCACTCACCCCCGGGTATCCTAATTCCATCGGAGGTTCCGTATATACCAAATATACTATGGAATTGCGTTACCCGGTTTCTCTGAATCCAAGTGCAACCATATATGCGCTGACCTTTGTTGAAGCAGGTAACGACTGGTTTTATTGGAATAATTTTAACCCCTTTAATGTTTACCGTTCTGTTGGTGTCGGTGTACGTGTTTTTCTCCCGATGTTCGGTTTGCTGGGCCTTGATTGGGGCTACGGACTCGATGCCGTACCGGGTGTACCGGGAGCTAATGGAGGACAGTTCCACTTCAGTATCAATTCATCGATCGATTAAAGACAGGTGGCGAGGTGGTGAGATGGCGAGATGGCGAGTTTTTTTAGAGAATAAACTGTTTGTGAGCAATAATATTTGTAAAATTCAAAAATATGAAAAAGATTTTTTTGACCGCGATAGTTATTGTTATTACAATAACAATGGTGTATGCCCAGAAGTTTGCCTATGTGGATACGCAGTATATCCTTGACAATATCCCGGAATTCACGGAAGCTCAGGCACAGCTTGATGAAATTTCGTCGCAATGGCAAAAAGAGATTGATGCCAAATTTGCGGAAGTGGATAAAATGTATAAGGATTACCAGGCACAATCGGTATTGTTGCCAGAAGATATGAAGAAAAAGAAGGAGCAGGAGATTGTCGATAAAGAAAAGGAAGCCAAGAATCTGCAACGTACCCGATTTGGCAAGGATGGCGATTTGTTTAAAAAGCGCCAGGAGTTGGTAAAACCGATCCAGGAAAAAATCTATAATGCCATTCAGGAGATATCAACAAACAACAATTATGCGATAATTTTTGATAAAGGAGGCAGTCTGACCATGATGTATGCCAACCCTAAATATGATATCAGTGATGAAGTACTGGATAATCTGGGTGCAAGTCTCAGTGGAAGAAAAGGGAAAACCAAGACTCCCACTGATAAAGGCGAACCCGGTGGCGCAGGTGGAACCAAGCCAGCTGTAACCAGACCCTCGGGAACCAAACCCCCTGTAACCAAACCCGCAGGAGCTACCGAGAGTGGACCCGGTGGATTTCCGGCAACCAAACCCATTAAAAAATAGAGTGTCTGTCATTTCATGGAGATTTAATTATATTTTGTACTTTTGACGTCCCAATTCTAGTATAAACCCTTTAATCATTGAAAATGAAAAATTTAGTAAAACTTTTTATCATCGTCACCATTGTCATTGGTTGCACTTTTGTATCGCATGCACAGACTTCCCTCAAGATAGGGCATATTGATTTTAACACCTTGTTAGCAGCCATGCCGGGAATTGATTCCGTAAAGATCAAGCTGCAGGGTTACCAGAAGACACTTACCGACCAAATGGATGCCATGAAAGCGGAATTTGAAAATAAATATATGGATTATCAATCACAAGCTTCGGGAATGTCGGACCTGATCAAGCAAACTAAGGAAAAGGAACTGTCTGATCTCCAGGCCAGAATTGATGCGTTTCAACAAAAAGCCAACCAGGATTTGCAGGCAAAACAACAAGAGCTGGTAGCGCCCTTTATTGAAAAGGCAAAAACAGCCATCAGAGAGATTGCCAAAGAGAATAAATACACCTACATTTTAAATGCTATTGAAGATGTTGTTATCTACAAGGAAGAAGCGGACGATGTCATGCCTTTGGTCAAGAAGAAGTTGAATATTCAATAAGAAGGTTTTTATTATCTGTAAGCCGGTATCTGTCAAATGAGCCGGCTTTTTTAATTGCTTTTCTTTACATTTGATGCAGATTGTTCAAAGCGACTTTAGCTTGATTGAAGAATAATACTGGAAGACTTTTACTCAAAGTATTCACCATGACCCAGGTTTTTGTTTCATTAAAAAACAACAACATTTCCAGGCTATTGCTGGTGACAGGACTATTCCTGTCCGGTACCTTTTCTCTCTGGTCACAGCGATGTCCGCAAGATGGAATCACACCGGAAGAATTTGCCCGGCGACGGGTTGATCTGATCAGCAAGATGGATACTTCATCCATCCTTGTGATGCGCGCTCCGGAAACCAGTTCGGAATACGATCAAATGAATTACCGGCAGGATCCTGATTTTTTATACCTCACGGGAGTCGATGCGCCTGGATATACCCTGCTCCTTATTCCGAAGGGGCTTCCGGTTGAGGGTAGGAAAAAGCAATGTATCTTATTTGCTTCCTCCATGTATTTTTCCGGTTTGCAGAATTTTTCCGGAGAAAATATACCCCATGCCGCTTTTACAGGTAAATACGATACCGTTGTAGAGGATATGGAATTTAAAAAACAATTCAGACAGGCGTTGAGCGGGGCCAGGAAACTTTACTATTCAGCGCCCGATTTGGCATTTATACATGACTGGCTCAACGATAAACCTTATTTCATTGAAAAGGATGTACACAAGACGCTCCGGTTGATCGCACCGGATTTAAAATTCGAAAGTCCTGCTCACTTGATCGCCGGATTACGCCAGGTTAAATCACCGGAGGAACTCGAACTTATTCGCAATTCCATCAAAATCACCGGGGATGGGATATTATCGGCCATTAGGACATGCCAGCCAGGGATATGGGAATATGAACTTCGTGCAGCAATAGAATACCAGATGTTGAAGCAGGGGGCAGCGGGAGTTTCTTTCCGCTCGATTATTGGCGCCGGAAGAAATAGCCTGAGTCCGCATTATATGAAAAATAATTGTAAGACTCAGGAAGGAGAAGTGGTGGTTATGGATGTTGGTGCATCCTATCATGGCTATGCTGCTGATATTACACGGACCATACCCGTTTCCGGAAAGTTTACAAAGGCACAACTGGAAATTTATAATGTCGTCCTGAACATTCAGGAGGAGCTGATCCGAATGGTCCGCCCCGGTCTTACTACCGGTGAGATCGACAAAAAAGCCATTGAATTGATAAAGAAGGCCGGATACGGAAAGTATATTCTTCATGGGGTAACGCACTCGTTGGGAATGGAGGTTCATGATGTTTCGGCATCGGATACATTGGTTCCCGGTATGGTGATTACCATTGAACCCGGGATCTACATCCCTGAAGATGATATCTTTTTATCAGCGGACTATCATACCATGGGAATCCGGATTGAGGATGATATCCTGGTCACAAAAGAGGGATATGAAGTGCTCTCGGAAAAAATTCCAAAACAAGCTACCGCGATGGAAAGAAGAATTGAGTGAACTGGAAAAAATGATATCCCCTGGGCTTAAGACTAACATATAATCCGGAATTCGCCATCTCGTCACCATCCCGGTCGTAAGATTGCCCCGACAAGGGATCGGTGAGTCGCCAAGAATGCCCGGTCAGCGTTGGCCAGGTGATTTTTATCCGGCCCTGTGAAAGTGATCTGCTCAAATTAATCACTATCAGGTACAGTTCATCTTCGAATGACCATCCCCATGCCAGAAGGTTTTTATAGTTTATATTTTCCGGCCATCCAAAACTCTCAAACAATTGCCAATGGCCATCGCGAAAGCATTGCCGGTGAATATTTCCAAGAAGTTTCGAATAGAATTCCTGCATTCCAGTATCTGCAGTTTCCAAAGGGCGACGGCGTAAGAAAACAGGCAATTTAATTTTCCGTCCTTCAAACTGTCCCTCGTTAAAAATTTTTAATCCTGGAAGGGTAGCAACAGCGATGGCCGTGGCGTATTCTTGTTCCAGGGAAAAAATTGCCGCTGCCCTTGGCTCATCATGATTTTCGATAAAACGTGCTAATTTTGACTGATAATCGATACCTGCTGTAAGATGCAACCGGATCGATTCCGGGTCGCCGTTTTCAAGCCGGTCATAGAGTCGTTTATCATAGCAGTAGTCGAACCCCTGTTGCATAAGTTCCCATTCGAGATCCCAATAGGATTCAGCGATGAAAATAAAGTCATTATTAGTCCGCTTGACGGCCGGAATCAAATCCTCCCAGTAATCCGTTTCGGGAACCGAACCGGCCCGGATTCCCCATGTTTGTTTTACGATCCGGTTCAACATCAGCATGGCCATGTCACACCGGATGCCATCGCACTGACTGGCAATCCGGGTTACCGTCTCTATCGCCTCTTCACGCAGTCCGGGATTGAAAGCATTGACCTGTAATACATCCTGCCAGGCAGGGAAATATGGATCTTTCCCACAAGCAAAGAAGTTTGTCCCGATCTGAACAAACGTAACGGGGTCGTTGTGCAAGTCGTTTTCGCTTCCACGGATAAAATAATCGGGAAATTCCTCTACCCATGGATGGTCATGGGCGACATGGTTGGGCACGAAATCGAGGATCAGTTTGATACCACGGTCCGCCAGGTTTTTTCTTGCTAATGCCAGCCCTTCGGGGCCGCCAAGTTGCTGATCGGCAACATAACGTCTGACACAATATGGTGATCCCACGTTATCGCTCAATGTAAAATCGGGTAAAGCACGACGGAAGTCAGTCAGATTCCCGGTATTCTGGTTGGAAATATCAATACCCCTCGGACTTCGTTCCCACACCCCCATAAGCCAAACTGCATCGACCTTCAGCAATGCCAGTTCGTCCCAGACCATTGCCGGTACATTATAAAGGGTTATGGGGAGATCGAAACGAAGGCCAAGTTCACCGAGCCATACCCACGTGTTGATCTCATAAATTACAGGATTTTTTTTCCAGGGTTGCATATCAGGTTATTATTGGTTAATTCCCCATGTAGAGACGCATCGCGATGCGTCTCTACATGGGGATGCGTCTTTACATGGGGATGCGTCTTTACATGGGGATGCGTCTTTACATGGGGATGCGTCTCTCTTAATTGAAAATGCGTCTATTTGGTATCATCCCAGAGTGATAGGTGATTCCGAATAAAATCTATCATGTGTTGGTGTTCCTTCTTGCCGTTTCCGGATACATTGATGGGACTGCCAAAAGCAATATGTATGGGCTTCCGGCGATCCAAAGGGCCCAGATATCCGGTAAATTTGCCGTTTCCCCAAAAGTCGGTTTTTATAGCCACCGGGATTACCTGAACTCCTGCTCTGGCGGCCAGTTTAGTGCCTATGGAATTGAATTCCGATGCCAGGAAGTGTATCCTGCGGGTACTTTGTGGAAAGATGATGACCGAGATCCCTTTTTTCAACGATTCGAATCCCTGGTCCATCACGATTCGGAAATCTTCACGGGGATTTGACCGGCTAAGCACAATGGGGTGACGGGAGCGCATAACTGCCCCGAAAGCCCAATGACGAACCAGCTCATCCTTGACGACGAAAGTAACTTCCTTTAACGGCTGTATTATTCCCGGAAAGATCATGGTTTCCAATGTACTCATGTGATTGCTCAGAATTACGACCGGCCCCTGGCTATTGCGAAGGTGATCAAACCCAGTGATATGAAACTTTCCACCGCACTGTTCGATATAGGTGAAAATTTCATGCGACGAATCAATCCAATGTTGGGTGTCATATATTCCCTTGTATGCCTCACTCCGTGTCCTGAAAATACTTTTGATAAAATGATACATGAAAACGATCCGTGAATTGAACATCATGCGGTCAAGTAAATAACGCGGCGTATCTTCCGGCGTGTGGTATTCATTTTCCGAAATAATCTCCGTTCTCACTGGCGTTTTTATATTGATATGTTGAGACCTTATCATTATGGGAGATTGCCCTCGGATAATCAAGTGAATAATGGAGCCCGCGGCTTTCATGCCGGGCACGGGCGGCCTTGGTAATGAGGTACCCGATGTTGATCAGGTTTCGCAATTCACATAACCTGACGGTCAGGATCGATTTGTTGTAAAGATCTTCCGACTCCTTATAAAGCAATTCAAGACGGTCAAATGCACGCTGTAACCGCAGGTTGGAACGGACAATCCCCACATAACTGCTCATGATGGCCTGTAATTCTTTCATCGACTGGGTGATCAGGATCATTTCCTCATTCAGAACCATGCCTTCTGCATTCCAGTCCGGGAACTCCTGGGAAAAGCTGAACTCTTTCGACTTTTGTACCGCATCAACGCTGGCGCGGTGAGAAAAGACCAGTGATTCAAGAAGAGAATTGGAAGCCAGCCGGTTGGCGCCATGCAAACCGGTAGAGGAACATTCACCGGACGCATATAAATTCAGGATGGAACTCCTGCCCATTTCATCCACCTTGATCCCTCCACAGGTATAGTGAGCCGCCGGTACCACAGGGATCATATCCTTGCTGATGTCAATGCCTACACTCAGGCATTTGGCATAAATAGTAGGAAAGTGGTTGATGAGCTCGTTTTTATTCAGCTGCCGGCAGTCTAGGCCCACAAAATCATCCCCGCTTAATTTAAGTTCATTATCTATGGCACGGGCCACAATGTCGCGTGGGGCGAGTGAAAGACGCGCATCATACTTATGCATGAATTCTTTGCCTTCGCAGGTTTTCAGCACTGCTCCGAATCCGCGAAGGGCTTCGGTGATCAGAAAAGCAGGCTTTTCATCAGGGTGATACAACGAGGTGGGATGAAACTGGATAAATTCCATGTTTTCAACCGTACCTTTTGCCCGGTATACCATGGCGATTCCGTCACCGGTTGAAATTAGCGGGTTGGTGGTGTTATTATAAACGTTACCCGCACCTCCGGTAGCAATCAATGTTGCTTTTGAAAGGATGGTATCCACCAGCCTTGTCCGTGGATTAAGCACATAGGCTCCGAAACAGGTTATGCCTGTCGTGCGCCGGTTCACCTCGATATTCAGATGATGCTGGGTAATGATGTCGATCGTGAAATAATTCTCAAGGATCTCGATATTGGGATGGTTTTTAACTTGTTCCAGCAACGTATTCTCGATTTCCCTTCCCGTACTGTCTTTGTGGTGGAGAACCCGGTACTCGGAATGTCCCCCTTCCTTGGCCAGGTCATAGCGACCCGTTTTTGTCTTGTCGAACTTCGCTCCCCATTTGATCAGTTCTCGGATGCGTTCGGTAGATTCCTCAATAGTCAGACGAACGATCTTTTCATCGCAAAGCCCATCACCGGCGATGATGGTATCGCGAATGTGTTTCTCGAATGTATCGGGGGTATACATCACGGCGGCAATACCTCCCTGTGCCCAACTGGTTGCGGTATCGTCCATTTTCGATTTTGTGACAATACACACTTTGCCATATTTTGCCACTTTGATCGCGAAGGTAAGGCCCGCGATCCCTGATCCGATCACCAGAAAATCAACATATTTTCTCATCTCAAAAAGTCCGATCGTATTTTTATAAATCCAGTAATAATTTGATTGGATCCAATCCTTCGGTGAGCATTTTCGCGGGATCTTCCACCAGCTCTTTAACCCTGACTAGGAAACTCACCGATTCACGGCCATCGATCACACGATGGTCATATGATAAGGCTACATACATCATAGATGCTAAAACCACCTGACCATTTAAGGCAATGGGTCTTTCCTGGATTCTATGCATGCCAAGGATTGCACTCTGCGGGGGATTCAGGATAGGAGTTGACATCAGCGATCCGAAAACCCCGCCATTGGTAATGGTAAAGGTGCCTCCCTTCATGTCGTCGATGGAAATTTTATTTTCCCGGGCTTTCGCGGCCAGCTCTCTGATCTTTTGTTCGATTTCCGGGAAGCTCATCTGTTCGGCATTACGCAGCACAGGTACTACCAAACCCTTTGGCGCGCTCACGGCGATACCGATGTCGACATATTTCGGTGTGATCAGATCATCCCCATCAATCATTGAATTCACCTGTGGAAACTCCTTCAACGCAATCGTAACTGCTTTTGTAAAAAACGACATCAGCCCGAGACCAACACCAAACCGTTCTTTGAATACCTCTGAGTATTTATCCCTGATCCCAAGCACAGCCTGCATATTGATCTCGTTGAAGGTTGTGAGCATAGCGGTTTGGTTTTTAACGGCTACGAGCCGTTCGGCGAGTTTCAACCTGAGCGTGGTCATTCTTTTCCGCTCTTCACCGCGTGAACCGTCAAAGGTCATTCCCGATGAAACATCTTTTTTACGCGAGACAAAGGATTCGATATCCTTTCTGGTTAATTTTTTTCCCGGGAATGCATTGCTGATATCCCGGATATTGACCTTGCTTTCTTCGATGATCTTCCTGGCAAGAGGAGAGGCGTGAAGTTCAGATGATGAGGTTTCAGATGGTGAGGGTTCAGATGGTGAAATGGTGAAATGGTGAGATGGTGAGGTCACAGGTGGTGAGGGTTCAGATGGTGAGGTGGTGAGTTTGTAAGTTTGCGAGTCTTTTGTTTCGATCATTGCGATGATAGCTCCGACAGCAATTGTTTCACCTTCAGGAACCAGGATTTTCACGATACCGGATTCGGGAGATGCCAATGGGAACGAAGCTTTGTCGGAGTCGATTTCAACAATTTCCTGGTCTTTGTCAACAGTTTCTCCATTGGCAACCAACCATTTGGCTACTTGCACCTGGGTGATGGATTCTCCCGGGCTGGGGATTGTTATTTCGATTGCCATGTTCTGTTCATTAATTGGATGATGTAGCGTATTGAAATGTATAACGCAAATTGGGTTAAATCGTTGCCGGTTTTTTATCTTTTCCCCGAATTTCTTTCAGGGAATCGATTTTTCCCTGATCGGGAGCAGGATGTTCAATACGTCTTACTTCGCTACCGGATTGGCTTTTTGTGGTGACTTTCGGCTGCCGGCATCCAGGTAAACCAGCAATCAGTGTAAAGCTAATCAGCAATAATGATTTTTTCATTTTTCAGAATAGTGGTTTCAGTTCTTAATACCAAAAAGTAGATACCCGGTTTCAAAGGAGATTTATTGAACGAAAAGATATTTTTCCCTGAATAACCCATTCCTGAAAAAAGATCCTTAACCAGTCTGCCATGGTCATCCATGAGGTTGATGTTTAACGGGGTTGCATCACCAAGGATAAACTCAACTGTAAACTGATCAAAAACGGGATTGGGAAAAACGCTGGGTGACTGAACCTTTTCCTGAGATTCAATTCCCCATGCATGGTTGTAAACTTCCGCAATCCATGAATCCCAGTGATTTTGCGTATTTCCATACATGCCGCTCATCCATACAACGGGTTTTGTGCTGTTGTGTTTTCTCCAGGTCCCTGAATAATCACCCCAGCGCTCCGGATCGCCGGTATAATACGCAAATCCTTTACCGGCCTGTACTTCGGTGGATCCCGACCAGTTAAAATCATCGTCACAATTAACGACCCGAATCGACGGGAAGGTAATTGAACTCGATTTCAGAAAGCCGATCATGACCGATTTATCGGTTGGGTCATTAGCATATGAAACGACTGAAGGGTAAGCGTAATCAGAACCGTCAAGACCGAATACCGAAGATTGATCAGTCAGGTCCGATACTTTTAACCGGTGATAATTGACTCCGCAATAACCGCTAGAAAATTCCGAGTGAAAAACGAAATGCGCAATTCCGTTCAAATAAAATCCGCTTAACATGCGGCAATCATTGGTGTTGAGTTTAACGGTGGTCCCTTTTTGAAGTGCATTGGGAGCGACTGTATAAGGTGTCACGGTGACCGGATGGTATTCCAGGGTTGGATTTCCTGTCATATCATCGGTCAGGTCATAAAACCGGATCACAGAATTATCCGAGGAGGAACTGGCTACAAAATAACATCCCGGTCCATAATTTCCCTGTTGTCCCCACTGTAGAGATGTAACGGTGAACGGATTTCCCGCGATATTGTGCCAGTATTGCCAGTTAATATTTTGTCCGCTGAACCCGGTAACTTTATTAATCTGATAAATAACCGATTGATTGTAGTTCCCGTTATCAAAATACAAATTTCCTGTTATGTAGAGTTCATTATTTGAAACGGCCAGTTTTGGGTAATCAAAGGCGCTTCCGTCGTTAAGTGGGTTTCCGGAAAGTTTGTAGTACCACCATCCGTCAGCCGGGTTGTTGCTCTTTGAAAAGAAAAGCAGCAACTTCGATTTAAGTGAATTCAGCGGTGAAACCTGGCAGAAAAAAATAAACCGGTCAGATCCGGAATCGTAG
Organism: Bacteroidales bacterium; assembly: GCA_023229525.1. Taxonomy (GTDB): domain Bacteria; phylum Bacteroidota; class Bacteroidia; order Bacteroidales; family FEN-979; genus CAIVAT01. The sequence continues at coordinate 152,583 of JALNZC010000003.1, forward strand.
ATCACCACGGGATCGCAAACATTTACAATCTGGGTATCATTGATAAAAGAGATCAGATTGTTATAATATGAAATGTTGCCATTCATATCGGAATATCCGATGGTCGTATTAGCGACGGTGACGATGATCCCTCCGTTGGAAATGGCAATGGAATTATCGAGGGGGGAAGTGCCATTGCTGGAATTCCCGGCGAAATTCCTCCCTATTTCAGGTGTCAGGAAAAGGGTCGAATTCTCACTTTGGGTTGATTTGGAGTTTTCCAGCTGAAGTTTCCGAACCATCCGCTCTTCCTTAAGCTGTTGAACAAGGGGATCCAGATCCGACTTGTGTATAATTGGTGCCGGACTCACGATGGGCCTCCACTGCAGATCAACAGAAGGATTATTGACAGATCCTGAACACGATACAATAATTTGCGACGAATGGTTACCGGCATTCATGGATTTGGTTTGATCATTTTTCTGGATAATGGCTTTTGGGTGCTGGGCCTGGGTGGAAAAAATTATTACCAATGAAACCAAAGATAGGAGCATTGACTTTTTCATGGTGATGATTTTTAAGAAGACAAAGATACCCTGATTACCTTGATAAAACAAAATGATGAAAATCTAGATGATCTGGTCTTCATGTTCTGCGCAATGGAGGCGGCAAGAACCGTGAGCAAATTCACAAGTGCATTTGCCAAGCGCTTTTTCGACGATCAGTTTTTGTTGTATTTTATGAAGTCGCGAAGATCCTGTGGCCGGGCTTCCACTGGCAGGACGTGCAACATGATGGAGTGGTACGGTGTTGAAATTAATGGAAAGATACTTCCATGCACCCATATTGACCGGCTCTTCCTGGACCCATTCCCAATGGTTTGCCTTGTTATATCTGGCCAATATGGCATTTAACTGCATCAACGGGAGCGGATACAATTGCTCCAGACGGATGATGGCGGTATCATTGACCTTTTGCTTTTCTTTTTCTTCAAGGATATCGTAGTAAACTTTTCCGCTGCAAAAAACAACCCTGCGGATTGCAGCGGGATTGGCTGTATTGTCATCAATAACCTCCCTGAAGCTACCATTAGTAAAATCACCGGGTGCGGAAAGACATCGGGGATTTCTAAGCAGGCTTTTTGGAGTAAAGACCACAAGTGGTTTTCGGAATGGATGGCTGACCTGACGTCGTAAAGCATGAAAAAAGCTGGCCGGTGTGGTACAGTTCACAATCTGCATGTTGTGATGACCGCATAACGAGAGAAACCGTTCGAGACGCGCAGAGGAGTGCTCCGGACCCTGGCCTTCATAACCATGTGGCAACAGCAACACGATCCCGTTCATCACTTTCCATTTATCTTCAGCGCTGCTGATATACTGATCAATGATCACCTGGGCGCCGTTACTGAAATCGCCAAACTGGGCTTCCCATATGGTCAGTCCACTGGGTGTGGCAAAACTGTAACCATATTCGAAACCAAGCACCCCATATTCCGATAATAAGGAATTGTAAATGCTCATCCTGGCCTGTTCCGGCGATATGTGTGCCAGTGGAATGAATTTTTCTTCGGAATCTTCCACGGTAAGCACCGCGTGCCGGTGACTGAAAGTACCACGCTGGCAGTCCTGTCCACTTAATCGAACCGGGTGACCTTCCTTAAGCAATGACCCATAAGCCAGTAATTCGCCCATTGCCCAATCCAGGCGGCCATTCCCGAGCATGATTTTCCTGTCCTCCTGCATCTTTGTGATCTTCCTGAAAAATGCTTTTCCTTTCGGTAATTCAGTCAATTTTAGTCCGATATCCATCAAATCGGCTTCGATAATGGCTGTTGTGGGAGAAGTGTCAAAATCAGCCGGAACGGCTTTTCTGATCCCTTTCCAGAGGGAATCCAGAAATGGTGTGATATCTCCTTTCTCAATGTCCCGGGCTTCTTCAAACCCCTGATCGAGGATACTGTTGATCTTCGATTTCAGGGAATCGACATCAAAGGATTTAAGGGTTCCTTCCGCGTTTAATTTTTCAAGGTAGATGTCGAGCGGATCGGGATGTTGTTCGATGATTTTATAAAGGATGGGTTGGGTAAAACGGGGTTCATCACTTTCGTTATGGCCATATTTCCTGTAGCCGAGCAAGTCGATAAAAATATCTTTATGAAATTTAGTGCGGAATTCCATGGCTAACCTCACAGTATAAACTACCGCTTCCACATCGTCGGCATTTACATGAAAAACGGGTGCCTGTATTGTCTTGGCCACATCGGTACAATAGACGCTTGAACGACCATCAAGGTAATTGGTTGTGAACCCGATCTGGTTGTTGATCACCAGATGAAGGGTGCCTCCTGTTTTGTATCCTTCCAGTTCGGCCATCTGCACTAGTTCATAAATGATCCCCTGTCCGGCAATGGAAGCGTCGCCATGGATCAGAATGGGGGCAATCACCGAATGATCTCCCTGAAAGGTATTGTCAATGAGTGCCCGGCAAATTCCTTCGACCACCGGATCAACGGCTTCCAGGTGGGATGGATTGGGGGCAAGGATCAATCGAACAGTTTGACCATTGCCAGCAGTGATTTCATTCGAATAACCAAGGTGATATTTAACATCGCCCAGCAGTTCTTCATCTTCATATTCTTTTCCCTCGAATTCCGAGAAAATCTCGGTAAAGGGTTTATGCATGATGTTGCCGAGTACGTTCAGCCTGCCGCGATGGGCCATGCCCAGGACAAATTCACGAATTCCCAGTTCGGCTCCTTTCTGTATCGCGGCTTCGAGCGCCGGGATCAGCGATTCGACACCCTCCAGCGAAAAACTCTTCTGCCCGGAAAATTTTTTATGGATGAATTTTTCGAAAAGAACGGCTTCAGCCAGTTTTTGAAGGATCAACCGCTTTTCATCAACCATAAATCCAGGGGTGTTCCTGACGGGTTCCATCTTTGAGCGGAACCATTCGACTATTTCCGGATGACGGATATATTGGTATTCTACTCCAATTGACTGGCAATAGGTTTGTTTTAAATGATCGATGATCGTTTCAAGCTTCGCATTTCCAATCCCGATCTCTTTCCCGGCCTGGAAGCTTTTTCCCAATTCCCCGGCAGACAGACCGTAGTTTTCAATGCCGAGCGTTGGCGCGTATTTCCGCCGTGTCCGTACCGGATTTGTCCTGGTGAACAAATGTCCCCGTTGCCGATAATCGGTAATGAGGTTCATCACCTTAAATTCATTGGGATAGATGAAGGCCTCGCCCTCTTCCGCTTTATAGTTTTTCTGGCAGAACTCAAATCCTTCGAAAAATTTCCGCCAACTTTCATCAACACTGTCCGGGTTATTTTTAAACCTGGTGAATAACTCATCGATCACCGAATTATCGATGGTATTCAAATAAGAAAAATTATCCATAGGGTATCGCTGTTCCTGGTAATTCAATCACAAAGATAGCGCTTCTCTGCGGAAAATGACCAGATTGCGAGTGCATCTTTTATACTGCGCAACGACAAAATGAATGAGGTAGTTTTTTTAGTTAAAAATGACACAATGTCATGATTTTTAATATGCCCCCGGGACCTTGGGCTAACCTTAGGTCTACCTTAGGTCAACCTTAAGCCTATCGGGTACCTTTTCAGGCAGGTTTCGAAGGTAAAAATATGACAGGGTGGCGGGGTGAGAGAGTGAATGAGTGAATGAGTGAATGAGTGAATGAGTGATTGAAGGAATGAAGGAATGAAGGAATGAAGGAATGAAGGGATGAAGGATAGAAGGATTGAAGGGTTGAAGGATTGAAGGAGTGAATGGAGATTCAAAAGGGTTTTATCTGAATTTGTTATCGTTTTGTCCGATTATTTGTGATTTGGTTTATGGTTAATCGGATTGCCAAATGAATTTTAAACAGTCACTTATTGCATGGATGCTGCACGATTTTCTGAAATGTGAACCTCGGCCCTGACAGTCATTCCCGGGTTAAATATCATTCGATAGGTTATGAAACTGTAGGGCCGGTATTTGACAAGGATTTTGGGGTGATGTATTCTTTCAAGTTTCCTGATAATCTTACTTTTGATTATGATTCTTCCAGATGGACAAGACATTAGGATATTTCCTTCTGAAAATAAAATCAGGATATTGATGAATTCTTTAAATTTGCAGAAAGGAAAAGCCATGAATATTCAAGCTGAAAAATTGGAACTTGTCAGACTGATCCTGGATACTGACAACCCTAGCGTCTTAGCCTCTATTAAGCGTATATTCTCTAACTCAAATAAAGTTGACTTTTGGGATAATTTATCCAATTACCAGAAAGAGGAAATCCTTAAAGGGATAGAAGAAATTGAAAAGGGAGAAACGGTAGATTACGGGGAGTTTATCAAAAAACATCAGTAATGAATTGGGAAATAAAACTCTCCGGGAGAGCAATGAAGAAACTCGACAATCTCCTCGTTTTTCTTGAGAAAGAATGGTCGACAAAAGTAAAGAACGATTTTATCCTTAAGCTGAACAAATCCCTGAAACAGATCCAAAAACTTCCTGACAGTTTTCCTGAATCAGAAAAGATAAGAGGTCTGAGAAAGTGTGTTGTGACCAAACAGACAACGATTTTCTATAAATATTCAGATAAAACGATTGACATTGTCGCGATTTTCGACAATCGACAAGACCCAAAATCTTTGATTCAAGAAACGAAAGCCTAAAAAGTTGACGCTCACTTATCAGGCACGATTTTTATAGACGACCAATAAGGCGCCACGGATTTCTCATTTAAATTATTCACTTTTGATCTCCTACTGAAACGACCTGGTTTTGCCGTCATTGACATTGTACCGCGTCGGGACAGGTTTGAAAAAAGTACCTTTTTGAACCCCTCAGTTTTACTTTGTTACACATACATCCGGGAACCATGATTTTTTCAAAAGTACAAGCCTTTGGAAAAGCACGATTTTCTGAAATGTGAACCTCTGGCCCTGACAGTCATTCCCGGTTTCAATATCATTCGGTACGTTATGAAACTGTAGGGCCGGTGTTTGACAAGGATTTTGGGGTGATGTTTTTTTTTAACTCCCTGATAATCTCAATTTGGATTATGATTCTTCCAGATGTGAGAATTCATAATGTATCTCCTCCGTCTTGAGTTGTTATGTCAATAAATTATTTTTGCGAATATTAGGTTATTGATAAATTATTTATATTTGAGTAAAATTTTATATTGTAATCTTTTTGACTGGGATAAATTATTGGATTTTTATTATGCAGTTCTAGTCATATAATTTGATATTTGACAGGGAAAGCGTTGCGTGGAGTGAAGATTTTTAAAATAGCAACCAAATAGCAACATATAAAAACAAGGTATTATGTGCAATCAACATCATTTTCTGAAAAGAAGCTGCAAGCTGACGGTTTCAGCCATTCTCGCAATCCCTTTGCTCTTGTCTATGGCGATTTCCACGGCTATGGCAGATAACGTGATATCCAGCGGAACCACATTTAAAGTCTTATCCGGGACCACAGTCTTTTCTTCTGAAGGACTTGTGATAAAAAGCGGGGCAACCCTCGATAACGCGGGAACCTTAATCCTGAAAAAAAATCTGGCCAACGAAAATGTTACGCCAAATTCACTTGGTTCCGGTACAGCTGAATTCTCGGGAACGGTCAATCAAACCATAGGCGGTCAGAACATTATTCAAAACCTTACGGTAAACAATGTCACAGGAGTTACAATTGGTGATAATACCACGGTAAATGGTGTCCTGAATTTAACCAATGGCACAATTACCCTTGGGAGCGACAACCTGCTTCTCGGGCAATTGGCATCCATTGCAGGCACACCATCTGCATCCAATATGATTATCGTAACCGAGACCGGCCAGTTGCGCAAGGAGTTCCAATCAGGCTTTACCGGTAGTTTCACATTCCCGGTTGGAGATGATAACGGAACATCAGAATATTCGCCTGTTACCCTTAATTTCACCGGGGGAAGCTTCGCCGCGGGCAATTACGTTGGGGTGAGCCTGAAGAATGAAAAGTACCCCGACGACAACATCACGGGCAATTATCTGAAACGCTACTGGACCATCACCCAGTCGGGGATCACCGGGTTCACCTGCAATGCCACCTTCCAGTATGTTACTGAGGATGTGACCGGTAACGAAAACGTGATCTCCTGCACCAAAGTGAACCCGGCGCCATGGATCACATACGGGCTGACCGATGCCATTGCACACCAGTTGGCGGCCACTGGGATCACCACGTTCAGCTCTTTTACCGGGTTGAAGAGTACCACGCCTCCGGTCAATCAGGAACTGGTTAACATCACCATTCCGGATGGTGTGACCAATTGTTATGACGCCACACAGGTACTCACCGTTGCAGGCAATGGCAATACTTTTATCGTAGAAAACAATGGCAGTGTCACACTGGTGGCCGGCAATAAAATATTGATGCTTGCAGGGACAAAGGTCAACAGCGGCGGTTATCTTCTTGGACGCATCACAACTAGTGGCAACTATTGTGGCGCCACCTTCAACCCGCTTGTTGCCAACAACCAGGATGGAGAAATGCTTGGTATTGAAACAGTAGCCAAATATCAGTTTTTCAAAGTCTATCCCAATCCGACAAACGATATCATCATCGTCGAGTTGATGGGATCCGTGGCAACAACAACGGCCAATATAACTGTTTACAACCTGCAGGGCGAAAAACTATTGCAAAAGAGCTTGACCTGCGAATCGATATTGCAGTTCTCGCTTTCAGGAAAACCGGTTGGCATTTACATGGTTCATGTGCAATCGGGCGAGCGGAGTGAGATTGCAAAGGTCATTAAAAACTAATTGAACCCACCCCAAACCCCTCCCTTCGCGAAGGGAGGGGCCGGGGGTGGGTAATAAAATTTACTGTTCAACCCCACCAAAACCATTTACTCATGAAAAAATTATCCTTTTTTATTTCTTTGTTTCTGCTTTTTAACAGCGCATCCTTTGCCCAGGTGGGCATCAACATTGACAACAGCGCCCCGGATCCATCGGCTATGCTCGATGTGAAATCTACTACCATGGGGATGCTCATTCCCCGTATGACCCTCACGGATCGCGATGCCATCAGTAATCCGGCAAACGGATTGCTGATCTTCTGTACCACTAACAATCAGTATTATTCCAACAAAGGAACCCCATCTTCCCCCAACTGGATCATGGTGAGTAGTCAATGGTTGTCTGCTGGTTCGGATATTTATTTCACCGGAGGGAAGGTTGGGTTAGGAATTCCCATTCCGGTGTACAATCTTGACGTCGTTGGGGATATCAACTTCTCCGGTACGATGCGAAAAAATGGACTTCCTGTTGTTACTGGTGTTTCCAGTGTCACTGCAACTCTTCCAATAATCAGCAGCGAAGGGAATAATCCGAACATTTCGATCCCGCAGGCTAATTCCGTCACCAATGGGTTTCTCTCATTGACCGATTGGAATGCATTCAACAATAAAGTCTCCAGCCAGTGGACAACCAATGGCCTCAAGCTTTATTATGATCCCGGAAATGTAGGGATCGGAACAACGAATCCGCAAAGTAAAGTTGATATAGCCGGTAATGCAGTGATCGGTTCATCATATTCCGGTACCAGCACCGCACCAACAAACGGCTTGCTGGTGGAAGGTCAGGTTGGGGTGGGTACCACTTCACCTAATGCTTCCGCAGTAATGGAATTAAACAGTACATCAACCGGATTCCTGCCACCCAGAATGACCATGGCACAAATGAATGCCATCAATTCGCCTGCCGAAGGTTTGACGATATACAACACAACCCTCAAAACCCTTTGCTGGTTTAATGGAACTTCATGGACGTATGTCCCGCAGGATGGAAAGTCATGTGGCACAATAAGCTATGATGGGAAAACTTATGAGACGGTCATTATCGGCTTTCAATGTTGGATGAAGCAAAATCTCAATATCGGTAAGCGAATTGATGGAATTGTAGAGCAAACCAATAATGACACCATTGAAAAGTACTGTTATAACGATGACGAAGCCAATTGTGATGTGTACGGCGGTTTGTATCAATGGGATGAGATGATGAACTATACTGCTTCAAGCAATTCAAACCCAAGTGGCCGTCAGGGGATTTGCCCGACAGGGTGGCATATTTCTTCAGACGCAGAATGGTGCCAGATGAAAACTTATCTGGAGGCAACTGTGAATTGCACTGCAATTGGATGGTGGGAAACGGATTTAGGGGGAAAGTTGAAAGAAACCGGTACCAACCATTGGGCATCGAATTCCGGCGCAACGAATAGCAGCGGATTTACGGCCCTTGGTCCTGGATTTTGGAATAGTGGCGCTTTTTACCATTTCAATGAGAGTGAAGGCTTCTGGACGGCTACTGAG
>JALNZC010000050.1 GCA_023229525.1 Bacteroidales bacterium
TCGGTGGAACTGATAATCCCACCGGGAAAGTCACGGTTCATAGTGAGTTTGGAAATGTGAGCCTGAAATAGAGGTAGCGAGGTAGCGAGGTAGCGAGGTAGCGAGGTAGCGAAATAGCGAAATAGCGAGGTAGCAAGGTAGCGAAATAGCGAGGTGGCGAAATTTGTTTAGTTTAATGGAGTTCTTTTAAGTTTCAGCTTTTTCTTTATACTCGAGAATATTCTTAGGAGTTCGTCTGCCTCTGCAAGCAAGTCCCTGGCTTGTGGAGTATTCAGGACACCCACCTCCATGAGAAAATCAAGCCAAAACATCACCTCATCATTTTCTTCAACTACAATGCATAATTTTGAATAATACTCCGCCTCTGAACGTCCTCTGGTCGCAGAATAATAATTCGCGGCAACAGACGATGCACTCCTGATCAATTGTTTCACCGGAATCCTGCTAAGTTCATTCAGCTTTATCATGCTCGAGATCCTAAAAACACTGATTGCAAAGTTTCGTGTTCTTCCTCTCATTACCTGATTAAATTCATTGATATCATACCTTTTCATCTGGTTGCTTTTAATCGCTTAATCCGATTTCACACTAAAAGGTATAGATCTATTTTGATTTTTTTCGCTACCTCGCTACCTCGCTATTTGATTTTTTTATTATCTTTGACGTGTTTTTAATCAAAATTCCGACTACAATATAATCATTATTTTTTAAAAAACCAAAAAAATGTATTTCGGTCCAAACATAAAATTTATACGGAAACGCCAGGGCCGCACCCAGGACGATGTTGCGGTTGCCCTGGAAATGAAACGGTCGACCCTGAGCGGATATGAAAATAGTATCGCTCAACCGGGGATGGATGCGTTGATCCGTTTCTCAAACTATTTTAATATTGCCATCGACACCCTGATCAAGGTTGATTTACAAAAACTTACGGAAAGTCAACTCCGGCAGATAGAACGGGGATTTGATGTTTACATGAAAGGTTCCAACCTTAGGATACTGGCAACAACCATTGGCAAGGATAATGAAGAAAATATAGAGCTGGTATCGGAAAAAGCAAAAGCCGGCTATACCAGCGGATTTGCCGATCCCGAATACATACGTATCCTGCCCACATTCCGGTTGCCTTTTCTGTCAAAACAGAAAAAATACCGCACCTTTCAGATCAGTGGCGACTCTATGTTACCTATTCCGCACGGAGCCTGGGTAACCGGTGTCTTTGTCCAGGATTGGGAGACCCTGCGTGACAAAGATGCATGCATTATCCTTACCGGTGAAGAAGGAATTATTTTCAAAGTAGTTGAAAACAGACTCCATTCGGAAAGCAAATTAGTACTTCATTCACTTAATCCGATGTATCCGCCCTTTGAACTGATGGCAAAGGAGATCCGCGAAATATGGCAGTTTGTTCATTATATCAGTTCCGATATCCCCGAAAATCCTACTGCCGTGAACTATCATCTGGTGGAAACAGTAAAGCAACTGAAACAAGATATCCAAGCCATTCAAACGAAGCTTAATCTTTGAATGATTCATGATGACAAAGGGGAAAATCGTTAAAAAGTTCACATAAAGTAACAACTTCGGATGACGAATCAGAATTTTTAATTATTATATTTGTCCAAAATTCACCTACTCAAAACCTATAACTATCTGGAACTATTATGAAAGTTGCTATTGTGGGATCAGGGTATGTCGGTTTGGTGACCGGTACCTGCTTTGCTGAAGTTGGTATTGAAGTTATCTGTGTTGACATCGACCAGAAAAAAATTGAAGGCCTGAAAAAAGGAATTATTCCGATTTATGAACCGGGACTCGAAGAAATGGTACACCGGAACATGAAAAAGGACCGGTTAAAGTTCACAACCAGTATCGCGGAAGCGCTTGAGGACTGTGAAGTGATTTTCAGCGCTGTCGGAACCCCAACGGATGAAGACGGCAGTGCAGATATTCAATATGTTATCAATGTCGCCAGGGATTGCGGCAAATATATGAAAGACTATTTATTGATAGTTACAAAAAGCACAGTTCCTGTTGGCACTTCATTGATAGTCCAGAGAGCGGTTCAGGAAGAATTGGATAAGCGGGGATTGACCATCGAATTTGACGTGGCCTCCAATCCGGAATTCTTAAAAGAAGGAGCTGCCATTGATGACTTTCTGAAACCCGATAGGATAGTCGTTGGATGCAATTCTCCCAGAGCCGAGGAGCTGATGAAAGCGCTCTATAAACCGTTTACCCTTAATGGTCATCCGGTAATATTCATGGATATTACTTCGGCTGAAATGACGAAGTACGCCGCGAATTCCATGCTGGCTACAAAAATCAGTTTTATTAATGATATTGCCAACCTTTGCGAAATCGTTGGCGCTGATATCAATAAAGTTAGAAAAGGCATAGGTTCTGATTCCCGGATCGGAAACAAGTTTATCTATCCGGGAGTCGGATTTGGGGGATCCTGTTTCCCAAAAGATGTAAAAGCATTAATCCATACGGCTGAAGATTTTAATTACAACCTGCGGGTCCTTAAAGCGGTCGAAGAAGTGAACGACGACCAGAAATCTGTTCTTTTCAATAAACTGAATAAACATTTTGAAGGGAAAATAATCGGAAAGACTGTCGCCATCTGGGGATTGTCGTTCAAACCCCAGACAGACGACATGCGTGAAGCGCCCTCACTGATCATTATTAAAAAACTTATTGATGCCGGTGTTAAAGTGAAAGCCTATGATCCTGTGGCCATGAACGAGGCCAACCGCATTCTTGGAGATACTATTTACTATGCTCCTGATCAATACGATGCTCTGATTGATGCCGACTGCCTGATGATCATTACCGAGTGGCCGGAATTCAAATTTCCGAATTTTAATCTAGTCCGGAAACTGTTAAAGGAACAGGTTGTTTTTGATGGCCGCAATATTTATGAGATCGATGAGATGAAACGGAAAGGTTTTACGTATTACTGCATTGGTGTAAATACTACCAGATGATCTGATACCGATTTAATGATAGACCTAACACCTCCTCTTCCGGCTGTTAGGTTTTTTAATTTTGTACTTTATTCAGGAAATCATGATAAAGAAAAAAATTTTAGTTACCGGTGGCGCAGGGTTCCTTGGCTCACACCTCTGTGAAAGACTCCTGGCAGAAGGAAATGAAGTTGCCTGCCTCGACAATTATTTTACAGGACAGAAACAAAATGTGGTGCACTTGATCTCCAATCCTTATTTCGAGTTGATTCGCCATGACGTCACTATGCCTTTCTATATAGAGGTTGATGAAATATACAATCTGGCTTGTCCGGCATCACCCATCCATTATCAGTATAATGCGATCAAAACAGTGAAAACGTCCGTCATGGGCGCTATCAATATGCTCGGATTAGCTAAAAGGATCAAGGCACGCATCCTGCAAGCTTCAACGAGTGAAGTTTATGGTGATCCGGAAGTCCATCCTCAGGTGGAATCTTACTGGGGGCACGTGAACCCAATCGGTATCCGGTCATGCTATGATGAAGGAAAACGGATTGCGGAGACACTGTTCATTAATTATCATCAGCAAAATAATGTCAGGATTAAGATAATCCGGATTTTCAATACGTATGGCCCGCGGATGCATCCTAACGACGGACGGGTGGTTTCGAACTTCATCGTCCAGGCTTTAAAAGGCGAGGATCTTACCCTGTACGGCGACGGTTCCCAATCGCGGAGCTTTTGTTACGTCGACGATCTCATTGATGGCATGATCCGACTGATGAATTCCCGTGAAACATTTACCGGACCTGTAAACATCGGAAATCCAGATGAATTTACTATCCATGAATTGGCTCAGAAAGTGATCCAACTCACGGGTTCCCGTTCGAAAATCATCTATCTGCCTCTTCCCATCGATGATCCGGCACAGCGTCAACCTGACATAACACTTGCAAAAAATGAATTGAGCTGGGAACCCAAAATGATGCTCGACGAGGGATTAATTAAAACCATCGATTATTTCAAGTCAATACTTTAACTTTTATCCTGCTTTAAATGAAAATTCTGGTCACTGGTTCAAACGGACAATTGGGCAATGAATTGAAGATTCTTGCATCTCAATATCCTTCCTTTGAATTCCTTTTTACCGATATTGGAGAATTGGATATTACGGATGAGAAAGCCATTGATGTCCTGGTTCGACAGGAAAATCATGCTGCCATTATCAATTGTGCCGCTTATACGGCTGTTGATAAAGCGGAACAGGAGGAAAAGATGGCCTTCCTTATCAATGCGAAGGCAACTGGTAACCTGGCAAAAGTAGCTACCCGTTACAATGCTTTACTTATTCATGTTTCAACCGACTATATTTTTGGAGGAAGTGGTAACCGTCCATATTCAGAAGAAGATAATAAAAAACCGGTCTCGGTATATGCTAAAAGTAAATATGCCGGAGAACAGGAAATATCAAATCATTCAAAAAACGCACTTATTTTGAGGACTTCGTGGCTCTATTCTGAATTCGGAAATAACTTTGTAAAAACGATTATGAAATATGGGCAGGAACGGGGTAAATTAAATGTGGTTTTTGACCAGGTGGGGTGTCCCACCTATGCATATGATCTGGCAAAAGCCATTCTGGAAATCCTTCGAATAAACAACATACCGGAAGGAGTAAGCGTTTATCATTATGCCAATGAAGGAGCAACGAGCTGGTACGATTTTGCCAAAGCGATCGTTGAGATTTCCGGAATTAATTGCAGGATCAATCCCATTGAGACCAGGGAGTATCCTTTGCCGGCAGTGAGACCTTATTATAGTGTATTAAACAAAGCAAAAATCAAGCAAACATTTAACATTGAAATTCCATACTGGAGAGACAGTCTGAAGGTATGTATCGGAAAAATGAAAGAATTATTGATCCGGGAAAAGTAATAATCGAAACTATTTTTCATGATGAACACGAAAATTGAACCGTTCATATTAAACAGGGCAAATTCCTGGCTTACAGGTAATTTTGATGAAGAAACCAAGGAGATGGTAAAAAATCTGATGGATACAAATCCCACGGAACTAATCGATTCTTTTTATCGCGACCTGGAATTTGGGACAGGGGGTCTTCGGGGAATTATGGGTGTGGGTACAAACCGGATGAATAAATATACGGTAGGTATGGCCACACAGGGATTGGCTAATTATCTGAAGCAGATGTTTCCGGAGTTGAACCCGATAAAAATGGCGATTTCATATGATAGCCGCAATAACAGCAAATTATTTGCGAAGATCGTTGCAGAAGTACTGTCGGCCAATGGTTTCAAAGTATACCTTTTCGATGACCTGCGGCCTACACCGGAGCTTTCATTTGCCATCCGGCATTTGGGATGCCAGAGCGGGGTAATGCTTACAGCTTCGCACAATCCCAAAGAGTACAATGGATACAAAGCCTATTGGGATGATGGCGCACAAATGATCGCACCGCATGATGAAAACGTGATCCGTGAAGTCCAGAAAATCACCTCGGTGGATGACGTAAAATGGGTGGGAGCCAGTACAAACATTTTCAGTATCGGGGCCGATATTGATCGAATATACCTTGACCGGGTCGCATCCTTGTCTCTATCTCCTGACAGTATATACCGCCAGCAAAATCTGAAGATCGTATACACTCCCCTTCACGGTTGCGGACGTAAACTCGTACCGGAAATTCTGTTCCGATATGGATTCAGGAATATCCATATGGTCGAAGAACAGGCCATTGCAGATGGAAATTTTCCGACGGTACACTCCCCCAATCCGGAAGAACATGATGCACTCAATATGGGCATTGACCTTGCCGATAAAATTAAAGCCGATCTGGTGATGGCAACCGATCCGGATTCAGACAGGGTCGGAATTGCTATCCGTAACCACCATGGCAGGATGATCCTTTTGAACGGAAATCAAACCGCTGCTTTACTCTTCCACTATATCCTGACCCGATGGAAGGAATTGGGTAAGATAACGGGAAATGAATTCATAGTATCCACTATTGTCACAACCAAATTGATTTCCGAAATAGCAAGAAAATTCGAAGTCAACTATTTTGAATGTTTGACCGGGTTCAAATTCATTGCCGATGTGATCCGGAAAAACGAAACTGCAATGCAATATATTCTGGGAGGCGAAGAAAGTTACGGATACCTGATCGGGGATTTCGTGCGTGACAAAGATGCTATAAGTGCCTGTGCAATGATTGCCGAGACCGCAGCATGGATGGCTGATCAGGGAAAATCGTTGTTTGATTTACTTCTGGAGATTTATCAAACCTATGGATTTTATAAAGAATCTCTACTGTCGGTAACCAAAAAGGGTAAACGCGGCGCCGAAGAAATTCAGGAAATGATGGTCGGTTACCGTGAAAACCCTCCCCTTACAATAAACAACTCACGCGTGGTTAAAATCAAGGATTACCAGATGTTAATGGTGAGTGACCGGATTACCAACACAGAAACACCCATTGATCTTCCCAAGTCAAATGTGCTTCAATTTCTGCTTGAGGATGGCAGTATCATCAGTGTCCGTCCTTCAGGAACCGAACCTAAGATAAAATTTTATTTTGGGGTAAAGGAAAATTTGGAGCGTAAAGACGCATTTGAACTAACAGAAAAACGTTTAGATGAAAAGATTACATGTATAATTGCTTCGATGAAGCTTAAATAGATGTATTCCAAAAGACAAAAAGACGGAAACCCTGGAATCTTCCTGAATTATCTCAGATTTTTCATCGCGGTTACTCCTTTTTTTTTGTCATTCCTTTTTGCTTCCGGCAGTAATTCGGCCCATCCTCTTACAATATGTGAGTCGTTATTGGAAATTGACACCAACCGTGTTGGATCTTCTGCTAACCGGAAGAACCGTGATACTTCTTTCTATTTGAGATCGCACAACTTTTATGATTCTTTGTACAAAAAATTTTCCCGAAAGAAAATCACCCAATTTCTATATAATCTTGCTTTTGTTGAACCGAAAAATATCCCGCTCCCTGATTCGGTACAGGTTTTGAAAAGTCCGGAACCTTTTCAAAAATATGCAGGGAAGGTTATCCGGCGAATTCACATCAAGGTTCTTCAACCTTTCGGGCCATCCATTTATGATACGAATGCAATTGCATTCACCGGGGTTGGGAGGGCGCTCAACAGTGTCCATTTGAATACGAGAAAATACATTATCCGACACAACCTTCTTTTCAAGAAAGGTCAGCGCATCGATCCCAAAATACTTGCCGATAATGAGCGTATACTCCGCGAACTTGACTTCATCAATGATGCCAGAATATTGGTTTCATCTTCGGATTCAATTGCCGATTCTGTTGACCTCACCGTGATCACCAAGGATGTATGGTCCATCGGATTTGACATCCCGGTGATCACAGCAAACCGCGTAATCGGCAGATTATACGATGCCAATTTTCTTGGTCTGGGCGACCGGTTAACGGGAACTATGTCGTTAGAACTGAATCGTGCTCCGTTTTTTCGCTTCGATGGATTATCTTATGCTTTTACCAATATCGGTGGGTCTCAGGTCAATGCAACGATCGAGTACTATGCCAACAATGAAGGTGACCGGAGTTATTCCCTTGAATTTGAACGGCCATTTTTCACAAACCGGACGAAGTGGGCTGGAGGTACCGGCATTATCTGGTGGAAAGACGTAGTCGATCCGGACAGTACTTTAACATTTACAACGGAATATAAGAATGAGGGCCTTTGGGGAGGCAGAGCCTTTTTACTCGGGAAGCAGAAGGAAGATTCACGTATTGTCGTTACAGGAGCGATATACAGGACAAAATTCTCTCAGCGGCCGGCGGTCAGTATCGATTCGAACAAAAGATATTACAATCATTTTCAACAGCTTGTCAGTTTTTCATTTTCCCGGAACAACTTTTATGTTACCGATTATGTCCTGGGATTCGGCAAGATTGAAAACCTTCCATACGGACATCTTATCCAGGTGACATTGGGTTTGGATCAGACTGATTTTTATAACCGAGTTTATTCCGGTGTGACCTTTTCGGCCGGTCAATTTTTCAACCGGTTCGGATATCTGTCGGGATTTTTGTCTTTCAGTGGATTTTTTCACGGGAATTCATTTGAAGATGCAGTCTTTAAGGTATATAGCAAATATTTTACACCTCTCTTAAGGACCAAAAACAATAGATTTAAATTTCGATCTTACATCATCACAGATTACCGCTATTCATTTAACCTGAGATCGAACAATACGGATTATTACGATATTAACCTGGATTTCAAAATCAATAAAGTAAAAAATCCGGAAACCTTTGAGGGTGTGCATGCATTGTCTACGAGTTTAACCGGCGTTTGCTTTACACCATGGTTCCTGTACGGTTTTCGGTTTGGACTAATGGCAAATCTGCAAGCCGGACTCATTGCCCCAAGGGGGAAAGACCTGACCCGATCTATTTTATTTACCGGATTGGGCCTTGGAGTCCTCATCAAAAATGATAATCTGATTTTCCCGACTTTTATAATTGCGGGTTATTATTATCCATACACCGGAGGGAATCTAAATAAATTACAGATTTACCTTACCTCTGACCTGCACATGAATTTTTCCGATTTCAATGTCACTGCACCTCATGAAGAAAGTATTGGGAATTGATGTTCCCGGAAATTTAATACATTTATCCCCATGAAAATAATTCCATTGTTATGACTGGCCAACAATCTATTCCTGACGATCCTGTATATTCAAGAAAAGTGCTTGAAATGCTTACGGTTGCAAATGAATATTGTCTTTTCCTCGAAAAAGCCGAAGATTATACTAAGCAGGAATTGTATCAGTTTTTGCAAAAAATTGTTCCCCTCATTTACCTGAAAGCATCTCTGCTGCCGGTTGTCGATGCTGAAGATGAAGAAGCCACTGAACATTACGTAACCGAAGAGCAATGGGAAACGATGTTCAATGTATTACGGAATAAATTTGAGGCAGAAGATCAGTTTCATTTTATTGATCTCCATGAAAGAAGTCATACAGATGCATTGACAGGGAGTATGGCAGAAAATTTTACAGATATTTACCAGGATTTAAAGGATTTTGTATTGCTTTATCAGAACCCGCTGAAATCCTTTAAAGAAAATGCCGTACAGGATTGCCGCCATCTGTTTGAAAATCGATTTGGCTTCCGGCTTGTTACAGTACATGCAGCCCTGCATTATTTATTGTTTACAGGGGAAAAAGATGAGGGTAATTTTTAATTTCCTAAAAAATGACACACACTGAACTTATTTTTTTACTTTTATCCTATCGATGCGGTTGAGACCTTCCACCGCTTTTTCATAGTTCACATGTATTTTAAGGGATTGCTGATAATCTTCTATTGCTTTCTGATAATTACCGGATAATTCATAAGCATATCCCCTGTTAAAATAGGCCTGGTAAAAAACCGGATCTTTTTTAATTGATTCGGTAAAAAAAGGGATGGCTTTTTGAAAGTCTTTCACATAAACCAAATAGATATATCCGATATTGTAAGGTGCCTCGCGAAAAGCGGTATCGGTCTTCGAAAGGTTCAGATATACTTGAATGGCTTTTTCGTATTGGGAAGTTTCCTGATAGTACATCCCCAACATATAAAGCGCTTCCCGGCTCTGTGGCTTGATATTGAGTGCATTTTTAAGATAGGCTTCCGCCATGGGGTCCTTTTTTATGGAATATAAATCACCCAATTGTATGTAGGCTTCGTAATAATCCTGTTTCTTGTCAACAGCCTGCATCAGATCAGTAACGGCGTGATTGGTATCACCTTGTTCGAGCAATCCTATTGCCCTGGTAAAATAGGCAGATGCGATAGTGTTATCAAGCATAAGTAACTGTCGTACCATATCGTAACAATTCCGGTAATCCCTGATTATAAGATAAAGTTTAGCCAGTTTTAACATGGCTTCCTTATCTGTTGGATTGACTTTCGTTGCTTGTATCAAAGCATCCCTGCTGTTCTGGGGTTGCCCCATTAACAAGTATATATCGGAAAGCGTCACATAATAAACAGATTTCCGGGAATCGATTGAGATGGCTTTGTTGATATCCTTTAAAGCTTTGTCAAACTGATGATCTGCAAGGTAAAATAAGGCTCTGGCATTGTATAGATCAGGGTTCGAAGCGTCATCAACAATCTGTTTATTCAGCGATTCAAGTTGAATTTTAGCTGTGTCAGAAACTTGTTTCCGGTGATCATTGCTACCTCTGTTCCGACAACCGATCCACCCCAATATGAAAAGCAGAAAAACTAAAATGAGGGTTCTGCGCATTTTATTTTTGATTCTTCAGTACTTCTTTGATTTTAATTTCCAGTTCATCCATCAATTCCGGATTATCCTGCAAAATCTTTTTAACTCCATCGCGTCCCTGGCCTAGTTTGGTATCACCATAACTGAACCATGAGCCGCTTTTTTTTATAATGTTGTTTTCTGTTGCCAGGTCTATGATCTCAAATGGTTTCGAAATTCCTTCCCCAAAGATGATATCAAATTCTGCTTTCCTGAAAGGAGGCGCCACTTTATTTTTTACGACTTTTACCCTCACCCTGTTCCCTACTGCTTCATCTCCGTCCTTAAGCTGATTTTGTTTACGGATATCGAGACGAACTGAAGCATAAAATTTCAGGGCATTGCCACCGGTAGTCGTTTCCGGGTTTCCAAACATGACGCCGATTTTTTCGCGGAGCTGGTTGATAAAAATACAACATGTTGCCGTCTTACTGATTGTGGAGGTAAGTTTGCGCAAAGCCTGTGACATCAGGCGTGCCTGTAATCCCATTTTGGAATCGCCCATTTCACCTTCAATTTCACTCTTGGGTGTCAATGCAGCTACCGAATCGATCACAATGATATCAATGGCACCTGACCGGATCAGGTTTTCCGTTATTTCCAGTGCCTGTTCTCCATTGTCAGGCTGCGAAACCAGGAGGTTTTCGACATCAACGCCCAGCTTCTGCGCATAAAAACGATCAAAGGCATGCTCCGCATCAATGAAGGCAGCAATCCCCCCGGCCTTCTGCGATTCGGCAATTGCATGAAGCGCCAGAGTCGTTTTGCCGGATGATTCAGGCCCATAGATTTCAATTACCCTTCCCTTGGGCAACCCACCGATGCCCAACGCGAAATTAAGCCCGATAGAACCTGTTGAAATAATTTCCACTGCCTCGATGGCATTATCGCCAAGACGCATGACTGTACCTTTACCATAGGTTTTTTCCAGCTTATCGAGTGTAAGCTGTAATGCTTTCACCTTTTCCTTGTTTACTTCATTTGCCATTTTACTTTCCTCCTGTTTTGGGGACGCACTACCGTCCGGCTTTACTCATTTAGACGCACTGCCGTGCGGCTTTACCTGGTTTAGATTCATTAGTCTCATGATCTGTCCTGCAGGGTCTTTCGTATCTACTTTAGTAAGGATATGGGATATCATTCCTTGTTCATCTATAATGAATGTCATCCGGATGATACCTTCAACCTCTTTTCCATAGAGCTTCTTTTTACCCCAAACTCCATATTCCTTAATTATTTTTTTTTCTTTATCCGCGATAAGGGTAAAAGGTAATACATATTTTTCAGAAAAATTTTTATGCGACCGTTCGTTATCGGCGCTTACACCGATGATACTATAACCTTTCCCGATGAGAATCTGATAGTTATCCCTGAATCCACATGCTTCTGCCGTACATCCGGGGGTATTGTCTTTTGGATAGAAATAAAGAATAACCTTTCTTCCTGGAAAATCATGTAATGCAATGGCATTTCCAAACTGATCTGTTGCTGAAAATTCAGGAGCCCTGTCACCGGGTTGAAGAGAAGTCATTGGGATTTGCTGTTTTGGTTTTATGGTTTATGAATGATTAATTGGAATTTTTTGATAATTATTTGTTCGATTGAATATAAGAGGTAATGAGAATTCAAAAGTATCAGTTTTTAAGGTGAGTTCAGTCAGATGACCCTGTTGAGTTATTAACAAAATCAGTCCTTTTTAATGACAGATAATATTTGCAAAATGAAGTCACCCCACATTCCTCGCATTTGGGTTTCCGTGCCTGACAGATATAGCGCCCATGAAGAAGAAGCCAATGATGGGCGACCGATAATACATCTTTGGGAATGTGCTTAATCAATTGTTTTTCTGCTTGCAATGGATCCTTGGCATTGGTTGTAAGTCCGATACGGGCAGCAACCCGGAACACATGGGTATCGACAGCCATGGCCGGTTTTTTGAAAATGACCGATAGAATTACGTTGGCTGTCTTTCGTCCGATCCCCGGTAAGGTTTGCAAAAGACCGGCGTCTGAAGGAAGATTGCCTTCGAATTTTTCTGTCAGCATCCGAGCCATTCCGATCAGGTTCTTGGTCTTATTATTTGGATAAGAACAGCTTTTAATGAGCCTGAATACCTCTTCAGGTTGAGCAACTGAAAGTTGCTGAACAGTTGGGAAACGCCTGAAAAAAGCGGGCGTTATTAAATTGACACGCTTATCAGTGCACTGGGCTGATAAAATGGTTGCAACGACCAACTCATAAGGATCGTTATATTCCAATTCGGTTTCGGCATCGGGACGATGTTCAAGGAACCAGCCAATAACATTTTTAAAACGCTCTTCCTTTCGCATGGATTGATTTTTAGGCAAAAATAATGAAAAAGAAATCGGGAAAAGAGTAAGTTTGCAAGTAACTAACATGCTCAATGTCCACACAGGATTTCGATTTAATTATCATCGGCGCCGGACCAGCCGGTTGTACACTTGCATTAAAACTGGCACCCCTGGGAATAAGGATCGCGATCATTGAAAAAGAGATTTTTCCCCGGGATAAAATTTGCGGTGATGCCCTCAGCGGAAAGGTTCTTAATGTGCTTAAGCGACTCCCTGACAATGCCTATACCGATTTTATACATATGGTGGATAAGGTTCCTTCCTGGGGCATTCGTTTCGTGGCTCCAAACCTGAATTCAGTTGATGTGCCATTCAGATTTCATAAGGATCCCGAACAACCGGCACCTGGTTTTATTTGTACACGTAAGGTGTTTGACACTTTTTTATTTGACCGGCTCAAAACACACTCCAATATCCACATTTTTCAGGGAGAAAAAGTGATCTGTCTGGACCGGACGACCAATGGCGTTCAGGTTGACAGTATAAGCCATCATTTGCATGGTCGCATCCTTGCCGGTGCCGATGGTGTTCACTCCATAGCCCGGAAATTCTGCAACCCGGTAACAACCGATAAAAAGCATTTCTGCGTTGGCATCCGTGCCTATTTTGAAAATGTATTGGAGCTTCATCCGGAAAATTTCATTGAGCTTATATTCCTGAAATCATTGCTTCCCGGATATTTCTGGATCATTCCGTCAGCGGATGGAATGGTCAATGCGGGATTCGCATTGATGAAGGGCAAAATTCCTGAACGAAAAGAAAGCATGTCGTCGCACTTTTCACACCTGATAAAAGATCACCCGTTTCTTGCTCCGCGTTTTAAAAATGCAAGACAGGTAAGCAAATTTGAAGCCCACACTTTACCCCTGGGTACCTTTGATCTCCGCCGGTCAGGGAATCGAACCCTTCTGCTTGGAGACGCTGCTTTCCTGGTGGATCCCTTCAGCGGTGAAGGAATAGGGAACGCCATGGCCAGCGGGGAAATCGCTGCTGAAGTACTCACGAATTGTTTTGGAACCAACGACTTCTCCGACGAAACACTTCAACTTTACGATTCCCGTATTCACCGTCGTATTATAACCGAGTTCCGTACTTCGGCAATGATGCAAAAACTGGCAAATTCTTCATTGCTATTTAACTTGGTGGTGAACAAAGCCCGCAGGAATGAAGAGATCAGAAATATGCTTACCGCCATGTTTACCGATGAAGACCTGAAAAAAAAGCTGACAAGACCGGGTTTTTATTTCAGAGTACTGTTCAAATAGAAGTGAAAAAAGGATTGCTCGCAGAAACCTGAAGCGAATAAAGATTAAAATGAGAAAACGTTAAATTTATGGATCACTGCGTCCCGCGAATGATGGTTACCGAACCTCGGAAAACATCCAAACCGTATTGACCCTCACACTTCAGCACAAAAAAATAGGTGCCGTCCGACAAATTTGCTCCTGACCATTCGCCGCTTTTAAAATTTGCCTGAGAAAAAATCTTTCTACCCCACCGGTCAAATACCACAAATTCATTGCTTAGATAGGCAAGCCGGTAATCGACATCTTTGGATTCCCCTTTGATTTCGATCTCGAACCTGTCGTTTATTCCATCACCGTTAGGTGTAAAAACATTGGGAATTTTCAATTCAGCAACCTTAACAGTCACATTTTTTGTAATCGTGGTATCACATCCGTTCAGATCAGTAAAACGCAATTGCACCGGAAATTCACCGGTTTTGGCATAGGTATGGGGACATGGATTTAAATTCGGAACTTTAACATCATCCCCGAAATCCCATGTCCAATTGGTAATATACCTTTTCATCGAATCGAGGAAAGACACCTGGATATTGGGATTGGTCAGATAAACAGTATCTTTCGGAAGTAACGTAACCTCAATTTTCGGAGACTTTAAATAGTCGACAAAATAAGTAGTATCCAGCGAACAACCCAATGAATCCGTGATAATCAAAGGATAATTCGTGCGTCTGGGACAAAGACCAAAAACAATGGTATCCTGTGAATGTCCTCCGTGCCAGTCGAAAATGTAATGCGGATAATTTTTAAAAGGAGTTCCCCCGGAGACCAGCGCTTTGAATTGTCCTTTGCATTCGGTAAGACACCCCAACGCATTATAACGATACAAGGTATCGAGTTTCATTTTCGGGTGCATGCGCAGATGGGCGACGTTGCTGGTATCGGTAAAAGTTCCGGCTTGGGTGACGAACACTACAATGCATTGGTAGAAAGCGGTATCGTGTTCGGAAATTTGACCTATCCGAAAAGTCGAATCAATCGCTCCGGGAACGTTTATACTGTTTTTCATCCACTGATACGAAAGGGTTCCGTTTCCTGTGGTATCAATCGTTGTGATAAATGAAATGCTGTCGTGATAGCAAAGGATCGTGTCGGCAGGACTAACGATCACTGTTATCTGGCTTCTAACGGTAACGGATATAAATAGAAAAAAAAGAATCAGGAAGCGTTTCATCAGCGAAATCAATACGGTCGCAAAATTATAAAAATCTTTGATAATGGTACTTTATTATAACGGCTGGAACCTGCGCCCAGGGTTTATAACGGAACATCAGGAGTTTTAGTGTATCAATATTGTCCGGAAGATATCATGATCAGAGTACATCCGCGGATAACTTCAATCCCATTCGCAGTAAGGATTTCTTCAAATTCCGGATTTTCTGTTCCCGGGTTGAAAATCACCCGTTTAGGATTGATATCGAGGATGTAATCATAGAAGACTGGAAGGTTCTTTGGTCCAATATATAATGTGACGGTATGTATTCCTTCAAATTTCGGGAAAGGCTTTTCCACTATAACCCCGTTGATCTCACCTTCACGCATTCCTACAGCAACAACTGGGATGTTGTTGAATTTCAGCTTCCGTACGGCCATATATGAGTAGCGCTCAGGATTTAAACTAACGCCCAAAACCAGGGTCTTTTTATTCACGTGTTAAATGTTTAACAGATCCAGCAAAAGTAAAATAAAAACAGTCAAAACGGCGGGAAAATCATTTTTTTTATGACACATTTTCCAATTTATTACCAAAGACCTATATTGGCAGGTTGGTTGTGATAGAAAGAACAATAACTAAGATTTTCAAGATTTATGACCGACTTTAATTCCGTATCTTGTATCTTGCATCCTGTATCTTGTATCCAGCATCCAGCATCCAACATCCAGCATCCAGCATAAAAGGAGAAAACCATTATGAACTTTAACAATTTCACGATCAAAGCGCAGGAAGCGGTTCAGAAAGCCCAGGAAATTGCCCAGGCATTTCAGAATCAGTCAATTGAAAATATTCATTTATTGAAAGGTTTATTAACTGTTGACGAAAACGTCATTCCCTATCTTCTTAAAAAGCTTAATGTTAATATTGGCATTTTTACCCGATCACTGGATAAATTGCTTGAATCTTTACCAAAGGTCAGCGGTGGCGAGAATTTCCTTTCCGGAGAAGCAAATAAGGCCCTTCAAAAGGCGGTTTCTGCATCCAAGGAGATGAATGACGATTTCGTCTCCATTGAACATTTGTTAATCGGTATATTGTCGGTTAATGACACAGCATCCCGTTTGTTGAAGGATAATGGAGTAAATGAAAAAGATCTAAAGACGGCCATTCGGCAACTCCGGCAAGGCAGTAATGTCAAAAGTCAAACCGCGGAAGAGACTTATAATGCATTAAGTAAATATGCACGGAATTTAAATGACCTGGCCCGGGAAGGCAAACTGGACCCTGTAATCGGAAGGGATGAGGAGATACGCAGGATATTGCAGATTTTATCACGCAGAACTAAAAACAATCCTATTCTCATCGGGGAACCTGGTGTAGGTAAAACAGCCATTGCCGAGGGATTGGCGCACCGGATCATTGATGGCGACGTGCCCGAAAACTTGAAAACAAAACAAATTTTCTCTCTTGACATGGGTTCTCTGATTGCCGGAGCAAAATACAAAGGAGAATTCGAAGAAAGATTAAAAAGTGTTGTTAAGGAGGTAATAAGTTCCGACGGGGAAGTCGTACTATTCATTGATGAAATTCATGCGCTTGTAGGTGCCGGTGCAAGCGAAGGGGCAATGGATGCTGCCAATATCCTGAAACCGGCGCTGGCAAGGGGTGAGCTAAGGGCCATCGGAGCAACAACGCTGAAAGAATATCAGAAATACTTCGAGAAAGATAAGGCGTTGGAACGACGTTTTCAACCGGTCATGGTGAATGAACCCGATACCCTGGATGCAATTTCGATCTTAAGGGGATTAAAAGAACGATATGAAACACATCATCATGTGAGAATAAAAGATGATGCCATCATTGCCGCTGTTGAACTTTCGCAGCGATATATTACTGAACGGTTCTTGCCCGATAAAGCCATCGACCTGATAGATGAAGCCGCATCAAAGCTCCGTTTGGAGATCAATTCATTACCTGAAGATCTGGAAAAAATTGAACGTCGGATCAGGCAGATGGAAATTGAACGCGAAGCCATAAAACGGGAAAACGATGAAGAGAGACTTAAAATCCTCAGAGAGGAAATTGCCAACCTGAAAGATGAACAAAAAAATCTCCAAGCAAAATGGAAAACTGAAAAAGACCTGGTGGAACAGATTCAATCCCATAAAAAGGAGATTGAAAACCTGAAACTTGAAGCAGATCAATCCAATCGCGCCGGAGACCTTGGGAAAGTCGCAGAAATCCGTTATGGTAGAATTCCGCAAGCGGAAAAGGAAATAGATCAATTCAAGGCGAAACTTTCTTCTATCCAAAAAGATACTCCGCTGGTTAATGAAGAAGTGGGGACAGAAGAGATAGCGGAAATCGTTTCACGATGGACAGGTATTCCGGTCAATCGCATGCTTCAGAGTGAAAGGAAGAAATTGCTGGATCTTGAGACCGAATTACATATGCGGGTAGTCGGGCAGGAAGAGGCAATCGGAGCGATTGCTGATGCCATCCGCCGCAGCCGGGCCGGACTTCAGGACCGCAAGCGTCCCATAGGTTCATTCATCTTCCTGGGAACCACCGGTGTTGGGAAAACCGAATTGGCCAAGGCCCTGGCTGAATTTCTTTTTAACAATGAAAGCAATATGGTACGAATCGACATGTCGGAATACCAGGAAAGACATACGGTGTCGCGTCTGATCGGCGCTCCTCCGGGATACGTAGGATATGAAGAAAGCGGACAATTGACCGAGGCCATCCGTCGTAAACCTTATGCAGTGGTTCTTCTCGATGAGATTGAAAAAGCCCATTCCGACGTTTTTAATATTCTGCTTCAGGTACTTGACGATGGTCGTTTAACCGACAATAAAGGCCGTACTGTCGATTTTAAAAATACCATTATCATCATGACATCCAATATCGGGTCGATGATCATTCAGGAAAATCTCGAAAAAGTCAATGACAGGAACAGGGAAGATATCGTGAATCAAACCCGGGAACAGGTTTTCGGGTTATTAAAGAAAAACATCCGGCCCGAATTTCTTAACCGTGTTGACGAGATCATAATGTTTCAGCCTTTAACGAGGGACGAAATTGAAAAAGTTGTGACGCTTCAGTTTAAATTAATCCAGAAAATGCTGGAAAAAAATGATATCAGGATTAATGCCTCCGAAAAGGCGATCCGTTATTTGGCAGCGATCGGGTATGATCCGCAATACGGCGCCAGACCAATAAAACGTGTAATACAGAAACATGTATTGAACGAATTATCGAAAATGATCCTGGAGGGAAAGGTAGATAAAGATGCTGAGATTTTGTTGGATGAAAAAGATGGGAATCTCGTGTTTGTCAATAATCCTCCGTCTTGATAATCTCTCCTTTATCGTTGTAGTAAATCCAATGTCCGTGGGGATGATCGTTAAGGTATTGACCGGAGATCATGGTTTGTCCTGACATAAAATAGGTAGTGAAAGTATCTTGTTTTTCTCCATTCCGATACGACGAACGTACTTTAATCTTTCCATCCGAATAGTACTGTTCTGACGGGCCTTCCATCTTCCCATTCTTCCAGTTTGTAGAATCAGCAAGACCTCCTTCCGGGAAAAAGAGCTTTGAATATCCGTTTTTTACTCCGGCCTTATAAGACTCCTCTGAAACCAGGGATCCATCTTTCTCACTGAAAAATTTCTAGATACTGTCTTTCTTCTCTTCATAATAGTTCCCCGAAGCCATTTTTTGCCCGTTCTGAAAGAAAGAGATTACTACAGCCCGCCTACCTTTCTCTGATAATGCTGATATTGTTTTTATCTTTCCTGATGGATAATAATAATGAAAAGTCCCTGCCGGATACCCATCTTTAAAATATCCATCATAGACAAGATTTCCCAGGGAGTCGTGTTTTTGCCAGAAACCCTGTTTCCTGCCCTGCGAATCCAATTGGCTAATGGTGTCCTGGGAATAAGCCACCAATGAAAAAAGAGTGATAAGAAAGAGAAGGAAAAACCGGAACATACATTCGAAAATTATACTTTTGCAAAGTAAACAATAATTTTTCTTGCAGACCTATCCTTCAAAATTGCTTGAGCAAGCGGTAAATGAGCTTGCCAAACTTCCGGGAATCGGTCGTAAAACGGCCCTTCGCATGGCATTACACTTGTTGAAATGTCCTCCGGCCGAGGTAGAAACCATGGGTCATGCCATGATTAAAATGCGTAATGACATCATTTATTGCCATGAATGCAGAAATATTTCCGACCAGGAGCTCTGTAGTATCTGTGCCAATCCCAAACGGGATCATAGTTTGGTTTGTGTCGTTGAGGATATCCGGGATGTCATGGCTATTGAAAATACCGGTCAATATAATGGAATTTATCATGTTCTCGGTGGTATCATTTCTCCCATGGAAGGTATTGGCCCCCAGGATATTAATGTGGACACCTTGTTGTTGCGCATGGAAAAGGGAATGATCAGTGAAGTAATCCTGGCTTTACCTACTACCATTGAAGGTGATACGACAAATTTTTTTCTTTACCGGAAACTGACGGGTTTTAATATAACCCTAAGCGCTATTGCCCGTGGAATTTCAATTGGGGATGAGCTTGAACATACTGATGAAGTTACATTGGGACGTTCGATACTGAATCGTACTCCTTATGAATCGATTCTCATTCGGAAATAAGGTTACTCGATTTTGAAAAGTTCCAGTTGATTCACTTTCACCGGTTTATTATTCACCTCCAATCCAGCATAATTTTTCAACAAGGGTCCGATTGCTTTTTTAATGATTTTATTGGGTGTAGAGTGACGCGATTTGCAAAAATTAGTCAGCGATTTTTTTTGCCTTGCTGTGATCTTGATCGAAATGACTTTATATTTTATCGCTTTCCGAGTTTTCTTCGCTTTCTTACGCGCCATAATGTCAGAGTTCTTGAAGAATTTCCTTAAAGTCATTGAGGATTTTTTTAGCAAGGTTATCGGCTTTGCTTGCCATATCACTTTCCGCATAAATCCGAACAATGGGTTCAGTGTTGGACCTGCGCAAATGCACCCATTCCTGTCCAAAATGTATCTTGATCCCGTCGATAGTGGTGTTCGGGTAGTTTTTATATTTGTCGGAAATGGCATTCAGGATTAAGTCAATATCCATTTCCGGGGAAAATTCGACTTTGTTTTTGGAGATAAAAAAGTCGGGATATTGATGGCGAATTACCGAACATTTTTTACCTGATCTTGCGAGATATGTAAGAAAGAGGGCAATCCCGACCAAAGCATCGCGTCCGTAATGGAGGTCAGGATAGATTACGCCGCCATTGCCTTCTCCCCCGACCACGGCATTTTTTTCTTTCATCATGGCCACCACATTTACTTCGCCGACTGCAGCCGCAAAATAGGTTCCACCGGCTTTTTCAGTAATCACCTTGAGCGCCTGTGAGGATGAAAGATTCGAAACTGTATTTCCGTTTACATGTTGTAAAACGTAATCGGCAATCGTAACCAGTGTATACTCTTCACCGAAAGGTTCTCCGGTTTCATTGATAATGGCTAAACGGTCAACGTCGGGATCCACAACAAAACCCACATCTGCCTTATGCTTTACCACTGCTTCACATATATCCTGCAGGTGTTCCGGCAGTGGTTCAGGGTTATGGGGAAAGTGACCTGTCGGATCGCAGTAAAGCAAATCTATCTGAGCCACATTCAAAGCCTTTAACAGCCGGGGAATTGCAATACCACCGGTACTGTTTACGGCATCGATGACTACCCTGAAGTTTGAATGCCGGATCGCTTCGGGATCGACCAGCGGTAACCGGAGTATCTGTGCTATATGTTTTTCAATGTATGAATCGTCAGTTTGGTATTGTCCCAGGTTATCTACTCCTGCAAAATCATAAATCCCTTTTTCAGCTATTTCAAGGATGTGGTTTCCATCCACAGCCGAGAGAAATTCTCCCTGATCATTCAATAATTTCAGGGCATTCCATTGTTTTGGATTATGGCTTGCCGTAAGGATGATCCCACCATTTGCATGAGAATCGATGACGGCGATTTCCGTTGTAGGGGTTGTCGTTAATCCAATATCCAGCACATCCACTCCCATTCCGAGTAAAGTCCCGGTGACCACATTATTAACCATGGTACCTGAGATACGTGCATCACGACCGACCACTACTTTCAGCTTCCCGGAAGGTTTAGCCAGTTTAAGAAAAGCGGTATAAGCTGAGGTGAACTTCACAAGGTCAACTGGTGTTAACCCGTTGCCGGCCTTACCTCCAATAGTACCGCGGATACCTGAGATTGATTTGATCAAAGTCATATCAGAGCTTTAGGCAAATGTAAAGTTTTTCCTGATTATCACTACCCATTGTTAAAAAAAAGTGAAATCTATACAAAGGTACGGGGTCTATCAACACTATTTTTATTAATTTTGCAGCAGATTGCAGATACCGGGATACTAATCCCTAAAAGCAGATGGAAGAACCTTTTGAATCCTATTTCGACAATGAGACACTCTCCCTGGTGAGACGTTTTGAAAATATGCTTCAACAGGACCAGCATTTTTTCTTTGATGTCGATGAATTTGAGGAAATCGTTGAGTATTATTTTTTCAAAAATGATCAACGTAAAGCTTTACTGACCATCAACCGGTCACTTGAACAACATCCCGGGTGTATTCCTTTGCAGTTGAAACTTGCTCAATATTATATCAATACCAACAAGGATAATGAAGCCATAAAGATTCTGAAAGAGACTGATCATATTACATCCGGTGAAAGCGATCTTTTTCTTGCGAAAGGAAATCTTTACAGTCAGCTTGAAAAACCGGAAAAAGCGATCCTCGCATATAAACAGAGTTTAGATGGAGCTGAGTTTCTTGATGATATTTATTCAAATATCGCTTTTGAATATGAAAATCTGGGAAAATACGATAAAGCCATCGATTTTCTCTTAAAGGCCCTGACACTTAATCCGGAAAACGATGCGGCTCTTTATGAATTATCTTTTTGTTGTGAAGTGTCTCAGCAAACAGAGCGGGGTATCAATTTTTTATCTGATTTTCTGGATCAGCACCCATATTCGCAGGCTGCCTGGTTCAACCTTGGAATTGCTTACAGCAACCAGGAACTTTTCGAAAAGGCAATAGAAGCATATGATTATGTTCTGGCTATCGATGAAACATTTTCCTCGGCATATTTCAACAAAGCCAATTGTTACGCAAACATAGGGAACTTCGATAAGGCCATTGAAACCTATTTCGAAACTTTCTATCATGAAGACCCGGAACCAATCACTTACTATTATATTGCCGAGTGTTATGAAAAAATGAAAAAATTCGAACTGGCCATCGAATATTACCAGAAATCGATTGGTCTTGATCCGGAATTTGCAGATGCATGGCTCGGTTTGGGAATATGCAACGATGAACTGGGAAAACCACAGATTGCCCTTCCTTATATTCATAAAGCCATTAAAATAGCCCCCGCTATTCCTGAATATTGGTTTATCCTTGGTGACATCCAGATAAAATTATCAAAGATTGAAGATGGAATAACCTCTTATCGCAAAGTTATTGAACTGGATCCGGACGATGTCGATGTGTGGCTTGACCTTTCAGTTGTCTATGCCGATCAGAAGGATTATGAAAAAGCCTATTCGATATTGGAAGAAGGATTGCATCACCATGAATTGCAATCCGATTTTTATTTCGGCATGGCATATTACCTGTTCATTATGGGGAAATCAAGGGAGGCCGGAGAAACACTTTCCCAGGCCTTAAGCATTGATTTCGAAGGCCACAAGCGACTTTTCTCCACTTTTCCGGATGCGGGAAATTTTCCTGCCATTATTGAAATTATCAAAGAATTCAAACCGGGGAGAAACGTTCAGGGGTCAGGGATGGAGTAAAACAACGAAGAAACCGGCTTGTTTTGCTTTCTACCTTCGACGGTTTATAAAATGAAGATTAACCTAAACCTATCAGCGATATGAACCTACCATTTTTACCCGAACGCTCGACAAAACCCAGGCAAACCGGAATTGCCATGGTCATGGATAAAAGTCTAAGCCTCCGTGAAGCCGAAGATTTTGTTGCCTCCGCCGGACATCTGGCCGATTTTGTCAAACTTGGATTTGGCACCTCTGTGGTTTGTAATCAGGTACCGGATAAAATAAAGGTCTACCAGAAAGCAAATATTAAAGTCTATGTCGGCGGAACTCTTTTTGAGGCATTCATCATACGTAACTTGTTTGACGAATACAGAAAATTTATTGATAAATTAGGACTGGATACAATTGAAGTTTCCGATGGTTCAATAATGATGGAACACGATGTGAAATGTGAATATATACATAAACTGGCCAAAGATTATACCGTGCTTTCTGAAGTAGGTTCCAAAGAATCAGGGATCATGATTGCTCCTAACCGATGGATTGAAATGATGCAAAAAGAGTTACAGGCCGGATCTTTCAAGGTAATAGGCGAAGCCCGCGAAAGCGGGAATGTTGGGATTTACCGCCCCACCGGAAAAGCCCATGTTGCGTTGATCAACAAAATTCTAACCAAAGTACATGCTGATAAAATACTGTGGGAAGCACCGTTAAAATCACAGCAAGTGTGGTTTATCAAACATTTTGGGGCCAATGTCAATCTCGGGAATATACCTCCTGCCGAAGTCATTCCATTGGAAACACTTCGTATCGGGTTACGTGGCGATACTTTTTTCCAGTTTCTTCCTGCCAAACTGAAAGAACTTCAACCCAAGTAAGAGCAACAATGGTCCTCTTTGGCCTGATTGGTTACCCGCTTGGACATTCATGGTCGGCAACACTGTTTACCGAAAAATTCCGGAAGGATGGAAAAATCAATTATAGGTACCGCCTTTTCCCTATCACGGATGTGAATGATTTTAAATTGCTTATTGAAAATCACCCGGCGCTTTCCGGATTGAATGTAACTGTTCCTTATAAAGAGAAAATCATTCCCTTACTGGATGAACTGGACGAAACGGCGCGAACCATCGGAGCTGTCAATACTATAACAATATCGAGAAATCATGGGAAGATACATACGCGGGGATACAATACCGATGCCGCTGGTTTTATGTATTCCCTTCCGGATCCATTACCGTATTCCAGTGCATTGATACTTGGTACTGGTGGTGCCGCAAAAGCGGTTGCTTATGCATTCCGGTTGATGAAGATTGAGTATATGTTCGTTTCACGCACAATCCATTCAGGAAATATCATCACTTACAAGGATATTACTGAAGGATTAATGAATCAGTACAAATTCATAATCAATGCCACGCCAACCGGAATGTACCCTGAGATCGGATATTCGCCTCCAATCCCTTACCATTATCTCACCAGGGCACATTTTCTTTACGACCTTATATATAATCCCGCAGAGACAGTGTTCCTGAAACATGGATTGACCAGGGAATGCAAGGTGATGAACGGTAAACGAATGTTTATTCATCAGGCCGACCTGGCCTATACGCTTTTCCTGGAACTACAACATTAAACCGATCCCTGCTCGGGATTTTTGGGATTTTCAGGTTTATCCGGGTGGCTGCCATCCTCTGATCGAACGACTTCGATTTTAAGATGGGCCACCATGGCTGCAACAGCACCAACAGCCGCAAGCATCGGTGCGATCAGTGCCCCGATCACGCCGAATGTGACCGGAATTTCGAGGTAAACTTTTCCATCCTCGTCTTTAATAATAAGACGTCTGACATTTCCTTCGTGAATGAGTTGCTTGACCTTTTCAACCAATTCTTCTCCTTTAACTCTGAATTCTTCCGAAAAATTTTCCATGATTATTTAAGATTTAATGATTTATTATCTCTGTTTCTCAATCACGGCTTTTATCTGTTCTTCCATAATAAAAGCCAAAATATAAAATTCAGTTTTTTCGTCCTGAAAATCCGGCCATCGCTCGATATACTCCCAGCCACTTTCCGATGATGAGGTCAAACCAGCGGACAGGCAGTATTCCTTTTGTGAACGGTAATGTTTTCACCATAAAAGGAGTCCGGACAAAAATCCGGTTAAACTTAATGGCCCGTATAACTCTTGCTGCCACCTTTTCAGGTCGCAGCAGTGGCAGAAGAGGGTTGACCTTTACACCGGCAAACATTCCGGTATCAATATAGGAGGGATTGACCGTGGTGACCCGGACACCTGTCCTGTTTTTCTCCAGTTCCAGGCGTATCGATTCGGACCATCCGAATACAGCCCATTTGCTGGCACAATATACCGACATTCTCGGATTTGAGAGCATTCCGGCAGCAGAAGAGATGTTCACGATATGACCGCGACCGTTTTTAATCATTTCAGGTAAAAATTCCAGGGTTATATGCATCAGGGCATTGGTGTTAATGGCCATTGTCTTTTCAACCGCTTCATGTGTAAATTCATGAAATTCTTGATTTCCTGTGATTATACCTGCATTATTGATGAGAATATCCACAGGCCCCACTTCTGTTCTTACTTTTTCTGCAGTCATAACGACTTGTTCCAGATTGGAAACATCAACAAAATAGGGATGTATGGTATAATGCAATGCCCTGAATTCACGGGTAGTTTCAATTAGTTTATCCTTGTTGATGTCCCAGATCACAAGCTGTTTTGCTCCTTCCTGCATACACATGTCACCCATCAGCCGGCCAATTCCCGATGCCCCTCCGGTCACAAGTATTGTACAATTTGCTATCTTTGTCATAAATTTGAATTTATTATCTTGATAAATCCAAAAATACAAATTTAACATGGAAAATTTGTATTTCGAAAAGAAATTCATACCTTTGCAGCCCATTTAGAAAGCCTAATCAAATAGTTAATCAGAAACAATACCGAACACAATGAATTTAGCTCCCGAAGTAAAAAAGAAAGCATTTAAAGATTACGGAAAATCAGAATTTGACAGTGGCTCCACTGAAGCTCAGGTGGCTATGTTCACCATGAAAATCCAACATCTCACCGAACATCTGAAAATCAATAAAAAAGATATGGTTACGGAACGTTCATTGGTTATCATGGTTGGAAAACGCAGGAAACTTCTTGATTACCTGAAAGGCAAAGATATTGAACGTTACCGCGTAATCATTAAGAAACTGGGTATCAGAAAGTAATTTATTTTTCCAAATAACGAAACAAAGAGGCAATGGATAATTGCCTCTTTTAATATCTGAAAGAGACAAATCAAATGAATGTAATAACGAAAAGTTTTACCCTTGCCGATGGAAGAGAAATCACCCTCGAAACCGGCAAGCTTGCCAAACAAGCCGACGGTTCTGTTGTTGTAAGAATGGGCGACACAATGTTGCTTGCTACAGTGGTAGCCGTTCAGGAAGCCAGGGAAAATGTTGACTTCATGCCCTTAAGCGTGGAATACCGTGAAAAATATGCTGCTGCTGGTCGTTTTCCCGGAGGATTTTTTAAACGCGAAGCTCGGCCATCGGACTATGAAG
>JALNZC010000051.1 GCA_023229525.1 Bacteroidales bacterium
AAACATGGTCGAAAGGCCTTTAGCTTGTTTAAGTTTGGGTTGATCTTTTTGGCACATACACTGCTGAACCCATTGTCAATTAACGATCTTGAAAATTGTATTAAAATTTTGTCATGTACTTAGAAAATATCTGCTGTTTCAGCATATTGTGATTTCCGATTGTTGAAGAGCTCATTTGCTTTTTGTTCAGGATTATCCACTTCAAGTAATGGCCTTGTACCATCGTTTCCACGTTTGGCACACATTGAAATGGGACAATACAGCCAGATAGTTAAAGAGTTTTCTTTTAGCAATTTTCTGTTTTCAGGGCAGATTACAATCCCCCCCCCACAAGAAAGAATGACATTCAATTTTTCAATACATTTTTTTAAAATCGTTGCTTCAATGTCTCTGAATACCTCTTCTCCATAAATCTTAAATATTTCTGAAATCTTCATACCTGCTTGCGCTTCAATCTGTTCGTCTATGTCTATTAGATCATAACCGATTAATTTACGTAATTCCTCACCTACACTACTTTTACCTGTTGCCATAAATCCAATCAGGGCAATGTTTTTTTTCTTTTTATCAATGATCATGTTGTCGAAAGATATTGGTAAATATTTCTCAATTCAGTATATCGGATTTGGCCTGGGGCAGTGCAAACACCCTCATCAGGTGCGGCAAAAGTGAAAGGTGTTTCTATTAATAAAGATGCAATTCGTGTTAATTTTCCTTTCTCACCCATTCCTATTCCTACTAGGTCTTTGTATTCACCCAGAAGACCAATGATTCTTGCCGCATCACTATCTGAATTCGATTTACAAGCCACCTTTGCAATATCAGCGCCAGATGAAAAGCATTGTCTAATAATGGCATGAAGATCTTTTAAAGGAGGTGTTTGAAGAAAATTATGATAGGAAATGATCACCTTACAGCCATTTGCTTTAGCAATTGATATTATATCATTCTTAAATTTTTTGTGAGATTCAATTTCAATGTCTACATATGTCGCACCACTTTCAATGGCTTTTATAAGCATTTGTTTTCGTTTTTTGGAAGTGAATCTACCTTTATGACATGTAGCGATAAGGCGAACAGGTTGAGAGAAAATCAATGCAATGTTTTTCTCGGTTAGGTTCATCAGATCCATTCGAATTTCTGCAAATTCTAAGCTTTTTAAAATCCTTAACAAATGGATCACATCAGGTTCTGAGATCGTTACACAAATCATTCTTGATATAAATTTTAAATATTAAAAATGAGCAAATTATATCCATCATGAAATTAAATTTTAGAGTGATGTATAATAATTTCAATTTATAGTGAGGGAAAGTAATTTGCTTAATTCGGTTACATTTATAGGTTTAATAATTGCTTTACCGATTCCATTAAGTAAAACAAAATTTATAATCTTACCTTCTCGTTTTTTGTCTTTTTTTATCGACTCTATTACCTGGCTGTAGTTCGTGTTGAAAGACACGGGTAGCCGTAGATTTTAAGTAAATTACCTATTCGTTCCAGATCTTTGGCAGAAAGTAATCCCTTTATGACGGACACTTTTGTTGCTGCCACAATACCAATACTAATTGCTTCACCATGCGAGAGTTTATTTGTGCTTTTTTCAATTGAATGTCCAATAGTATGTCCAAAATTCAAAACTCTCCTTAAACCTTTTTCATGTTCATCTTTTTCAACGACACTTATTTTAATCAAAATGGAATTGTAAATAAGATACTCTATAACATTCATATCCATTGTAAGAGCCTTATTATAATTTTTCTCCAGGAATTCGAACATTTTTCTATCAGCAATGAGAGCATGCTTTACAACCTCACCAAATCCACAACTTAGTTCCTTGTCTGGTAATGTTCTTAATAAAGTCATGTCACAAATCACAAATTTCGGCTGATTAATAAATCCAATCATGTTTTTATAACGGTTGAAGTTTATGCCATTTTTACCACCAATACTGGCGTCAACTTGCGAAAGAAAAGTAGTTGGGATTAACCCAAAACTAACACCCCGCATGTAACATGATGCAACAAAACCTGTAATGTCACAGACTACACCGCCACCAATACCGACAATAAAGGATGAGCGGTCAGCTTCAAGTTGAATCAATTGATGTAAAATGTATTCTACCGTCTTCATATTCTTGGTTGCTTCTCCGGTTCCAATCAAAATAATAGGCCATTTTGGGAAAGCATTTCCATGTATTTGGTAAACATTTTTATCAGTGATTATAATGGCTTTATTCACAGGAAAACTATAGTTACACAGGTTACTAAGGGTTTCGCCTACAAGCACCTGACAATTTGATGTGCTTCCTTGGATAATTAATTTTTCCATTTTTACTGTCTTTTTAAGTCATTTCTAAGTATGGACGATTTGGTTCATCACTTTTTTTTGATGATCCATGGATTCCTGATGAATGGCTTTAAATAACTTATCAATGAATTCAGCACTGAGTCCTTTCTTCTCTCCTTTTATTATAGCTTTTCGTAAAATCCTGTCAAAGCGGATAGATTGGAGGATGGTAATATTATTTTCTTTTTTGCACTTGCCGATGGTTTCTGAAATCTTCATACGTTGTTCGAAAAGGTCTAGCATTTGTTCATCGTATATATCTATTTTGTTTCGTAATTCTCTCAGAAAATCAAGAAAATCGCTCACCTCAATATCAGCCGCCCGGAGTTTTAGGTGTTTCAAAAGTCTTACTAGATCATTGGGAGTTATCTGTTGTTTGGCGTCGCTCCATGCCTTAGAAGGGCAGATATGTGATTCAATCATTAGTCCGTCGAAATTCAAATCAATTGCCTTCTGCGATATTTCTTGAATATAATTCGCATCACCAGCAATGTGACTTGGGTCGGTTAAAATTGGTATCTCTGGTATTCTCGCCCGAAGTTCAATTGCCATCTGCCACTGAGGCTGATTTCTGTATCGTGTTTTTTCATAGCTTGAGAAGCCTCGATGGACAGCACCAATTCTCGTAATACCTGCTTTATTAATTCTTTCAATCGCCCCAATCCATAGATCAACGTCAGGATTGATAGGATTTTTGACCAACACAATTACATCCACTCCTTCCAACGCATTAGCGATTTCCTGTACTGCAAATGGATTTGCTGAAGTGCGCGCACCAATCCACAACATGTCAAGTCCATGCTTAAGTGATTCATAAACATGCTTTTCACTTGCAACCTCAGTGCCAACGGGTAAACCTGTTTCCTGCTTTACCTGTTTTAGCCACTTTAATCCTTGTTTTCCTACTCCTTCGAATGAGTCTGGCCGTGTGCGTGGTTTCCAGATACCTGCACGAAACAAATCCACCTTACCTGTCGAAACCAATTGCTTGGCTGTTTGTAAAACTTGTTCTTCTGTTTCTGCACTACATGGTCCCGCGATGATAAATGGTCTTTGTTTGAAACATTCCCATGTAGAAATTGGTTGTATCTTTGAGTCGAAAACCATAATAATAAATTTTATACCTGTAATTCAAGAGATTTTACATTTTGATTTTTCAAATTGACTAATTCTTTCTTTAGCTTTTAAAATCATTTCTTCATTACAACACAATGATATTCGTATGTATTGATCTCCATTGTTACCAAAAACACTTCCAGGAGTTATAAATACTTTGGTATTGTAAAAGATTTCATCAGTAAAATGTTCGGCTTGAGAGTAATTTGACGGGATTTTGGCCCAGACAAATAATCCCACTTGATTTCTATCATAAGTGCAATTCATGATAGCTAAAATTTCTTCAACGATAACACGGCGTTTCCGGTATTCGTCATTCATCCCTCTATACCAATTTTCAGTATTGTCTAACGCTTCGACAGCAGCAAGTTGTAATGGAAGAAACATTCCTGAATCCATATTGCTTTTTATTTCCAATATAGATTTAATATATTCTGCATTACCTGCCACAAGGCCCATTCTCCATCCAGCCATATTGTGAGATTTACTCAAGGAGTTCAATTCAAGGGCCACATCCATGGCGCCATCAATTGAAAGGATGCTTATGAGTTCGTCATTGAGAATGAAACTGTATGGATTATCATTACAAATCAGAATTTTATGTTTGAGGGCGAATGTTATAATTTTCTTAAAAAATTGTTTATTCCCCTTAGTCCCACTTGGCATATGAGGGTAGTTTATCCACATCATCTTTACCTTTGCAACGCCATTTTTTTCTATTCTATCCAAGTCTGGAATCCATTGATTTTCAGCTGTAAGATCATAGTATTTTATAACGCAACCGAGCAGTTTCACAACAGCTGCATATGCTGGATATCCTGGATTAGGAATAAGTACCTCCTCGCCTGGATTCAGGAATGCCATTGAAATATGCATGATCCCTTCTTTTGAGCCAATAAGTGGTAATATTTCATTTTGGGGATTGAGATCAACCCTAAAATATTTTTTATACCATAAACTATAAGCTTGCCGTAGCTCAGGAATACCGATATAATTTTGATATCCGTGATTACCAGGTTGCCTTGCGCTATTAACCAGCTTTTCAATGGTGTTGAGAGATGGAGGCAGATCGGGGCCACCTGTTCCAAGATTGATTATATCAGCACCATTTTTTCGCATCTCTTCAATCTCCTTGAGTTTGCGAGAGAAATAATATTCTTGCACAAATTCAGTTCGAATTGCCGGTAAAATTTTCATAGTCTCATTTTCCATTTTGATACTCTCCTAAAATGTTCAGTTCAATTACAAAAGGTCTGATTGCCTCAAGTGCGAGAAGATAACTCGAGTATTCGTCAAAATTAAGGTCGGTATATATCCAGGTTTCCCATTCAGTTCCAATAACAGGTATAGAATGAACCAGTGACAGGTTCATTCTAAAATCACTTAAAATGGACAGGATCTTTGCCAGACTTCCTATAGCGTTTTGAAGAGTGAAACAGATGGAAGCCTTGTTGATTTTTTGCTTGGTGATAAATTCTAAATTTTTTACGTTATCATTTTTTGTAATTAACAGGAATCGTGTGAAATTAAATCGATTAGTCTCTATGTTGCGGACTAGGATACTTAGTCTATAAATTTCTGCAGCAAGTCGACTTGCTATGACAGCGATTCCTTTGGTCCGTTTCTCTCGTAACCATTTAGCGCTCTGTGCAGTATCGTCAGAGGCAATAATTTTAATACCTTTTTTCCGTAATGGGTCAAGAAATTCCGTGCATTGTTGTAATGCGATTGGATGAGAGTGTATCTCAAATATTTCATCTAATATTTGGCAGGGCAGTGTAATAAGATTTTGTTCTATACGTAAAGATTTTTCATAATAAATTTTTGCTCCTGATTGCCTTAACAGAGTAAAATTTGGGAGTAAGCTGCCAGCTAAAGAGTTTTCAATGGCTATCAAGGCACAATCAACTTTTTTTTCATTAAGCTGGTCAAACAAGTCGTTAAAAGTGACGCAAGGCACGATGGTGATTGGTGAATTGAAAATTATCGACCGAGCTGCTATTTCGTGGAACGAACCGTATCCCCCCTGTATAGCAATATGGATATGTTGGTTCATTGGGTTTTATTTCTTAATCAGTAGGTTATACAAACTATATGTGATTTGAAAAGTCGTATAAATTTTACGTTTCTTGATAATTGATATTCAACTTGGAAAGTTGTCAAACCAATATCCATCATGTGGCCGAGAATAAATTGCAAA
Source organism: Bacteroidales bacterium (assembly GCA_023229525.1). GTDB lineage: Bacteria > Bacteroidota > Bacteroidia > Bacteroidales > FEN-979 > CAIVAT01. The sequence goes on from JALNZC010000051.1 coordinate 5,666, forward strand.
ATCAGATCTAATCTTGTTTCGGTCATGCTAACCCTGATAATTTTCAAAAAAAAAGTCCCGAAGATTTTTCGGGACTTTTACGATATTTTTTATAATTAATTACAACGCATTAGTCCCGCTTTTAACGAAAAAATAAAAGAAAAAGAAAGAAAATGCGTTGAAGTTTTTCATTAAAATTCCTATACGGCTGAAAATATAAATTTAATTTATGTGATTTATCAATTTTATCTAATGGATATTATTGTTAAAACTCTCCAAGTCGAAACAAACAGTTTTTAATGAGGAGGCTGTCCAAAAATCCGGACAGCCTCTCATCAATTCAACCCCGAGAATTATTTTTTAAATATTTGTGAACCCACTGTAAAGTGCTTATGTCTCTGCAGGTTATTTGTATTTCTGCTTCTAAATCAATTTCCTTATTCCATCACTCAAGTATACATATCATCAATCCTTAAGGCATCGAACCGACATGCCCATAGTCTTGTAGTTGTAGTAACGGTCCACCCACGCGCCATCGGTGCTGAGGCCCCAGATCCACGAGGTCTGGGGATTGAACGCCAACGACGACCAGAAGCTGGTGTAGGTGGTAAGAGTGTAGAAATTGTAATTTATCAGGTAACCGGCCGGAAGACCAGTGAATCCGCTGGAATTTGTGGCGCCAGCATTTGGCTCCCACCAATGAGCCGTTCCAGCTTCTTTCATCTTTCCACCAGCAATTCCTTCTCCACCAAGAAAAGTAACAAGCATCGCCCACTCGTTATACATTGGAATATGCCACCCTGATGGACATATTCCTTTGGTGCCTTCGATGTTCACGTATTGCATTGCCTCGTTCCATTGGTATAATCCTCCGTAAACATCACAATTCGATTCCGAATCATTATAACAGTATTTTTCTATAATATCGTTATCTAATTGATATTGGGATCTGTTAATTCTTGTTCCAACGTTCAGGTTTTCTTTAAACCAACATTGAGTCCCGATTTGAACGGTATTATAGGATTTTCCCTCATAGGAAACGATATCTCCGCAAGTAAAAGAACTAGAAGTCGCTTGTATTAAAGTAACTGGTGTTGAAAAACCGCAACTGTTATAAACCCAAACATATCGTGTGTAAAGAGTGCCTGGTGTAAGTCCCGTTTCTGTTTTTGTCGTACTGGTTCCCATGTCCAAAGCGGAAGCGTAATCATTTGTTGTGTTCCATTTGTATCCTGCTGCACCTGGCAAAGTATTCCAGTTCCAGATGATTTGGGTTGGTGACGGCACATGGACACCGGCAGTCGTCGGTATCGGATTCAAACAAGTGGTATTGAAAAGGTACCAGGTTCCATTGATAAACAAGGCCATGGCCCCCAATCCGTTTGAGCCGCAATCGGTACAAAATACCGTCAATCCCGCTGGAGGGCTGGTAATTGCGTACATCTGATCATAGGTCATCCGGGGCGGCAATAGTCCCTTCGTTGTTGATTGGATATCCAACATGGCAGCCGGGTCGGAAAGGGCCCCGTCAGTATTAATGGCCACCTGTGCAAACAATGCGCTACTAAAGAGCAAGAGAATAACGATAAAAAAGGATAATTTTTTCATAAGTTAAAATTTTTAGGTTCGTATTAAAATGAGATTTATTAATGCGCAATTTGGCAGTTATCAATTTTCATTTAGTTTTTAATGACCTTTGCAATCTCAGATCGATCGCCCGATTGTACATGTACCATGTATAATCCATTAGGTTTACCTGAAAGAGAGAATTGGTATTTTAGTTCGCCGTTAGTTGTTTGTTGCAGAAGTTTTCTTCCTTGGATGTTGTAAACAGTTATGTTTGTCGTTGTATTTGTCCCAGATTCTATCAGTTCAACAATGACAATATCCGCTGTGGGATTGGGATAAATCTTAATAAAATGGTTTTTTCCCAGAAGCTCAACCGGTAAACTTACATCCTTCTCTAGATTAGCAACCAGCATGTTTGATATAATACTGCCACAATAATTATTGTCAGTTGTGATATAGCCATGAAGATATCCCCCATTTTGAACCGTAGTGCCAGGTAAAAGGAAAATATTATTTCCGGCAATTAAGGTGACAGAACCTCCATTTTCAATAAGGAATGTATTTCCGTTACCGGCTACGGTGAGCATTTGTGTTGCATCAAAACAAATAGTTGTCTCGTTTGGTACGGTAATGTTCGCCAATTGCTGGTCATAAGGGGTTGTTGTGCTTTTTAATCCGGTATATGAACCATTTAATGTTATTCCATTAGCTGAAAGTACATGTGTTGTTGAATTTGTAAGGGAATAAGTAGTCAATGGTGCAGGATTTACCATTGAACAGCAAAGAAGGTTTTCTGTTCCTGATACATCTGCCTCAACATATTGAAAGGTTGCATTGCAAGTGATGTTAGTAATGCCAGACTGGGTTACGTTCCAGAATCGGTTTAAATAATTGCCTGTGATGTTTGGGTCGGGGTATTTTTCATTCACCAGATTTACGCCGACATAATTGCCCGAAGCGAAAGATCCACTAGTGAAATTCAAGGCAACAGGAGAATACTCGGGTGTATTGGTATTATCCCCCACCGGGAAGGTGAAAATACCGGTAAAACTTGCAGGGAATTCTTTTCGCAACTCCCCGGTCCCGGTCACGATGATCATGATCGTGGATGACGGGGTTCCGACAACCGTTGCTGCTGGCCCTAAAAGCAGGTTATTACTGCCAAGGTCAACAAGGCCGTTAGTCATGGCAAGAATCCCATTAACACCGGTATTTCCTCCCACGGTGATCCCAAAAGCATTGTTTACCGTAAGGTTCTGGATAATACTTTGTCCTGTGAAGGTTTGGTTAGCGGTACCGGAACATTCTACCGTTCCTGTGCCTACCGTGTTAGGCGTTGTATTTTCATTGGTCAGGCCTTTTTTAAGAATCACGGTTCCCGCATTGCTGAGAATTGCACCACTCTTAATTACAAGGGTTTCGGAAGATACAAATGTTGTTCCAGATAATACCTTGAGGGATGTTCCGCTGGTTATCACGTTCTCAGCGGTTGCTGGAGAAAATCCCAGTAAAAAGAATAAAAGGGTGATAAAAATTGCTGAAACCGTCAGCCTGATGTTTTCTTTCTGAAAATTGTTTTTTTTATCCATATTAACTTTTTTTAATAATTTATAATTACCTAATATACTAACATTCAAATTGTGAACAACTTACATGTTAACATCTGACTCAAATTAATTACAAATCACCCGCTAATATTTTCTTTTAAAAAATGCAAGAATATATTGAATTTAGGCAACTTAAAAATTTTTAAATAATTGAAACATTATTTTATTTTTGTGTTAAATAATTAACACACCTGTGAAAACAATCTCTTTAATTGTCAGTCCTATTACTTCACGTGAGTCATTTCTTACTGAATCATTTTCTTTAGGTATTACCAAATGTTACCTTATTTTTATTAATTTGCTTTTACATAATTAACTAATAATCTAATTATTAACAAATAAACTTAACTCTTGAATCATGTTTATTACAAATCGCAAGGCGAATGTTCTCTCTTAAAGAATATAAGAAAGATTTAAGTCGGGCAACTTAAAATATTTTAAAATTAAAACATTATAATAATTTTGTGTTAAATATTTAACATATCTATTCTATGAAAACAATCGCAAAGGTAGTCAGTACCATTATTTTACAGAAGCCGTTTCTTGCTGAGTCACTGGCTGAAGGTATAATCAACATATCGTCACTTGCTCGGGAAATAAAACCTGAGATAGAGAAACTTTTGCAGAAACCTGTTCAAAACGGTGCTATTGTGATGGCTTTGAACAGATTTACTCCTCGGGTTGATATACAACGGGCTTTCAGAATGCGAAAGATTTTCAGTAAAATAGGAGATATAATGATTCGAACGAATCTATCCTCAATCTGTGTATGTAATTCCGGAACACTTGTTGATAAGCAACGTCAGATCATTAATATTGTGATCGAACAAAAGAATGTTTTTTACACCTTTGTACAAGGGGTCTTTGAATCTACCATGGTGATTAGTTCCATTATTGTAGATCAGTGTATAAAAATCATCGAAGAGGAAACCATAGTTGATCAAACACACGACTTATCATCCATAACATTGAAGTTACCTGAAGGAAGCATTAATCAACCCGGAGTCTATTATTTTATCCTGCGTAATATTGCCTGGGAGAATATTAATATTATTGAGGTAATTTCTACTTCACATGAATTTACTCTTGTTGTCAAACATCAGGAAGTCGATAAAACCTTTAGTGCAATAAACGTTATTCTTAAGAATTTAGGCTGACCTGATCCAAAACTTAATCAAAACAAACCTATCAAATGAAGAATCTGCAGCAAGTTGCGAGGAACTTTGTTATATTGTTTATCTTATATCGAATAGGGGAGCGAAACAGAAATAATGTTCTTTTCAACCGTTTTGGGATTGGGAATTTTAATGTTTCTCATGTGATTCTCTTTTTCAGGATTTGGTATTTCTCGTCTCCAATACAGCGATCACATCGCTGAATGAAACCCCTTTTTCCCGGAGCAAGACCAGGTAGTGAAACAGCAGATCTGCTGCCTCATTGATAAAAAGATCCTGATTATCCTCCATGGATTCGATGATCAGTTCCACAGCCTCCTCTCCAACTTTCTGCGAAATCCGTCTGATCCCCTGCAGGAAAAGTCTGGACGTATAAGACCGGCCGGATGGCTTGAGTTTCCTGTCCAGAATGATATTTTCCAAGGTCTTTAGAAAATCCGGACTGTTCTTTTCGTTAAAGCATGTATCGGTCCCGGTATGACAAACATGCCCACGGGGAGTCGCTTTTATCAGGATCGTATCCCGGTCGCAGTCAAGCATCACTTCGCACACATCAAGAAAGTGCCCGCTTTCCTCGCCCTTGGTCCACAATCTTTTTCTTGACCTGGAGAAAAAAGTGACCTGCTTATCGAGCAGGGTTTTTTCAAATGCCTCTTCATTCATATATCCGAGCATTAATACTACGGCGGTTAACTGATCCTGAATGATGGCTGGTATGAGGCCATCCGGGTATTTGGAAAAATCCGGTTTCATAATCTTACGTTGATGAAGTTATCTTTTAAATACTTTTTCAATGATGGGATCCGAATTTCACGGTAATGAAAAACGCTGGCAGCCAATGCCGCATCTGCCTTTCCATCTGTAAATACTTCGGCAAAATGCTCCATACTTCCGGCGCCTCCGCTGGCAATTACAGGAACATTCACCAATTCCGATATCTGACGTGTAATTTCAATGGCAAAACCATTTTTGGTTCCGTCATGGTTCATCGAAGTCAGCAGGATCTCGCCTGCGCCTCGTTCAACAGCCTCCCTGGCCCAATCTATCGCTCTTCGTCTGGTTTTTTTACGCCCGCCACAGGTATATACATACCACTCATCTTTTTCAAGCTTTACATCCATCGCCAGTACAATACATTGATTCCCGAAATGCCCGGCGAGGTTTTCTATTAAGGATGGATCGTTAACAGCTGAAGTATTTACAGAAACCTTGTCTGCACCGGCATTCAACAGACCCGAAACGTCCTGAACACTATTGATGCCCCCTCCAACAGTGAATGGAATGGTAAGATGCCTGGCTACCTGTTTTATTAAACCGGTAAGCAGCACATGTTTATCCAGGGTTGCTGTAATGTCAAGGAACACCAGTTCGTCGGCTCCCTGATCAACATATTGAATGGCCAGGTCAACCGGGTTGCCGGCATCCTTTACATCGATAAAATTTACCCCTTTCACGGTGCGTCCCGACATTATGTCCAGGCAAGGAATGATGCGTTTTGTCAGCATTGGATTAAAAATTCCTGTATATCCGAAAGTGAAATTCTTCCTTCATAAATTGCTTTTCCAATGATCACACCCCCCACACCGGTTTCTTTTAAATCTACCAGATCCCGGAGATTGCTTACACCTCCACTTGCAATCAATTGTAGGGAGGGAAAGCCCATCATTATTTTTTCATACAAACTGATTGAGGGCCCTCCAAGCGTCCCGTCTTTACCTACATCTGTACAGATCACATGGGTAATCCCCTGCTTCAGGTATTCTTCCAGGAAACCATGGATTGAATCTTTCGTTTTTCTTCGCCATCCGTCAATAACGACTTTTTCTGATTCGACATCAGCACAGAGTATGATCTTTTCGGGACCAAATGCTTTCACCAATTGAAGAAATTGTTCCCTGTTCCTGACGGCCATGCTGCCTATTGTGGCATAACGGGCACCGGCATTAAAAACACGATTGATTTCATCATCGGTTTTTATTCCACCTCCAAAATCGATGGCCAGACTGGTATGGCTTGCCAGGGTCTCAAGTATTTTGTAATGCACAACTTTTCCGGATCTTGCCCCGTCCAGATCCACGAGATGAAGCCGCCGGATACCCATATCTTCAAACCGCAAGGCAACATCCAGGGGATTTGAATGATAAATTTTTTTATTTGTAAAATCGCCCCGGGTCAGGCGAACACATTTCCCATCAATAAGGTCAATTGCCGGAATTATTTGCATCGGTTCATGTTAGATTAAGGAAGTTTTGTAAAATGAGCTGTCCCTTTTCACCTGACTTTTCCGGATGAAACTGGGTGGCATAGAAATTATCTTTCTGAAGGGCAGCGCTGAAACTTATTCCGTACTCGGTCATTGCAGTAGTATTTTCACCCGGTTCAACGTAATAACTATGAACGAAATACATATATTCCTCCTCCCGAATTCCCTGAAATAATGTGCTTTTGAGGCCACAGATCGAGTTCCAGCCAACCTGCGGCACTTTTAGTGTTCCTCTGAACTTTTTTACGCCCTGGGGAATGACCCCAAGACAACGGGTGTTTCCCTCCTCGGAAGAATTACACAACAACTGCATTCCAAGACAAATTCCCAGGACAGGTTGGGTGAGGGAACGGATGATATAATTCAACCTTTTGGTCTTTAGGTATTTCATGGCAGTACCTGCCTCCCCGACACCAGGAAAAATAATTTTGTCGGCTGATACGATTTCACAGGGATCATCAGTCACAGTCGTTGTGATACCAAGGCGTTGAAGGGCAAATTGTAACGAGCATATATTTCCTGCGTTGTATTTAATGATCACTACTTTCATCTTATAATACCCCTTTGGTTGTTGGCAGGGAGGTGTAATTCATATCCCTTGAAACTGCCATTTTAATTGCTTTTGCGAATGCCTTGAATACGGCCTCAATTTTATGGTGTTCATTTTTCCCTTCCGCCTTGATATTCACGTTGCACCTGGCCGCATCGCTGAACGACTTGAAAAAATGGAAAAACATTTCTGTGGGTACCTGGCCGATTTTTTCACGGGTAAATTCAACTTCCCAAACTATCCAGCTTCTTCCACCAAAATCCAACGCCACCTGAGCGAGACAATCATCCATGGGCAGGATAAATCCATAACGTTCAATCCCGGCTTTATTCAGCAGCGCTTTCGCAAATGCCTCTCCAAGTGTAATACCAACATCTTCAATAGTATGATGCTCATCCACCTGCAAGTCCCCTCTTGCTCTGATTGTCAGATCAATTTTTCCATGCTTTGAAATTTGTTCAAGCATATGATCAAAAAACGGCAATCCTGTTGAAATATCTGATTTCCCGATACCATCAACCTTCAATTCAATAAAGATTTCCGTTTCCAGTGTCGTTCGAACATGAATGCACTTCCGTTCCTCCGATCGGAGAATGTTGTAGATCTCCTGCCAGTCGGAAGCATAAAGAATAATCTTATCTGTCTTTTCATCAATACTATCGTGGGTGCCCAGCAGGATGGCTTGTGTCCCCAGGTTCTCTGCGAGCAAGGTATCGGTGATGCGGTCGCCGATCACATAGGAACCTGGTAAATCATACCCTCCTTTCAGATAATCTTCAAGCATGGCTATCCCGGGTTTCCGCGTGTCTTTTTGCTCATGCTCAAAGGAACGGTCAATAAAAACGCCGGCAAACCGGATTCCTTCGCCTTCCAACGTTTTTATCAGGAAATCCTGCACAGGCCAAAATTGTTCCTCCGGAAAGGATAGTGTTCCCAGGCCATCCTGGTTGGTAACCATAACCAGATCAAAATCAAATTCCCTGGCAATTCTTCCCATCCAGGTGATCATTCCCGGTTTGAATTCCAGTTTTTCCCAGTTATCCACCTGCTGACTTTGGATTGGTTCTGTGATCAGGGTTCCATCCCTGTCGATGAACAATACCTTTTTCATAATCAAAAGCGTTTCAATGTTTCAAGAACCCGGTCGTTCTCTTCCCGGGTTCCAATGGTAATCCTCAGGCATCCCTCACAGCCCGGGTACGAACTTCTGTCACGGACTACGATCTTGTTTTCAAGAAGCGCCTTATATACTTGATTATGATCTGAAAATCTGACCAGGATATAATTCGCATCACTGGGGTAAATCCTGATAACATAGGAAATCCGGGACAATTCACAGGACAGGCGATCTCTCTCAATGAGAATTGTACGGAGCCATTGATTTTTTATGCCTACATTGTTCAAAGCCTTTATAGCCATAATCTGCGATGCCGTACTGATATTATAGGGTGGCTTAACCTTGTTGAACAGATCGATGATGGGCTTCGATGCAAATGCCATTCCGATGCGTAGGCCGGCCATTGCCCAGGCTTTCGACAGCGTTTGCAGGATAATCACATTAGGCCTTGAATAAAGATCTTCAACAAGTGATTTTTCTCCTGAGAAATCGATATAGGCTTCATCAACGACAAGGATCCCGTTAAACGATGCTGCCAGCCTGTTAATAATCTCCCTGTTTACAAGATTTCCCGATGGATTGTTCGGGGAGCACAGGAATATTAATTTTGTTTGACCATCGATGGATTCCATAATGGTTTTGGAATCGGGTTGGAACCGGCTGTCAAGGTTGACTTTACAAACCCGAACGTCGTTTATGTTGGCGATCACTTCATACATGCCATACGTTGGGGGGCAGATGATCACCCGGTCTTTCCCCGGGGAACAAAAGATCCGGAAGATCAGATCGATGGCTTCATCACTTCCATTCCCGATGAAGATGTTTCCGGTTGGGACTCCTTTGACCCCGCTTATTTTTTCCTTCAACACTTTTTGAAAGGGATCCGGGTAACGGTTCATCCCCGGATGAAAACCCTCTACCATCGTGGAGAAATCACCCATGGAATTCTCATTGGCATCTAAAAAAACTTCATCCTTTCGGCTATGCTCTGAGCGGGCGGAGGCATAAGGAATAAGGTTTTTTATGTTTTCACGTATGAATCGATCCAGGTCAAACATGATATCAGGATTAAAAAGTCAGTGGTTGATTCTAATTTTTACAGCATTTTGATGACCTTGCAGACCTTCCGCCCCGGCCATTATTTCAATGGTTTTCCCGATTCCTTCAATGCCTGTTCTTGTAATCTTCTGAAAGGTGATTTTCCTGATAAAGCTATCCACCGAAAGTCCGCTGAAAGCCTTTGCGGTCCCGTTGGTCGGCAGGGTATGATTGGTCCCTGAAGCATAATCTCCTGCGCTCTCACAGGCATAATTGCCAAGGAAGACAGACCCCGCGTTGATCACCTGTTCCGCAAGACCGTTTGCATTCCGGCAGGCAAGGATCAGGTGTTCAGGAGCATATTCGTTGATCAGATCCATTCCTTCGTTCAGATTATTCACCAATATCATTTTGCTGCTCTTTAAGGTCTTCAGTGCAGTTTCTTTCAATGGAAGTTTTTCAATCTGGCTCTCCAATTTAGAAAGCACATTGTTTAGCAATTCATTCCTGTGAGTGACAAAAAGCACATGAGAGTCGGAGCCATGTTCTGCCTGCGACAACAGGTCGGCTGCCACAAATTCGGGTATACAACTTTCATCGGCCAGTATCGCGACTTCCGAAGGGCCGGCCGGCATATCAACGGCTACCCCATCCCGGATAATCAATTGTTTGGCACAATTTACATACTGGTTGCCGGGACCAAATATTTTATAAACACTGGGTACCGTCTCTGTTCCATAGGCCATGGCCCCAATAGCCTGGACTCCGCCTATTTTAAAAATTTTACTCAGACCAAGTGTCCTGGCGGTAAATAAGATAGCAGGATGTATCCTGCCGCCTTTCCCTGGCGGGGAGCAGGTGATGATCTCCCTGCAACCTGCAATTTTTGCTGGGATTCCAAGCATCAGGAGCGTTGAGAATAAAGGAACCGTTCCACCGGGAATGTACAGACCGACCTTTTCTATGCCAATCGGTTTCCGCCAGCAAATCACCCCCTTTGCTGTTTCGATGACATCCGGCATCTCAATTTGAGCCCTGTGGAATTTCTCAATGTTGGTTCTTGCGTCGAGAATAGCGCGCTTCAACTCATTACTACATTTCTTCTCACCTTCGTCAAACTCCTGTTCCCCGACCAGATAATCCTTCATTTCAACATGATCAAAAAGTGAGGTGTATTTGATCACGGCTCTGTCGCCGTTCATTTTTATGTCGGCAAGAATAGCGGCAACAGTTGATTCAAGCCCCTCTGTTTCCATGACGGGACGTTTTAACAACTGTTTCCAGGTTTGCCTGTCCGGATACCTGATTATCTCTATCATATCAATTACTATTTAAAGAATCATTTTTTCAATCGGAATAACCAGTATCCCCTGGGCTCCGTATTCCTTTAACTTTTCTAGAATCCCCCAGAAATCATTTTCGTTTACCACGCTGTGAACAGAACTCCAACCGGCTTGAGCCAGGGGCAATATGGTGGGACTTTTCATCCCCGGAATGATCCGGCATATCTCATCCAGTTTTTTATTGGGTGCATTCAATAAAATATATTTGTTGTTCTTTGACTTTTTCACTGCATCTATTCTGAACCGGAGCTTTTCAAGAATTGACAGTTTTGTTTGATCAAGCGCTTTGTTCCCAATCAATACCGCTTCCGATTGCAGAATCACTTCGGTCTCTTTCAAGCCGTTCATAAGCAAAGTACTGCCCGAACCAACCAGGTCACAGATGGCATCGGCAAGTCCTATACCCGGTGCAATTTCCACCGAGCCGCTGATTTCGTGAATCTCAGCACATATATCATTTTTTTTAAGAAATATAGACAGGCTCCTCGGATAGGAAGTAGCAATCCGTTTACCCTGAAAATCCTGCGTCGACTTATAGGGATAATCCTTGGGTATGGCAATGGAGAGGCGGCATTTTGCAAAACCCAGGCGGTCAATCATCTTCACATCCCGGTTTTTTTCGATGACCACATTCTCCCCCACTATGCCGACTTCGGCAATACCATCTTCGACATATTGGGGAATGTCATCATCGCGGAAGAAGAAAACTTCCAGGGGAAAATTGACCGCCTCTGATTTTAACTTATTAACACCATTGTTAAATTCAATCCCTGCTTCTTTAAGTATTCTCATTGAATCCTCAAATAATCGGCCCGACTTCTGAATGGCAATTTTTAATTTTGATTCCATGGTTTCCAGGCATAAAAAAAAAGGCCTACCGTTTTGGTAAGCCCTTTCGAGTATTGTGTCTATATCTGTTAAATCCATATACAATCAACCATCGGCTTACCGGTGAAGCAAGTATGATGATGATGATGCATATGGTTTTGTGTATTCATGACGCTGCAAAGATATATTTTTTTATTTTCATGGATGAGAATTTATTTTTTTATATTTGCAATCGCAAAATCACTGCATCTTTCCTTTTTTGAAAGGTGTTTGATTTATACAGAAGAGTGGAGAGAATAGGCTCTGTGAAACTCTAGCAACCTACGTGTAAAAGCAAGGTGCTAATACCTAACCCGGATTCCGGACCATTCGGAAAGGGAATTATAAACTAAACACCTGGAAATCATGAAAACGGTTAGTTTATTTGAGTTATCCCGGACCTCCTTAACCTCTTTGGGAGTTTCCGTCATTTCTATTCTTTCCCGGCAGATCACTGCCACCTGGGTCCATATGTATATGCGTACGCAGGGTTAACGGGGATCTCCCTTTAGCCCTGCTCTGAATTTATTCCGGTCACTCCGGATCAGGAAAGATATTGTTCCCAGATCATTTATTACATCCGCATGAAAAAATTCATCGTTGCAAAATTCGGTGGTTCAAATCTTAAAAATCACCATGATTACACCAGACTGGAACAGGAAAAAGTAAATATCAAATCGGTGATTACCTCCCAAACAGCCATCAATATTCTGCTTTCAAAACGTGATCTCAGCAAGGCGCATCGAAGCCTCGATTCCGTGTCCATCGGCACAATTGCGGAAACAACTTCCATCGGTGACATTTCCGTCATTGCCGTCGTCGGGGAAGGCATTATGGAACAGGCGGGTGTCATGGCACGCATTATCGGCGCCGTCGCCGGGCGCCACATCAATCTGCAAACCATCGTGATGGGAGCTTCCCCGGTCTCGGCCTACCTTGTCGTACATCGTACTGACAGGGATATCGCATTGCAAACAATACATTCTTCATTATTCGTACGTAATCAAATAAAACCAGAAACATGAAAACACAACATCAATTTGAAACACTACAGGTTCATGCAGGCCATGAACCGGACCGGGATACCCTGTCGAGGGCAGTGCCGATTTATCAAACCACCTCCTATGTATTTAAAAACTCTGAGCATGGAGCCAGGCTTTTTAACCTGGAGGAGTTCGGGAATATTTATACCAGGTTGATGAACCCGACCACAGATGTTTTTGAAAAACGAATGGCGGCGCTTGAAGGGGGTGTCGCTGCACTGGCAGTATCATCGGGTCATGCGGCTCAATTCATTGCGTTGAATAATATCCTGAAACAGGGCGACAATTTCGTTACCTCGCCATTCCTTTATGGGGGTTCATTCAACCAGTTTAAAGTCAGTTTTAAAAATCTGGGGGTTGAAGCACGCTTTTCAAAAAGCCTTCAGCCGGCGGATTTCGAATCGCTGATTGACGAAAATACCCGGGCGTTGTTCCTGGAAACTATCGGCAATCCGGGATTTGTGGTTCCCGATTTCGATGCCTTTGCTGCCTTGTCAAAAACATACGACCTGCCTTTGATCGTTGACAACACTTTTGCAGGGGCAGGATATTTATTCAGACCGTTGGAATACGGGGCCCATATCGTGGTGGAATCGGCCACCAAATGGATCGGGGGCCATGGCAACAGCATTGGCGGGGTGATCGTAGATGGCGGAAATTATAACTGGGGGAATGGAAAATATCCCCAATTCACCCAACCTTCGGAAGGATATCACGGATTGAAATTCTGGGAAGTATTCGGCACAGGGTCTCCCTTTGGGAACATCGCCTTTATCATCCGGGCAAGGGTAGAAGGATTGCGCGATTTTGGTCCGTGCTTAAGCCCGTTCAACTCCTTTCTGCTGATCCAGGGATTGGAAACCCTTTCGCTGCGCATGGAACGGCATGTGGAAAACACCCTGGCGCTTGCAAAATATTTACAACATCATCCACAGGTTGAACAGGTAAATTATCCCGGGTTAAAGGAAAGTCTGGATTACCCGCTTGCGTCGAAGTACCTGAAAAAGGGATTTGGCGGCGTATTGTCCTTTGTGATCAAAGGAGATAAATCACAGACCAGCCGGTTCGTGGAAAATCTGAAGCTGGTGAGCCACCTGGCAAACGTAGGCGACACCCGCACTCTGATCATTCAACCATCGGCAACTACCCATCAGCAACTTCCGGCTGAAGATCAGCTGGCAGCAGGTGTGTTGCCTTCCTTGTTAAGGGTTTCAGTCGGTATCGAACACATCGACGACATCATTGCAGATTTTGAGCAAGCGTTTTCATAATTAAATAATACTCATTATGGCAGAATCACTTAAAACATTTACTTCCCGGAACCCCTTTCCGCTTGAACTGGGCGGCGTTTTGCCGGAAATAACCATTGGTTATCATACCTATGGCAGATTGAATGATTCAAAGGACAATGCAGTCTGGATATGCCATGCCCTCACCGCCAATTCAGATCCGCTGGATTGGTGGCCGGGGCTGGTGGGGATGGACAAATTGTATGATCCGGCCCACCATTTTATCGTATGCGCCAATATCCTCGGATCCTGTTATGGAACCAGCGGCCCGCTTTCCGTCAATCCGTCAACCGCCAGGCCTTGGTACAGGGAATTTCCGAAAATAACGGTCCGCGACATGGTCTCGGCACACGAATTACTGCGTAAACATCTTGACATCCCGGCAATCAACACGGTGATAGGGGGTTCGCTTGGGGGCCATCAGGCGCTTGAATGGGCCATCAGAAGGCCTGATCTGTTCGAAAACCTGATCCTTCTCGCTACAAGCGCGGCGCTGTCACCCTGGGCCATTGCTTTTAACCAGTCGCAAAGGATGGCCATCGAAGCCGATTGCACCTTTTACGAAGGATGGCCAGGCGGCGGATTATCGGGGCTCAAAGCGGCAAGGGCCATCGCCCTGCTGAGTTACCGCAACGGGCAGACGTATAATTATACGCAGAAAGAAACGGATATGAATAAAACAGGCTGTTTCAAAGCGGCATCATACCAGGAATACCAGGGTGAAAAACTGGTTAAACGCTTCAATGCCTGGTCGTACCATCTGCTTACCCGTGCCATGGACACTCATAATGTGGCGCGGGAAAGGGAGAACATCGCGAAAGCGCTGGGACGGATCAGGGCAAAAACCCTGGTCGTGGGGATCTCCTCCGATCTGTTATTTCCGCCCGAAGATCAGAAAAACCTGGTCCGCCATATTCCGGACAGCTTGTATTTCGAAATTAATTCAGCCTATGGCCATGATGGTTTTTTGATCGAACATGACCAGTTAACCCGTATTATCCATCAATTCTATAAATCAGAAAAATATGAATCAGCAACTTAACATCGGTTTATTCGGCTTTGGCGTTGTAGGTCACGGCCTGTACGAAGTACTCAAACAAAGTCGCGCCACCCAGGCCGTCATTTCAAAGATTTGCATTAAAAACAGGAACAAACAGCGGCCTCTGCCTCCCGGAATGTTCACTTATGACCCCGATGATATTCTCAAAGACCGGGACATCAATCTTGTGGTGGAACTCATTGATGACGCGGAAGCCGCTTACCTGATCGTTAAATCCGCGCTGGAAAAGGGGAAAAGTGTGGTCTCGGGAAACAAAAAAATGCTGGCGGCCCATCTCCCCGAGTTTATAAGTATCCAGCAAAAACATGGTGTCGGCCTGTTGTACGATGCTTCTGCTTGCGGAAGCATTCCGGTGATACGGAATCTCGAGGAGTATTACGACAACGATCTGCTGCAAAGTGTCACCGGAATTCTCAACGGCTCATCCAATTATATCCTGTCGAAAATGTTCAACCAGGGACTTGATTATACCGAGGCGTTGTGCCAGGCCCAGGAACTTGGTTTTGCGGAAAGCGATCCTGTATTTGATGTGGGCGGACTGGATGCGTTATATAAACTTGTGATCATAACGGTACATGCTTTTGGCGTATATGTTTCGCCCGGTGAGGTTTTCAATTCAGGGATATCAAACATTAACGGGCAGGATATGCAGTTTGCACGTGAAAAAGGCAGGAAGATCAAGCTGGTGGCACAGGTTAAAAAGAGCCCGGACAACAGGTTATCCCTTTACGTAATGCCGAGGATGGTTTCGCCGGATAAGTATATATACAACGTGGAGGACGAATTTAACGGGGTGGTCATCAAAGGGGCTTTTTACGATAAACAGTTTATGTTCGGAAAGGGCGCCGGGGCTTATCCGACCGGATCGGCAGTACTCTCCGACATCACCGCCCGGAGTTACAACTACCGTTACGAGTACAAAAAAATGAAACTAACGAACGGGCTGACCTTCAGCAATCAGGCCATCGTGCCCGTTTATCTCAGGTATAACCATGAAAGTGACCTTTCCCTTTTCCGGTTTGAGGAGATCAGGGAACGGTATAACTCGGAAGGCTTCAGGTATGTAACCGGTTTGATCAAACTCGAAAACCTTCAACAGATAAAAACCGTTCTTAAGGGCAGGAATGTTTTCTTAGCAGAAATTTAAAATCGCTCAATCAAGAAAATCGATATTATAAGAAAACATTAAAATAACAAGATGAGGATTTCAGAAAGAATAAAAGAACCGCCCCATTTTCGGGGCGGTTCCAAACCACAAACAAACCTACGGTTGATGATAATAATCCGGATTTAGTCGCACAGCCGGTTGGACCGCCAATTACATATTGAGTACTTATTGCCTGGAATTAATAAGCAATGAGTTTAATCGTTTCGACCGTGGTACCGGTTTCAAGTCTTAATAAGTAAAATCCATTGGATAGATCAGAAAATTTCCCTTTTGTACCGAAAAGGTTGATGGTGTGTTTGCCCGGTTCAAGGTTCTTGTCCAAAACCATTCCGACATTTTGACCGGACAATGAAGTAAGGGTTATCCTGACGTTCGATTTCCCGGAAAGGTTGAAGGAAATAATTGACCTTTCAGTGACAGGATTGGGAGAAATCTTCAGGTTTAGGTCATCTTTCTTTGATATGTTTTCCTTGATACCCACACCCGCGCCTATAACCTGGAAAGCAGGATGAAAAGTTTCCCGGGTAATATTCGATAATGCATCAGTTAACACCAATCTCAAATCAATAAAGGTAGTATCAGTACAGGAATTAATAATTGGTGTTAAATCGCTCGTAAAATATTGACCGTATTGAAAAACAGAATCAAAGTATTCGGGTCTCTCTTGAATAGGTATGTTAATCCAGGTAGCGTCATCATACTTTTTATAGTACAAATAAGCTGCACCAATACTGGTAATATTGTTGTCAATAAAATCAGCAGCAGTAAAGTGAAGGCTTGCCGGAGAGGTATACGAGAATGATTCATTAATAATACCATCAGAATTTAAAATTTTAAAGGAGGTCAATACCGGGGGGTTCGGATCATTTGTGGGAATATTAAAATTGTTCTGTGAGGTAATTTTCCCCTGTAGTCTTTTGATATAATAGTTACTATCTGTAATCGAAAAAGAGTATGGTCCGGAAGAAGGAATGGAGTATGGTTGCTCAAATTTAAAAAGGGTATCCGATTGTAAAACATCTGTGCCTTGTTTTATATAATAAAGGCTTGAATAATTATCCATTTTGCGGATATCATTACCTTGTCCGCAAACATCCGTATAGTTGAAAATGCTGGTAGCATTATTAACGCTGTACGTATTTATGTATGGTGCAGAATTACCGAACTTCACAATGGAATTATTGAGCAAATTATAGTCTGCCTTTGCCGGAGGATAAAACCAGCAATACTGGATGGTGTCCCCTGTGGTAATGTAAAACGGTTTGCCCCAAATTCTCTTTTCGGGTTTGTCATATCCCGGAACATCTTCCCAGAAATCAACTGCAGCAACATAGTTAGTAAGATTGGTATCCTTAAAAATGTTATTCAAATAAATACTAAGTGAATCCAAATTTTTTGAAGGATATGCCGTACTATAGTCCTCGAAAGTTGAATACATCCAATAGTATGGATCATCACGTAATCTGGATATAACTCCTGTATGAAAATTCAGATAATCATCTTTAGCACTTGGAGATTCGAAAAAAACGTTGGTCATTTTTTTATATGTATCCGGATTGCTCTCAAGAATAGTATCGGCGGAAATACCATTCAGATGACCAAGGTCAAGCACGTACATTTTTCCTTGCTTAACATTACTTTGGCCAAACCTGATTTTATAATCTGGACTGACATCAGAGAATCTTACATAATCTTTTGGAAAGCCACTCATCCCACCTGCCGCCGACTGAAAAACAAAAGGAGCAGGGAACTCAACATTGATTTGCTTTTCATTTGTTATTAGTGTGGTATCATCAGGTAAAAGAAGTACATGATTTTCATCCATCCCATGAAAATAAACGTATTTATCAGCCCGCTCTGAAAGGTTTATAGTTGTATCAATATCTGCAATTATATTAAGTCCGTGCAGGAAAACATACATTTCGTCCCCGGAATTCATGAAATCGTATGTATTAATCATGATATCATAAACTCCTTCCTGAGCGTCTATTTCGGCAACTGTATGTCCACTTGACCAGTTAAAATCTCCATAACTGTTGTTGTCGCTTGTCATAATTACACTAAATGTCATAATATCAAACCGTAAGGTAACATGATGCGATATTACTGGGCCAAGATTGTTCATGATATGGTAATTCTGAATGGGGGCAGAATTTGATTTTTTTATAAATTTAATATCCGGAATCAGGTCACCGTTGAAATTCTTTCCGCTTAAAGTGGATATAACTCCAATATTACCCGTTAAGTAGTAACTTTTTGTTCCATCAGCGAATTCATGTGACTGATACGATTGGCTCATACATTGGCCCATAATCAGGAAGTAGCATAAGATTAAAAGTAGTTTTTTCATAAATCGAAGTTTTTAGTTTTATAAAAAATTAATTTCGGCCAAATTGACTTTGGAACTTAAAACAAATGTATATCCGTTAGGAGCCGGTATCCTAATTTATACGGTAATAGAATGGTAGACGGGAACAATTTTATTGTTCTTGGGGAATTGCTGTCTTAAGTTTTGAAAGCTAATGTATTAGACTCTAAAACCAGGTATTAGGCAAGTGTAATTCCGGTAAAACAAGTAGTGGATGAGAAGAATTTGATGTTTTGTTATATGCT
This sequence comes from Bacteroidales bacterium, assembly GCA_023229525.1. Lineage (GTDB taxonomy): Bacteria > Bacteroidota > Bacteroidia > Bacteroidales > FEN-979 > CAIVAT01. Next base: position 24,347 of record JALNZC010000051.1, read on the forward strand.
TCGGATGAAATCCTCAAGGATGATATCTTTATCAATTTTCAATTTTTTACGGATATGATAACGTATTGTTTTTACCGATTCGGGCTGAATGTTTAACATCTTGGCGATTTCATGATTTCTGAGATTAATTCTCAGGTATGCGCACATCCTCAGTTCATTTTCAGTTATTTCAGGATAACGGTTTTTAATATCGCTAAAGAAATTACGGTGGACTTTTACAAACAGTTCCTTAAAATGAGTCCAATCCTTATCCTGATTGAGATTTTCTTTTAAAATATTTTTCAGGTCGTTATAGGGTTCCCGGCCAATGGCATCTTTTCTGAAGTACAGTTCATTCAGGTTATTAATATCAACTAAAATTTCATTTTTTGAAATAAGTTGAAGTGAAGAAGATGTAAGTTCCCTGTTCATCGCTTCGATCTCGGATGTTAAACGAAGGTTTTCGAGGTGATTTATTTTTTGATCGGCAATCATTTTTTCGTTCAGGTGCAGGTTTTCCAATTCTGTGAGCCTAACAGATTTTTTCAGGTTTTTATAAACCAGCCGGATTAAAACACCGATCAGGATGACCAATAGCACGAATAATCCAAAAGAGACAGATAAAAAAAGGGATTGTTTTTTTGTCACATTATATTTCTCCTGAAGGATTTTTATTTCATATTCTTTTTTCTGAAGGTCATATTTCCATTGAAGGTCAGCAATTTGCTTACGGGTCTCTCCATTGAGAATTTCGTTCTGAATATTGATGAACTCTTTGTAGAATTCCAAGGAGAGTTTATGGTTGTACTTTTTTTCATAGATTTCCGACAATGACCTGAGCGCCAACATCTCCCCTTCCTTCAATCCGATTTTCTTAAAAATAACCAACCCGTTTTTTACATATTCCTCGGCTTTTTCGTGGTTACCGGTATCAAAAAATAAAGCCCCCCGATTATAGAGTGCACTCCCCGTCAATCTTTGATTATTCATATCTTTCGATAGGTGAATTGCCCGGTCAAGGAAATCCGCAGCCTCCCGTAAATTGCCATTTTTTCTGCAGGCATTGCTCATATTGATATAGGTGGACACAATCTGGACGGAATCCTGGATCTTACTGAAAGTTTGCAGGGATTGTTTATAATAATAATTGGCTTTGGCCACATTGTTTTTCTCAACGTAGCATCCCGCAATATTCAGTTTTATTACTGCCTGTTCTCTTTCTTTGCCCAAGTTCCGGAAAATCTCATCAGCTTTGTTGTAATAAGTGATTGATTTATCATACTCTTTTAAATTGGAGTATACCAACCCCAGTCCGTTATAAACTACCCCGATATCATGTTTATCGCCCGTCTCTTCAAAAATATTTAATGCCGCCTTCAATGCAACCATGGCTCTATAATAATCGTCCTTATCGAGGTATAAGTTGGCAATTACGTTATAAGCTTTTGCTATCAATATTTTATTTTTCAATAACCCGGCCATTATCTGTGCTTTTTTACAATAGGGCATAACACTATCCGGTTTCCCGAGATCAAGATAACAGGATGCTTTGTAATAAAAGGATTTTGCCAGGGCATTACTGTCGTGTAAAGCAGTTGCAATAACAATGGCTTTATTGATATAACCTAACCGCTTTACAGGAATTTTATAATAATTTGTATTAATGGAGTCTAACAACCCCTTTAACGTTTGTCTTTGAATCGCGGTAGCCCGATCATCTTTTTGATCATGTCGTTTTAAAACAATCCATAGTACGGAAAGAATCAATATTAGTATGACCGAAGAAACCAACAGAAGGATGTGTTTCTTTTTCATTCAGATATTTTTGGGCTGACTCGCCGATCCGATTATTTGCAACGGCAAGATACCGAAAAAATTAATCCATTTGATCCCTCACTATAAAACCCAATCCCAGATTTTTCGTCAATAAAATCCCAATGTTTGCCGGAGATCAGTAAGATAAAAAGCTTAATGAAGCTAAACGCTTATCTGATCCTTATCTGACGCTTAACTGATGAAAGCATGGACAGAGCATGAAGGATGATTGATAAGAGTCTGATGGAAAAATTGAAAACAGACAAATAATTGGATACAAATTATAGATTGTATACATGTTAGGTTTTCCTGAGTTTTTATAAAAGTTATCTTAGTACATGACAATTTTTTATCTATTTGATATTCAATATATTATGTTAATAACTTGGTCATAAGTTTTCTAAGA